>JAHFEG010000052.1 GCA_023248595.1 Myxococcales bacterium | reverse complement strand
GGAGAAGGCATCTATACCTCTGCAGACTCAGGTGCCACCTGGACCCAGACTTCTGCTCCTTCTGGCAACTGGCTCTCTGTGGCTTCTTCCGCCGATGGAACACTCCTCATCGCTGGTCAAGATAGAGGAGGCATCTATACCTCTGCAGATTCAGGTGCCACCTGGACCCAGACTTCCGCTCCTTCCGGCAGATGGATCTCTGTAGCTTCTTCCGCCGATGGGACACTCATCGTCGCTAGTCGATGGGAAGAAGGCATCTATACCTCTGCAGATTCAGGTGCCACCTGGACCCAGACTTCCGCTCCTTCTGGCGCCTGGGCCTCTGTAGCTTCTTCAGCCGATGGAACACTCCTCGTTACTCTTCGATTGCAAGGCGGCATCTATACCTCTGCAGACTCAGGTGCCACCTGGACCCAGACTTCTGCTCCTTCTGGCAACTGGCTCTCTGTGGCTTCTTCCGCCGATGGAACACTCCTCGTTGCTGGTCAAGCTGGAGGAGGCATCTATACCTCTGCAGATTCAGGTGCCACCTGGACCCAGACTTCCGCTCCTTCTGCCTCTGGCTCCTGGGCCTCTGTGGCTTCTTCCGCCGACGGAGCACACCTCGTCGCCGGTCTATGGGGAGAACGGAAAGGTGGCATCTGGGCGTTTTCTAAATGATTCATCTCCCTCAAAGAATCGTTAAACCTGCTTGAGATTAGGCTTGGAGGTTTATTGTAAAAAACTTTGCACCTTATCTAGAAACATCTCCTGGCCCTCGCCAAGACGTATATCGACATGAGAAACATCTATATTGAGAATATCCACGCCGTATTTTTTTTCTAAAATCTGCGGCAAGACGGAGTAGTAAGCATTTAAGCCTTCTAAAAACTGCGCACTAATACCTGACTCTTCTACTCTGCCCCGCTTTTGAATCCGTCCTTGCAAAGCAGAAACGTTGCTGGCGCTTAAAAGAATGACTTTTTCAGGACGATGTAAATCCCGATTGAGCCTGTCGAAATATTCAAAATAAAGTTCCAATTCACGATCATCCATATAGCCTAGACCGTGCAAATATTTGGCGAAAATTTCAGGATCTTCATAAAGTGTTCGATCTTGGATACAAGATTTTTCTACTCTAGAAATCAAGTTGTGATGCTGCACGCGTTTAATCAAAAATTCCAATTGAAGCGTAAAACTCCAGCGCTTCATATTTTGATAGTAGTCGGCCAAGAAACGATTATCGATCACGGGTTCATCAAAAAGTTCAAAACCAAAAGTTTGACTAATCATCTTAGCCGCCGTGGTTTTACCTGAACCAATGTTGCCAGCCATGGCCAAAAATAATTTTCGTTTAGGTGCAATAAATGCCATATCAACCTTGATAATTTAAATGCTTTTGCAGAGAACTAACACAAAAAACAGGGTTAGACTGCAAATGTTCAATTGATAAACTTGCCGCTAAGGCTGCTTCAACCGTTGTATAATAAGGAATCTGTTGTTCAATAGCTTTACGGCGAAACAAATAACTATCGTGCACACTTTTGGGACCAAGCGTTGTATTAAACATGATAGCGACATCACCATGACTAATGCGATCTAATACATGGGGCGTCCCTTCTCTCACTTTCTTGACCAGCGAAGCAGGAATCCCATATTGTTGCAAAAAGGCATGGGTGCCGCTAGTTGCCAAAATATGAAAACCCATCTGATGCATCCGTCTTAATGTTCCAAGCATGTGGGACTTATCTGGATCGGCAATCGAAACAAAGATGGTACCAGATGTCGGCAAGGTCATTCCTGCAGCCATCTGACTTTTAGCAAAGGCTTCTTCAAACCGAGAAGCGATGCCCATGACTTCTCCTGTCGAACGCATTTCTGGCCCAAGCAGAGCATCCACATCAGGGAATTTTAAAAATGGCATCACCGCTTCTTTGACACTAAAAAATGAAAATTCTGATTTCAAAATCGGCCAGGGTTTTAGATTTAGTTCAGCAATACGTTTCCCTGACATAATTAACGCTGCTAACTTAGGCAAGGAAACGCCGATAGCCTTACTAACAAAAGGAACTGTGCGCGAAGCCCTAGGGTTTACTTCGATGACAAAAATTTGATCTTTCTGTACCCCAAATTGGACATTGACGAGACCAACTGCTCCAAGCTCCAAAGCCAACGCTTTGGCCGCAGCACACAATTGCTGAACAATCTCATCAGACAAATTATGAGGAGGCACAACACATGCAGAATCTCCCGAATGCACCCCAGCTTCTTCAATGTGCTGCATCACACCACCGACTAAAGCTTCGTGGCCATCACAAATTAAATCCACATCGACTTCGATTGCATCTTCCAAAAAGCGATCCATGAGCACCGGTCTATCACCTGAAGCCGCTACTGCATGGGTTAAATAACGTTCCAGTCCTTGATCATCGTAGATCAATTCCATGGCACGACCACCAAGCACATAAGAGGGCCGAAGCAACAAAGGATATCCCAGCCGAGCAGCAGCCTCTTTTGCTTCTATTAAAGATTTTACCATAGCCGACGGAGGCTGTTTAAGCTGCAGCTTATCTACCATTTCGCTTGAGCGGCCCCGATCTTCTGCTCGATCGATCGCATCAGGTGAGGTTCCTAAAATTTGGACACCAGCAGCAGTTAAAGCACCTGCTAATTTAAGCGGCGTTTGTCCACCTAATTGGACAATCACTCCCAAAGGACGCTCCAATTCTACCAAATTCATGACATGCTCAAAGGTCAGCGGCTCAAAATACAACCGATCTGCGCAATCATAATCTGTGCTCACGGTTTCTGGATTACAATTGACCATAATGGTTTCAAATCCTGCCTGACTTAAAGCCATCACGGCATGAACACAACAATAATCAAACTCAATGCCCTGTCCAATACGAATAGGGCCACTCCCCAAAACCATAATCTTGGGCTTATTGCTAGGCTTTGCTTCGCAAGCTTTTTCCTCATAGAACTTGCCGTCAACAATTCGGCCTACGGGTCGCTCATAAGTTGAATACAAATAAGGCGTATACGCTTCAAACTCTGCCGCACAAGTGTCGACGCGTTTAAAGCAAGGTGTTACTTGAAAATGCGCTCGTCGCGCTCGAATTTTTTCTTCACTGGTTTTCAGTAGCTGCGCCAAGCGTTGATCAGAAAGCCCCCATTGTTTGGCTTGCCAGAAATTTTCCGCCGACAAACAATCTAGAGGTTTTTGGCTTAAATCTGTCTCTAAAGCCACAACCTCTTCAATGTGGCATAAAAACCAAGGATCGATAAAAGTAAGATGGGCAATTTCTGCAAGGGTCATCCCCATGCGAAAGGCTTTGGCAATCAACCAAAGACGCTCGGGACTCGGCAAAGCCTGCAGTCGATCTTTTATATCGCTATACGCAACTTTTTTCCCACTAATTTTTTCAATACCTTCTTCTTCAAAGCCATAAGTTCCATACTCTAGTGAGCATAATGCTTTGCCGATTGCTTCTTTAAAATTGCGGCCGATGGACATGATTTCGCCCACTGACTGCATCTGGGTCGAAAGTTCTGCCTTGGCTCCCTTAAATTTTTCAAAAGCAAATCGAGGGACTTTAACCACGACATAATCAATGCTTGGCTCAAAAGCTGCTTTGGTCTTGAGCGTTAAGTCGTTAACAATTTCATCGAGTGTGTATCCGACGGCTACTTTTGCAGCTATCTTAGCAATTGGGTATCCCGTTGCTTTCGAAGCCAATGCAGAGCTACGAGAAACGCGCGGATTCATCTCGATAACCACGACTCTGCCTGTTTGCGGATGCACGGCGAATTGCACATTACTGCCACCTGTTTTGACACCGATAGCCCGCATAATCGCTAAACTTGCATTGCGTAAAATTTGATATTCTTTATCAGTCAAAGTTTGTGCTGGCGCAACCGTAATAGAATCCCCAGTGTGCACGCCCATCGGATCTAAATTTTCAATACTGCAAACAATGACGCTGTTGTCGTTACCATCACGCATGACTTCAAATTCAAATTCTTTCCAACCGACAGCACTTTCCTCAATTAGAACTTCATGGGAAGGGCTCATCGCTAATCCGTGCTCAACAATGCGATCAAATTCTTGATCGTTATAAGCGATTCCACCTCCAGTGCCACCCAAAGTAAAACTCGGACGAATTACACTCGGTAATCCAAACTCTATTAAAGCCAAGCGTGCTTCATAAAGCGTATGACAGGTTTTGGAACGCAGGGAATCTAATCCAATACGCGCCACTGTTTCTTTAAAAAGCTGACGATTTTCCGCACGTTCAATGACGTCAACCTCGGCGCCGATCAATTCAATACCCAGCTCTTGCAAAATTCCTTTTTTAAAAAGGGCCACTGCTAAATTTAAAGCAGTCTGTCCACCCACAGTTGGCAGTAAAGCGTCTGGTCTCTCTTTTTTTAAGATCTCAGAAACCATACTCACTGAAAGTGGCTCAATGTAAGTGGCATCAGCCAGATCAGGATCGGTCATGATCGTGGCAGGGTTAGAATTGATCAAAATAACCCGATAACCATCTTCTTTTAGCGCTTTAATCGCTTGCGTACCCGAGTAATCAAACTCAGCAGCTTGGCCAATAATGACGGGACCCGAACCTAAAACACAGATTGATTGAATATCGCGTCGAGCTGGCATGCTGTCCCTTTTGAAATGGGATAAATTTTAAGTACGGCATGCGTTCAGATAGCTCTGCACAGTTTTTTCTAAACCAAAATAAAGTGCATCACAAATCAGTGCATGCCCGATAGAAACCTCTGTAATACAACCAATCTTGGACACGAAATAGTTTAGATTGTCAAGATTCAAATCATGACCTGCATTGACCTGTAAACCAAGCGCATGGGCCTTGTGCGCTACATTTTGATAAACAGAAAAAACCTCGTCACGCTTTGGAGTATGAAACATTTTGGCATACAACTCTGTGTACAATTCAATTGTATCTGCACCTGTTTCTTGCACTTCACGTAAATCTGAATTTTGATAATCAAAAGGATCAATAAACAAAGACACCCGCGTTTGATTCAAATGCAATTGGGCGATCACTTTTTGCAGAAATTTCATTTTTTCTAAGACGCACCAACCCGCATTAGAAGTGAGAACATGGGGAGGGTCTGGCACCAAAGTGACCTGCTGCGGCCGCACTCGCTGGATGAGATCCATAAAAAATTCAGTTGGATAACCTTCAACATTGAATTCTACTTCAATATTCTGAGCGATATCGATCACATCTTGAATTTTAATATGCCTCTCGTCTGGACGAGGGTGCACGGTAATTCCTTGTGCTCCCAAACGTTCGATATCCCTGGTCACCTTCAATAAATTGGGGAGGCTTCCTCCTCGTGAGTTACGCAGCGTGGCTATTTTATTAACATTTACACTCAGACGCGTCATAATAGATTTCCCAAAATTTAAATAAAAATCACTAAATAGACTTCAGAAGTAGAGTTACAAAAAGTCTAATCTTATTTTACTTCGGTTGGGAAGTCCCTTGACTTAAACACATGAAAGCTGCTACTTGCTTCAAGCGTTAAAGGAGCGATGGCCGAGTGGCTGAAGGCGCACGCCTGCTAAGTGTGTATAGGGGAAACCCTATCCCGGGTTCGAATCCCGGTCGCTCCGCCATGTTAGAGTAACGATATGCGATGGGTTTTACGTTCTAAAATACATAAAGCAACTGTCACCGACGCCAATGTTGCCTATGTTGGCAGTATTAGCATCGATCTCAATCTCATCGAAAAAGTTGGCCTCTGGCTTCATGAAAAAGTTTTAGTTGTTAGCAATACCAGCGGAGCCCGTCTCGAAACCTATGTCATCCCTGGCGAAAGGGGCTCTGGCACCATCTGCATCAACGGAGCTGCAGCACATTTAATCAAGCGCGGCGAAGAAATCATCATCATGGGTTTTGAGCTCACGGATAAATCACTCGAAACCAAAAGCGTTTTAGTTGATGACCAAAATCAGTTCGTTCGTTACTTATAAACTCTTAGCCAAGCGCAACAACAACACCAACAATTAAGCCCACTAAGACAAGCCCGACTAGAGCCAGTAAAACATATTCAACAGCTCCGAATTTTCTCCGCGCAGCCATCATGCCCGCTTGTGAAACCGTCACGTCAGCACTTTTCTCTGTTTTCGCTGGCTCTAGAGCCAGTTTTTCAGGTGGCTGACTGATTGATTCTGCTAGCGTCGGTTTTTCTTTAGGCAAAGCTTGAGTGTTTTTTTCGTTTTTACCGACATCTTTCTTCAGTTCATTGGCAAATGCCGGGATCTCACCGAGTTTTCCCAAAATATTCGCTTGATGATTCACAAAAGTCAGATGGATTGCGCCCAAATAAATTTCATCTGCATCTTTTAACCGTGTTTCTCCGGACGTCCTTTGCCCATTTAAAATCACGCCATTCTTACTGCCTAAATCTTC
>JAHFEG010000033.1 GCA_023248595.1 Myxococcales bacterium | reverse complement strand
CATGCTGATTGGCCTCGCAATATTTTGCTTATTGGTTTTCAGTCTGTTTGTGTTCACAAAGCTCAACGAGTAAACCACCGGCACTTTTAGGATGAATAAAACCGACTTGAGCACCATGCGCTCCAGGTTTTGCTGCATCGTTGGTAAAGTTTAAATTTTGATTTTTTAACGTTTTCATATCGTGGTCAATATTTTCAGTGGCAAAAGCAAGATGGTGAACACCGGGACCGCGTTTTTGTAAAAACGAAGAGACTTCGCTGTCTTCACGCAATGCTTCGATGAGTTCGATGCGTGTATCGCCAATGGGAATCATGGCTACGCGAATTCCTCGTTCTGGTAATTCTTCGATATGTGTACAAATCAAGCCCAATTTTTTTTCAAAAAAATCTAAACTCTCGGTTAAATTTTTTGTGGCAATGGCAATATGATCAAGACTGGTAATGTGTGTCATGCAAATTTCTCTCAAATGGAATTCAGTAATGTTACTAACAGCTATATTTCTTGCTTTATCAATGAGATTGGTGCCTTTTTAAATTTTTAATCATCAATTGGGTGTATGAGGTTAAAGAAGGTATTTACCAGCAAGAGGGGTGTTTTTTGAGATATCAATTTTTAGATAGATTTAGAATTACGCTGGCGGCATGCATTGCTGTGGTTTGGCTTGGTTGTCCTTCTTCGTGGCAACCGCAAACCGACTCTCATTTTGTCAAACCCCCAAAAGAACCACGGGTTGCTTCGGTTGACATAGAAGTCTCTTTACCTGATCAGAAAAAGGCGCAACTTGGTGCCGAATTATGGGCTCCTCCTCGAGGTGTTTACGGGGTTTTTCCGAAAACTGTTGTGATTTTTGTGCCAGGTTCTGGAATGGTATCAAGGCGCGCACGTCAGACGGGAAACGGGATTGAAACTTATCTCGCATCCGTTGATATCAATACCCAGTGGGCAAATGCATTAGCTCAAGAAGGCTATTGGTCGCTTGCTTATGATAAGCGCAGCTGTGGCCCAGCTCACGAAGATATTTGTCGCAACAATCCGTTATCAGATTTTAACGTGGAAGGACCCAAGGCTTTAGCCCGTGATGTAGATGCTGCATGTGCCTATATGCAAAATCGGCTTGGAGACGGTGTGCGCATTGTTTTATGGACCAGCGAACAAGGCGCGCAGGTCGTCTTGTCGTCGACTTGCCTAGCACGTGCCTCAACTTTGGTTTTGGTAACGCCTATTCCTTATCGCATTGATGAATTTTGGGTCGAAGGCTTGTTTCATGCAAGCCATACGGCAAGAGAGCCAACGGTCAGAAATTCCTTGGTGCAGAAAGCCAGAAACCTGAAAGCAACTTTTGAATCAATTCAAAAAGGCCAGTTTGCGCCTGACGCTAAGGTGATGGGGGCAACGTTACCATTTTGGAAGGAATGGATTATTTTAACTAAGCAGACCAATGTTTTGCTGGGAAAAGCGAAGCAACCGATTCTTTTGGTATTGGGCGAGGACGATGCCTTCTATGATGAAAAAGCCATGAATGCTTTAAAGCGGCTGGGAAATAGCCCAGGCAGACAACTGGTTAACTTGTCGGGAGTTGACCATAATTTACTGAAAGATGGCGTTTTAAACAAGGAGACGCAGGATACTGTGCTTGGGGCACTAGTCAGAAGTTTAAAACGTGACTAAGTTAGGGTCACTTTTTTTAAGTTTCTGATGTTTAGGTTTGGATGGCTATGGCTGAAAAACGGGATTTGTACGAAGTTTTGGGAGTTTCCAAAGATGCTGATGAGCGAGAGCTCAAGGCTTCCTATCGTAAGCTTGCGCACCAACATCACCCCGATAAAAATCCTGGTGACAAAGTTGCTGAGGAAAAATTCAAAGAAGCTTCTTTAGCTTATACTGTCCTTTCTGATCCTGAGAAACGTGCACAATATGATCGGTTTGGTCATGCCGGATTGGGCACTCAGGGCGCCGATGATTATTCGGCAAATGTCCAAGATATTTTTGGTAGCATCTTTGGTGATTTATTTGGCGGTGGGGCAAGACGCCGAGGCCAAGGAGAGCGCGGGGCTGATTTACAATACACTTTGCAAATTAGTTTTGAAGAAGCCGCTTTTGGCGTCGAAAAAGAAGTTACTATTCCTCGCAAAGAAGCTTGTCAAACGTGCAAAGGCAGTGGCGCTAAGGCTGGAACGAAGCCGATCCCTTGTCGTACCTGTGCAGGACTTGGCGAGGTCAGAGTGACTCAAGGATTTTTTGCCATTGCACAAACTTGTCCGAGTTGCCATGGATCGGGACAAATGATTTCGGACCCTTGCCAAGATTGCAAAGGTTCTCGTACCAAAGAAGTACAGCGTCAATTGGCTGTAAAAGTCCCCCCGGGAGTGGATGAGGGAATGCAGCTACGGTTTACCGGTGAAGGTGAAGGTGGCATGCAGGGTGGCGGACGTGGCAATCTTTACGTGGTTATCTCGATTGCGCCCCATGCTTTATTTACGCGTGAAGACGACAAGGTGATTTGTGAAATACCGATTTCTTTTACACAGGCAGCATTAGGCGCCAAGATTGAAGTCCCTACGCTGGATGGTAAAGTGTCAATGCAAATCCCAGCTGGCACACAGACGGGTGCAGTATTTCGGTTAGCTAAAAAAGGAATTCCTCATTTGCGTCAAGGACGAGGGGAAAGCAGGGGTGATCAACTTGTAAAAGTGCATTTGGAAGTTCCTAAGCACTTGACCCGCCGGCAAAAAGATTTACTGATAGAGTTCGCTGATCAATCTGGCGAAGAAAATTTGCCGGTGCATCAAGGTTTTTTAAATAAGGTAAAAGAAATTTTTGGTTAAAGAGAAGAGCCAATGTCACAAGAACCTGTTACAACTTCCGCAGAATTAGAAACTGATACCAAGACAGAAAGCACCGAGACAGAAAATAGATCGGAAGGTGCTGTCGACACAGGTCGACGTGTTGATGTTTCTGCCGTCAAACAAGAAACTGCCAAGACCTTGCGGCGTCATCACCGCGACAGATCTCCTGGCGGTGAGAAAAATAAGCCGCGCTTCCCAGGGCCTGCAGTCGTGAAAATCGTCGTGACTGAACCTGCTGCCGAGCTTAAAAAAGCATCAGCACCAACAGAAGAAGAAGCAAAACCTCTTGAGCCTGCGCTGCATGGATCGCACACCAATGGTGTGAACGGTAAGAAACTCGTTGCGCCGGCTGATGCAAGCCCCCAATGGCGAGCCTCCTTGGTACGTCCAGAGCCCAAAGAATGGGATGACACTGGCGATTTTGCAGCGATGCTCGATGAAGAAGCACCCATTAAAAAGCTTGATATTGAAGTTGGTAGCCGTGTGCGCGCACGACTTATCTATATGTCAAAAGACACTGCTTTTTTTGCACTAGGCCCCAAGCACGAAGGTGCCATGGCCATGGCAGAATTGCGTGATGGTCAAGGCAATCCAACCGCGAAGATTGGTGATACGGTCGAAGCCTATGTGGTATCGATTGATGAAACAATTCATTTAAGTAAAAAAGTGGGTCGTTTTGCCGCCGATTTAAGCATGATTGAAGAAGCAAAAGCGAAAAAGATTCCCATTGAAGGAAAAGTTGTTTCTGTGAATACCGGAGGCGCACAAATCTCTTTGGCAGGAGCAAAAGCCTTTTGTCCAATGGGGCAAATGGATTTAAGCTTTGTCGAAGATCCCGCCTCGCTAGTAGGAAAGACGTTTTCTTTCTTGGTGACCCAAGTTGCCGGTGGTCGCAATATCGTTTTAAGCAGGCGCGCTTTGCTGGAGCGTGAACGTGGCGAACGGGCAAAAGAACGTTTAGAAACTTTGAAAGTTGGCGATCGGGTCACGGGCACGATTGTACGCACCGCAGAGTTCGGAGCTTTTGTTGATTTAAACGGCATTGAAGGTTTGATTCCGCTATCAGAACTCGGATTTGGACACGGAACAAAAGTAGATGAGCGTGTTAAAATCGGCGATTTTGTCACCGTCGATGTCTTGCGCATTGAACCAGATCCAAAACGCCAAGGGCAAATGCGGATTTCATTGTCACTAAAAGCAGCCCTGCCAGATCCTTTTGAAACGTATGAACAATATTTGATTGCAGGAACCAGTTTAGAAGGAAAAGTTGCTCGGCTAGAAAGCTTTGGAGCTTTTGTGGCGCTCTTCGATGGCATTGATGGCATGATTCACATTAGTGAACTGAGTGAGCAGCGTGTCCGGCATCCATCTGAAGTTCTAAAAATCGGTGACCCAGTTACGGTACGTATCCTGGATGTCGATTTTGATAAACGCCGCATTTCGCTTTCTTTGCGCGAGAATGTGGAACGCACCGGTGCAGTGGTCAGTGCTTCTACCTTAAAACGTGGCGATAAAATGGATGGTGTTGTGGAGCGTGTCGAGCGTTATGGCGTCTTTGTCAAATTGGCGAGTGGCCAAACCGCATTGTTGCCTGCTTCGGAATCCGGTCAGCCCCATGGCGCTGATTTAGGCAAGGCTTTTGCTATCGGCACCTCAGTACCTTTGATGGTCATTGATATTGACGATCGTAGTCGTATTCGTGTTTCTAAAATCGCCAGAGAAAGAGCAGAAGAGCAGGCTCTGTTAAAGAACTTTACTGCAAAAGCCGGAAAACATAGTGGCTTTGGGACGTTGGGTGATTTGTTTAAGGCCAAAGCACATAACGGCTAAGCAGATGATAAGGCTGGCAGTGCATGCAAAACCTGGCAGCCAAAGAGAAGGCTTCGAAAAACGCCCGATGGATTGCTGATCGGGTGCGCCCGATCTTTCTGCGAGTTACTTCAGGGCTATACCGTGTAAATGTTCTCCAAATCGGAACAAAATTATCCCAAAAAAGACGTCTTTTAAATACTGTTTGAAATCAATACTTAAATGCGCTATTGTTCCGCGACTAATGAATGGTTTTGGAGTTCTTTTGTATGAAAATTAAATACTTAATTTTATTGCTGTGCTTAAATAATTCAGCTCTCGTCTATGCGGGCAATGGTACTGAATCTGAAGAAGCTGAGGAATTAGATTTTAGTTCTCTTTGCGTTCCCCCAGTGCAAGTTTGGGCTGATTTGCCGGCGCCAGCATCTAACCTAGTGTATGGTGACGCTGATGATTATTTGGCTCATGCAAGTGATGAGCCTGCCCCAGATTCATATTCAGTGAGTGCTGAGCCTGCGACAAATTCTTTTTCTTCTGGTGGCTCTGTTTCTTCTTCTTGTCGCCCCACATCAACTAATGAAAAAAGACGACGCCCAAAAGATGAACTAACTGCGGCAGAAAAAGAGACGAAAAGAAAGAAAAACAATCGAGAATCTGCAGCAAAATCTAGAGAACGACAAAGGGCATGCCTAGAAAAAATGCAACAGCAAATTGCGCAATTGCAAGCTGAACTGGCACAAGCAAACGCGCATGTTGCAAGATTGAAAGCTGCTCAACAACGAAAAAAAGACCCAGACCCAGACTCAGGATGTTCTTCTTGCAGGGAGAGGGCTTCTTATTAATTAAAAATTAGTTGGATTGATTTAATGTTCTAGCGCGTTGAATAGGTGTGTCCGATAGAGATGCAACCGGGAGACGTGTTTAACATGAAATTAAATTGCCTCACCTTTCTTTTGATGACTGGTTTTGTCGTTTTTGCGCATGCAGGTAATCATACTCAAGAAGAGCTGGAATTTCAAAATATGATTGCTGTGTTTGATGAAGCTGCATGGAGTGATGTACTTGTGCTTCCGGAGGATATTTTAGGGCAATTATCACAATTAGTCTCAGATGTTTCCGATGGTGGTGCGGAAGAAGGAAGTGCTGCTGTTTCGGTGCCCGCATCAACCACTTTGGCATCTGTGGATATGACCTCACCGCAAGCGCTAGCCGCATTTGTTGAGACGCTGACGGCATTACATTCTATGGATGTAGAAGTCGAGATAAGAGAAGAATTAGAGCACAGTAAGGGCGAAGCCCAAAAAAATAATGGAAAAAGAAAGGAAGCTGAATCAGAAGGGTTTGATGCTGAAATTTCAGAGGAAGAAGCCAAAAAAAACAGAAAAAAAGCGCGCAATCTAGCAGCTGTTCGAAGATACCAAGAAAAGCAAAGTCAAAAAAGTCAAAGAAGCAGGTTACAAGAAGACTTTGAGAGATTGCAAGAAAAGCATAGAAAAATGGAAAATCACTATAGGGATACACGTGAGTTGTTAAGGTCTGTAATCGAGCAACGGCAATCAATGAGAGAAGTTGTTTGTCCTTCTTGCCAAGGCCGTAGTTCTTCCTATTGAAAACACTCGATTCTTAGAACAACAGCAGGGCCAAAATCCGAATGCACGAGAAAGCTCTCCTCGTTAAACATTCACTATGATTCGCTCAAATCTTCCAATGCAAACGATTGATATTCATTGTCTTCTTCGCTGCTTTCTTCGATTTTTTGAAGACTCTTAATCTCAATCTGACGAATTCTTTCCCGGGTCAAGTTCATGATTTGACCCACTTCTTCTAAGGTGCTGCCACCTCTTTCAGCAACATCCAGTGCGCAAGTTTCCTCAAGCTCCCAAACTTCTTTGTCAGGAAAATTAAATTTGACCGAACCTGTCTGAGGGTTGACATCAAGATACAAATGATGGCGGCAAGACACATAAAGGCAGGGGCGTGGCATCTTATGGCAATCTTCTCTGGAGACGGGATGCCAAGAATCAATGATATGCAGAAGCTCGCCTTGGCTTTTCATGCGCCGGTGTTCTTGGGTGAGTTGCTTTCTAGAGAGAGTGCGGGAACGAGGGCTGTCGTTTTTCTCAGAACCGGGATTGTCATTTTTAAGGATTTTAAGACGATTGTTGTTTTTCAAACTTTCCTCCAATGCAAAAATCCTATTTACATTCAATATATTTATGATTTTTAAATAAATATTAAAAACCTTGAACTTGGATCTATATAAATAATACTAAAGTGCGTTAAGTAAGGTCAACTAGATGCACAAAGATTGTGACAGAACATTTTTTGCACACACGATGGTGACAATTAAAGAGATGTGTTAGCTATTTGCTTTAGCTGCATGATTTAAAACAGGGAATCTCAATGGGAATGGTAGAAAAAGAGGACGGCAAAATTTTACTTGTAGAAGGCAGTTTATCTCAAAACGTTGCCAACTTAGGCGCTGTTTTAAAAGAAAGATTAGAGTTTATGCAAGATTCTAAAATCGCATATTTACCAAAAGCCACTCAGAAAAAAGTAGAGACAAATATGTCTAAATTAGATGCCAGCCAAGAATTAAAAATATTGCAGAACGATGTCATTGGAGATTGCCAGCGCTGCAAGTTGAGCTCCTGTCGGACACAAGTGGTTTTTGGAGTTGGTAATCCCAATGCTGATTTGGTTTTTGTCGGTGAAGCCCCTGGGGCGGACGAAGATAGATTAGGGGAGCCTTTTGTGGGCCGAGCAGGGAAATTACTGACAAAAATGATTGAAGCGATGGGATTTACCAGAGAGCAAATTTACATCTGCAATGTCATTAAGTGCCGTCCTCCTGAAAACCGCAATCCTGAACCAGATGAAGTGCAGACCTGCGAGCCATTTTTAAAGGCCCAATTAGCAATTATTAAACCCAAAGTAATTATTGCCCTAGGCCGATTTGCTTGCCAATGCTTGCTGCGCACCACTGAAACGATGAGTGATATAAGAGGAAATTGGCAACAATATGAAGGGATTGCTATCATGCCGACTTTTCATCCTGCTTATTTACTCAGAAGTCCCTCTAAGAAAAAAGAAGTTTGGGAAGATTTGCAAAAAGTCATGGAATTTTTGAAGAAAGGTTAGCTTAAGCGACGGATGGGTAGAAAGCGTAAAACCAGAAAACCGACAATTCCGGATAACCCCGAGCCAATCAAAACGCCTGTTTTGGCAAAAGCCAAATCGGTTGAGTTGAGATTTGGGAAAGCAAGAGAACTGACGAAAAAACTCATAGTAAAACCAATGCCGCAGATGAGGGCAATTCCGTAAACGCCCATCCAATTACTGTCCCGAGGCATCGGTGCTAACCCTGATTTGACCACAATAAATGTCGACAGAGTGACGCCTATTTGCTTGCCCAAAAACAAACCAAAAGCAACTCCAAGGACAATTGGGTTCATCAATTGGCTCAAACTAATTCCTGTTAAGGTGATGCCGGCATTCATAAAAGCGAAGATAGGTAAAATCAAATAAGCAACCCAGTTTAAGAGATAACCTTCGAGGCGGTGCAGCAAAGAAACAGAGGAGTCGTTCAAAGCGGTGGCTGGAATGAGAAAAGCCAAAATAACCCCGGCCAAGGTTGCATGGACACCGGATTTTAAAATGAAAAACCACAAAAAGCATCCTGTGGTCAAATAAGGGATAAGAGAATTGATTTTTAGGCGTGGCAAAGCAAGCAAACACAGAATGCATCCGCCGGCGAGTAAAAGGGGTATGGGTGCCAAGTTATTTGTATAAAAAAGGGCAATCAAAATAATTGCGCCTAAATCATCAAAAATAGCCAATGCGGTGAGAAAAACCTTGAGTGACAGTGGAACCCGAGAGCCCAGAAGTGAAAGCACGCCAAGAGAAAACGCGATGTCGGTTGCGACCGGAATTCCAAAACCAGGAAGCGCACCCGGGTTGTTTGCATTTAAAATCCAATAGACGAGTGCCGGAAAGAGCATGCCTCCCAGAGCAGCCACGGCGGGCAAGATAATCTTGGAAGTTGAATTTAATTCTCCCTCTTTCATTTCGCGTTTAATCCCGAGTCCTACCATTAAAAAAAAGAGTGTCATGAGGCAATCATTGACCCAGTGCAGCAACGGTTCGGTTAACGCTTGATATTGTGTGCTGAAACTTGAGTTCGCAATTGTAAAAGCCAGTAGCGCTGTCATGCACAAGACAATGCCGCTGGCTGATTCAGACTTGATAAACCGTTGAAATATTCGAATAAACACTACGGATTCCTAAGTTTTGCTTTCGGCTCAAAAATGCCAGTTAATTCAAAAGGGTATGTTTTTTGCATTATGACAGGCGCTAGCTTGATAGCATCTTCATAATCAATAGGCATGGCCAAAGCGCATGTCTTAATCTTTGCTTTTTTTAAAGATGAGAACATGCGATGTAAATTCGACTGGTAAGAGTCGTTGAATGTTTTTTTTTCGCCCCATCCAAATAAAAAAACACAAGGTGCCTTAATTCTTCCATAGGTTGAAATCAATATAGATTCATCGTCTTGCCCGGTAATTGTTCCTTGGCGGATCAGCTGTGAGATGGAGCCACATAAACGCCAATCGAGCAAGCCCAAGACACCTAATGGAGGTTTTAGATCGGTGCTAATGCCAACAGCAACTGCTTCGGTATCGAGTCGATCTAACGTCTCAAGTGTGCATTTCAAAAAAGCAGGTGTCGATTCATTTTTTACGTTGGGCATGGGATAAGTGCTCCTGTAAACTTATAGCATGGTTTATATCAAAAAAAATTATAGCGGTGCTTTAGATGGTCGGAACAAGCCCGACCATGACAACCATCCCAAGTTAAAATTACACAAATTGTTTTTTAAAATAAATTTTAAGTCAAAAGGGCATGCCATTGGCGTTGATAATAAAGCGCGGGCATTCCTTTTTTTTGTGCGCTGCAAGATTGCACTTCGCCAATAAAAATAAAATGGTCACCAATATCGTGTGTGCTGTGTAACCTGCAATCAAGCCAGGCCAAGCTGTCTTGTAGAACGGGGCTAGCAGTTGATGTTTTTGTCCAGGTTCCATTTTGGAAACGTTGGGTCATGTCGAACTGAGGTGTTGAAAAAATTTGTCCAAGTTTTGTTTGCTCGTACGATAAAATATTGACCGCAAATTGACTTGAAATTTCAATAATTGAGCAAATAGCGACTCTTTTATCGATGCAAATTGAAACCAGAGGCGGATTCAAACTGACGCTGGTAAAAGAGCTCACCGTCATGCCAAAGCTGGTGTCTTCAAAAAAAGATGTGACAATGGTAACGCCAGTGGCCATTTGCGACATGGCGTCTTTAAAATTCTGTAAGTTGAACATCGTGTTATCCTAAAAAAGCGCATTCCAATCTATGTAGCCTAAGTTTCATGGGGGAGCTAGGTGAATGAGATGAGAAAATGTTGAGAGGGCACTATGTTGACATACGAAAGAAGTTTCGGTATTCTAGGAATCATGAAAACAAATCAAGTAATGAATGTATTTTGTGCCATGTTTATATCACTGTTGGCTGGTTGCGCTACGGAGACGTCAAATATTTTGCCTATACAGCGAACAGAAATTTCTCGGACAGAATTTTCAGGTAAGCGAACCCCAATTTCTATTGGTAATTTTCAAAACCGCTCGAGTTATATGCGCGGCATTTTCTCAGAAGGTGGAGATCGTCTAGGTGGACAAGCCCAGACAATTTTGATCACACATTTACAACAAACAAACCGATTCAATGTTCTTGATCGTGCTAACCTTCAGGAAATCGAAAAAGAATCGTTGATCAAAAAAACCAAGCAAAACCTGAAGGGTGCCAACTATGTTGTGACCGGAGATGTGACTGAATTCGGACGAAAAGAGGTCGGCGATCATCAGTTGTTTGGCATTTTAGGAAGAGGCAAATCCCAAATCGCTTATGCCAAAGTTAACTTAAACATCGTTGATGTCGCTACTTCTGAAGTGGTGTATTCTGCACAAGGTGCTGGCGAATACAGTTTGTCCAACCGCGAAGTGGCAGGCTTTGGTGGAACGGCAAGTTATGATTCGACACTTAACGGCAAAGTGCTTGATTTGGCTATTCGAGAAGCTGTAAACAACCTGGCCTCTGCTGTTGATTCTGGTGCTTGGCGCCCGTAAGACCGTAAGAAATAAATATTATGAAAAAATCGATTGCTTCGCTGTCTGTCTTATTGTTGCCAGTCATGTTCATTATGGATTGTGCATCTGTTCCTACAATCTATAAATGGGATGGTTATCAAGAGCAGATTTCTCTTCACCTGACCGGTAAAACGGGGCCTGAGCAACAAATTGTTGAGCTGGAAAAGAATCTGTCAAAAATTCAAGCTGACGGGAAAACCCCGCCCGGATATATGGCTCATTTAGGTTTGCTGTATGTAGAGGTGGGCAATGACGGTCAAGCAAAGCGTTGTTTTCAAGCAGAGAAAGAACTTTTTCCTGAATCCGCTCCATTTATGAATTATCTTTTGGCGAAAATTTCCAAATAGGACCCAATATGACCTATAAGCAACTTTTAGCAGCAGCAGCTCTCACTGCTTTTTTGCCTACCCTGCTCACAGGTTGCATGACGCTGTCCGAGCCTTTTAACTATACAGCGTTTAAAGAAAGCCGTCCAAAATCTATTTTGGTGTTGCCGCCGCTGAATAATTCTCCGGATGTCAAAGCCAGTTTGTCAATGCTCTCAAAGGTGACATATCCTTTGGCTGAATCTGGCTATTATGTGATGCCGGTTACCTTGGTTGAGAAAATTTTAAAAGAAAATGGCATGACGACGTCTGCTGATATTCATTTGATTTCACGCGATAAGTTAACAAAAATTTTTGGTGCTGATGCTGTACTTTATATCACTGTGACTCACTATGGCACAACTTATCATGTCATCGATAGCGAGACGCGTGTGAGCGTAAAAGCAGAGTTGATTGACTTGAAGACCGGCGTTAATTTGTGGAACGGCGCTGCTTCTGCTTCGAGTTATGAAAACGCAAATCATTCGAATGGACTTTTTGAGCAGCTGCTGATGGCGGCGGTAAAACAAGTTGTAAACACTGTAGCAGATGCTAGTTCGGAATATGCGGACATCGCTTCAAGACGTTTGCTGTCAGCTGGACGAACAAACGGGCTTCTCTACGGGCCTCGTGCTCTTGAATACGGCACTGATTGATAGGACAGTTAGAGCATCAAAAGCAAAAATTTCTTTAAAAAAAATCGGACCATCGGCAAGTCTTAACGTTTGTTTATAAAGAGATAAATGGCAGGCTACGGAGCAAAGAGATTTTGTCCGTCGAACCAAGAGATTCCGTCGCATTTTCCAACTGAAAAGTTGTAAGTGGGATCCGGTGTTGACTTCAATTTTTCTGTTTCGGGGCCAGAGCATCCAGCCCCAAGTAAAGCGGAAAGAAGCAGTGATAAAAGCAAACTGGTTCAATTCACTGGACGAGTTTTTTTTGCAGTTGAGGAGATGCACGGGCTGATATGGCCCTGGCACTTATGAAAAGAATGCATTAGGGTGCCGAGATTGAAGTTTTCATTGATGTCGCATTGCCCCGAGACAAGCTCATTGCTTTTTAAGGTGTGAAATCAACGTGCCTGTTTGCTGCCAGCTTAGCACATGTCCCATGCTACGTTTCTGCTCATCGTCACCGCCATAAATTACGTAACCATTACTTGGATCAACCGATGCAAGTTCACACCATCTCTTAAGTCCTTTAAAAAAATCTTTGGTAATTGTTTCTCCAGATTTGATTTCCACAGGCACCATCGTGACGCCTAAATCAACGAGGCCATCAATTTCAAGAATTCCATTCTGATCTCTCCAGTAGTAGAGAGCGGGTCGCAGACCGCTATTATGATATTGTTTGTAAAAATCAGAGAGTATTAAGCATTCAAAAAGGGCACCTCTAAAAGAACTTAAAGAAAGATTGTCCGGAGAAGACATTTCGAGTAATGAGCATGCCAATCCCGTGTCATAAAAATAAAGTTTTGATGTTTTGGTAATCCTTTTATTGAAATTATTAAAATGCGGCTTCAGTAAAAAAATAATATAGCTGGCCTCTAAAACAGAAAGCCATTTATTAATTGTTCGGCTGTCAACACCGCAGTTGGTTGCAATGTCTGTTATGTTGAGTTGCTGTCCTACTCTTGCTGCACACATTTGCATGAATTTTTGAAAAGTGTGAATGTCTCCAATATTGGCGAACTGTCGGACGTCTCTTTCAATATAAGAATGGATATAGGATGGCAGCAATTCTAAGGGAGAGAAAGATTCAGAATAAAGACGAGGATATCCACCGTTGAAGATAGCTTCATTTAGATTTTTAACGAGCTTGTTATTTAAAATTTCATGAAGCGAAAGTGGCAGTAACGTTAAAATCCCTACGCGTCCGGCTAAAGATTGTGTAATCGCTTGGTTCATCAGAAAATTATGCGAACCGGTGATAATAAAATAACCTGGTCTCTTTTTTTCATCTGCTTCCACCTGGATGTAGGAAAGCAACTCCGGAGCATATTGGAATTCATCTATGATGATACCAACAGGGTTTTCAATTTTTTTCAAAAAACCCTGAGGGTCTTCAAGCGCAAAGGATCTTTGCTGTGGATTTTCTAATGAAACAAAATGATGGTTGTTGAAGGTTGCTTTGGCGAGAGTTGTTTTTCCTGACTGACGTGGCCCTAATAAGGCGACCACAGGAAATTTGGCAAAGCGAAGCAGTGTCTTTTCTAGATCTCGTTGAAACATGGCAACCCCGGGCGCGCAAATGCGTGCTAATCTGTCATTATTTGTCAGATTAGCACGCATTTGCCATTAGCCTCAATGCTAAGTTTGCTTTTCTGGCGTTTATTTTGTCGCATGCTTTGAAAAAAGAGGCGGCTAAAATACCCTTTGGTCACGCCCTGGCACTTATGAAAAGAATGCTTTAGGGTGCGCCTATATTGAAGCCTTCAAGGAATAAATTGTATGGGAATAAATCAAATTCGTATTAAGGGCGCCAGGGAACATAATTTAAAAAATATTGATGTTACATTGCCCCGAGACAGGCTTATTGTTTTGACCGGTTTATCTGGTTCGGGAAAAAGTTCTTTAGCATTTGATACGATTTATGCTGAAGGTCAGCGTCGCTACGTGGAGTCTTTGTCCAGTTACGCTAGACAATTCTTGGAAATGCAAGATAAGCCCGACGTTGATCTTATTGAAGGTCTTTCTCCTGCTATTAGCATTGAACAAAAAACCACTAGCAAAAATCCCAGGTCTACCGTAGCGACGGTGACAGAAATTTATGATTATTTGCGACTGCTTTATGCGCGTGTGGGAAAGCCATATTGCTATAATTGCAGCAAACCAATTGAGGGTCGAACTTCGAGTCAAATAGTCGATGAAATTTGCTTAGCTGAAGAAGGGACGAAGCTTTCTGTTTTAGCTCCTGTGGTTCGGGCCCGTAAAGGTGAGTACAAAAAAGAATTGGAATCCCTAAAAAAACAAGGGTTCTCTAGAGTTCGTATCGACGGAGAGCTGCGTTTTTTAGAAGAAGACATTACGCTGAATCCCAAGGTTAAGCATAGCATCGAAGTAGTGATTGATCGGATTGTCTTAAACAAAGATGCCAGAATGCGTGTTGCCGAAGCTGTCGAGCTGGCTCTCAAAAAAGCAGAAGGCTTGGTAATAATTGTCAGTCACGGCGGCAAAGAAGAAGAGAAGCTATTTAGTGAACGGCTGGCTTGTATCGATTGTGGTATTTCCTATCCTGAAATCGAGCCACGCATGTTTTCCTTCAATGCTCCACAGGGTGCTTGCCAAAAATGCAGTGGGCTTGGGAATTTCATGTCTTTTGATCCGGATCGCGTGGTACCCAATACGACATTGTCGATCGCCAAAGGCGCCATTGCTCCTTGGGCAGGATCTCTTAATGGCTACTACGCACAAATGCTGGAAAGCTTAAGCGACGAAATTGGTTTTTCAGTCAAAACTCCCTGGAGAGATTTAAAAGAAGCTCACCGTGAGATTGTTCTTTTTGGTAGCAAAAAAGACATCGATTTTGTCTTGAAAAGCAAATACAAAGGTAGCGAATATCGCTTTTCTAAAGCATTTGAAGGTGTCATTCCTAATTTAAATCGGCGTTATCAAGAAACCCAAAGTGATCATGCCAGAGAAGAGCTGGAAAAATACATGACCAGCAATTTGTGTGAAGAATGCCACGGCGCACGTTTAAGAAAAGAATCGCAGTTTATTAAAATCAATCAGACTTCAATTGATAAAGTTGTGAAAAAATCTGTGGCCGGGGCTGCTGATTTTTTCCGAGGCCTGACCTTTGGTGAACGTGATGCCAAAATTGCCACGCCAGTTTTGAAAGAAATATTATCTCGGCTCGAATTTTTATTGGCGGTTGGTCTCGAGTATTTGACTTTAAATAGAGCTGCAGGCACGCTTTCTGGCGGGGAAGCCCAGCGGATTCGTTTGGCAACTCAGATCGGTTCTGCGTTGGTCGGGGTTCTTTATGTGCTCGATGAGCCAAGCATTGGTTTGCATCAACGCGATAATGATCGTTTGTTAAAAACATTGAAGCATTTGCGCGATTTGGGGAATACCGTTCTTGTGGTCGAGCATGACGAAGAAACCATCCTGGAGGCTGACTATGTCGTCGACATGGGCCCAGGAGCAGGCCGTCTGGGTGGCGAAGTCGTTGCTGAAGGAACGCCGCAGCAGATTATGGATAATCAAGCATCTTTGACGGGACAATATTTAAGTCGCCAGTTGCAAATTGAAATTCCCAAACAAAGACGCCTCGGCAATGGAAAAAAATTAGAACTTTTGGGGGCAGCAGGCAATAATTTGCAAGACGTCGATCTGTCATTGCCTTTGGGTACTTTTATATCGGTGACCGGTGTATCTGGGTCGGGGAAAAGTAGTTTGATTATCGACACACTCTATCGTGCTTTGATGCAGGCAACATTTTCAACACGCGAGAAACCTTTGCCTTTTCGGGACATCAAGGGGCTGGAACATATCGATAAAGTAATCGATATTGATCAGTCTCCGATTGGTCGAACGCCTCGAAGCAATCCGGTAACATATACTGGTGTTTTCGACGATATTCGTCAGCTATTTGCGCAATTGCCCGATGCGCGGGTGCGGGGTTATGAAGCTGGTCGCTTTTCTTTCAATGTGAAAGGTGGCCGCTGTGAAGCTTGTAGTGGTGGCGGAGTTATTAAAATCGAAATGAATTTTTTGGCTGACGTCTATGTGACATGTGACGTTTGTAAAGGAAAACGATTTAATAGCGAAACGTTGACCATCGAGTATAAAGGAAAAAATATTTCCAATGTTTTAGATATGACGGTCGATGATGCTTATGACTTTTTTGTGGCGATTCCTGCCATTAATCGAAAGCTTGATACGCTGCGAAAAGTAGGTTTGGGTTATATTCACTTAGGGCAGCAAGCAACGACTCTGTCTGGTGGTGAGGCGCAGCGCATTAAATTGTCGAAAGAATTAAGCCGACGATCGACCGGAAAGACGATGTACATTTTAGATGAACCAACCACGGGGCTTCATTTTCACGATGTCAAAAAATTGCTAGAAGTGCTGCATCATTTGGTAGATCAGGGCAATACGGTTTTGGTCATTGAACACAACTTAGACGTGATCAAAACATCAGATTGGGTGGTCGATATGGGACCTGAAGGTGGCGATGGCGGCGGAGAAATTATCAAAGCAGGTTCACCTGAGGCGGTGGCCAATTGCCAAAAAAGCCATACCGGTCAATTTTTAAAACAAGTGTTTGCTCGAGATAAGCATGTTGTCAAAGAGCGTGTGGCTGTTACAAAAGAAACGATTAAAAGTATTAACCTGGTTCGAGGTCGACGTGCAGACAAATCACGCATTACCTCGTCAAAGCCAAAAAGGAAAAAATTATGACAACCGACGAAGTAAAAGCTTTGATTGTGCACGCCATTCCCGACGCGGTGGTGACTGTGCGTGACACCACTGGAACTGGCGATCATTTTTCGGCCGAGGTGACTTCTAGGCAATTTGCGGGCAAAAGTTTGATCGCACAACACCGCATCGTTATGAATGCGGTGAAGGAGGCCATGGCAGGATCCCATGCGCCTCTCCATGCTTTTGATGTCAAGACAAAGGCTATTTAACCAGCGCAGCGCCAAAATCCAAGTCCTTTTATCCGAAACTCAGGTTACTTAGAGCTGATTTCTATTCTTGCATGACAAGAAATGGGAACGCCAGAACCATCACCATCGCCCTCAGGTCCTTTTCTTTTTCTAGATTCACAAGGAAGAGGCATGCAAGAATTTCGAGTTTTTTTCTTCTGCCTTTTATTACAATGCATGATCATTCTCATCTAATTCATCGATATCCACAATAAACTCAGACGCTAGAAGAGTGACGACTTCCGCCATATTTCCTGTTTATGCTGCAACATGCAAGGGTCCTGAAAATAGAGAGGGGACATAAATAGAAACCAGAATAAACATAAAAATTTTCATAATTGAGTCTTGTCTTAATAGGATGAAGACGCTCCTGTGTAATAAAATTTTGGAACGACCTGATCACCGCTACCGTCATCGTCTTTCCAGTTTTTTGGAAATAATATGGTAGGTTTTGAGCTTGCCAATCTCCTACTTTTATTTTTAGGGCTTTTTTTGAGATGCTCTTCCATTAATAGTACCATTGCATGCAATCCGTTTTCCTGTGCATATGAAAGGGGGGATAAGGAGTTCTGATAATTGGTGGGAAGGGTGCAATTTGCACCGTATTGCAGTAGTTGATTTGCAATATCATAATTTCCGTTCATCACAGCTTCAAATAGAGGAGTCGCCTGGTGATCATCTTGTGGATCAATGGGATGGCCGGACTCAAAGAGCAATACAAGAACAGCCAAATTTCCAGTGGCCGCAGCATAGTGTAACGCTGTGTAACCTTCAAGATTTCCTGAATAAATATAGCCTTGAGGTTCTGTCAAAAAGTGGCTGAGCAATGCAGTGTTCTGATAGGCCGCTGCTAAATTAAGAGGCGAATCGCCGTCTTCATCATTTTCCATCGATGCCCCATAGTGCTGAAGCAGTATAACAATATCGAGGTTACCAACCATGATTGCCAGATGCATGGCGGTCATCTCACTCTCTAACATGTGGATCTGTTCAGGATCTGTTTCTAAAATTTTTATAATTGCGGCATCATCCTCATTTCTTATTGCGTCAAATAATGGACTTGAAAATAATACAGGAACATAAATTAAAATTAAGGCAATTAAAAAATTTTTCATAGTATAAATTTTTCTTTTACAAACACAGATAGACACATCTGCCCGTTGCGGTTTAAGCGATATTAATAGTGTATGATAATACGAATACGGAAAGAGTCAACACAGCACTTAATTTCCGCAAAAACACCATCAATTCCCCTTTTTATGGTAACTTTTGGGTTGATTAATGTGTATTCAATTTGGGAATATTGATTTTCTTAAAACCATGCAAATCAGTATTTACTCGTTAAATCGATGTCCTTCTTTTGCTCTTTGACGAAGGGTATTGGCAGGTGCATAACGATCCCCACACGTTTTTGAAAGCATTTCTAAATCAGTGACCAGGGATTGCAGCCCATAATTATCCATATAGGCGAGCGGTCCACCGGTTTGTGGTGCAAAACCAATTCCAAAGATAGCACCGACCTCAGCGTCACGATTTTGCTTAATAATTCCAAGTTCAATGGTTTGTGCAACCTGTGCACATTGAATAAGCATGAGTCGCTTTTGCAAATAGGTAATGTCTTGGTTTTTTGCTTGGTGAGCAACCAGCTCTTTTAATCCTGGCCAAATTTGACGTTTGCCGCCGTAATCATAGAATCCTTTTTTGGCAGCCTTACCGGTACGACCAAGAGCAACTAATTTTTTAATAAGTTCTAATCCCTTGGATTCATATTTACCCCAGTATCGCTCACTCTCACTGATGGCGTGAACCATGAGTGTCAGAGCGACTTCATCAAAAACCTGGAGGGGTGCCACTGCCATCCCCGATTTTTTAGCAGCCCATTCGATGAGCAGAGGGTCATAACCTTCTGCAACTAATTCTGCTGCCTCCATGATGTAGGCAAAAAATATTCGGCTCGTATAAAATGCATAGGCATCGTTCACAACGATGGGCAGTTTTCGCGTCGCTTTGGAAAAAGCAAGACAACGGGCCAAGGTTTCTTCCGAAGTATTTTTGCTACAAATAATTTCCACTAATTGCATTTTTTCAGGGGGAGAAAAGTAATGCAGTCCGATTAGTTTATCTGGACGCAAAGATTTTTTGGCAATTTCAGTAATGGGCAATGCCGAGGTGTTTGATGCCCAAATGGCATCGCTTTTGAGCAAGGGTTCTATTTCTTGTAGCATTTGATGCTTTAATTCAAGATTTTCAAAAACAGCTTCGATAATTAAATCGCAAGACGCTAACGATTGATTTTCCA
The DNA here is from genome assembly GCA_023248595.1 of Myxococcales bacterium. GTDB lineage: Bacteria > Myxococcota > UBA727 > UBA727 > JABDBI01 > JAHFEG01. Next base: position 4,203 of record JAHFEG010000033.1, on the reverse strand, counting down.
GGACAGCTTCGATACGAGCCATTACTTCTTCTTTGCACTGAGAGCTGCAACGCTCTAAGGCGTGATCCAGGTTTTTTTGCGCGATATCTTTTAGGATCACCCGAAACCCTGCTCTGGCACAAACAACAGCGAGACCTGCTCCCATCATGCCTGCTCCGATAATTCCAACAGTTTTAATGCGCGCATTTTCGATATGCGGCAATCCTTCTTGTTTTTCGATGTCACTTTTATAACGCCAAAGCGTGCGAATCATGTCTTTGGATTGTTGCCCTAAAATTGTTTGCAAAAAATAACGATTTTCAACTTCCATGCCTTTATTAAAAGTGAGTCTCAAACCTTCTTGTATGGCGGACAAGGCTAATTGGGGTGCCAGCATTGCTCCAGCATTTTTTTTCTCGAGCGCAGCAACTGCCATCATAAAAATGTGACGAGCTTCTTCGCTGTGCGGCAAAGACTCTAAGGATTTTAGCGGCTCTTGATCCCAGGGTTGTCGGTGCCTTGGATTGTTCTCAATCCATGCTTCAGCCTTCTCCTGTAACTCCTCTTGCGTACCGGCAATCTCGTCGATAAAACCAACGCTAAGCGCTGCTTTTTCATCCAATATTTTTGCTTTTAAAATAGACTCAAGCGCAGGTTGTAATCCAATTAATCTAGGTAAGCGCTGCGTTCCTCCTGCTCCAGGAATAAGACCGAGCGACACCTCGGGAAGACCAATACGAAAACGCGGCGAGGAAAGAACAATGCGTCGATGGCATGCCAAAGCAATCTCAAAGCCACCACCGAAAGCAGATCCTGTTAAAAGTGCCACGACAGGCTTATTGCATGTTTCTAGTCGACGAATCTCGAGGCATAAATCTTTAACCAAGTTATTGATGGTCATGGGGTCGTTGGTTGCCAGTACCATGTCTAAGTCTGCGCCTACGCAAAAGTCATTATGGCCCGAAGATAAAATCACGCCAACAATTTCTTGATGTGCCAGCATAACGTCGATTGCTTCTCGCAGATCTTCAACAAAAACGGGGTTAATTTTATTGGATCTGCCAGGCATTTTCATTTCCATATGGCAGATCGTCTCCGACGCATTTAGGAAAATATGAAAAGCATTGTTTTTGGTAACGTGATTTTTTTCCATTATGCACACCCTTTCTATAATGCCACCGCCGATACAAAGTAACCAGGCCAGTTTTTAGATTTTTTGTGTTAACGTCTCCTTGAAACATGTGGGAGAAATCAATGCAAGACAAATCATCGACCCTGACGCCGGAAATCTTAGAAATAGTGCAAAATAAAGGAACAGAAATTCCTGGTAGCGGAAAATATTGTGTGATTAAACAAGATGGATCATATCTCTGCCGTTGCTGCGGGTTATCGCTTTTTTCTTCAGAAACGAAATTTGATTCAGGGACAGGTTGGCCAAGTTTCGATTCCTCTTGCTCCAAGAATGTGATGCAAGTTCCCGACGCCGATCAAAAGAGAACTGAAATTGTTTGTGCACGATGTTATGCGCATTTGGGACATATTTTTAAAGGTGAAAACTTTACTTCTAAAAATGAACGTTATTGCGTTAATTCACTCTCACTTGATTTGGTAAAAGATCACAATGTACAAGATACGCAAGAAGCAATTTTTGCTGGCGGTTGTTTTTGGGGAGTTGATTATCTGCTTGCCAAAATTCCCGGAGTCTTAAAAGTAGAAGTTGGTTACATCGGTGGACATGTCGCAAATCCAGCTTATAAAATGATTTGCCAAGGCGATACAGGTCATCTGGAAGCATCTCGAATTATTTTTGATCCACAAAAAACTAATTTCGAAAAAATAGCCAAATCCTTTTTTGAAATACACGATCCCACGCAAAAAAATGGACAAGGACCCGATATTGGTCCGCAATACCAAAGCGCAATATTTTATTTGGATGCTCAACAACGAGACACCGCTCTAGGCCTTATCGAAATTTTAAAAAGCAAAGGCCTTGATGTTGCCACTCAAGTTTTAAAAGCCACCATATTTTGGCCGGCAGAAGATTATCATCAAGCTTATTATGAAACCAAAGAAACAGAGCCTTACTGCCATGCTTATACAAAACGGTTCTAGTTGTCTTGGTGATGTGCAATAGCGATGTGGCCATCCAGAAATATCGTCATCCGGGGCTTTGCGCGTTATCCGCTTCGCGGAAAATTAAATTACCCCGAATGAATCGGGGTATCGTGAACTTACAAAATAGGAAACTGTTTATCGTGCTAGAAATCTGGGCATGCCATCTTCAGCCTTTTTAAAGATAATAATTTTATCTCCCAGTTCATCTGTCGTTCTGAAAAGGACAACAGGTTGATCGGAGCTATCGTATTCCACGTTAAGTCTAAAGGACTTTTTGAGATTGAGATTTCCGTATTTTTGAGCAATTCTGCAGGCTTCGGCATTAAGCAAAGTTTTTAGCATCGAATCATTTTCTGGATCAGGAATTATCCAGTGTTGGACTAGGTCTTCTTGTGCTTGTGTGTCGGTAATTCTGTAAAATTTTGAGCTCGATTCCATCGCTGCATTGACTGCGTCGTCATTTGAGAAATTAATATTTGTGACAAAGACAACATTCTTTTTATGATTTTCAACAATGGCATCTTTAACTGCAGGATCAGTTACGCTTGTTTCTGTGACAGCACGTTTTCTTGAGATAGAGTCAGTTTTAAATTTATAAGAAACTTGTTTTGGATCTTTGGCTAAGCTGATCACAAGTGCGGGCTTATTAAATAAAATAGGTCCGAATGTTAGACCCACAATATTTGCTTTTGATAATTCTTCTAAAGGTTTCGGACCGTTGTGAATAGCACCTGAGTCGAAATACATCACAGTGTTTGCATCAATATTTAATGAACCGTTTTCGTAAATCATTCCAACCAATAATCCAAAGGCGCTTACACCAAAATAGTTTGCTAGCTTCGCTGGTTCTTTTACGCCAACGTTAAAAGAATTCTTGATGGCTAAGGGGCCATCGATTAAACCGAATGTTCCAGATAAATCGGCTCCGAAACCTGCATTGATGATGCCTGTCAGTATTGTCTTACCTATTGATGATTGTCCTATGAAATATTGCACGATGGATGTTTCATCACCGGCTGCTAAATAAAAATTACGGACAGATAAACTTCTGATTTTAGTATTTTCTACATTAATAATAGGAGAAGTCAGGTGCACGTAATCATTCAAGTTTGTTTCAGAAGCAGAAGATTTGGCGGCAAAGTCGACAATCTCTATGTCGTCGATGACACTGTTTTTTACCGATGCGATACGAAACCAGGGTTTGGGAAGTCGTTGATAATCAACAAAATATTTTTGTCCTTTTTCTAGATTTACATTTTCAATGGCAAACGGGGGTAATTGTGCGTCTGTAATTTGAGGAAGGTTTAAGGTTACATTCGAAAATCTTCGAACTTTCTTTGGAGGATTATTATTGTGGCGGTATAGATAAATATCGCTTTCTGGTGTCTGGTCAGTAACAGTGAGAGCATTTTCTAAATCTGGTTTTTTGATTGTTAATTTGGGCAAGTCTGGGATGAATCCAAATCCGCTGTACCATGTGGATTTATTTTGATACGGCGCAACAACGCACTCTGATACTTGTGCAGCTAAAGAAGCCGCTGATAATTCAACGATGGCAAGTACTTTTATAATGACAACTGCTTTCGTGAAAGCTGATTTTTTCCAAATTTCCATGCTGGTTTTCCTTGGTTAAATAAATGCAAAACAGCCCACCTGACTAAGCAATACTCAATATGTTTTATTCCAGCAGGGTGATTAGTTGTGACGACAAAAAAAATCCCAACGTCGTATTGCTTTTATTTTAGGTTTTAATTTATTATTGTTTTTACGTTTATTGATCGCGCATGGTGTGCATCAAAAAAAGTACCGCGCCTAATCTTGTGGAAAGGCTTTGGCGCGGCAGACCACTTTCGGAGTCGAGAAAAAACTAACATCTCGACTCCACTTGTCAAGCTTTGTCAAAAAAGCTTGGGAGTGCTGTTATGACAAATACTGTTTGTTTGCCTGTTGAAATTATTCGCAACTTTAATTTATCGCCACGGGCCCGCATTGTCTGGGCAGAGCTTTCTTTATTGCCCAAAGGCGCTGTTGGTGAATTTGTGGTGAAACACAAAGAGTTGAGTAAGCTGCTGGGAATTTGCGACAGCACCTTGCGTCGTGCCGTCAAAG
>JAHFEG010000002.1 GCA_023248595.1 Myxococcales bacterium | reverse complement strand
CTAAAAGGTGATTATATTTACGATTTGACTGTCTTAAAAAATGGAAACTTATTGGTCGGAACAGACGCAGGGTCTGCAGAAATTAACCTTAAAACGAGAGAAACGGTTAATAATTTCACTGGCCAATACATAACAGCCATTGCTGTTAATTCTTCTGCGCAATGGTATGGAACAGGGGCTGGCTACTTGTCGGATGGTCAAGGGATTTGGGTGATGAATGAATCAGGAGAGAAATATCGCATTGATGGTTCTCAATGGTCACGAACAAAATCAAATAAAGATGTGACGACTTTGGCGCTTGATGTGGTGGATGCTTACATTGGACTTAAACCTAATGGAAGCCTTGGCGGTATGGTGAGAGCCATGAACCTTGTTTATAGTGACACCAAAGCTCCGACGGCAACTTGGAAATCTTTCTTAGTTAAAAATTATCCTGAAATGCCAGGCAATGATATTCGCAAAATTGTGGTGGGTAAAAGTAAACCGTACAAAAGGCTTGATGGAGAAATTGGATATAGAAATCCAGTTTGGGTAGCGACTGCAACGGGCCTGGGAAGATTTTCTCCAATGATATCATCAACGTTAAATGATGGCGTATGGGAATCATTCAAAAAAGGTGTTGCAGGAGTTGAGTTACCATCAAACGACATCACAGATCTTGCTTACGATAAGGCCACTGATACCTTATGGATTGGAACCAATGGCGGTGGCTTAACCCGTTTGCGCGCTGGACTATTGAATAAATAGTTTAAGTCGTGGGGTAATTGCATCTAGGCGGCTTTCGCGCTATGAACTTGGGCCATGGAGCTACAAGAACAAATCGCGAAAGCAAGCTTGAAACTTTTAGACCAGCTGCCTTCTTTAAGCATAGAACAGCTGGAACTTTTAATTTGTCATCATAATCATGCCTACTTTGACGAAGATAAACCAGAAATCACCGACGAAGCCTTTGATAAATTGGTTGAAACACTTCGTTTTTTAGATCCTGACTCTTTGATTATAGAAGAAATTGAAACACAAAGAGTTTTAAAAACTGCTGATAACATTGTTGTGCATCAGTATCCCATGCTATCGCTTGATAAATGCTATGACGACGATAATTTTTCGAAGTGGCGCGAGAAAGTCAACGGTCCTTTAATCGCCATGCCCAAAATCGATGGAGTTGCTTGCTCGATTCGTTATGATGTCAATGGGCAATTAGAGATTGCCGCGACTCGTGGAGATGGCAAACGAGGCGAAAATATTACCGCGAATGTACAACGTATTTTTGATGTTCCGCATCCTCTTTTAAAGCCTCTAGGCACTGAAATTGAAATTCGCGGTGAAGTTTATATGAAGTTGTCAAGGTTTGCTGCGTGTTACAAAGAGCAGTTTGCTAATCCTCGTAATTTGGCAGCTGGCGCGTTGAAACAAAAAGAAGCAGATAAATCAGCGGCCTATGAACTTTCATTTTTTCCATATGATCTACGTGGTGTTACACTTGAAACAGAAGAGCAAAAATTTAAGTTGCTGAGCGAACTTGGGTTTCAAGTGCCTTTTACCGAACTTAGCAATAGCGATGAGCAAAATAAGAAAGTATTTTTGCATTTTGCCCAACTGCGTAGCGAATTAGATTATGAAATTGATGGTGTTGTTTTCCGTGCTAATCGTGTCAGCGAACATGGACGTTTAGGCATTACCGCGCATCATCCCAAGTGGACCATTGCCTATAAATTTCAAGGCGAGAGTGCGCAAACTTATTTGGAAAATGTAGAGTGGTCTGTGGGTCGGACAGGTGTGATTACACCGGTTGTTATCGTGAAGCCTGTTTTTGTATCGGGAGCTACCGTCACCAGGGCTTCTTTGCATAATTGGGGTTTGTTTCGCAAATTAGACTTAAAGAAAGACGCGTTAGTAGAGATTGTCCGTCGAGGCGGCGTCATTCCTCATTTGGAACGAGTGCTTCGTTCTGGTGGCGAGCCATTGTGTGCGCCCCAAAGTTGTCCATCGTGCTCTGGTAACGTCATAGAAGATGGCGATTTTTTGCGTTGTCAAAATCCATTATCTTGTCCCACCGTGATTGAAGCAAAAATTGAGCATTTTTGTGCAGTTCTTGATATCGACGGTTTTGGTAAAAAAATCATCCAAACGCTCATCAAAGAAAAATTAGTTCACCATCCTGCAGATTTATATCGTCTTGAACTAAAAAATTTGCTTGGCTTGGAGCGTGTAGGCGAGAAACTAGCCACAAAATTATTAAATGAAATTAAGAAAAAACGCGAAATCGAATTGATGCATTTGATAACTGCTTTAGGGATTGAAGAAGTAGGCCCAACGATTGCAGAAACAATTGTAAAGCATTATCCAACCATGGAAGGCTTAAGAAGCGCCAATATCGAGGAAATTTCGGCTATTTATGGGATTGGTATTTCCATTGCCAAATCTTTGCTTGAGGGTTTAAAAGCAGAAAAAAAAAGCATTGATGATCTTTTGACAGAAATTAAAGTTGCCAAACCACACGCAAATACCAATTTAAATTCATCTCATCCCCTATTCGAGAAAACAGTGGTTTTTACGGGTGCCATGCGGCACTTAGAACGCAAAGAAGCACAAAAACAGGTGCGCGCAGTAGGCGGAAAAACCCCGGCAACAGTTTCAAGCTCCACGGATTATTTAGTAGTGGGCGACGAAGGGTCTTCATTACTAGGCGCCGGCGAAATTAGTTCTAAACAAAAATCTGCGCAAAAATTGATTGAAAAAAATGCAGCTATTCAAATCATTTCTGAGTCTGAATTAATAAGAATGCTCAAAAGCTAATTCAAAATTTAAATTACAACGCACCAAATTGGATAGGGCACAGATAATCAATTTGTGGTCTTTCATTCCGAATACCTAACAATTTGGAGCTGTTGATGAAAAAACATGTCGACGTGTTTAGACGTATGACGCTTTTCGTGTTTTTAGTTTTTAGTTTTTCACCATTAATAGCAACAGAATTAGAGTTAGAGAAAAAGAGCTCTCTTAGTGCCAGTGCAACATTAAGCAATTCCTTGGGAGTCGGGACGTTTGTTTCTGGCTATGGCCAAGTCCCCTCGCTGACTTCTTCTTTGACCATTGCTCCTAGTTTCGCATTGCCAAGGTTTGCGGGACTTTCTCAGATGGATCTTTCTGCTTCTGCCAGTCTGAATTGGTGGTGGCTTAATTCTATGAGTACTTCGTCATTTAATGCTCATAATCGGCTTTCCTATTCAGACATTTCGCTCAGTTTGTCGGCTCCAAAAATTGTTAATTTTGACAGGCTTGGGATTTCTTTTTCTCCTAATATCGGTTTAACCGCGCCAATTTCTAAAATATCGATGGCGTTAAATCGCGTCCTGGGATTTCAAATGGGCAGCAATATTGCTTATCAAAAATCTGATTTTTCAGTTGGCTGGCTTCCATCTTTTTCAACTTGGGTCCATAGCGGTGCTGCCATGACTGCCCCCTGTGGAGAAGCTGGGGCTTCTTCAGCTTTGCCTCCGGTGATTAATCCGCAAAATATTAATTTCGAGCTGGATCAATATTTGCAAGAATTAGTCATATCCAGAAGTGAAGAGCGGAATTCGAATGGTTCGTGCTTGGTGAAGGGTAGACAAACGATTGGAATGCTCAGCAACACAGTCAATGCAGCATGGGCTCCAGGAAGGCATAATTTATCATTCAGCTTTGGTTGGTATATTAATTATCTTCGAGCACTCTCTAACAAACCAGATTTACGTGCCGATCATGCTTCTACGCAAAATTTTACAGAAGCAACCTTGGGCCGGATTGCGTATTCCTATCGAATTCCTGTTGATTTTGATTTGGTCGTCGGCGGTGGCGTGATTAGCTATCAAGCTTCATTTAGCAAACAAGGCAATTTAAATTTTCCATTTTTTGATTTTGTAACACCAGGAAAAAATCAAACACAATTCTTTTTGCAGTTAACAGCGGGAATCTAATTCGTATTTCAAACATTATGTAGACTCTTAATGTTTTGATATGCGTCGATTGCTTAATGGATATTTAAGGAAAAATGATGAGAACATTGTCGTCAAAATTGAATTTTCGATACATGGGATTTTGTTCGATCGTTTCTATTTTACTGGGAATTTTTTGTTCTTGTTCCAATCCAAATGGCGATATTAACCGTGTGGTAAACCCGTATTGGGATAAATCTTATATCAATGCCAATTGGCAAAAAGATCTTTTGAGTCCGAATTGGTACTATCGACTCACGGTTGTTGATACGCCGACCAACACCAAATCAGCTTCTATTGGAGACGGTCACTGGCTTCATCCTGAGACGATTCGTTGGGAGATTACTGAAAAATATTTAATTGGCTGGAGAGCGCATGCTTCTGTCCCAGGCGCAGAAAATGAGCTTGGGCAAACCGTCAATAATTACCGAGGTGCTCCAGTCGTTGTTTTCGAGATTAAGAGTCATTTCGACGTGGCGCGTGAATACGAAACCATGACAGGTGAAAAAAGCAATGTGATTTCAGAAAACAAAGTGGACAGACCCTGGCATCAGCGTCGATTCATGCGTGTGGACTGGAGTAAAAATTTGGCATCCGAAATGAAGCGGCAAGATGCTTATCCTTGGGTATGGGGATCAGAGAATTTAGAAAAAAGTGATGATGTCTATGCCATTCATCAAAATGATCCAGCCAATCCTAAACGATCGCGATTTGAAGATTCTTATTTTGAAATTACCACAAGACAGGCTGTTAAGATCGATATCATGTCTTTCATGGGTGGTTATGGAGAAGCCTATCGTTCAGATGCGGCATCTCCTGTCGTCGACATGAAATTATCGTTTATGAAGCAACCTGCAAGCGATTATGAGCCATTGCATTATCCAGATAGTGTGACGCTGGTTGATGGTTCAGGAAAAGAACTTAAGGATAAAAACCAATTTTCTAAAAAAATGCCTATTTGGGAAAAATTTGGATTTTATCGCGCGAGTTTTTCCGGTCAGCAAAACTGGGATGCGCAGCGTGGTTCTGTAGAAAGTAATAAAAATTATAACATTACGCGATTTAATATTTGGAAAAAAACATATCAAGATACCATCGATAAATCTGGGAATACTGTTAAGACGCTGATCCCGATTGAAAAAAGAGATCCCAAGCCAATTGTTTATTATACCAATGTGCAGCATCCAGATAATTTATTAGGTGCCTCGAGAAAAGTTGAGTCAGAGTGGAACCAAGTCTTTAAAGAACTGGTATTTTATGCGCAACCAGGTCGTTATAAAAACATCTCTGATGTTCCAGATATGTGGATTTTACATGAGAATTCTTGCAACGTCCAAAATGTTGCAACTATTTTACAAACCATCTCTAAAAAAAATCGTGCCCAGGTTTTATCCGCATCTAAAAAAGATATCGACGATATCAAAAAACGAATTACAGACGCTAATGATGTTAAAAATTTAGCTTCATTTACCGAAAGACAAAACCAAGAAACACAAGCCAAAGCGGACCTTGAAAGCGTTTGCTCTGCTCTAGAGTATTTTACGCAAGGTGAAAAAAGGGCATTCACCTACGAGCGTCCCGGTGATTTACGTTATAACATGTTTAATCTCATCACCAAACGTGCGCCAACCAACTGGAGTGGACTTGGACCAATGTTGGCTGATTCTTTGACTGGTGAAATTATCCAATCCACCGCAAATGTGAATCTTTGGTACATCGATAAAAGAGCGTCCGATGCTTCTGAGCAAATTGATTTAATGCTGGGTAACATGCAATTAGATGACCTGATTTTTGGTGCCGATGTGCAGCGCTATATGACGACAAAATTGGCGCAAATTCGGACGGAAGCAGCGCAGTTGCCTTCAGCTGCGTCATTGAAAAAAATGGATAATCACTTTCTGGCTTTGAGCAGAAGTAATTCTCTTTTAAGAACGATATCGCCATTGTCTATTGAAAAGCGAATGGCGCTTGTGGCTGAAACACCAATGGAGAAAAAAATATTTAAATTACGAGGAGAGGATCGCAATGATGAAATGCGCTTGCTAAAAAAGCGCATGGATTTTCCTGAAAAAACCACCTTAAATTTAAGTGATGAAGTTTTGGATCAATTATCTCCTGCACGTGGGCATGATTTAGCGCAACGTGTTTTGCAGAAAAAACAAAATCTAGCGAACCTGGCTCAGGGTTTTGCTGACCCGCCAGAATTTTTGGACAATCTGATTGTGGGCATCGCGCTGCAATATAAAAATTTACCCAAACGGGAGCGCTTTGAAAAAATCCGAGAGGCTGTTTTTACGGCGGTTATGTTGCATGAAGTAGGTCATAATATGGGCCTCACACATAATATGGCAGCTTCTTCTGATGCATTAAATTATGGAAAACAGTTTTGGGAAATTGAATCTTTGCCAGCGGAACTGGGCAGCGCCCTTGTGGCAACACAAAAACCGGAATTGCAAAAAGCGATTGCTGATTGCATGGCGGATGCCAAACTCATACAAGAGACCGCGGCGTCCTCTGGGCATACTTATACCTACACAACACAAGATTGCTTAAGACAAGCGGAAGTGATGTATTCGTCCATTATGGACTATCATGCCTCCTGGAATGCTGATTTGGGTGGACTTGGTGCTTATGACAAAGCTGCTATCAAATTTGGTTATGCTCAATTAGCTGAAGTATTTCCAGTCAGTAATCTGAAAGTTGATACACAAAATCAAAAATTATCGCGTTGGTTGTTTTTAAATGATTGGAAAAAAATTCCAACGGAATTTCTAAACGGTTCTGATAAAATCGCTGTGCGCAACCATGTTAAATATAGTTGGGGACAAACGCGCACGCAATTTCAAGCACCAGAGAATGAAGTTCCTTATCGCTTTTGCCTCGACAGCAGCGGCGCTTACGGGCCTACCTGTAAAGCATTTGATTTTGGTCCAGATATGCGAACCCAGGCAGAACGGAATAATACACTCTATTGGCAGCATTATTTTGTGACCCATTTTGCCAGAGATCGTGTCTGGAATTATGATTGGGATTTCTCAAAAGTTGTTGAGAGAGATTTAACCATCATGGAAGATTTCAATAACGTGATGCGTTGGTACTATTTCTATCGGGCGACAGATAAAGACTTTGCAGGTTCAGACGCCGAAAAAGATTACCTCGCCACGGTCATCATGGGTCTCAATCATTATGCGCATGTCTTTAGTCATCCGGCACCAGGAGAGCATGTTAGCACACCTGTCTATCAAACCGAATCGTTGGTGCAAACAACAGCCAATAGCAATCGCTTAGAAGCGTCTTCTTTGCTGATACCCTATAATAAGGTCAGTGAATGTTTAAGGCTCAATGTCGTCGATAGTTTTCAAGGTGTTCCTGTTGCGGCAAAACCAGGATTCCTTTTCTCCAAAGTACCGCTTGGCGAAGGTCGGCCTTTCTATTTGGGTTTAAATAATGATTATGAGGACTGGCATGTCACATATGTGGGTAGTTTTTTTAGTAAGCTTTACGCGGGCTTTTTTCTCGCTTACCCGGGAGCATGGTTCCCTGGTACTGATAATCTAAATGATCCCAGATTTTACAATGTTAGTTGGTATCGCCTCTTTCCTCAAGAAGTCGGCAAATTATTTCACGATTTGATAACGGAAAATCTATCTGAATTAGGTCCTGTTGTTGACACAGAAGGAAATCTATACCCAAGGGACTTGATTGATCCTGCGACGTTAGAAGCACCTCATTATGAAGGCATGGGGAGAGTGTTGCCTAGCATGTCGTCATTTATGCCATATCGCGCCATGTTTTATGTTGCATCATTGATGTCTGGTTACATGGGTTCAGAGCTTGATATGCTAAAAATGATGCGGGTATCGCTCAAGGGCAGCGAAGATGATTTAACGATATTTGATGGTATGCGTAAAAGCGATGTTTCAACCTTTATTCATCCGACCTTAGGCTATGAATATCGGGCTTTGCGTGTGGGCGAATTTCCAGTTGCCTTTGAATTGGTTGATAAACTGAATGTGCTTAAAGAAAAATATGTAAGGCTTGAACGCTGCACTAAGGATGAATCTCTTCGTAAAACAGATAATTATTGCCATTGCATACAGACTTCTATTGCCAAGGACTCTGGCGGTTACGCATGTTGTTATCCAGGAAATGCGAATTGCCCTGGCATTCGATTAGAAAAAGTAGGCGAAGGCAGCTGCTCGGTTCGCGATTTAGAGCAGCGGCGAGATAATGCCAAAGAAGAAATGGAAAATCTTGTGAGCTTCTTGGATGACATGCGTTGGTTTGTCAAACGATATAGCGATCTACCATAGGAAAATAATCATGAAGAATAGACAATTGTTATGGTTGCATCGATGGGTGCAGGTTTGTTTGGCCAGCGTTTTTTTCCTGATGGTTATTGGGTGTTTTGACGTTGCGCCAGATATTAACCGTGTTGGTGGTAATTATTCGCAAAGAACACAGTTCGAGGGAGAATGGTATTACAGGCCAACAATTGTGGATAAACAGTATCACAACGCGAGCTTATTTATTGGATCAGAGTGTGATTTAGATCGTGTCAAATTTGAAATTACCGAAAATGTTTTGCGGGCCTATCGCTCCTATGAAAAAGTAGCAGGAACCGAAGGTGCCAACCACGGGCAGCAGACACTCGTCGCTGCGTTTCCTATCTTAAAGCATTTTGATATTAAGAGAGAATACAACCCAACAAACGGAGTTGAAAGTAACTTAGTTATTGAAAATGATTTTGATAGGTCTTGGGATAAAAGAGACTACGTTCGTGTTGACTGGTCTCGGAATTTAGTTCCAGATGTGGCTTGCAATGACTGGATAAAAACAGAAGCGCTCCAGCAAATACCCCGCAATTCCGCCAATAATCGACGAGAACCGTACCGGGTTCGATTGACAGATGATTACATGGAAACAACAGTCGAAGCGCTGGCCAGGCCGCAACAGACAATTTGCAATTATATTGGTGATTGGAATTGCACAGGTGCGCAAGTTAAATTGAAGTTTTCTTTCCAGAAAATAGCGCCAAGCACTTATGAAAAGATGCTTTACCCTGACTATCTGCCGTTAGAGTATGGTCAAACCAAAGATAAAAAAATGTGTACAAAAGGTGATAAGGATTGTGAAGGCTTAAAGTCTCTGTGGCTTAGTCGTGGGCCTGATGGCTCAACAATATGTGATCCTAGTCGCCACAACATAGATGATTGTAAGCAATATGAAGTTCCTGTTTTTTCAAGATTTGGATATTTTAGAACAGAACGCCAACAATTTGATCGGGAAAATGGTTTTACTTTAAGTGGCCGCGAGCAGTATATTAATCGATGGAATATCTGGAAAGAAACCAAAGATCGAGATGGTGTAAGCATCCCTGTTCGGGATCGTACGCCTAAGCCCGTTGTTTATTACTTAAACGTTCAATTCCCTATGGAATTATATGAAGCTTCACAGGCAATAGCAGACGGATGGAGCGTTGCTATTAGTGAAACAGTTGCAAAATTAAAAAGCAGTTGCACGATTAAAGAATACAACGATTATGTCGATGGACATGGCTTAAAAAAAGAAATGATATCGCATCGGTATGGCTTTGTAACAGAAGCCAATATCAAAGAAGCTTGTGTTAAATTAAGCGAAATTTCCAAAGCGCGTCAATTGGAACCGCTATTTTTTAGTGGTGATTATAAGCAAATCAACCAAATTTACGGGAAAATGTTCCAAATCGTCATCAATGATTGCAACATTGCCAATGTAAATAATTATATTGCTGAACATCAATTACAAAAAAGTCTAAGTGATAATGGCATTGAAGATATTACATCGAGCAATCTTGAAGAAGCCTGCGCCGTTTTAGAATTTATTTCAGAAAAAAATAAATTAGAAAACCGATTTTCTTGGCAGCAATTGGGAGATTTACGTTATAGTTTCTTGAATTACTCCATGAAAGCAGAACTAGCAGGTCCATTGGGATATGGTCCCAGCAGTGCTGATCCTTTGAGTGGTGAAATTATTAGCGGTAATGCTAATATTTATGGCGCATCCATTGACACCTATGCTGCTTGGGGAGCTGATATTGTTCAGCTCTTGAACGGCGAAATTTCTGATGTAGACATGATGAATGGCAGTCAAATCAGAGATCAGATTGATAAAACGAGATATCGTTTTTCACAAGAATTACCAGAAGACGTCGTTAAGCGATTCACAAAATTATTTGATCAAAGAACTGCGCATTTAGCAGACAGTGATTATTTAACCAAGTTGCCACTGACTTCATTGAATGAAAATTGGAACATTCTAAAGAAAAGTGGGTTTGAAGAACAATATTTAGTGACGGACGAGATGATTCGACTTTTTGCGGGCGATTTCGGTGGCAATTCTTCTGCAAATCCTTCGAAAGATTTATTGGAGCATATCGTCCCTTCGGCATGGGCTAAGTCGTCGACACCTTCTTTTGAACAGGTTTTAGGGAATGGTTCTGCTGATAGTATGAGTGCAGATTTAATATCTGCATTTAACCATAAGGTTGACTTCTTTGGACGCCGCAATGCCTGTTTTTTAATGGAAACTTTAGAGCCTGCGATTGTTGAGCTGGCCACGCATCTCAAAGGAAAAACTTGGCAAGAAGCATACCAATTTATTCGTGCCAACGTGTTAACGGCAGTCGGTTCCCATGAGCTGGGGCACACTTTAGGACTTCGTCACAACTTTGAAGCGTCAACAGATGCCTTGAATTATTTCCCAGCATTTTGGGGTGTGGACACAGGTGATCATCGCATGAGCAAAACAACCAGTCGCTTAAGTGAAATGCGTTATTCTTCGATTATGGATTATCATCAGCGCATTAATAGCGATTTTGCTGGTATTGGATTATACGACAAGGCTGCCATTAAATTTGGATATGGTGGCTTGATTGAAGTTTTTGATGAAGGGGATGGCAATTTTATTCCGCGTGAATGGCATGGCAATATGGACATGTTTCATTATAAAGATTTGCCTTATCTTTATTCTGGTGACGGCGTCGACGATCAGCTAAATGCGCATTATAACCAGATACGGGACAGATCGCGTGCGGGCGATGATAACGCGAAAATTAATATTAAAACACTTGGTTTAACACCGCGTCCCGAAAATCTTTTTAGAAGAAAAGATGTTCCCTTTGATGAATATTATAAAAGTTTAATTTTCCGTCTTTTTGGTTCGTCAGACAAACAGGCTGGTTTTTTTGAAGTTCCTTATAGGTATTGCTCTGATGCTTATGCTTCTGGTGGGAATATTACTTGTAATCGATGGGACATGGGAGCAAGTGCAGAAGAAATTGTGGATAATGCCGCTGAATTGTATGAATCTTATTATGTTTTCAATAGCTTTAGAGGTGATAAAATTCGTTTTTCTCCCTCAAGCTATATGGCTCGATTATATCAGCGCACCTATCAGCCTATGCTCGCTCCATTTCGTTATTTATACTATTACCGACGTTCCTCTCTTAAAATATGGCCGCTGATGGAAGATTATGCGGCTGCTGCCTATAAAGGAATTAATTTTTTTGGACGTGTTTTACAAACTGTAGAACCTGGACGCTATTGTTTAACCAGCGGTAATTTATATTTGCCTGAAAAAGAAGTTGCAGCATGTGAAAACAGTGTCGATATTGATCTTGGACAAGGGCGCTATTATGATACGCATTTTTCTCAAGAGTTTAATTTTAAGCCTAATAATATTGGCCATATGTATGACAAATTGTTAGCAATGCAAGCTTTGACGGATAGTGCATCGTATACTACCAGAGATTTTTCAGTGTCGCTTAACCGCGGAGCATTTTCGATTGGTTATTACCGTGTTTTTGCGCCTGAAATGATCAGTTTATTTACTGGCATACTGAAAGACGACATCTCGAGTTACTCTCCTGAATTAATTTTAGATAATGACAAGCCCGTTATTCGCTATCGGCCGCTTGTGTCTTTAAGCGAAGAAAAGACATCCAATGTAAACCCTCGCATTAAAGCAAGTAACTCTTGGATTATGCGTTATTACGCCATGGTATTTCCGATGGTGAATTATACGAGTAACGTCGATAAGCAGTTGGATTATGCGAAACGTGCCCGCATTACTCTTGTTGGCAGCAAACATGACCCAGTAATTGATCCTGGAGTTCCACAATTGATTTTTGTTGATCCTTCAACAAAAGTTCAGTATCGGGCGTTGGCTTCAGATGGCGAAAGTTTGGCGCCTGGGTATCAATTATTGAAAGAAGCGCGGCAATTAACCAATGATGGGGCCAATGGAATGGCGATGGGTCCTTGGTATCAAGCAAAACATGATTTGGAAAGAGCAAGCACTCAGATCGAAGAGGCTTCCGTTAGCAATCGTTCTGATGCCATAAAAGAGGCAAAAGAAGCCCACGAACAAGCGAAGCTTAATATGCGCACAATGAACAACCAGCTCTATCAACAAATGCAAGTCATCGACGTGATGCGTTACCTGGGAGATTTGTTGGACTATGGTGGGTAGTTTCTATTAGTGGAAATTTTCGCTGGCAGTTTATTGTCTATAAATTGGATAAAGTCGATACTGTCAAACATGCTTTTGTTATCATTCCAGTATTTCCTTACTTTAGAAGAGCGCAAAACACGCATGATAAAATTATCCCATGAACTATATAGATTAGCATAATGAGAAGCGGCTTCTTTTCCTGCGACAGCATGGTCACGGTATAAATTTAAAAAAGTTGTAAATACTTGATATAAAAATAAGTTCTCATGATATGTCAAAGGGTTGCCATTTTCAGGTTTGTCTTCAAAAATTTCGTTATAAATTCCTTTTAATTCTTTAGGTTCTTGTCGCAATGTGTTTAATAAATTCATAATGGCATCATTGGTAAAACTATTTAATTTAATTACACGATCTCTTGCTTCTGCGATGCTTGCGTTATTTCGATCATTGAAAATAAAAATCAATACAATAAAATAGAAAACGCTAGAGCAATTTCTTAATCCGTATTTGAATACCATTCTGTATTTTTCAGGGATTAAAAATTCCGCTATGATAAAAATAAATAAAACAGCAATAAAGGCAACAATAATCAATTTAGTATCTATCATGTTTTTAATCTAACAAATTTTTCAAAATCAATCAAATAAACGGTATTTTTTTAAAATGAATATCCAAAAAGAAGATGAATTCTGGATTCGCGGCCTATCCAATTAGGAGCATGCTTGATGGGAGAGATAGCGTAATCCAGGGAAATAGGTCCTATGGGCAGGACGTAACGAAGGCCTAAGCCAACTGACCAGCCAATCTGGCTAGAAGTATTGTATTGCTCCCAAACGGAATTGAGATTGTTGCAACTAAAGAGGGTTTTACAGTTATCAATGAAAGCAAAGTCAGTGAAAATAGCGCCGTCAAGATCGCCAATTAGAAAACTCTTTTTAATGGGAAATCTAATTTCAAGATTACCTTGTAAACTTAAATTCCCAGGGTGGTAACCCATGACGGGATTGTTGTCCTTGTCGAGCAGGATTTTTCCGTCGCGATTGTTCAGCATCGGTCCCCAAATACCAATGGTTCCTGGTTGATAGCCTCTAACACTGCGATCGCCACCAATAGAATCCATATCAGATTGATATTTTAAAACCCACCATGTAGAATCTGGATTTTCAATAAAAGCACGACGGAAAATTAGCTGAGAAGCAAAAGTAAAAGGGCCGGCCGTAAAATAATGGGCCATTTGGGCATTTACAATTTGGAAAGGAATTTGGGCGCCCAATAACGAGAAACTAAGATCAGTTGACAAATTAAGCTTTAAGCCCCGCTTGGGATTAAAAGGATGATCAACATTCATATAGTTGACACCAGGTGTTAACACACTTCGTACCGTGGCTGATTCTTCCCAAACAAACAAAAGTCCATCCCAATTTTTAAAAATATTGATAAAATTCGGATTGGACTGAGAAGGTTCATATTGCTGCTGCCATTTATCCCAACGGGTTTCATATTTCATGTAAGGGTAGAGGGTGGAAGAAAGTTGCCACTCCAAACTGGCAATTACTTGCGCTAACAAATGGCGTTCCGGCGGATCTCTGGTTGGATTTTTTGTGTAAATAATTTGAGGAACGACTAATTCAAAATTAAGTGGTAAGCCGTAAATCCAAGGCCATCGAAAGGTATTTTTAATGTTGCTTTTTCGACCCCAGAATAAACCTAAATCAATTTCGCTTGTCAGTTGTAACATGTTTCCAAATAAATTGGATTCATGGATTTCGCCACCCAGAGAGAAGAGGTTGTCGGTACTAAAGCTAAGGGATAAATCAATTGTTAAAGAAGGCTTTTCTACAACGGAAAGTAAGATGTAGGTGCTATCTTTATTTTCATTTAGGTAACGGTAATTGATGCGCGAATACAGGTTGGTTTGCCTAAGTCTGGCAACTCCTTCTTCTAATTTAGGCAAATTAAGAATTGTGTCTGGTAGAAATAAAGGAGTTCCTAACTGTCTTATCATGGCTGAACTTCGCGTGACAGTGTTACCATCAATTAGGATTCCCTTGACGTATGTCTGCTGATTTTCTTCAGGTGGATTTAGATAAAAAACCAATAGAGCGTTGAATCCATTTTTGACAACTTTTGTTTTTACTTTTGTATGAAGATAGCCATTGGAACGGTAGACATCAAGAATGCGATTTTCATCATCAACAATAAACTGAGGTAAATACGGGCTTTTTGTGCAGATATCTGTTGATTTTAGTGGTTTAATTGGACTGTTTTTGGCCTGTTGGCAGTTAGATAGCAAAGGCAGTATTTGCGGTAATAATTCGGGGTGGCTATTTTCAATAACGAGTTCTTGAATTGTGTATTTTTGACCTGGAATAATTTGGTACCATATGTGTACGCCGTCGGTCTCTACTCTGCTTTCTGTCTTAATTTGAACATCATGATAGCCTCGATTTATATAGAAATATTTTATTTTCTCTGTATCAGCGGCAAGTAAAACGTTGTTAAAATGTCCAGAATGAAAAGCAGAGCGAGGTAAAAGCGATAAAGAAACTTCTTTTAAAATTTTATGATTCGAAAAAATAGGATCACCAACAAAGAAAATTTTAGTGACAGCTAAAGGATTTTTAGCCATGATAAAAAATTTGATAGAGATAATCTTATCATGTATATTATCTTGCTCAGTTTTGACGTTTGCGAGCGTGTAGCCTCTTTTGGCTAAGATAGATTTTATGTTTTCCACAGAATAAGCAATCTCTTTTTCATCAATTTTGTGTGAAGTAGAAAAAGTAAGGGCATTTCTCAGTTCATTGACAAGAATCGTTTCATCGGCAGGCCAGCTTGCACCTGTAAAAGAAGCATTCAGAAATCTTGAGAAAAACTCGACAGTAAAGAAATTTCTGAAAAATATTTCTGTAGGCGAAAGAGTGAGTGTTTGTGCTTTATCAAAAACAAATTCGGTAATGATTTGAGGCCCCAAATCAACAGTTACATGCATATTTAGGCACCGCGAGGGTGGTTTAATCCCATTTTTTTTCAATTTATTTAAATCTTGGCGTGTGGCTCTGCATTTTTTAGGTGTATTTGAATCGAGTGGATCTAAAATGGTTTTTTGTGTCAATATAGAGGCTGTATTGTAGCCTTTTTCGTCTAGTAAAATTTGTAAATCTTGTATGGTATCTCTTTCTCTTTCACGAGAATAACAATTGAAACCTCCCATACCGATAGCTTCAAAAGTATAACGAAAGTAGCGACACATGTTTTGAAACATTCCTCTTATCTTAGCTTGTTCAAAGGTAATGCTCGGTGACAAAGTCACGCGGTTAACACGGCGAAATGAGCCAGTTTCGATATTTATAAGGATATCTAGAGTGGAGGTGTTGATGATGGATTTGTAATCAACGGTTACTTTGGCATCAAAATATCCTTGTCTTTCCAAGAACGATGTGACAGTTTTTTGTATTTGATACATTTGTATATCGCTATCTGTAGTATCAATATCAAAAGGTTCGCCAGTTTCAATTGATAATCGTTTACGTAAATCCTTTTCAAGCAAGATGACGGGTAAGTTTTGAATAATAATTTTTCTGATGATTGGGATTCGTTCAAGCTGGCATAACAATGTAGTTTGACCTGAATGGCTTTTGAAATCGCAGGATATTTTTTTATATATCTTAAGGATTTCTAGACGATTCCTTGCTAATGCAAGAGCATGACTATCTGCTTTATTTTGCAGTAATGCTGCTAAGTAGTGAACCAATTCGTTGTTTTCATTGTTATCGATCGGCAGGTTTACGATCGCTTCTATGTTGGTAATCAATGCAGAATTTGGATCAGCAGGTGTCGAATTTGCTGCAATTGATAGACATCCAGCAAAAATCGCTGGCAGTAACAATCGTATCATTGTTCTAATACTCTAAATTTTAGTCGAAGATCTTCTTTTATATTCGTATCAGATCCTTCTGTAGCAGGTGAGAAAAGAACGCTTTCTAAGAAAAGTTGATGGCCAAAAGGCAGATGATCAAAAAGCATTAATTTTAATTTAAGATCTTGCAAATTAACGTTTGCAGCAGTTGTTTTTGCCGTTCCCTCAAACTCTAGTCTGGGATTTAGCTGCCACTGCACCTGAGTGGCAACCCCTTCTGTTTGTAGTGCGCTGCTAATTAAAATACGTGTTCCGGTATAAGATGAAAGCATTTCTTCCAGCATTTCAGTTCCGCCATTACTGGCTCCCAGCAACAATAAAAGTAGTCTATTGCGATCAAACGTTTTATCTCCAGAGAGCGTTTTAATGTCCAATTTCATTTGTTCAAGATTACCCATCAGGCTTAATTCGACAGAGGTGTCGTCTGATAAATTAAAACGCTTGTGAGGTAAATCAGCATAAGCGAAGATGCGGATTTGTGGATCAACAAAGCGGCCTGGTGTATTTTTAAATGGTATAGATGTTGATGGGATTTCAAAATAAAGTAATGGAAATTTAAAAATTCCTTCGACTATATCCATGGAGCCAATTAGTCTGGGCGAGGCTAAAGTGCCAATCAAATCGAAGTTTGCTGTCAACTGACTATCAATGAAGAATGCAGACATTTGTGTCTGGGCATGAAACGAAGAGGCTGCAATTTTCATATCAACTTGGACAGGCCACAGCCATTTGGGTAGTTCGAAGGTATTTGTCTTATCAGAAGATAAAATAAAATTTTGAAAGGAGAATTTTTTAAATAAATAGCCATCGCTAATATTGAGTTTTCCAGAAAGAGTGTCTTTTTTATCACTTGTGTGAAGCAAGACATTAAAATTTGTTTCTATCCAATCTCTTTGGTTCCTTAAAACAATTTCATTGCCTTGCAATTGCAAATCCCAGAAAGCAAAACGATTTGAATTAGGCTGATATTGTGTATGTAGCGTGGCTTTTCCATTTAAGTGGGCGTGCCCATCACCGACCATCATATCAAGTTTGTCAAACCAAACAGAAAGAGTTTTGTGAGATTCATTACTCTTAAAATTAATTTGGCCACTATTAAAAACAATGTCATCGAAAATGACACTTGGCTTGATAAAAGCGCCTTTGTCTGGGGTTATGTGTCCATCAATAAAGGGGTTTTTAAATGAGCCTCGGAGTTTTAATTCTCCTGTGGCAAGACCATCAGCTGATGTAAAAAAAGGTATAAAATATTTAGTAAAAACGAGCGGTATGCGGCCGCTTAAATCTAATTTTAGTTGCGAATCAAAAGCAAAACCACTGATAGATAATTGACCTGTTGCCAGAGATAAAAGAGCAGGAGAAAGAAATTGAATGCCATGATTGTCAAACTGAATTTTTGCCTCTTGTTTTATGGTAACTGGCACCAAGCCCGGCATTGCAATAAAAAGAGATGCGAAGTCTGCTTGGCCATTAAATGTGAGCCTTTTTTGCTGTGTTTTTTGAGTCAGGCGAGTATGAATTTTGAAACTTGCATCAACTGAATTAAATTCTTTTTTAATAAAGCGAATCCATTGTTCAAGCTTTTTGAGATTGAATGTGCCATCTACTTGTAAATCATAATCATGCAACGAAGTCAAAAAACCGTTGATAGTGAGATGCAAGCGGTCATCTTTTGTGCACGTGACCTGCGAAAAATTTTGAGGAAATGCGCATAAAGAAGCGGTAATTTGTCCATTTTTGGTTTCAGCAGACAAGAGAAGGGGTCCTGCGGATACCCATTGCTTTTCTAGGCGCGGTACAGGGTAATCGCTTGTGATATTTTCTTGATATTGAATATCAGAGGAAATAATTTGGGTTTTAATGTTGGGCAAACTGAGTGAACCATTAATTTGTAATTCCCCAGAAATTTTTCCTTTAAGGGGCATGGTGAAGGAGGAGGGTAGCGATGCCCACGGTAATATGGAGATATCTTTCAAGGTAATTTCTGCGCGAATTTTTTCATGAGCAATATCAATTGTTGAACGATAAAGAATTAAGGCATCTTCTTGCTTCAGTTCACCGCTCAATTGTAAAAATGGATTTTGACTAGGCTGATACCAGATAAAAGTTCTGCCGTTTCCAATTTCTTGTTTTTTCCAGGTGACATTTTTTAAGCTTAAATATCCTTCAATTTTTGGTTGATCAAAATTGTTGCTTATTTGCAGTGAACCTGAGGCAATACCCATAACGTCGTATTTGCTCAATTGCGGTATCTCTTGAAGCGATAAGTGATGCACGACGAGCAAGCCTTGGATGCTTTTTTTAAGTAAATTGATGGTTATGAGAGGTGCACTGATGTCGCCATACGGCATATGAGCTTCTAGTCCGTTCAATTGGATTTGATGATCGAAATAGGTCAGTCTGGTCTCAATTTTTTGAAAAAATAAATTCTGCAGATGAACGTTTAAGAATTGGGTTTTTGCTTGTAATTTGGGCTGTTGTAAATTTCCTGAGATGCTGATTTGAGAATGAATATTGCCGCTGATCTGCGAACGTAGCGATGCTGGAATTGGTATTTGATTGAAAGAGGCATCACTCAATTGAAGCCCACCGGAGATAGCTTTATTATTTTTTCTATCGATAAATACATTTCCTTGAACATGCCCTGCAGCCAGTGTTCCGGTTATATTTTTAAGAGAGATGGTGTGCTGGTTGATATGGAGTGCAGCGGACAAATTTTTACCAAAGGTCGTGTCTTTTTGGAATGCATCTAATTGCAATTGCGCCTGAAGCGATAATTCTTGAGGAGAGCCTGCGAGTTGACCCGTTGCGTGAAATCCTTTTGCTAAGATATCTTCAGGTATTTTACTGTAAAAAAGGTGTGGATTTTGGGCATCTAGATCGAAAGCGATGGTTCTGTTTTTGGTTTCTAAATCAATATTGCCAGTAAGGCTTAAACTGAAAGCACTTCCATTTAAACTTGCTTTAATCAATTTTATATTTTTTCGTGGTGTAAAAAGAAGATCCAAGGCAAGCCTAGAAGATGGCAATTGGAAATCATGCGCGGTTAAATTATCGACATCTGTGTTTGCCTTAATTTGGATGGGATTATTGTCAGAAATAATACCCGATGCGTCTACCTGTCCCGACAGATGAGCGTCCGCCCCTATGTCAAGATTTAGTGTTTTTCTTAAAGTGTTAAAGGATAATCGATTTATTTTAGAATTTATTTTTAAGGCATTCGTATTTAAGTCAAGTGTGCCTTGTGCCCAAATGGTTGCACTGTCATTTAATTCCAGGCTCGCTTTTTTGAGCAAAACAAGTTTGGTGTCAATTTCTAAATCTAATAGGGTTTTTTTGACGGACAAGTCAAAAATTTCGAGGGGTCCTATTTGGGACTTGATTAAAAAGCGCTGTCCTTGAAAGTAGATGCTGCCTTGAGCTTGAATGGGGGTATCAAGTAATTTGGCCGTTAGATTTTTAAATTTTAAAAGTTGATTCTTGTAAAATGCATTCTCCAAAACCAATTCCTGAATGTTCCATTTCTTTTGTTCAAAAGAGAAATTTCCTTGTCGACTTTTTAAGGACATAACGTGGATTTCAGCACCTTGGGGCGCTAACTTAATCTGTCCAGAACTGAAAATTTTATCAAAAAAAAATTTAGTATTTCCCTCGTCGATCCACGTCACACGGCCGTTGTTAATTTGAATATGGCTTAAATCGATGAGAGGAAGCAGCGTGTCTGTTTTTTTTGTGGAAATTTTTGAAAAAATTTTAGAAAGATTGAGTTCCCCTTCATTTGTTTCCAGATGGAAATCAGGATTCTCGGCTATAATAGAAGCCGCTTTTATTTTTCCAATCAATAAGGATAGCAAAGAAAGATCAAGGGTCACTTTTTTAATACTAACCACAGTTTGTTGCTGGTGATCTTTTAACTGGAGCTGATCAAAAATGAGCGTAGAAGGTGCAGAGAACGTCACCTTTTGAACTTGAATATGTCCGTTAATGTTTTCATGAATGATTTTAAGGACGAGGTCTGGAATCGATTGATTTAGAATATCCAAAACTGGATTAGCAATAAGAGGGTGTGAGGCCCAGCAAAAAACCACCATCCAGATCCATGTCTTGATTAAAAAAAAATAGCGCATTGCGGCTATCATGCCTTGATCCTTAGGCTTCTACAATATTGGGGGTAAAAAAAAGAACGTGTTTTGTTTTTTGTCGTCAATTTTCTTGTAAGGCAACAAAGAGTCATTTATGAAAAGCAAAAAGCATGTTTGCTTTATTTTTAACAAGGGGAATTAGAAGATGATGACGGCCAGGGATTCGTTATTGCATGAAATTCTGACTCTTACTAAGCGTCCTTATACTAAACTATCAAAAACAACTGTTGCCAAAATATTGACAGGCTACCGCATTCAGGCAAAACCAGGCATGCTTCTGCGGGAAGAAATGACAGCACGCGAGACCTTGGAAGAAACCGTTTTAGAAAGCTGGAAAACATTGGAAGAAGTTTCAAGGATGGAAGATAAAATAAAAGAAGCAATTGATTGTTATCGTATGCAATTTAAGAAAAATAATAAAAACAAAAGCACGAAGGAAGCCGGGGTTACTTTAGCAGTGAAAAATGCAGCTAATATAGATGGGCGCACAACTCTTTCTAAAAAAAAGCCAGCTGTAATATCCTTAAACTATAAGAAAGACGGTGGTCCGATCGCTGGCGGTCCTAAAAAACGACAATATTCTAGAAGTGAATGCCCCAAATGCCATAGTATGGGAGTTGTATTGGCCAGGGCTTCGAGTGGTGATGGTTATTTTTCTTGTATTTATTGCGGATTTCAAGCTTATAGAGGTAGGTTAGATTCAGAGCTGGATTTGCCTTTGGCCGCTGAGCTTTTAGGACGCCGCTTTGATGAAGAAAAGGAAGTTGAAGACATAGGATAAGTTTTGATGAGGGCATTTTATCTGCAGTGCAAATTTTTACGGATGTTGTTTTTGCTTTTTTTAAGCAATTGTCAGTGTGCAAAAGAAAACAAAGACACCTTTGCGCTGCTTTTTACAACGAATGTGCGAGGTTATATTGAACCTTGTGGTTGTACCGCTGATCCTTTAGGCGGATTGGACAGATTAGCCTTTATTATCGACGAGTTCCAAAAATCTTTTCAAAATCGCTTATTATTTATAGACGCCGGCAATCTTTTTTTTGATTCTGCTGAAAAGAAGGCCGACGTTGATTTGTGTCAAGATGAAGCCAGGCTTGATGTTCTACTTTCAACCTACCAAAACTTAAAAGTTGCAGGGACTATACCTGGACCTTTTGATTTAACCCGCGGCGATCAATTTTATCGTTCTTTTTTACAGAAGCATCAAATCCCGATTTTGAATTACGCTCCGTTTCAAGGACAAATTTTGAACCAATCAGGGGTAAAATTGGGTTTAATAGGAGTGGGCTCAGAACTTGAAAAGGCAGCATTGTTAAAACCCGATTTCATAAAAGAAATACAGCGATTAAAAAATGAGGGGGCTGATATTATTGTGGCAGTGGCGCAGGCACCGACATCAATTGTGAAAACCTGGTTTCAAAGTGTATCAGATGTTGACGTGGTCATTTTAGGACAAGAAATGAGTGAAGTCCCTTTATTGCCGGAATTATTGGAGGAGCAGGGGCCTTGGTTCATATCTGCGGGAATGCAAGGTCAATATTTAGGTGTCGTTGAGTTTAAGAATATTTCTTTAAAAAAAACGAGCCATTTTCAGATAGATGATAGAAAAGAAAAAAGTGAAAGACGTTCTCGTCTATTGCTCAATCGTGCGCAATCCTTAAAAAGGCACATCAAAGACGCAACATTAGAGCGGCGTTCTTTTTTAGAGAAACAACTCAAAAATATAGAGACAGAATTAGCGAAAGCCCAAAAAATGCAAAGCAATTTCGGTGAAATCCAAGGGCCTTATTTCTCGGTGAGAACGATTGCGCTTCGTAAGGAAATACCGCCGATGCTTGAGGTACAAAAAAAACGCCTTGCTTACGAAAAATCGTTACCCCGTTTAGTTGCAAAGTGTGAAGAAAAAGTTAATTGCGAATCAGTAAAGGCTGGAATGCCGACTTATGTTGGCGTACAAACCTGCAAGAATTGCCATCAAGCGGCTGTTAATGTTTGGGAAAATTCTGTTTGGGAAATGAATGCGAAAGACGAAAAAGGTTTATCGATTAAACAAAGATCAGGCCATGCGATTGCATGGTCAACCTTAGAGAAGAAGCATAAAGAATCCGATCGAAGTTGTATTGGATGTCACAGTATTGGATTTATGGAACCTGGTGGCTATTGCAAAGTGAATGAAATCGATTTTCGTAAAAATGTGCAGTGCGAATCTTGTCATGGTCCTGGAAGTTTGCATGCAGTCAGCGGTGATAAAAAATTGATTAAGCGTGAAGTTCCTGAAAGTGTTTGTCGTTCTTGTCATCATGTACCCCATATCGAAACAACGACAAGTTTTGTTTATGAAGATAAAGTGAAGTTGATTTTAGGAAAAGGCCATGGAGAGGCTTTGTTAATGCGCTTGAATCATGGTGTGACTAAATTTTAGATAAATTGCAGAAAAGCTTGAGGTAACATGCTGCTGAAGATGATTACCGCAGCGCATAAAAAAAGAAGAACAGTGTGTTTTGTTGGATGTTGCCGACTGAATTCATGATGTGCAGGTTTCGCAAACAAAAAGACAGCTAATCTCGCAACTGGTGCTGCGCTAATGATGATGCTTAGGACGATAAGGGCGCCGCCTAAAAATTCTTCCTTTAAAAACAAATCTTGTAAGGCTTTCAAGCGAATATAAAATCCCAATGTTCCTGGAATACCCGCCAGCGAGGAAAAAGCAATGAGCCAAGCTGTGACAATGAAGGGATGCTTACGGCCAGCACCTGCATAATCTTCCCAGGTCATCTCTAAGTGGGAAGGGATTTTTAAAAAATTCAAACCTAATATAACACCGGGAATGGCAACGGCAACATTGGTGAGAAACAAGAAAAAAACAACAGGGCTTTTCGAGATTAAAGTAGGAATTGATAGAGCCAATGTGAGCCACAGTCCAGGTTGTAGCATGAATAAATAAACAGACATACGGGCGATTCGCCTTTGATCAATCGCCATGAAGCCAGGAATTAAAATTGAAAGTGCAGCAAAAAACCAAAGCAAATCCCAAAGTGCATGCCGGCTCGCATCAGTCATTTGACTAATTTCAATCATACGTAGCAGAACAACGCTGCCAGGTATAAAACTTCCAAAGGTAAAAACTGTTGAAGGGAAGGAAGATGCGCCATCTAAATAATCGACATGAAACCAGAAAAAGGGAGCAATGCCGAAAAATGAAAGAACTAAAATCCAAATAAATGACCAAGCTATTTTTGCCATGACGGCATTTGAAGGATCTTTTATTGCATTGGCAATGAGTTCAAATTGAGTTGAACCAGAGCAAGCATAGGAAAAAGCAATTGCGAGAGCCATGGCAATAAGAAAAAAATTGCCTTTTACGAAAAGTTTGGCTGCTGCTTCAGAGCCTAAACGACGATAATTATCAAAAGCGCAAAGCGCAATCATAATCAAAGTCCATAGACTGACGCATATCATAAAATATAAGATATCTTTTGTCATGCATATGACGATAGTAAGCATTAACGCGACTAATAAAAGCGCGTATTTTTCACCTCGTTCTTGACGTAAACTGCGAGATTCTAACACGCTTAAGACCAGGCAAAAAAGAGTCATTAAGCAAGAAAAAAAAATGCCCCATTTTGCTGTTAAATCGAAAGCAAATATGAGATTAAACTCTGAAGTAGGGCTCGTTATGATGTAGATACTAATACTGATAACTGATAAAAAAACAAGTAGAACGATGTGTGGTTTATTTCCTGTTTTTTTAAATCCTTCTTTGACGCCAGCAACCTCTAGTAATAGGCATAAAATAGCGCTGAGTAGCAATGTTATCGATGCCACCAATATAGGGGTTGGTACATTTAACATTAGACACCTGCATTCAAGAAGTAGGTTGAGCTAACAAAACACAAAAGCAAGACGATAGTGAAGGTCGTCCAAACGTATTTAAAAGAAGGAAGAGTGCGTGATCGCAATTCGGCGATACTGCTGATTGCATTTTGAGGTTCTGTATGGCGAAAATAATTTTGAACCAAGGCTGTGGTTAATAATAAAAAAACGATTAACCAAAAAAGGACGTGAAGAGCAGGAGACAGAAAAGTAGGTGTCAATAAATGCGTATAACCTAACCAGAAGGGTGTGCCCATTCCAAAGCCAGGCAAAGGAAACCAAATTGCCAAGCTAGCCAGCCAGAGGTGGTTGATGGTCATGTTATTTAATTGGGGGCCATGCCTAACAAAAAGCAATTGTCCGACAAGCAGCGTAAAAGACGCACAGATGATTGTGCAAAAAAGCAGATAGGTTGATAGTTTCGTTAAGTATCCATCGATAGGAACGAGGGCAAAACTGATGAAAATAGCATTATAGAAGACAAGCAATGTCAGGCCCAGTTGTCTAGGATCTTTTTCTGAAATCGCCCAGAACGCACTAAAAAGAACACTGCCAAAAACCAAAATAGAGAGGATAGGGTTTAAAATCGTGATGGGCTGATAAAGTAGAAGTATGCTTTTGAGCTGAAATAGTAAGGCTGCACCAGTGGGCACCATAAAAGCAATGTACAAAATAATGATTGCAATAGAACAATTATTGAACAGTATGCGAGAAAATGGTGCAAAAAATGGAATTAATAGGCGCGCAAGAGCAGGTGTGAGGGCTATCCAATAAAGATAAAAGCCTTGTGACTGCCAAATGGTTTTTGGCAAAAAGAGGGCAGAAATAGAGCAAAGGTCTACGGCTAAAAAAAATAAACTACTGAGGAGGATCGCTTGACCTTTTTGAGTGCCACCAAAGCGAGCGACTAAGTAAAGAAATAGAAATAAACTTAAACTTGCCGTTACAAGAGAGATGGCAGGGGTGGATGATAAAATAGCTAGCGTTGATAAAGCAAGCAGCAGCAAAGTCATAACGGTAAAAGATAGCCCATTGTTTTCGATGGTATATTTGTTCAAAAAAAATAGGCTAAATAATGCGCACCAAAGAGCGAGTAATAAAACCAACTGAAGTTGCCCCAGAGATAGACTAAGTATATTATTATCAAGCCATAAGGAAACATTAAAATGCCAGGAAATTTGCGTGACTTGGTGGAAAAGTGTATGACCGCATTTAAGAAGAAGTGCGAGCCAGACAATTAGGATTGTTGTGGCAATTTGCCTTACAGATGACATATCAAAATGAGGAACACACGAAACAAAAATGGCTGAAAAAACAGGGATAGTGATCAAAAAGAGCAGTAATTGGCTGTCTGATATTGTCATACTTAAATTCCGACGTAGTGAATAAGAAATAAAATTAAGCCTAATATAACAACCGTAATGGCTTTTTGAGCACCGCCTGCATTTAAAATTCTTAAAAGTATCTGCACAAAACTGAAGCTGATTTGTGGAATTTGTATCCATAGAATATAAATGAATACAGAGACAATCTCTTTAGTGAAATAAGCAAAGCACCACGTTGTTTTTAAAAAAATGATTTCTATCAAACTGTCTATTCTCCAGCCTGATAAAATGAGCAATTTCCATAAGGGTTCTTCTTTGACGATTGTTGGGTTTATGTGTAACCCCCAATTAAATAAAAATGGAAAGAACAAGCATGCGCTTATAAAAAACAAACAGGCGATGTGAGATGCATCTGCTAAGATGGCGGTATAGAAAAGCGCTATCCATAAAGATGCAATGTCAGCGCGAATCAATAGGTTATTTTGATTTAAGAAGATACGAATAAAAGCGAAAATAGCCGACAAAATATACAGTAAAATAAAAAACATTCTTATGTGTTGAGGGATCAAAAAAAACAAATCGCTTTTCATTAAAAGAACAGCGCCGCCAAGGCCCATTGAAAAGAAATAAAAAGTGCGTGCAACAGGCGAGATGGCAGTTAAATTAAGCTGAAGAGGTCGTGCGAGCATTAAAGGAGAAGTTCGTATGAAAATGCCGATGAGAAAAAGTGAGGCGCACCAGTCAATTGAAATATTCATTTTCCAAGAAGCAATGCTGAATAAAAGAAGCAAATCACTAAAGCGATGCCATAATAAAATAGATGTGAGGGTGTTTACTTGTTTGTCTGCTTGATGACTAAAACAAAATGGAATGCTGCTGAGCAGTCCGGACAAAACAGTCAAAGTAGCAGTGATGATGATGTGATTTGAAAATAGAAGCGTTTCTAAAAAGGCTAATTCAATTAAGAATAAAACAGAGGTTTTATGAAAATCTTGCCTAGAAATAAAAAAAATGGCCAGCCCCCCGCCCAACGATAAAGCAGCGCCGAAGTAACTCCAAGGCGCAAAGGAGCTTAAGTCAAAAGAAATGGGTGGCCATGTTGTTTGAAGAGCAGAAAGGGAAACAGAATTCCAATAAGCACTGGCGCTAATTTGGAGACATAAGATCAGATTAAGTATGCAAATAGAAATAATAAAAAATTTGTTTTTCAATGTTTTTAGAAGTCGAACAGTGATGGGCGACAAGATGGCTGCTAATAAGTAAGATCCTATCATGGCCCATAAATTGATTGACGTTGTCATAAGCGTTTAACCACGTAGTTGCCTCATTTCATCAATATGAAGAGTGCCCTGATTGCGATATATAAAAATAACGAGGCCGCCTGTAAACATCATTTGCAGCGAGAAGATCGCAATTAAAATAAGCGCCAACGAAATATTTTTGATGTCACCATGTTCCACAAAACAAGTCGCGATCAAAAGAATGATGCCCAGGAAGGCGACATGCAAACATAAGGAAATGGCAAGTAAATTCCGACGACACAAGGCACCACAAATGCCTAGAATCATTAATGCGCCAGATAAAATGAAGAGAAGATTGAATGGCATTTTAAAGCCCTGCTTTAAGTTTCATTTTAGTTTTAACCAAAAAGAAGTGCTAGTGTCCAACGCTGTTTATTTCTTTGTTTCTGTTTTTATCTTGTCTGATGAGCAATAGGCTACTGATGAGAATAAATGGGGTTAGGGAAAGAAGCAAGAAAATGGCAAAAGCATGTTCTGTTTGGAAAAGATGATAAAGAACCTTGATATCAATAGGTGCGGGATTAATTTTAAAAACATGAAAAGAAGGGATGCCGATAAGAAAGGTGGCTGTGTAAAGCACTGCAACTACAAAAAAGAATTTGCCGGGGACGAGACGTCTGGGAGATTTATGGCTATTTTGTGGACCAATCAGAAAAAAGGTGTGCAAAAGAACTAATATACTCGTTATCCCTAGATGCCAAAATAACATGGCGCTTAGAATTTCTGCTCCTATCATGTATAGAAGCCCGCATAAACTAAGCAGAGTTAGCAGTAAAGATAAAATGCCATATAAAAAGTGACGAAAAAATACGACACCGACCGCGCCACTCAACGTCAATGTGGCGAAAAGATATAACAAAAGGTTTAAGTTCATTAAGGCAACCCCCTTTTCATGGTGATTTTCATCGTACAGGATACCGCATCTTATAGGAAAAATAATGGTTTTTGAAATAGCAGAAGTTCGAAAATTGGCGCGATTGGCAAGATTATCTCTGAACGATGAAGAAGTAAAACACATGCAGCATCATTTAGGTGAGATAACTAAATATGTGGATAGTCTACAAAAAGTAGATATTGAAGGTGTAGAGCCTATGACACATGCAGTCCCGTTAGACTTAAGTCTTCGAGCAGACGAGCAAATGCCCAGCGTAGGTCGCCAGGGGTTAATAGGTTCTGCAGGTTATGAAGATGGGCTCATTAAAGTGCCTAAGATTATTGAGTAAGGAATTAAAAAGCATGAGCGAAACGAAAATTAAAACGTGGACGTTGCATGAAGCAAGCAAACGTCTTTTATCGGGAGAAATCTCGAGTCGTGAATTAACCGAATCTTGCTTCAAGCGCATTCGTCAACATGATGCCAATCTTGGTGCTTTTCTTTGCTTAACAGAAGAAGAAGCATTGCTGGCCGCTGATGCCTCAGATACACGTCGAAAAGCGAAGAAAACATTAGGGCTTTTAGATGGTATACCTGTTGCAGTCAAAGATATGATGCTGACAAAAGGGGTGGCCACGACTGCTGGTAGTAAAATTTTAGAAGGATATAAACCTCCTTGTGATGCAACGGTTGTGACGAAATTAAAAACCGCTGGTGCCATTATGATGGGCAAATTAAATCAAGATGAATTTGCCATGGGTTCATCGACAGAAACA
The DNA here is from genome assembly GCA_023248595.1 of Myxococcales bacterium. Taxonomy (GTDB): domain Bacteria; phylum Myxococcota; class UBA727; order UBA727; family JABDBI01; genus JAHFEG01. The sequence continues at coordinate 93,366 of JAHFEG010000002.1, read as the reverse complement.
AGTGCCTACAAAGTATGTAAAAATCCTTGGGACTTTTCTCGTTCACCAGGAGGGTCTTCAGGAGGGTCTGCAGCAGCGGTTGCCGCTGGCTTTGTTTTTGGGACGCTTGGGACGGATACAGGTGGATCGATTCGGCAACCAGCTGCATTTTGTGGTGTTGCTGGTCTTAAACCGACTTACGGTCGGGTGTCTCGTCAGGGTGTTGTTGCTTATGCCAGTTCACTGGATCAAGTCGGGCCCTTTGCCAAAGATGTCAGTGGCACAGCGATGATGTTGCAGGCGATAGCAGGGCATGATGCGCTCGATTCTACATCTGTCAAGAATGAAGTTCCTAATTACTTGCATGCTTTGACGGGCGACGTGAAAGGCCTTAAGATTGGCATTCCGCGCGAATATTTTGTCGAAGGTTTGGATGAAGAAGTTAGAGAGTCTGTGCAAAAATCGATTGAAGCTTTGCGTATTCTTGGTGCTGAAATAAAGGAAGTTTCTCTTCCAAATACGCCTCATGGAATAGCAACTTATTATGTGATTGCCACAGCCGAAGCATCTTCTAATTTGTCGCGTTATGATGGTGTGCGTTATGGGCCACGTTTAGGAGATGGAAGCGGTTTATTGTCTATGTACGAAGAAACCCGTGGACAGCTGTTTGGCCCAGAAGTCAAAAGGCGTATTTTGCTGGGAACTTATGTCTTAAGCGCTGGCTATTATGATGCGTATTATTTGCGTGCACAAAAAGTGCGACGTCTTTTTGCTGATGATTTTAAAAAGGCGTTTCAAGAAGTAGATGTGATTGTTTGTCCAACTACGCCGACACCTGCATTTCGTATTGGCGAAAAAACTGATGATCCGATGCAAATGTACTTGAACGATATTTTTACTGTGAGCGTTAATCTTGCGGGTCTTCCTGGGATGTCATTTTTAACAGGTTTTTCCAAGCATGGATTACCGCTCAGCACGCAAATTATTGGACGACCTTTTGAAGAGTCAACTTTGATGAATGTCGCATTTGCAGCAGAGCAAGCGCTTAATATTGAACGTGTTCTGGATTGGTAGCGAGGTTCTAAGAATATGGAGTTGGTACACGACTGTATTTTTTGCAAAATTATTCGTCAGGAAATACCGGCAAATGTCATCACTGAAACAGAAAATCTGATTGCTTTTTTTGATGTATCTCCTGCCGCACCGACACATATTTTAATCGTCCCCAAAGTGCATATTGCTTCGGTAAACGATTTAAATCTAGCACAAAGCCTTTTGCTCGGTGAGATGATTTTGCTGGCAAAAGATCTTGCAAAACAACAAAAAATAGATAGATCGGGATTTAGATTGGTGCTGAATACCGGTCCAGCAGCCGGGCAGTCTGTACTTCATATTCATTTGCATTTATTGGGTGGCCGACCAATGCAATGGCCTCCAGGGTAATTGGTTTTGCGACAAATATCCGATGAGATGTTGCGATGAGCACGTTAATACTCTTTCAAATATTGTTGTTCAATGAGATTAGAAATTGTCTAGTAGACAGTTTTTAATCTCTCGCAATTAGGGGATAAGATGGTTGTCGACTTAAGACATGCTGGACTAGATGGAGCCAAAACCGTGTTGAGCAATCTCTCCGCTTCTTCTCTCGCTGAGCATGCGATTAAGCGAGAGGAGGGGTACTTTAGTCATAAAGGTGCCCTGGTTATTCGAACGGGTAAATACACCGGACGATCCCCAAACGATAAGTTCATTGTGCAAGATGAGACGACTGAAAATACTGTTTGGTGGGGTAAGATTAATAAGCCTATTTCTGCAGATTTAAGTACAAAACTTCGCCAGCGCATGCAGGACTATTTAAAAACACGTGATTTGTTTGTGCAGGATTCTTTTGCAGGCGCCAGCCCAAAACACCGACTTCGTGTACGGGTAATTGCAGAAAGGGCATGGCATGCTTTGTTTGCTAAAAACATGTTTATTGATCCATCATCAGATGATTTAGCAGAATTTATACCAGACTTCACCGTGATTCATGCGCCAGGATTTAAAGCGAATCCTACAAGAGACGGAACGAATTCGGAAGTTGCGGTTATTATTGATTTTTCTCTTAAACAAGTTTTGATTTGTGGAACGGAGTACGCGGGCGAGATTAAAAAAAGCATTTTTTCTGTGCTCAATTATTTATTGCCAGCCAAAAACATCTTAGGCATGCATTGCTCTGCAAATATTGGAAAGGACAACGATGTTGCAATATTTTTTGGCTTAAGCGGTACTGGAAAAACAACATTATCGGCTGATCCATTGCGTCAATTAATTGGTGATGATGAGCATGGATGGAATGACGACGGTATCTTTAATTTTGAAGGTGGATGTTATGCGAAAGTGATTCGTTTAAATCCCCAAGATGAACCAGAGATTTTTAAAACCACACAAACTTTTGGTACCATTTTAGAGAATGTGGTGATGCATCCAGAGACGCGCAAACTTGATTTGATGGACGATCGCTACACAGAGAATACCAGGGCGAGTTATCCAATTTCTGAAATTTTAAACGCCTATTTATCGGGGCTCGGAGATCATCCCAAGCATATCGTTATGCTAACGTGTGATGCGTTTGGCGTGTTGCCTCCCTTGTCCAGGTTGACACCCGAGCAAGCCATGTATCATTTTATTAGTGGTTATACCGCAAAAGTAGCAGGCACTGAACGAGGGATTACTGAACCGACAGCCGTGTTTTCTGCTTGTTTTGGGGCGCCCTTTATGCCGCGACATCCTCAAGTGTATGCCAAGATTCTTGGTGAAAAAATTGCAAATCACGAGGTAGATTGTTGGTTGGTTAATACTGGGTGGTCTGGTGGCCCTTATGGTGTGGGCAGCCGTATGAAAATTAGTTGGACTAGGTCTTTGCTCTTAGCGGCGTTATCAGGAGCTTTAAAAAACACTAAGTTTAATCCTCATCCATATTTTAAAGTTGGAATTCCAGCAGAAGTGTCGGGAGTGCCTCTTGAAATACTTGATCCGCGACATGCTTGGCATGATCAAAATTTATATGATCAGCAAGCAAAGCATCTGGTGCAATTGTTTCAAACTAATTTTAAAGAATATGAAAAAGAAGTGAGCACTGATATTTTATCGGCACAACCGGATTTCTAGATGCAATTGCGATCAGAGTAAAAAAAATATCCAATTGTGCTTCGATGTAGAAATACTCCTTGAGGCAGGATTCTAATATGCATCAAGATGTTTCCTCATATATGCCTCCTGTTGATTTAAGCTCGCTTGCTCATCATCCGGAGTCCAATCATTTATTTGCCTCTTGATGCCATATGCAAAACGATCACCAATAACGTGTTGGGTCTTTTGAAAACTTCGCTTTAAGAAGAATGGCTGTATATCAAAAGCGCTTTCATCATTTCTGAGACATTTTGGAAGCGATTATCTGGATTTTTCTGCATGGCTTGAGACACAATTTTTTGCAATTCGAGCGATTCTCCCAAATAGGAATCGTTCATGACGTCTGGCCACTGGCTTAGCTGTTTGGCTAAGATTTGTTCTGCGGTTTCACCCGCAAAAGGTTTTTGACCTGTTAATAAAAATGCAAGTACGGCGCCAAAGGCATATATGTCAGAACGAATATCTGCTTTGCTTTCTTTTAAAATCCGTTCTGGGGCAATGTATCCAGGAGTTCCCCACGGCTTTTCCTTTGAACTATCGCAAGGTGCATGAATATCTTTCGCAATATCAAAATCAATAATTTTAATGAGAGGATCAAGATTTTCTTGGTGGGTCAGCAAAATATTAGATGGTTTCAAATCAAGATGGACAATTTGAGCTTGATGAATAGCGTTTAGCCCAAGGCCTATTTGCTCAATAAATGGCCAAAGAGTTTTGAAAGGAAGTCCTATGTTTTTTGGGGTAATTCTATTTAAGTGAACGCCCTCTAAAAACTCTGTTACAAGATAGGCAAAATTGGGGATTTGACCTGAATCGAGAATGCGAATGACATTAGGGTGGTTCAACTTTTTTAAGATTTGAACTTCGCAAACAAAATGTTCAAAAGCAACTTGGTTTTGGGTGTCAAAAATTTTAAGAGCAACATAAATAGCGCTTTTTTTATGTTTAGCAGAATAAATAACAGTTGTTTTTTCAGAAGGGTTCATCTTTTGCATGAGCAAGTAGTCGCCAATGAATTCGCCAGCTTTTATCATAAACACCTGGATATTTGTCTTGTATTGCTAATACCTATTGATACTTTGGCTGAGGTCAATTCGTTTCGTCAACCATCAGGGATGTTATTTGTGAATTGACATGGGAGCTTGTCTCCCTTAAATCCAAGTTCATTAGACTTTAAAGATGTGGATTTAAATCATGTTTGGCATTTTAAAAAAAAATATTGAGACGAACTGGGAAGACCATCGCAAAGCATTAATGTTGGCTTTTGCTAAAATTATTGTTCCTGAATTTAACCAGGATGTGGTGAGTCTTGATTTGATTCGAAACATGGAAATGAAGAACGGCAAATTGGTAATCGATTTAGTGTTGCCAACATTTGCTCTACGTTCTGAGCGAGACTGTGCTTTATTGGTTAAAAAAGCAGCGATTGAGCAGTCACCGCATTGTCCAGATGTGGAATTAAATGTGTATGCAGATGTAAAACCGGCCACCGCAAAAAGCATTTACAAAGAGAATGTTGCTGATGTCAAAAATGTTATTTTAGTGGCCTCTGGTAAAGGCGGCGTGGGAAAAAGTACGATAGCTTCTAATCTAGCCGTGTCTTTGTCTCGCCTGGGTTGTCGTGTTGGCCTACTCGATGCAGATGTGTACGGGCCATCAATTCCCCTCATGTTTGGCATACCGCAAGATACAGAAGTTCAAGGATTTTCCATGAAGGGCAGTGATGAGACCTTCATGATGCCTATTGAAAAACATGGAATCAAGTTAATGAGCATTGGATTTTTAGTTGATACGGCATCAGCTATGATATGGCGCGGCCCTATGATTGCATCAGCTTCGATGCAGATGTTTTTTAATGTTGCTTGGGGTGATTTGGATTATTTAATTGTCGATTTGCCGCCAGGAACAGGCGATGTTCAGCTGACAATTTCTCAGCGTGTGGCCATTGCAGGAAGTGTGATTGTCTCGACGCCTCAGGACGTTGCTTTGGCAGATGTGGTGCGTGCGAAAGCGATGTTCGATAAAGTTAATATTCCGACTTTGGGCGTCGTCGAGAATATGAGTTATTTTATTTGCGATGGTTGTGACAAGCGCCATGAAATTTTTACCTCTGGCGGGGCGCGTTTGGCTGCTCAAAAACTTTCATTACCATTTTTGGCAGAAATTCCTTTGGAGCCGTCAGTTCGTCAAGGAGCAGACGAGGGTACACCGGCATCTACTTCACAAGTCAAAAGCCCAGCAGGGCAGGCTTTTCAAGCTTTGGCACACGAAGTTGCGACGCGATTGGCACAAGCTGCTCTTAAAGCCCCTGTGCATACGCCGACAAAAGCAAACGTGCCGGCGCCAATCAAAAGTGTAAAAAAGGGTCTCCCTATTCTTTCATAGATGGAAAAAAGTTCGGAAACGGTTTTTCTTTTTAGGTGTCGCTGCTGTTATCGGTTGTGGAGTGTTATTAACGGTTTCTACGGGAGCAGGGCTAATAATTTCTGGTTGGGGTTCTAGCCGTTTGACGTCTGCTTTCCACTGCTCTTCATCGGTGTAGATAAGACGTTTTCCTTCATGTACGATTGTATAAATTGGTTTTGTGTTGGTGGACTGGAAACCCAGGTAAATCAAATCATATAGATCCTGCAATGCACCAATACTAGCAACTTTTCCTTCTGCTAGATTTAAAACGCCGCGTTCCAACATCGATTGATTGGCATATAAAACACCATTTTTAGAAATAAGCGGCGCCACTTGTGGACCTTGTTTCCAAAAAAAGTCAACACCGGCCGTTACTTCACAGCTCTCAATAACATTGCCTTCGTCATCGAGCTGATTAATGATGGTGCTAACTTTGTTTGCGCCATAAGTCGCATCAGACATCAGGCTAAGACGTTCCCATTTTCCATCCGCGCTGCGGTATTCTGTTGTGATTGCGAGTGAATGCACTTCTCCGTTCCATACTTTTGGACCCGGGTCGCTGTCTGCAGAAATTTTTTCCCCTGACCGAATTGCCTGTTCCGCGATTTTTAATTTACCGGCGGCATCATCATTTTCCTGCATTTCACGACCAATGAATAAATCTTCAATGGCTCCTAGGGAAACAGGAGTTTCTTCAATGGCTTTAAACTGGTTACCTTCTTGAACAAACTGAGTGGTCACAGAAAATAATTCTCGGGTTTTTGGGTCACAGTAAGTACGCGCCAGTGTTCGATTGGCGACGCTGATGATTTGAGAACTGATTAAGAAACGATTCCCAGTTTTTTGACTTAAATCAATCTCAAAAGGAATCTCTAAATCGACAACTTGACCATGGGAATCGAAAGTCTTGCCTTCTGTTTTGGCAGTAAATTTCCGCTCGGTGGCTTCTATATAATTTGTGCCCCCATCTTCTACGTGAACAACGTCATGGTTGATCGTGAAAGATTGCAGCTGTGCGTCAGGCAATTTGCTGGAAAAGGCGCGTTTTGTATCAGTAATCTGAGTCGGCTTATTTTTTTCGTAAATAGATGATAAGCGCATGCTAAATTGAGAATGTTCTCCGGTCGTATTGATGACCAGTGTTTCAGGGTTTCCATAATATCTAGAACCACCTTGGTTGTATTCGCCTAAGAAAATATTAGCTTGATCACCTGAATAGACAGGAACATATGTGCTGTCGAAGTTGACCAGAGCAGCGATTCCCTCAAGGAGATCTTCGCGGCTAAGCGTCATGGTATTTTGATTGTCTGAATGGAATTCAATAATGCCGCCACTATTTTTCATGTCAGCGAGATAAGTCTCTAGAATAGCTCGAACATCACAAAATCCCCACCATGATGTGTCAATTTTTTTCATCTGAATTAAATGGTTCTTGTCCCAATCGTGACGAATGTTTGGCCGCACCTTTTCTTTTTCTTGCAATGGTCTAAATACGATGGAAGGGGAATAAAGCTCACGTAAATCGCGAACATCGCTTGGCTTTAATTTTTCATGAGTGTCTTCAAAATAATAATCAAGACCATCGCGATAGGCATAGCGAGGTGGGCTATTTAGATTATGGCTTGGAATCTGCAAAGTGACATAAGAAGACTTCGTTGAATCGGCGGATTCTTTTGACATTGAGACAATGTGTCTACTGAACGAATCGATGGCACGCAGCCCCAGCGAAGTTTCAATGTTATTTTCGTCAACAGTGCCCTGGGGGGTAAAAATATTTGTGTAAATATAGTCGATTTGTTTTTGTAAAAATAAACGCTTAGGGTCATTTTTTGCTAGCGCATCTCTCATTTTTTCAAAGACATGAACAAAGACTGCATTATGACAATAGGACCAATAAGTTCCTGTTGAGGCACGATCAAACTCGATGCGCTTGTTGCGATAGGCATCAGTATGGGCAAGATTAATTGCTTTTCGGCAGTTTGCAGCTTCTTGCGGATTTAATGCACGTGTTTTTAAAAATTGCAGAGCTTCATCAAAAAATTTTTCAATTCTTTGCCCGACAATATTGTTATAGGCGAAAAGAGTTCGGTCTTTTTCTGGTAATTTAGCCCATAACTGTGCAGCATTTGGTGCAAAATAGAATTTTTGCGCGTTTAATTTTTCATGAAGCAGTTGCCCAAAGGTCGCAGCAGAATTGACTTGATTTGTTTCCTCTGGCGAAAGCAAAAACGCGGAAGGAAAAGTTGTCGTTTCTGGATCTGCTATGGTGCGGGATGTTAATTGAAAATTAGGAAGAAAATCACCTTCTATCTGATTGGTAAAAGCAATGCGATGGGAGGGAGTCAGAGCTGCTTTTGTCTCGTTTGCAGGAACAAGAGTGCCTTTAAGATTAGAGATGGTGGGGCGATTGAGAACAGATCCAGTATTCGCCATTTTCAAATTCTCCTTGATGAAATGCTGATTTCTTAAAAAACAAGGTGCTGGATTCAAATATTTCAGAGCCGTCCTTGATATAAGAATTTTATCACTGAAGCTTTAAGCTTTAGAAGTGAGGAATTTGATGTTTCATTTTAAGCGTGCTGATGGCGAGTTGGTCAAAAACGAATCGGTACTGCGTCGTATGATGCCTTATTTAATGCCAAGAAGGAACGATTCGGTTGTTTACTTCGAGCAAACAGTGGATGTGACCAATGTACTTCAGTATTTGAGTGATTTAAAACGCAAAAATAACGAACAAGACATCACTTTTTTCCATGTTTTTTTAGCGTGCCTAGTGCAGGTAATGTATCAGTGGCCAAAGTTAAATCGTTTTGTTTCTGGCGGAAAAATATACCAGCGTTCCAAGGTTTTGATCTCATTTGCCGTTAAGAAAAAGATGGAAGAAAATGCGGAACTGACCGCTGTCAAGATAGAATTTGAAGAGACTGACACTGTTTTTGATATTGCCAGGAAGGTCAACGAAAAAATAGCAGAAGGTCGAAGTTCAAAACGAACGTCTTCTGAAAAAGAAATGGAAATGGTGACTTTATTGCCGGGATTCATGATTCGCTTTTTATTTTGGTTGCAGCGTACACTTGATAGCTTGAATTTATTACCATCCTTCATGATAAAAAACGACCCGCTGTACGCTAGCGCTTTTATCGCCAATTTAGGTAGCCTGAAATTGCACGCACCATTTCATCACCTGTACGAATACGGCACGGCTTCTTTGTTCGGGGTGCTAGGCAGAATTTATAGGGCTCCAGCAGTAAATGACGCTGGTGAGATTGTCACGAGCGATGTTGTTTTAATTCGCTGGAGTCTTGATGAGCGCGTCACTGATGGATTTTATGGGTCCCAGGCTTTTGCAACTTTCGAGAAGCTCATGAAAAATCCCGTTCGGCTTGAAGTAAAACCGTAGCTTCTTGCCGTAAGCTCGCATCTGTCACGAGGTTCCCGCGTGTGGATCTGGTGATAGTAACGCTTCCTTGTTTTTTAATGCCACGCATCTTGATGCAAAAATGTTGTGCTCTTATGATGATCATGAGCCCTTTTGGTTGCAATGCTGTTTGCATGATGTTGGCAATTTCTTCGGTTAGATTTTCTTGTAGTTGCAATTTTTGCGAACAAGCATCAATAATCTGACCCAGAGTTCCAAGCCCAATGATGTATTTATTCGGTATATAGGCAATGTCTACGCTGCCAAAGAATGGCAAAAGATGATGCTCACATAATGAATAAAATTCTGTGTCTTTTAAAATAACCAATTCTTGTGACGGCGCCTTCAGTAAAGACTTTTCAGCAATGTTGGCTATAGGAATTTGATTTCCTTTGGTGAACTCGCAAAGGGCTTGTGCCACACGTGTGGGCGTATCTTTTAGTCCTGGTCTTTTGATGTCTTCGCCCAGATAAGCCAGTGCTTGGCCGATCAGTATTTCTAATTGGTTTTTAGAATTTTCGGTCATGTTTTCCTGTTCTTGACTTTAAAAATTAAGGCTTAGGAATTGCGACAAATATTGTTGCTTTTTGACGCCGCAACAAGATTCGCAGCATTTCTCCTTTTTTGGCTTTTTCCACAAATGCAGACAGTGCATTTGCATTTTGGATAGGCAGATTATTAATCTTGATGATGACATCATTGACTTCAATGCCTGCAAATGCCCCAATTGAGCGAGGATTTACTTGTACGATACGCGCACCGGCAACGGTTTTTTCCAATAGCAATTGGTTTCTAGCATTATCATCTAAAGTAACAACAGTTAGGCCGATGCTTTCAACGCCCGTGGTTTCCTCTTTTTTGGGTACAGGAAGTGTTTCTACAGATTTTCCTTCTCGAGGTAATTCTTCTAAGGTTAATTTAAGAAGGATGGATCTTCCATCACGGAAAATTGCAAGGGGCACGCTTTTGCCGACACCCGAAAGACCAGCCATCACTTGTAAAGAACCTGCGTCCCTAACTATTTTACCATCAAATTCTGTTATAACGTCACCTGCTTTAATGCCAGCTTTATTTGCAGTGCTTTTAAGTATGACCTCTCGCACTAGTGCACCATGTGTAAAGGGAAGGCCTAGGTCTTTTGCTAATTCAGGACTCACGTTGTCAATGCGAATACCCATGCCTGAGCGTGCAACACGCCCCTTGCTTTTTAATTGAGGTAAGATTTGTTTGACTTGATCAATAGGAATGGCGAAGGCTATACCTTGTCCTGCCGCACTCATGGCGGTGTTGATCCCAACAACTTCACCTGCAAGATTAAGTAAAGGTCCTCCAGAGTTACCTGGGTTAATAGGAGCATCAATTTGGATAAAATCAAAAAGACCGTTGCGACCGGAAGGATGTACGTCACGTCGACCACGCGCAGAAACAATCCCCATTGATACCGAAAGTTCGAGTCCAAGGGGATTGCCGATAGCCACCGCAAAATCACCCACCCGTAAATTCATTGAGCTACCTAATGGAACCACCGGCCAATCTTTTTTATCACTTTTAATTTTTAAGAGCGCAACGTCAGTATCTTCGTCTGAGCCAATGATTTCTGCGTCATATTCTTTTAGGTCAGTCCCTATTTTGATTTTGATAGAAGTGGCGCCTTCGACAACATGGTTATTGGTTAAAGCAAAACCTGACGGATGAATAATGAAGCCACTTCCTTGTCCCCTGGTCTTTTGTTCAGGCATTTGGCCTTGTTGAGGAGGGCCAAAAAAGCGAAAGAAATCACCAAAAGGGCCTCGTTCAAACCCTGGAGGTAGTTGGGCGGCTTGTTGCTGAATCACAGATTCAGTTGTCACAACTAAAACAGCAAGTTCAACTTTTTGCACTAAGGGCGCTAGTGAAGGAATATTGATTTGAGATTTTTGAGCATCTTCCGTTGATAGTTCCATCCAGAGCGCATCTTTACTAAAAAGGTTAGGGGTCTTGCTTCCAAAAAAACCTGATGCAATAATCGTAGTCAACAAGACTGGGGCAAGTAATAGAATGAATCGCAATCTGTTTTTCATAAAAGTCCTTTCCTTTTTGTGAAATGACTTATCGTATAGTATTTTTTGCATGTCAATTTCAAGGGGGATCAATGCGTTCAGCTTTTTTGCTATTCCTAACTGCTTTTTCTTTTACCACCCAAATTTGGGCAAATGTTGAATCTTCATGCCAGATTCATGAGAAGAATTTTAAAAAATATAAACAATGCGCTGATGGAATTTTATCAAGGCTAGCCAGTTGCTATGGCGGTGAGAACAATTGGGAAAAAGCTGGACCGTTATTTCAGCAATTGTTAGAGAAGCCTTTATACAAAAAAGACATTAATTTCTTGTATGCACCTACTTTGCATTGGCTGCAGAATGGCGGAAATGAGTGGATTGATTTTATCAATGCGGTCACGGCAATTAAGCCGGCTAATCTCGAAGCGTTGCCAAGAGAGCGTTTGGCTGAAATTTGGGCTTCGGTTCTGAATACTCCAAAAGTTCAATCACATGCATCTTTGGTTGAAAATGCGCTTTATCAACTATATGTGGAGCTGCCAGAAACAAAAGCTGCTGATCAAATAGCGCAAGAAGATGTTGGTAAAAATTGGAAGCTATCCAGGTCGCAGGAAGATGTTTTGGCGCGTGCTCGTGTTTTAATTTTACGTAATCAAAACAATAAAGTGATCTCAACGCTTCAAGAATTATCTCGTACTGATATTTCTCAAAAAAGTGCGAGCATTTGCGAAGCGCATTACATGTTGGGTAAAGCACTTCGAAATCAACGGCAATATAAAGACGCTAATAAGTATTTGCATCAGGTCATAAAATACTGTGAAGGGGACGTGAAAAGAGATGCTTTTTTTGTGGCCTCGCGCCTAGCTGCAATGCAGCCTAGTGATGACTCACTTTCACTATTTGATAGGTTTTTAGAAGAATATCCCTCGCATTCCTATGCGGATGATGTGCTCTCATGGAAGATTACGGTTTTACATGAAATTAAAAGCAGCAAAGAAGTAAATGAAGCATATGTTACATTCTTGGACAAGTATCCAGCTGGCGATATGGCGCAAAACGTGACATTTCGGCAGGCTTTTTTCTTTGCAGCGCAGGCTAATTTTACCCGCGCTGTAGAAATGCTGAAAGCCTCAATGGATAATGCCTCAAAATCGCTTCCTGATCTTCGTGCAAACTATTGGTATGGTCGATTTTTGCTTTATCCCTCGTTAGTTGATTGGCCAGAGAACCCAGACGAAGGACAAAAAAAAGAAGGACTTTTAGCATTAAAACTTTTATCCACTGAATATCCCCACACCTATTATGGCTATTTAGCGCAGCGCTTGGTGGATGGGATAGTGAACGGTAAGAGTGTGCCAGCAAAAAAAATCAAACAACAAAAGCCAGCGATTGTAAAAAATGCCGAACAGCTAAAGCCAATTATTGCGAAAAACATCAATTTGGAAAAAGATGAGGATTTTCGCCAAGCAACTTGCTTGAGTGATGCAGGATATCAGGATGAAGCATTAATTTATTTGCAAAAGATGTTTCAAGAAAAGACATCTACAGAAGACCGGATCACGCTTGCGCATCTGTCCCATAAGTTGGGTCGACCAGACAAAGGCCATCAGCTAATGCGTCAGTCAGGAATGTCTTTTCCCTTTGCATATGATATTCGTACACAAACTTTACCGTGGCAATTAGCGTTTCCTAAAGCTTATGAGAAACAAATTACCCAAGCAGCTCAAACAGCGAAGATGTCTACATCTTTGCTGTTTGCCATTGCTAGAGAGGAAAGTGCTTTTGATGCCAATGCATTTTCATGGGCAGGGGCCAGAGGTCTTTGTCAGCTAATGCCTGATGTGGCATTTGCACAAGCAAAAAAAATCAAAATGAAACTAGCTTCGCAGGATGCACTTTTTTTGCCAGAAATAAATGCGTTACTAGGAGCAGATCATTTTATGGAGCAGTTAAAAAATCTGGGCCATCCTTTATTGGCGATAGCAGCTTACAATGGGGGAGGCGGCAGTGTCAGAAAGTGGCTCAGCAAAATGCCGTCGGAGCCTTTTCCTGTTGATGTTTTTGTTGAGCAAATTCCATTTGAACAGACAAGAGACTACGTTAAAAAAGTGAGCAATGCATGGATGACTTACTCTTGGTTGGATAACGGCATAGATAAAATTCAATTTCCCCTCATGCTACAAAAGCCATAACTGGAACTTTTAAGAAGTCTGAGGCCATGATTGTAAAAAAAGATGCTCAAGCGCAAGCTGCGCGTTGATATGTGCTTTCATGTCAGCCTGCGTTTTTTCAAGCGCTTCTACCAATGATGTCAACTGTCTACGATTAAGTCCGCAAGGAACTGATGTCTGGAGGCTTGCCTGTATCAACTGCATCATGAAGACTTGCAAATTAGTCATTTGTTCATCGATGGTGTCCTTATTTTTAACCAATTGTTCAATGATGCGTAGCTTTCCATAGGGATCAGCCTGGTGAATTTTTTCAAAAAATGAGGCAGCAGACTGTGAAAATATTGTGTCACTGTCAGACGCTTTTATGTGTGGAAATAGAAGGCGTTGACATCTTGAAGCAATCGTTGGTAGGACAGAACGTAGCGAGGGTGCGAGGATGATAAAATAATGATTATTCTGTGGTTCTTCTAGAGTTTTTAAAAGTGCGTTTGCTGCCTGTCTCGTAAAATGATGGCCGTCAATAATTATCCAGATATGGGAAGTTTCATTCAAATTAGACATATGTTGTTCGTGCTTCAGCGCGCGAATGGCATCAATGCGAATTTCAGATGACGGGGTGGCTACTTTTCCATTGTTTTCAGGCTGTCGCCGCAGTTCTTCTGCTTCTGACATAATATGGTGTAAATTCGTATGGCTTTTTTGGAAGATTTGTCGACAATCTATACAAATGTGGCAACCTAAGAGGTGCGTTGCTAATGGTTTTTTATTTTTACAAAGGAGAGCAGCCGCGATATGAAGTGCTGTTAATTCTTTATTAACAAATTGGGGCCCAAGTAGTAGTAGAGCATGTCCCAGTCGATTACTCTTTAGGGCATTCTTTAGGTAGCGTGTGATGCGAAGTGGAATATCTTGAGGCATTGGAGATCCATCTGACAGAGTGCATATCTTTTTGACATTATTAAAGAAGGAGTCAAGATGAAAAAAAACGTGCTTCTGAATTGCTTGAACTTTTTCCAAATTTTTCGTGGAAGTCTAACTCGGGACACAGTTGCGCAAAAAGAGAAATTTAGGTTCCTTAAATTGCGCAATTATGCAACTCTGTCCCTGGTGTGTTGTTCGATAGAAATCAAAAAAAAAGAGGAGGTAAAAAGGATTTAATTTAATTAAAATTTAAGCATAACTAGTTATATTTATTTGCAAATTTGCATTTTTATTTATCGTTAAAATTATAAAGAAGTTAAGAATACGGATGTCGATAAAAGCGAAAGCTTTACTCTAAAAAGAAAAACAAGACATGAATCGACCAGAGGTGTGCTGTTGCGAGAGGATAGAGATTGAAAGCGGGGTGGCTTTAGCTACTTTTGCAACGAGCTCGCCGGAGCTTCATCCGGATTTAAGGAGATGGATACAATGGCTGAAAAAGTATTACGCACAGGCGTGGAACGTAAAAAAGGTTGGTTATATTATCTTGATAAAAATTTGAATATTTATCGAGCAAAGATGGTTCGGGGCGGAGAAAAGAAAAAGAAAGGTGAAAATCCTGAAGTTGTTCAAAAAACTGACCTGAAACGTGATGAAAATTATCTTTATTATGTAGATAAACAAGGCGACATTTCACGTGTAAAAGCTAGCCGTGGCGGTACTGCAAGAAAGGGCAAGCGCCGACGTAAAACAGCAGCTCAGCGTGCAATTTTATTGAAAAAGAAATTAGTTGCTAAAAAGAAAAAAGCAGCAGCAAAACTAAAGGCAGCGGCTAAGAAAAAAGCAGCAGCGGCTAAGAAAAAAGCAGCTGCAGTCAAGAAAAAAACAGCTGCAGTCAAGAAAAAAGCAGCTGCAGTCAAGAAAAAAGCAAAAGGTAAAAAGAAAGTCGTCAAGAAAAAAGGCGGCAAAGTGAAAGCTAAGGCTAAAGCAAAAGCGCCTGCCAAAAAGCATAAAGCGCCTGCCAAAAAGAAAGCCAAGGCGAAAGCACCTGCCAAAAAGCCGGCAGCACGTAAAAAAGCAAAACGCAAAGCTGCTTAAAGTTATAAAATAGAAATAATTTATTTTAGATATCTCTCTTTTTTAGAGGGATATTTTTTTTCAAGTGTTATAGAAAAGGTGTCTTATTGTCTTGGATAAAAAGGCAGTCTCTGGATATGACATGGCAACTTTTTCATTAAATATTTCTTTGCAAAATAAATTGGTTAGTCGTATTGAACGTCGTGAACTAACATGTGAGCAGTTAATGTTTTATTTAAAACATCCTGATGCGAGTATGCGTTCTGATGCTGTTGAAATTTTAGGTTGTCAAAGAGAATCAAAAGCAATTGCTTTAATGTATCCCTTGCTAAAAGATCCTGAAAGGCAAGTTCGCATTCAGGTTGCCATTGCGCTTATTCGCATGGGTGAAGGAGATATGTTACAGGATTTAATGGCTAGTTTGCATCATCCAGATCGCCAAGTGGTCATTGGCGCTGCTCTGACTTTAGGGCGTTTGGAAGATGGCAGAGCAAGCATCGAACTTGTCAAAGCATTTGTAACAGATGATCCGGAAGTGGGAGCTGCAGTGGCCTGGGCGCTTGGGCAGTGCAAAAATGTTTTAGCTTTGCCATTTCTTATTTCAGCAATCAAGCATCATTTTGTGCCCGCGAATGCTTGTGAGGCTTTGGGGAAAATCGGCGATGAGCGCGCGCTGGATATTCTTTTGGATGCAGTGACGTTTCAAGATGAAGATGTTCGTGCTTATGCTGCTCGGGCTTTAAGCTTGCTTAAATTTCAACGTCATCCTGGTCAAAATGAAACCGTGGTTATGGCTCTGCGCTCACTTTTACAAGACGGTTCGCGAAAAGTGAGAATGTGTGCAGCGATTTCACTTTACCAATTGAATCATCATTTGGAAAAGCATGGTACAAAAACGGACGAGGCTAATTAAATATGGTTTTTTCGTTTTTTGAAATTGGGCTTGTCTTCCTTTTCTTTATCATTGGTACAATTGTTGGAAGTTTCTTAGGCGTGGTTATTTTGCGTTTTCCGCTCGTAGGGATGTCAATTTTATGGCCGCGATCACATTGTATGAGTTGCAAATGCTCTATCGCTTATTACGATTTAATTCCCATCGTTTCCTGGTTTGTTTTGGGGGGTCGATGTCGTTACTGTAAAACATCTATATCTGGACGCCTTCCTTTTATTGAATTGGTAATGGGCGGTTTTGCTTTAGCATTGTGGCTTCAATTCGGTTTCCAGTGGGTGACTTTAGAATTATTTATTTTCATTGCTATCTTAATAGCGATTGCTTTCATTGACATAGATACCTGGTTAATTCCTTTATCGTTACCTGTATTTTTAATTGTGACGGGCCTTGTTTTTGGTGGAATAAGTAGCTGGCAAAACGATTCTTCTTATCAATCTGTACAGTTTGGAGCACGCGTTTTAGGAAGCGTCTTTGGTTTCTCATTCTTTGCTGCATTTTTAATCGCTTCTACATGGGTTTTAAGACGCCTCGGTCGGTTAAAGTCAGATGAATTTGCGATGGGATGGGGTGACCCTTGGCTTTTGGCAGGGATAGGCGCCTACGTGGGTATCTTGGGATTGCCGTATGTTATTTTATTGGCATGTATTCAGGGGATTATTGCTTTTTTAATTATTAAGCCGCAGATAACGCCTACAAAAGATGGTTGGCAGCCACCAGCGCAAGCTATTTTTTTTGGACCGTTTCTTGCTTTAGCAGGCCTAGAAGTGGCATTATGGGGACACCAAATTTCTAAGATGAGCCAAGAATTAGCCATCTTTTTAGGAAACTGGTAGAATGGTTGTAATGTAAGCAAATTATTAGGCTTAATTTATAAACATAATGAGAATATCCCTGTGCGCTATTTTTTGATTATAATAATTGTCTTAATTGTGAATGCTGTTGCGATGACAACTGTCTATTTTTATATTTCCCACCAAATTGACAATAAGAATCGCCAAGTATTGCAGGCGCAGCAAGAAATTAATCAATTTAGTCATCTGGGCCAGCAAATGAATTCGACTGTTTCCAGTCACGATATGCTTCAAGCAAAAGAACAATTGATAGAGCAACTTGAAAAAGAAAGGGGCATTGAGAAGCAATTGCTTTCTGCTGTATCTTTGGCGATTCCAAAAAAAGTCTGGTTAACAGAATGGTTGCAGACAGAAAAAAATGTTGTGCTTAATGGTTATGCAGTGTCGAATGATATTCTAGCTGATTTTATCAGTATGTTGTCTAAAAATCCTGTGTTTTCGACTGTTAGTCTGACTTCAACGCAGTCTAAAAAAATAAAAAATAGCAATGTGTATCAATTTAAATTGGTATGCGCATTGAAAGGAGGGCGTGATGACTAAACCAGTTTTGCCTAAAACATTAGTTGCATCGGTGCGCTCTTCCCACATTTCTGTTGTAGTCATCGCTCTTGTTTCAGTGTTTTTGACCACTGCTGTTTGGGGGGGCTTTTATTTTGGTTTTTTGCGTGAAAAATGGAAAATGAAGCAAAGAATTTTAACTCAATTAGTGAAACGCGAAAAATTATTGGCGCATTTAAGTCATCCAGAAAAATATGGTGCATTGAAGAATCAATTGCTCATTCATATGGCGAATTTAAATCCAGAGCAGGCAATTCCAAATACCGCTGATATTTCTGATCTTTTAGAGGCAGTTGCAACCGAAGCCAATTTAGCGAACATGGTTCTTCTGAATTTTGAAGAGAAGCAAGAGCAATCTTTAGGTTTAGTGGTTGAGATTCCCATCATGATGACCTTAACTGGGAAGTATGAAAATTTAGTGCAATTTTTGGAAGGACTGATTGGTTTGTCTCGCCTGACAACTGTCAAAAATATGCATCTAACTGTTTTCTCCTCTGCAGAAGATCATACGATGCTTACTATTACTTTAACGTTAGCGGCTTATCGGGGGCAGATGTCGTGATTTTATTTAGGGCATTTGGTATCTTGGTATTATTAGCAGGAATGTCTTGTACAAAAGAAGGTGCATCTGACGTTGAAAACGTGGTGACTGTTGATTTACCCGAAAAAATAGAGTTTTCTCCTTCTGGCAAAACACTCGTTAGAGACAAGCTGACTTCTCAATCTGTAGAATCATCGGCTTTGCGGATACCTATTGTGAATAATAGCGTGTTTTTGCCGCTCGTTACATTGACTCCTAAAGTTCTTGCCAAAGAGCAGGTAACGAGTTTGGATCTTTCTAAAAAAAACCTCCCTGTTGAACAAAAACCACTGTTTCGCGATCCATTTTCAAGTTATTTAGCTTCTGCCAGCGAAGAAGAGATGCACCAAGAAAGAGAATCGGCTTTGCTTGATTTTGATGCGGAGACTTACAAATATGTTGGATTTCTGATGCAAGGTGGCATTGCGTTAGCATTGATTGAGGATCCGTCAGGTGTTGGCTATACGCTAAAAGTGGGAAGCCAAATTGGCAAAAATTCTGGGCGTGTCGAATCTGTTCAGTCCAATCAGATCGTGATCAAAGAAGGGCAGAGCACTTACATCACATTAAAGCTCGTGCACTAAGGGGGATTAAAGTGAATCGAATTAAGCGAGTGAATATCTGGGTAATCGCTTTTGTAGTTTTCCTACCAATCTCGACTTTTGGGCAGCGCTCGATCTTGTTGCAGTCTGATGAACAAGCCCCAATTATGCCGATTAATTTTGCAATCAATGAACCTGTCAATTCTCCAGAGCCAGATACGCAGACTAATCTTGCCCCTGCGCCTATGGTAACCGTTCCTTCTCCGCCTTTGATGGTGCCGATTACTTCGCGAAATTCATCAGCCAAAAATTTGTTGATAGCAATTCAGTCTAGCGAAACAAAGACTGGGGTAACTTTAAATTTAATTGTGAAAAACTCTGCCCTGCGTTTTGAAACACAAAATTTAGAAAATCCTGTGCGCTTAGTTGTTGATTTGTTAGATGTATCTTCAACTAAGAGGCTCAAAAAGCTACAACGTTTCAAGTTTGGAAATATTCGCATAGGGACACATGCAGAAAAAACACGTGTCGTCATCGATTTCTTTAGTCAGGCACTTCCCAATTATCAGGTTGTGCAAAACAATTTGGGACTTCAAATTGTTTTCACTGCATCTTCTTTGAGATCTGATACAATTTTGGTTGCTCCTGTTTCCCAAAATAGTGCACCGATTAGCCAACTGCCAGAAGTGGTGAAGAAAAAGCAAATTTTAAAATCATCATCGCCGCTTAGCCAGAAATTAATCTCTATTGATTTTCGTGATGCAGAGCTTCGTAATGTTTTACGTTTTATGGCAAAAGCGAGTGGAAGCAATATTGTTTTTGGCAATAATATTGTTGGTCGAGTGAGCATCCAATTGAACAAAGTTCCTTGGCAAGATGCATTTCATGCTGTTTTACAGGTTACAGGTCTCAATTACAGTCAGACAGGCAAAATTATCCGTGTATTTACTGCGGGTGCTCTAGATAAAGAACGTGGTTTTAAATGCCAAGTTGTCTGTGATCAAGACTGACCAGAAGCCAAACAAAAACAAGGATAGCCAATTTGAAGACCTTGGTGTAAAGCCCAAGAGGTCTTTTCTTTCTTTCAATTTGCTATTTGTTTGGGAGTTTTCATGTTTTCCACTTCAGATTTTCGTCGGGGGCTTCGTATCATGTTTCAAAATGAGCCTTACGAGATTGTGGAGTTTGAACATCATAAGCCTGGGAAAGGTGCTGCGATTGTGCGCACCCGGCTTAAGAATCTAATTACAGGCATGACGACAGACCCGACATTTCGTTCCGGCGACAAAGTTGAACGCCCCGATCTAAATGAACGCGAAGTTCAATTTCTTTACATGGTTGATGGTATCTTTCATTTTATGGATCCAGTATCGTATGATCAGTTTGAAGTGCCGGTTAAAGTGCTGGGTGACGCAGCCCACTTTTTAGTAGAAAGCATGCCGGTGTCGCTTTTGTTTTATAAGGGCAAGGCCGTGAATATTGAAATTCCTAACCATGTTGTTCTACAAATCGCTGAATGTGCTCCCGCCGTTAGAGGGGACACTGTGAGTGGCGCGACCAAGCCAGCAAAAATGCAAACAGGTTATACGGTGCAGGTGCCATTGTTTGTAAATGAAGGCGATAAAGTAAAGATTGATACCCGCACTGGGCAATATGTTGAACGTGCTTAAAAGAAGAAGGAGATATTATAGGGAGGATAGGTCAATAATAATTACACGTTCTTCTTTAACCTCATTTTTTTTGTGACTATGATTAGGATACTCTTCCCGTTCAGGAAGGCTGATTGGGAGTTCAAGAGGAATTGATTCTCTTCGGTAGCGTTCCCTCTCTCGTTCTTGGCGAAGCTGTTCTTCAATGATCCAGATATCAGGAAGCACTGTATTGAATCGAAACTGCTCAAATAATGCCCACATAGTTACTCCAGAGAATAAGCATACCTTTCCCACTCTCTTAGGTCCAATTATCCTATCGGCAAGCACGAGAGTAAAGGTGCCTTTAGCGCTTTTATTTAAAAACACTTATGATTCAGATAGTAAGACATGACAAATTTTAGCCAATCCCATAAGCCTTCTACTTTAGAAGACCGCATCGAGCAGTTATTTACGAATAGTTATCGCCACGCAGAGCGCTTGCATCGTTCTGATTTAATAGGAGATATTGAGAAACTTTGGCGCGTTCTGACTTTGGAACGGGCAGACTCGATTGCTAGTTATTTTAAAAATGCAGGATTAAGGCGAGCTTATATGGGCTATTATATGCCCTTGTATGCAGCTAAAATCGCCTTATTGCTGCAGCGCCTGGCTAAAGAGGGGTCTTTACCCGATTTTATTGAAAAGCCTTTGCGTGTGCTTGATTTAGGAAGTGGCCCACTCGTTGGTGTTTTGGCTTCTAGACTAGCCTTCGGGCCTTTAAAGCGGGCCATTGCTGTTGATCGTGAAATCGGCCCCATGCGCTCTGGCTATGAATTTTTAAAGCCCTTTTTAGAAGAAGATGAAGCTCAGCAAATTTTTTTGCGGCGCGGCAATTTAGGCGTGCCCCAGTCTTTTGATTTTCAAGAACCATTCGACCTGGTTATTTTGTCACATGTTTTAAATGAGTTTGGTAGCTCTAGTCGATTTTTACCCAAAAAAATGAGTTTAATTTTATCTGCAATTAAAATGCTGTCGGATGGCGGCCGCATGTTGATTGTGGAACCCGGTAATCGTGTTTGTTCGCGAGATCTCATGGCCTTGCGTGATGCCTTGTTTGAGGAGACATCTGTTAGTATTTTAGCGCCTTGCACAGGAATCGATCAATGTCCTTTGCTTAAAAACTCTACTGATTGGTGCCATGGTGAGCTCAATTGGCGGCGGCCTGCTGTTTGTGCCAAGGTTGATCAAATAATTGGTTTTGATAAATCGATGCTGAAATATAGCTATTTGCTACTTTCTAAAAAAGAGCAGCGACCTGAAAACGATGTTGAAAATTGGCGAGTCGTTAGTGGTAATATGTTCCATGAAGGGGTCGTTCGTCGTTATGTATGTACTCCTTGTGAATTGCTAACATTGTCGCAAAAAGAAAGCACAACGCGATCGGTTTTAACGCCACTAGTGAGAGGAGAGCTGATCACTTCATCTCGCTTTGATGAACGTATTCAAGTTCTGAATGAGAAAGCAAAGTAATTGCTTTTAAGAAAATATCTGGTGTCTCAAACTGTTTTTCGGTATCGTATAAATATTACTTTAATGTGAGGATTTTTTCACGTGGCAGAAAGCGGAGAAAAAACCGAAGAACCTACTCCTCAGAAACTTCGTGAAGCAAAAGAGAAGGGGCAAGTCTCTAAGAGTCAGGATTTTGTTTCTGCAATCGTTTTTGCTGGCGCTTTTGCGGCATTAGCCGGTAGTTTAGCAATCGTTGCCAAAGAGATGAGCGATTTTATTATTGCCAGCATGAAAGCAATTTCTCGTCAGGATTTAGATTTGGCTGCTGCAGAAATTTTAAACCAAGGGTTGAAAACCTGGGTTTTAGTTTCTTTGCCGGTTTTAGTGACAGCTTTTGTTCTAGCTCTTGCTGGCAATTATATGCAAGTTGGTTTTTTATTGACGACCGAGCCCTTAAAACCCAAATTGGACAAGTTAAATCCGATTCAAGGTTTAAAGCAACTATTTAGTGTAAAACGGTTGGTAGAAGTCTTAAAACAAATCGTGAAATTTTCCATGGTTTCAATGGTTGTTTATTATGCGCTTAAGAATGCTTTGCCCAATATTATTTTGATGCAGCGGCTCGATTTATTCTCGTCGCTTGGAATTATTGGAGTCATCATCAAGGATATTTGTGTTCGCGTGACCGCTTTATTTTTAGTTGTGGCTGGTGCCGATTATTTTTGGCAAAAGCATGTTTTTAAAAAAAGCATGATGATGACAAAACAAGAAATTAAGCAAGAGTACAAGCAATCAGAAGGCGACCCTGAGTTAAAAGGTGAGCGCAAAAGACTTGCGCAAGAGCTGGTGATGCATGGTAGCCAACAACGTGTCAAAAATGCGGATGCGGTGGTGACGAATCCTGCGCATATCGCTGTTGCTATTCAGTATGATAAAAAAAAGAAAACTGCTCCCATGGTTATCGCGAAGGGGCTGCGCAAAAATGCGGAAAAAATCAGAGAGATTGCGAGAAAAAACGATATTCCAATTTTAAGAAATGTGCCCTTGGCGCAAGCATTAAATAAGCTAGATTTGGAAGAGGAAATTCCTGAAGAACTTTACGAAGCGGTCGCTGAGGTTTTGAATTTTGTCTATGAACTTAAAAATAAAAAATCATAAAAAGTCCAAAACAAGATAGCCAGCGTGATAAAAAGGTGAAAGCGAGGTAGAAAATGGCAAGCGTCACAAATCAACTAAGTCCTAAAATCGAACGACAATCTATCGATTATGCGCAAGAAGTAAGCGATGCACATGTTAATGAAGTAAAACCATCTCTTGAAAATTCCTTACCGGCATCGATAGCGCCTTTGCCTGATATGAAATCGTTGGAATTAATTAGTGGCAGATTACATTCAGAGTATTTGCGCTTAGCTGTTCCTAAAGCAGCAAATCCGTTTGAGCATTCTCCCATGGGACCGCGTCATGATTATCATATGATGCTGGCAGTGGTTGGACGCCTGGATAATCCGCTGGCAAAGAAGTTGGTGGGCTTATTGCAAAGACCTTCTAAAGATATTTCAGAACGTGACATTAGTCATATGCGTGCTTCTCTTGCTCGAGAAAACAACATGATACAATTATTAAAAACCCGCTTAAGTGATGCGGACCAAATCCAAAGTCGTATTATCGGTGGACAGGAAGGCTAATATGATAAATACCCCTGAACAATTAGCAGAATTATTGCCGCAGTGGGCCAAAGGGCAGGTCACCTTAAAAGAGATTAAAGGCTACACAGATAGTGAACTGTTTGCCATTGCGCGCATTGGGTATTTCTTTTTAATGCAAGGCAGAAATGAAGAAGCACGGATTTTATTTGAAGGCCTAGTTGCTGTGGATCCGCATAACGATTATTACTATCGCGCTTTAGGCGTTATCTTTCAAAAAATAGGAGATAACGAGCGTGCGCTTAGGCAGTTTAGCTATGCCATCCGTATTAACCCATCTTCTCCTCATGCCTATGTTAATCGTGCAGAAATTTATTTATCATTAGAACAGCACGCTGAGGCTGAGCAAGATCTGCGTCAAGCTTTAGAGCACTCCTCGCATCAAGATCAGCAGCTGTCTCAAAAAGCTTGGGCACTTTATCAAGTTGTCGCTTCTCGAAAAAATTTAGGAAAAACTGCCGCTAACCCCTGAGATTGGCGACAGTATTTTTGTTGGTTTGGTGCATGGTGCTTAGGATATTAGAGATGCAAGTCATCATCTCGCTTAGTTTTTGCATAGAATGCTTAAGTTTTTC
The DNA here is from genome assembly GCA_023248595.1 of Myxococcales bacterium. Lineage (GTDB taxonomy): Bacteria > Myxococcota > UBA727 > UBA727 > JABDBI01 > JAHFEG01. Next base: position 69,283 of record JAHFEG010000002.1, on the reverse strand, counting down.
AAATTGTATCTGTCTTGATTCTTGAGAATTGTATCCCGTGTAAGAACCAACCAATCTTTCACCGATGTCTTGTCCAACCGTTGCGCCTGTTGTTCCTCCGGCAGCTCCTCCAAAATAGGCCCCTAAGCCTGCTCCTAGTGCGCCACCTGCAACGCCACCGAGATCGCGAGCGCGGTCGCCCAAAAGTCCTGGCAAGCCCGCATGACCTCGCTCAAGCACCCTTATTTTTTCAGAAACATTTTTCTCTTCTTGTTTGGCGATTTTCATCATGACCTGCATTAAGGCATCTTCGAAGCATGTGTTTTGCCCTAAAAATTCTGTCATATTGCCTGAAGTGTGAGATCCCCCCAACATAGTTGTGACAAAATTTTGCGTTTGGTTTTGTATTTGTTTAAGGCTTTGCTCAGCCATTTTTGCTTGCTGATTTTTGGCTGTGGCAAAGGATGCTGGCATGGCTTTGTTTTTTGAGGGGACTTCAGTATTAGGATACAAAGGTGTGCGTGGTTTACTGGGGAGAGTATTGCTGCGGTCATCGATATGGCTTGTGGTATGGGGGTCTTTCGTTTCCATGTTGTCATGGTAGCCATAAGCTTGATTTAGAGATTGCGCCAATAAGAGAGCTTCTTTAGGAGATAAGGTACCAAATACTTGAGCCATGGTTTTGGCATCTAAATTTGTTGGCAAATTTTGAGCAGTATCAAAAAAACTGCGATGTAAGTTATGTAGTTCAGCATCTTTTTGATTCTTAAGAGCCTGAAGCAGTTCGGGGGTTTTCGCTTGAGTTTTTAGCGCTTGAGCCTGCTGTGCTTGAAAAGCATTTTGTGTGCCAAACATATTGGCGACATGATGAGAGACAATTGATGGCATGAGAGAACCTCCCGTTCGATACTGATGTTTTTAGAGTATCGGTGCTAGATTAGAAAAGTTGCCCATAAAAAAACTCTGCGGTAAGCAGAGTTTTAGATGTTTAAGGATGATAAATATGTTTTAACGAATACTTTGGATGATACTCATGCGGACATTATGCATGGCACTTTCTATTGCAGAAGAAAGTTGCAAGGCTTCAGAGTAATTGTCCATATTCTGTTTGAGATCAGCTTCTTGTTGGGCACGGTTTTGTTGTGCCGCCAAATTTTCGGATCCGGAAATGTTACTTCCTGCTTGCTGCTGCATGTTTAATCCAGCAGTGCCACCCATGGGACCGCCGGGACCAGCCTGGGCGTTCATATTATTAGGATTTCCATAATATTGTTGGAACATTTGTTGCATACCTGGCTGCCCAAAAGCTTGTTGTATGTATTGTTGGCTCATAGGAAATTGTGACTGTGCTTGTCCTATCATTTGCCCAAATGGCATATTTTGTGTTTGTCCCGAATAATATGTTGGGGACATGGCGGACATACTATTAGCATAGGCTGAGCTCGGAGATATGATATTAAAAGGTGTTTGCGCTGCTAATGGCATATTGGCTAGATTGTTCATGCCTGCGCCGCCAAATTGATCAAAACCTTGATTGGTATTTACAATTTGTTGAAGTTGTTGGGGGGATAATGTATTTGCGATATTTGCCAAATCTGAACCAGGGCCGAAGTTGTCAGAGGCTTGTTGTGTACCGCCTTGCTGATTAATGTTACTTGTAGATTGCTGTATTGGTTGTTGATTAAAATTGCTCGATATTGGCGCCATTTCAGTCCTCTTTAAGTGTGTTTACTTACTAGATTTTATCATTTGTAAATAATTAAATCCAAATTAAGTCTGAAAAAATATAAATATTTATTGCTTATTTTTACGTAGCTGGTTTCTGGAAATAAGACCTGCATGAAAATTGTTTAACAAAATAAGGTGGTTGTAATCTGTGTAACGTAGAAGATTAACATTGTTGTTTAAACAATTTTTTTTTGTAATTTAAAAATGCTGTAAATTTGACTTTATGGTGACTTAATTGCTATCATCAAAGAAACGCTGTGTCATCATGATTTTATGAAAGGAAAACATATGGTTACCACCAAAAGCCAGAATTTGACTAGTTCGACAAAAGATTTTCTGAAGGTTATTATCAGCAATGCGCCGGCTGCTCCAAAAAATGGCAAGACTGAAACTGTAACGCCAGAAAATATTGCTAAGTTTATTAGGGGCGAGATGACTTGGGCGCAAGTGCAAGGCCTTAGCATGGAACAAACATATGGCATAGCAGAAATAGGTTATCAGCTATTTTCGCAAGGGAAATATAGCGAGGCAAAGAAGATTTTTGAAGGTCTTATTGTGCTTAATCCTTATGATGGGTATTTTCATTCGGTATTAGGTTCTATTTTAGCGCGTACAGGTGAATCAGATAAAGCGATTCAAGAGTATTCAATTGCCATTAACTTAGAACCAAAAGATCTGCAGATTTTAGTTAATCGTGCAGAGCTTATTTTAAAGAAAGGTCAATTTGAAGAAGCGTTGTCCGATTTAAAGAAAGCCATAGCCATGGATCCAGAGGGTCTCAATCCCGCAGTTATTCGTGCCAAAGCATTGGGTGCTGCGACAGTTTCGCTTATTGAGGAAATGTTAAAATCTAAGCAGTCAACGAATACGCCTGCAGAGAAAATCCAGCCAAAAAAATAAAGGACATTTTCTAGACAATATTGTATGGAAACAGCCATGGATTTCATCAATTTGGCATTTTTATCTTCAATATTATCTTAAAAAGGTTTGTATGAATTCTGAAGAGTCATGCTGGAATGACTGGGTTTGGCAATTGCGCCACGCCATTCGCTCTATCAATGTATTGAAGACAACCATGTCTTTAAGTGATACTGAAGAAGAGGGCTTGCGAGTGTTGTCTGAAAAAGCTGGGCTGCCTCTTCAAATTACGCCGCATTTTTTATCTTTAATGGATTTAACAAATCCCCATGATCCATTGCGACTGCAGGTTATTCCACGTGCAGCAGAATTTGAACCTTCACAGATAGAACGAAGAGATCCCTTGGGTGAAGAGGATCATGAAGTCGTTCCGCATTTGGTACACCGTTATCCTGATCGGGTTTTATTGCTGGTGACTGATAGATGTGCATCTTATTGCCGATTTTGCACACGTAAGAGGTGGGTAGGGCAAGGGCCTACTCCAAAACTCGAACACCTGGAAAAAGCTTTGGCTTATATCCGTGAACGTCCTGAGATAAAAGAGGTGATCATATCAGGAGGGGACCCCTTGCTCTTAAACGATGAGCGTTTAGAGGCACTTCTGTCTAGCATCAGAGCAATTTCTTCTATTGAAATTATTCGATTTGATACGCGTATTTTGACATTTGCTCCTATGCGTATCACCAATGAACTAGTGTCTATTTTAAAGCGTCATCAGCCAGTTTATATTATCAGTCATTTTAACCATCCTCAGGAAATAGCTGCGGCGACAGAAAAAGCGATTGCAAAACTTGTCGACAATGGAATCATGGTTTTAAATCAGTCGGTATTGCTTAAAAACATCAATGACCGCGCGGTAATTTTAGCAACACTTTTTCGGAAGCTAACGTATTTAAGAGCACGTCCTTACTATTTGCATCAATGTGACGTTGCCTTTGGCACTAAAATGTTTCGTGTGCCTTTGGAAAAATCGTTGGCCATTATGAAAGAATTGCAAGGGAACGTTTCTGGTTTAAATATTCCTCGTTTTATCGTCGATATACCTGGTGGGTTTGGCAAAGTTTCTTTAGTTCCTGATCCAATTGTTGCCCGCAATGAAAAATTCATTAGCTTACAAGGTTTTGATGGCGAAGTGGCCGAGTATCCATTGGATTAATATTCATCTATCCGACATCCATCTGATGGCGAAAAATTTATGCGGCGGCTATTTAAAGTCCTTCCGAGGAGGATTCAATTGCCTAAGATTCTATTTCTATTAGCCGTTACCGTTGCGAGTTCATCAATTGCTAGCATTGATCTTCACAAAGATGCCGAACACATGAGCATTTCGCTCGACAATAAGGATGCTAGGGATTTTGATGCGGTTCTTGCTCAAAATTTTACTTCGACGGATCAAGTTGTTCAAATTTCTTGTGAACCAGATCGACCTGGTCATTTTCCCATTCCTGCTGAGTGTTGGGTTGTAATTAAGCTGGCAGATGCTCAAGAGGCGACGGCAAATGACCAGCCTTCCACAGAAGTTCATGTTTGGACTGAAAATGGCGGTGGCGCCACAGCATTAATAGGCAATCAGCAAGACGCCAAAAATCTTTTTGAAGCATTGCTGGTTGCACCAATTAGTTACAGCGATAAAGAATTCACTAAGGATTTTGGCTTGGAAGATTTCGATGTCAATTTTAAAATCGGTTGTGTTAAAGATGAAAAAAGACCTTTGGAAAGTCATCTTTGTTATATCAGCGTGGCGGGTGTAGGCAGAGGCGATGGGCATTTGCCTACCATTCACTAACGGAATCTAAATCTCAATGATTCCCTGTCTGATACCTTCAGTAACAGCCTCGACGCGATTGGATACATCCAGTTTTTGGTAAATATGTTCCAGATGGGTTCTGATAGTCGCTTTTGACAAGCCCAGCACGCCAGCTGCTTCATTGTTGCTGAGGCCTTTGGCGATCATCTGTAGGCATTCCAATTCGCGTTCAGTGAGTGAGCGTCTGGTGCCCATATCCGAGTTCGCAAGATAAACTTTTTCTTCGCGAAGCATAATCTCACGAGAAGGTTTCCCTTCTTCAGGCATTTTGAAATATTTCAATAATTTGCGAGCAAGACTAGGCTGTATGACTGTTCCGCCCTGATAAACCTCGTGAATATTCTCGACAATTTTTTCAGCCTCGGCGCCTTTGAGCATATATCCGGAAGCTCCCGCTCTGATCGCCTCTAACACGCGGTCTTCTTCATCGAATACGGTAAACATGAGGATTTCAACTGACGGATATTTTATTTTGACAAAGCGAGTTACGTCGACTCCACTCATTTGGGGAAGTCCAAGATCGCATAAAATAACATCTGGAGGTGTTTTTAATTTAAGTATTTTTTCCAATGCTTCTTCGCCACTAAGAGCGGTATCAATGATGTCGACTTCGTCAAAATTTTCTAATAGCTTCAGCTGTGTTTTTAAAATTTTGGGTTGATCTTCGACAATAAAGAGGCGAATTTTTTTCATAAGTCTCACGTTGTTATAAAAGCCATTAGTTATGGACACATAAGTTAATATCTATCAACTGGTTAATTGGACATGGATGCAAGTACCTTCGCCAATAGTAGATTCTACAACCACATCGCCACCAATTTTTTTTGCTCTTTCTTGGATGCCCAATAAACCAAAATGGTTTTTCAAAATCACTTTTGGGTCAAAACCTGTTCCGTCATCACGAATATGCATGTTGAGGGCATTTTCAGAAAAGTGAATCTGAACATCAATTTTTTTGGCGTTGGCATGCTTGGACGTATTATTGAGACATTCTTGCATAATGCGAAAAATGGTCAGCTGTTTCTCCGAAGAAAATGAAGGCGGGTTTCCTTTTATTTCAATATGTGTTGGTAATTTATGCCGTGCGGAAAAAGTGATGCAGCAATTTTGTAATTGTGGAATGAGGTCAAATTCATCACGCATCATGCAAAGTGCTCGTCTGACTTCATCGATAGCTTCTTCTGCGGAACTTTTTAGTTCACGTAATTCTTTTACGATCTCAGGATAAGGATTTGAAATGGTTAAGAGATATTCGGATTGAATGATGAGGCTGGAAAGCGCGCTTCCAAGTCCATCATGAATTTCACGAGAAAGACGATTCCTTTCTTCCAGCGTCGCCATTTTTTTTAAGCGTCTCTCTAAGCGAAAAATTTCGCGGCTTTGGCTTTCTTCCCGACTTAAAATCGAATTAGTCACATAGATGATTGCACCGTTTAAAATAGTATAAATCCCCAGCAAGCCTATTTGCAGTAAAAGCAAGTCAGGTTTTCCTTGGGTATCTGTTGAAGTAAATACTGTAATAATTGGCAGAAATAGAAGTGGCGGAGAGAGGGCAAAAAAACTATGAAAAAGAACCGAAAAGAAAAGAGTGTATACGGGTAAAATAACCATTAAGAGGCTGAAAATCCCGCCAGAATAAATAATTAAGTAAGCACTCCAAATAAGTTCTAAGCATAAAGTTAAAAAATAGATTCGCCTTCCATATTTATGATGTGTTGCAAAAAAATAGGAGCTAATTGTGCTAATGAGAAGAATGCCAAGGCAGAAATGGGCTGTTCGATGCAAAGGGTTTTGAAAAATTTGCGGTTGGAAATGATGCATCCACAAAAAAATAACACTTAATAAAAGACTGCTTAAGCGTACCCAAAAAACAGCTTGCGCTCTGGTAACAAATCGCACTTTTAGTCGCTGCTGTTCTTCTTCTTCAATTTGCATAATCATGCTGGCGTTGATTGAGGTGTTAGATAAAGGTAAATTTCTTTTTGTTCGCCCGCAGTTGCACGGATATTTTCCATGCAGCCTAAGGCGTAAATTGTGTTCGTCGCCAAATTAATGGCGCGTACAAAAATGACGATATCTGTTTTGGGAGAAATGCTGCCAAGTAAAAAAGAAACAGAACCACCATGGTTTGTCATATCTGCTTTTTCCCTGGCAAACGGTTTCGTATCTTTAAAAATTGCTGGATCTGCGATAAAAAGCGCTTGGCAGCTAATATCTTCTCTTGCTTGAAAAGCAAAAATTTCTAAAGTGACATCTCCTGAAAATTGAGTACTATTCGCTAATTGAATAGAAAAGCAGGTTATGAGAGAAAAAATTTGAAAATAGAAAAAGAGTGTTCTCATGAAGTTTGCTCAAGTTGCTTAACAACAACCTTGATGCTGGTACCCGAGGGTGCTGACAAAGAAACGATACCAAGCACAATTCCGCCTAAAACCATGGTTCCTATCCCAAGCCAATGTGGCCAATGGAATGTTTGCCCGGAAGTGGTGAGTTGCGGGGCAGAGGAATTGTTCTCATCTGCCATCATGACAAATGAGAGGGGCAATTGATGGTTACCAATGCCCGTTAATCTGGATGATTCTATTGAGACTGCTTCAATATAATATTCGATGGCATAAGAATCTAAGCTGGAACTTAATAAATCAGGAGAGAAGCTTCCAAGATATAAACCTTTTGTCTCGATATCAGGAGAAAGATCCAGGCTAGTATAAGCACTATTTCCTTGTCTGCGCATATAAAGAACCACGCGTGCGATATCGCTAAGGCGTTCCAAATTACCAAGCGTAAAATGGACAACTTTATTTTGTCCTCTCTGATGATCCTCGATGGGAGTCAGTTTTGGTTGATAGATATGATCAGAACCGCCGGTTTTAGAAAATTGATTTTTTGCATTCAAGAAAGCTTTCATGATTTTAGGTGAAATATCTGTATCTGGTTCAAACATTGGCTCTAAGGCTAATAATTTTAAAAAAGAAGATTTGGCCAAGTCTATAAGGTCACTTGAAATAAAGCAGATGCCTTGCAACCAGTATAAATCGATTTTATTTTTTGCATTTAAGCTGGATCTAGATAAACCGCGCGAAATAATGCTTTGTGCTTGCGTGTATTCCGCATCATCCATGAGTCTTTTAGCCTCGACGATGACAGGATCTTGATGCGCAAAAACAGCAAGAGAACCAAATAGCAGCCAACTAAAAAAAGCTATTTTTTGAACGCAAAAATTCATACGTAAAGCATAACGATTATGAAGCTACTTTACTTCCATAAAATGCACTTAAGCGTTAGAGGATAGGATTTTACCAAGAACAGAAGAAATGATATCTATTCCCTGCTTTAATTCTTCAGCCGTGACGCAAAGAGGTGGAGCAAGAATCAATGTTCCAAAACGAACAGTGCAATAGACACCGGCGCTCAGCAAAGCACTTTGTAGTGCTTGCGCTTTTTCAGCTTCTTCACCTTGGGCTCGATAAGATACATAAGGTCTTTCATCATGAGGACCTTTACGCAAATCGATAGCGGCCAAAAGGCCAATAGAACGAACTTCGGCGACGTAGGCATTATTATTTTTGAGTGCTTGCAATAATTGCGCTAGCTCGTCGCCCCGTTTGGCGGCATTGTCGATCCAATTTTCTTGTTCATATATTGAAATAGCGGCGTTAGCGATGGCACATGAAAAGGGATGGCCATAATTGGTTAGGCCGCACCACAATGTTTCATTTTCGAAATGCTGCGCAATTTTGTCTGTGACGATGACGGCGCCCAATGGTGCATAGCCTGCCGTGAGACCTTTGGCCATGGTCATGATATCTGGTTCGACTCCAAAGTGATCAATGCCAAACCATTTTCCAGTTCGACCAAATCCAGACATAACTTCATCGGCAATGAGAATAATTCCGTATTTATCGCAAATTTGTCGAATACGTGTCCAGTAATCTGGCGGAGGGATAAAGACACCATTGGCCCCAGTGACGCCTTCTAAAAGGATACAGGCAACAGTCTCTGGGCCTTCAATTTCTAAAATCTCTTCGAGCAAACGAATGGTGTCGATGCTTTGTCCTGATCCACGAGGATAAGGATCTGGTATGCGAATGACACCGTTAACTGTTCCATCGAAGGGAATGCGTCTGTAATCGCCACTGTAACCAATCATTGCTAAAGTTGCACCGTGGTAGCTGCGATATCGTGTGACGATTTTCTGACGACCTGTAACGAGTCGAGCCATTTTAATGGCATTTTCATTGGCTTCAGCACCGCCTAAGCAAAAAAAACTTTTGACGAGCCCTTCGTAGGGTTTACCGGGAGTAATACGTGCGAGATTTTCGCCTAGTTTGATTTTTTCTTCGTGAATAAGGGCAGGGTGGGTGACGCAAGCATGTTTGGCAGCTTCTATCATGGCGGTTTGCATGCCTGGATGTTGATGTCCCAAATTGGCATTAAAGACAGAACTATTAAAATCTAAAACTTGCGAACCATCTAATAAAGTAAGATGAACACCTTTCGCTTCGATAATATGAAAAGGCTTGGCCGAATTTTGTTTTGACCACGGAAAAAAGACATGTTTTCGCTGTCTTTCTAACGGTGAATCTAAGGCAGGAGGGTTGTTTAAATTCATCTCGCTAAACTCAAATGCAGAGGTAGATTATTAAAAATATTTTGAGAAGGTGGTCCCATGCAGGCCAGGGCTGTTTGTGCTTTTAAATCCATGACGAGCGCGCCGCAGGTTGCAGTGCCAGTCGTTTCTGGTTTTGGAGCAATCGATACATGGCCTAGGAGTTCATAGATATCTTCCGCGGAAGAAAGAGTTGTATGAGGGAGTCGGTGTTCCAGTTCTTGGTAGCGTGAAAACGTCGTGGAGGTGGATTTGACGGTGTGGGTTAATTTCATCTCTTCATCAAGACAATGATTGGTATGGAAATGTGTTTTTTGACTTCCCTGTTGGGTTATTTTCTTTTTGGTTCCGCTGGTTTCAATACCAAAAAAATCTTTTGTATCTGCAACGCAATAGTGATGACCAGAACCAAGCGGGGCTCTTAAAATCAGATCGCGTCCCAATTGAGCACTTGATTGTTTGAGGACTTTTCGGACAAGGGCAGGCCAGAGGATTCCAATTTGCGCATCGGTGCTGTTTAGATTGTTGATACAAATTCCTACAGCATTTGTATTCATCCCTGTCATGCCCAGACAGCCTGCGCAGCTGAAGAGCAATGTGCTATTTTCAATATTTTTTATTTTTAAAATCACCACATGATTGATTGCAGAGCTGTCGATATCCCAAGTTTGTCCAAGCAAAGGACCGCTTGGTGCTTTGGTATAAATAACGGAACAACCTTTTGTGTCATCACTATCGGGATGATTATTGCTTGGATTTAAATCGCGAAGGTCTGTGTAGTGATTAAGGACCACAATCTCTTCGGGAGTAAGCCGACTTCCTTCTGCAATACCTAACAATTCCAAATAAAGATCTTCATCAAAATTCTTTAAGATAGGCAGATGGGCCCTGGCAATTTTCAGAACTTGTTCTTTGGAAAAAAAGGCGGTTTCTTGACACGTGAGATCAAGGCGAATCTGTGCCATGGTTCGTACCTGATTGCGTAGCGATTCACCATGAATCTGTCCACAGAGGCGAGGGTGTGTGCTGTCTAGTTCGAGTATAGGAGGTTTGGGATATTGCATGGTTGAAAATCTCAAGTCCACGATGCATTTCTTCTTTAGATACATTAATAGGAGGATTAATGACAATACGATGATTGCCGCTTTTGCCTAATTGTAAACCGAGAGCAGCGGCCTTTTTTAAGACTTCTTGACATTGTTCTTGATTTTTCATGGTAAGTACATGCCATAGTCCTTGGCCATGTCGTCGCCAAGACCAATCCATTTGGGAAAGTAGATTTTCGAAGTAAGCAGCATGTTTGGTTTTGAGACATTCATGAGCAACGCGCAAATGTTGATAGGTACGCTTCATTGATATTTCATCACCATCCCAGGTAGAAATAAGTGTGAGCGGTGTGGATACGTAGTAGTCATGATCGACGAATACATGTCCCAGTTGAGCACCAGCATACCACCAAACCATGTTAGGTTTAACCATGAGGCTGTCGCTTTTAAAAATTGTGCTACCGCTTCGACCTAAGGCCGAGGCTGTTTCAACAAAAATCAATGGAATAGACGTTTCTTGCCGAATTTGATTTAAGCCATCTAAAAAATTATTTGAAACAACGTAGCCACTTTTTTCTCCAATGAGCTCAACGGCGATTCCCAAGATCCGTTCTGAGGAATAATGACTGATTTGGCTTCTGATTTCTGCTAAGCTTGTCTCGTCGCTCGTTTCAACTGGATGTTGAACTTTTGGCCAATCAAACCAGGCAAAAGGACTTTGGTAATTATTTTCATCACTTAAACTTCTCGCTGCAGCAGTGGTATGTCCAACATACTGGCGCTGTAATCCAATCACGACATCGCCAGCAGGCCTGTGGACTCTTAATGCTCGAAGGCCTTTATCGACAACTTCGTCTCGACCAGATGTAAAATAGGCATGTTGACAAGAATTCGGCGCGAGCTGCCTTAGAAGCTCAGTATAGCGAACAATGCTAGGTGTAACCCAATTGGAGAGTGTGAGTTTGGTGCCGACTACCGAGGTAAAAGCGCCATTTATAATCTCTTTTAGTATTTCTGGAGAACAGGACCCTAAGGGTGCTTGAATAGAAGCAGACCAATCGATGATTTGAGGAGAACTTGAATCTGTGCCTTTGATGCAGACGAGCTGAGGCTTTCTTAAAGGGATTCGATAATAAAGCGCTTCAGCGTTAGCCTCACCATACTGACGATGGTAAATATCGACAGTCTGCGCACCAAAAAATTGATTAATACGGCTAATCTCCGGTGTGAAACCGACACGATTGCGACCTGTCATAAAATCATAGCGATAAGCACCATCTGGTTTTTTCATGGATCGCACGTGGTGAATTTGCGCAGATTTTAATTTGAATCCAAAACCTTGCTTTCGCAATTCTTGACTGACGACAATATTAGCAGAATAAAAAGTATTACAGTGATCTCTCATTTTATCTTGCCAAGGCCCATCTATTTGGCTGTGTTCAAGTGGTCCGCCAATGGCAAAGCCTAAAATTCGATTACCTTCTGTGGATTGTTGCGTGAGTATCAGACCAAGCCCATCTTTTTGCGCAATAAATTCATGTAAAAAATTCATTGAATCGCGACGATTTAGTTCATAAGTCGCGTCTTCTAAATTTTTGATTTGATCTTGGTAGGAAGACCATAAATCCTGTGTCAAAACTTCAATCGTAAACAGGTCTTCGTTTGTTTGTTCTTCAATTGAAAATGTTTTTACTAGGGGCTTTGGTGAAGGCACTATCCAATTGGGAGCAGTCTCATTTTGGTGGTCACTTAAAAAATGCAAAGCTTGACTTAGGTTTTCAAAAAAGACGTTTAATTCTTTGATTGTTGTTGACAGATTAAAACGAAAACGCACGGTCTTTTCACCAGCAATATAAACCATGAAACCACGATAGAAGCGTTGGTTGACGAGTTGCATGGCATGATTGTGAGATGGAAGATCAAAGGCAAAAGCATATGCCTGATGGCGTAAATTAAAAACAAAGCTAGGAAATTTCTGTTTTAAAATTCCGATTTTTTTTTCTATCTCTGTCTTCAGATGAGGTGAAAACAATTTTCTGTCCAGTATCGCTTGGGCTTGCAAATATCCTCTCATAATTTGTGAAATATGTGCTGTCGCAGGTCTGGTATCTGGCCAATTTGATAAACAGACGCCGAGTTGTGCTTTTTTTGCAAGCGTTATGCAGTCGGGTCCGTCTAAGTTGCCATGAGCATCGCGCAGTTTAAATGCGCTATGAGCATAAAAAGGACCAAGCAGGCCAAACCCTGTTTGGACCTCGTCAAAAATGAGCGGTACTTGAAGGGCACGCGTCAAAGCACGAAGGCCATTAAAAAAACGAGCTGTGGCATAATTGTCACCGCCTTCACATTGCATGGGTTCAATGATGACAGCACAAATGTTTCCTTTTTCAATTTCGCTTTTAAGGCATTCGAGAGACTGAATTTCAGATCGCAGCAACAGGTCATCAGGTGGCACGTAAGGGCTCTCAGCCCTTGACCAGCAAGCAACCCATTCGTCGGTGATTTCAGGATCCTCTTCAAAATTTGGGCGTTTGGGAAAGGGAATGAAGGTGGCTTGGTGACCTGTGAACTCAAACTGAGCCCGCTTTTGGGGATTATAAGTTGCCTGCAAGGCCATCAATGTACGGCCATGAAAACTACCTTGAAAAGCAATGATTCGGCGTCCACCAGGTCCGTTTAGCCGGCAAAGATCAAATGCTTTTTCATTTGCTTCTGCGCCTGCAGACGTGAAATTGACATGGCTCATTTTTGGGCTAGTTTGTTGCAACAACAATTGAGAATATTTTTCAATCCATATTTTAGATTCTGGCGTGTCTTCTTGATTGGCTAACAGGCATGCTGTTAAGTTGTCTTCGGTTAGCGCTTTGAGATAGGGATCTGCTTGAAAGCCTAATCCCAGTGAAGCAATTTGGCTGGCTGCATCAAAAATCACCAGCGGATCCTCATCGATAGATGCTAGATAAGGGCCCTTCGAAGTACGTAGGTCGATAACAGGATTTTTCTTTTCCTTGGGCAAAAAATCATTGCGATAAAGCCGACGGAGCATTGCTGCTGAACGCGGCAATTTTTCAGAAGTTGGGATATGAATTTCAGAGGCAATAGGTTGAATTAAATGGACGAAATTTTCATTATGTAACTTTTTTAAAAAAGCATCCATGATATCTAAAAATATGTTTAGATATTCTGCTTCAGGAAGGGTAATGATCCAATTTTTTTCTTCTAGGCTAACGTAAGGTTTCAATGATTCGATAAGATGTATTTCATCAATTGGTTTATTTTGAAAAGAAAGCTTTTTGATGAAATGCAATGGTAGCAATATGGATGCGCCACGCACGTCTTCGATAGGAATCTGATAATTTTCCAACATTTCTTCTAGGGCATGACGTGTGACTAGTGTTGAGAAAGGAATATCAAGGTTCTTTTTTTCTTTTTCGAGTAAAGTGACCATGTTGAAAGGTAACTGCGTTTGGCCATATTCTAAATAGTTTACAGCGACAGGAAAGGTCGTATAGCGAACAGCGTCGATGCCAGCTGCGCGCTGGTTTCCACTTTTACCCACGCCACCAAATGGCTGTTCTCCATAGGCGCCATTGGTGCTTCTGTTCCAATTTAAAACACCAGAGCGTGTTTGTTGGTAATATTGTTCAAATGCCGATTTTTTTGCAGTAAAAACAGCATTGGATAAACCATACGCACTTTGGTTGGTACGCTCAATGGCCTCTTCAATGCCGTCGATGATTTCAATGCAGACGTCTGGTCCAAAAAGCTCGGTATCGAGGTAGCCAGGCGCTTTTTTAGCGTTTAATAGGTGAAGAGATGGGGTAACAAAAGCGCCCCCATCGAACATTTGGCTTTTTACTAAAACTTCACAAGAAGTAGTCGCATTTTTTAAAAGACCACTGAACCGATTTCTGGCTTCTTGGCTTGCCAGGGGACCAAAAATAGTTTTTGCATGTGTTGGGTCGCCGGGTTTTAAACTTTTGGTGATGGCAACGAGAGAATTAATAAAGCGACTAGCGATGGTTTTATCTACCAGAACATGGCTGGTTGCTGTGCATCGTTGGCCAGTTGTTAAAAAAGCGCCTTGGCTAATTTCTGCTAGAGCTTGGTAGAGGTCGGCATCTTTTAAAACCACGGCAATGTTTTTGCCACCCATTTCTAAAGCTAAAATTTTATGTGGTTCATCGAGGACAGATTCGGCTAAAGAACGACCTGTGGCGTAACTTCCTGTAAATAAAATGCCACGAATTAAAGGATGTTTCGCTAAAGCTTTACCAATATCTGCTCCACCTTGTACCAAATTAAAAACACCAGCAGGAAAATTGGCTTCATGGATGCATTCAGCATAAATTTCTCCCACCCATGGGCAAATCTCGCTAAATTTAACGACGACGGTATTGCCGGTTATCAGCGCTGGAATGACATGGGCATTCACAAGATGGGCAGGAAAATTATAAGGTCCTAAAATAGAGAGGACACCTTGAGCGTGGTAGCGTGTTTCCCCTAAAATACCCGGTGGTTTTTCGTTTGCAACACGCTTGATACCTTGGTTAGCCATAAGCTCGATGCGTGCACTTAAATTTTTTGCTTCCGATAAACTTTCACTTAAAATTTTGCCCATTTCGCTGGTAATCGCATGGGCCATCTGTTTTTCTTTTTTGACGAAAGCTTCTTTGAGGCGCATTAAAAAGCTGATGCGATCATTTGTGTCTAAAGAAGACCAATACCGCAGCGCAAGGTTTGCAGATTTGACTGCTGTGTCGACATGAGCAACTGATGTTATGCTTTTAAAAACGGGCGAAAAGTAAGAAGCGGGATTGATACTGATAATTTCTTTTTCGCCAGAATTAATAAACTGGCCATTGATGTAATTACCTTTTCCTAGATGAATAGTCATGAATCACCTCGGTGACAAATATCACATCGATAATTAATTGCACTGGATCTTAGTGTTTCAAGAGGCTGAAATTATTCGATCCATCTTGCCCTAATTCTGTCCAGGCTATTATCAGAGACTGCACGGATCATCTCTGCGTTGACTTTAGTGTAGAATTTAGATGCAAAATTGGCGAAAAGAAACGCGTAAAGTTCCCCTTCTAAAGAAGTATTAAGGAGAATTGCTTCTGTTTCAGCATGGTCTTGAATGTAATAGCGTAATAACGCTTTGTCATCAATGATGGAATGCACTCGATCGTTTTCCAGCTGAGAAAATGAGTTTTCCATCGAGTGAGCTTTCTCGTGGGTCGTATTAAATTTTTCATTGATTAAATCTGCCATGGCTTGATCAGGAACGATTATTTTTTTGCCATTGAGGGAATCGCCAATAAGGGTTTTATTGGTGCTTTCTGATGCTGTTAAAAAAGTGGTAAGACTCGCGGTGATAGATGAATAGATAAGGGCGCCAATGACTATCCAGCAGGTGGCTAAAATCCGACCTCTCCAAGAAACAGGAACCTTGTCTGCATAACCATTTGTCGTCACTGTAGAAATAGCAAACCATGCTCCTTCTAAAATCCCATCTTTAGGGTTGGAACGAAACTGGGAATTATTTGACTTGCGCTCGAAAATCCAAATAAAAAATGCAAATAAAATAAAGAGTAAGATTAAAATGGCGAAATATGAAAAAAAGTTTTCGCCAATAATATTCTTGATGTGCTGCCAATAGGAAAGCGATTTTTTTAAAGTAGCCGCGCCAAGTTTTACGCGATGATAGGGCTGAGTAAAAGCAAAATCCTGGGCAAGTTCGGGGGTGACTCGGACTGAACCGATTAATAAATCGACATTCTGATCTTTAAGCGCCTGTAAGCCTTGCTTGATGTAGTCAAAATGTTGAAATTGTGTCTCTAGCTCAAGTCGTTCAGCGATAATTCTCCATAAACCAACGCTAAATCCGCTGACTTCACCATCTTTCCATATGACGTAGGGTGGGTATCCAATGGTGCCCACTTTAATTGGTTCAGAATGGGAAGTTAGGGAAACAAAGAACAGTGAAAGCAGTAAAAAAAGTCGCATAAAATTTCCTCAGAAATTGACTTACTAAAATATTAGCAAGAAGGAGTTATTTTACGCAACGCGTTGGACTCTTAATTACGGGAAGGCGATTTAGAAAGCAGCGCTCCAAAAATTGAGCTGACAACACTTACAATTAAAGCGCCTAAAAAAGTGGCCCAAAAGCCGTTGACGGTAAATCCAAATCCCATTTCTTGACCCAGATAACCAGCAAGCCAAAACATAATCATGTTTGCGATCAATAACCACAGGCCAAGTGTTAAAAAAACAAAAGGAAAAGTGAAAAATTTAAAGATAGGGCTGATCACAGTATTGACGAGGCCTGCAACGGTGGCAATAAGCATGATATCCCATCTGCTTTGAGCAGCTGTCATAATTCCGGGAACAACCAGTATTGCAGCAAAAAAACCAGCAGCATTAACTAACCATCGAGCAAGAAATCCCATGTTATCTCCAAATTATTTGATACATTCACTAAGGTACTGCGCATAGGCTTCGCTGTCCATTAATTCATCCAGTTGTTTAAGTTGCTGAATACAGATTTTAATCATCCACGCTTTTTCATAAGGATCTTGGTTGATATCTTCAGGGCAATTGACCAATGCTTCATTGACAGCAACAACTTCGCCAGCCAACGGAGAAAACAGATCGCTGACGGCTTTTACACTTTCGACTGTGCCAAAAATCTTGTCTTTCTCAATAGTTTTTCCGATTTGAGGCAATTCTAAGTATACCACATCTCCCAACTGCTGCTGAGCATGATGAGTAATGCCTACCGTCACAATATTGCCATCTTGTAGCCAAGCCCACTCATGTTCTTTCGTGTATCTTAAGTGCGATGGTATTAATGCAGTCATAATAACTCCTTTGCGGGTTTACGATAGAAAGGCAATTGCGTAATTTGTGCAGCAATTAGACGTCCTCTTATATCAACATCAATTTCTGTTCCAATGCTCATAAAAGCTTTACTGACGTAGCCTAAGGCAACGGCGCGATTCAGGTAGGGTGTTAAAGTCCCAGAGGTGACAACGCCGATTTGTTCGCCTGTTTTGGCGTGAATGGTGTAGCCGTTTCGAGCGATGCCTTTTCCACTTATCTCAAGACCGCAAAGTCGTTTTGAGATGCCATGCAATTTTTGTTCCAAGAGCGCTGCCCGGCCAATAAATGGAACAGATTTATGGAATTTAACAACAAAGTCGAGTCCTGCTTCAAGAGGAGTCGTGCCCTCGTCAATGTCATTGCCATAAAGGCATAGTCCAGCTTCCAATCGCAATGTATCTCTGGCGGCAAGCCCGCAAGCTGCTGTGCCCCATTTAGCACCGACGTTTAGAAGTGTTTCCCATACGAGGGTGGCATCTTCTACTGGGACATAAAGTTCAAATCCGTCTTCTCCGGTATAACCTGTGCGCGCAATAATAGCATCTGTGCTTTGCTGATCCAGTTTCAGTTTTCCCTCGACAAAATAATAGCGTTTGAGAGAACCAATTTCTTTGTGGCTAAGCGAAGCAACTAAGTGAATTGCATTAGGACCTTGAACTGCAATTTGTGCGAAATCATCACTAACATCTTTGGCATAATTGCAATTTTCATGGATCCAAGAGAAATCTTTCTCACGATTAGAGGCATTAACGCAAATTAGAAACTTTTCAGAAGAAAATTTGTAAGCCACAACATCATCGATAAATTTTCCTTCATGGTTTAGCATCGCTGCATAAAATGCCTGCCCAATTCGCATTTTAGAAGCGTCGTTGGTTAAAAGATGGTTCACATCTTCTTCTGCGCGAGGTCCAGCAATTAAAATTTCGCCCATATGACTGACATCAAATAGTCCAACCTTTTCTCGTACAGCCATATGTTCAATTTTGTCGCCGCTGTAACGCACAGGCATTTCAAAGCCACCAAAATCTGTCATTTGGGCGCCCAAGCGAATATGGCAGTCATAAAGAGGGGTACGCTTCATGCTTGTTCCTTGAAGCAAGATGGTTGCAATAAGCTGCGACGGTATTTTCTAATAGCATGGAGATGGTCATGGGACCTACGCCGCCGGGAACAGGAGTAATGGCCGCTGCTTTATCTTTAACATCATCAAAATCCACATCGCCAACTAAAGTGCCATCTTCTAGCTTGTTGATGCCAACATCAATCACCACAACACCTTCTTTTACATCGTCAGCGCCAATTAAGTGGGGCACACCAGTTGCAGTAATCAAAATGTCTGCTTGCTTGGTTTGTTGTCGTAAATTTTGTGTGTTGCGATGACAAATGGTGACTGTTGCGTCGGTGTTAAGCATCATGTAAGCCATCGGTTTTCCAACGATGTTGCTGCGTCCTAAGATGACAGCATGTGCACCCAGAAGCTTAGCTTTAGATGCTTGAATCAAATACATACAGCCTTTGGGCGTACAAGGAATAAATCTAGGATGTCCCAAAGATAATTTGCCAATATTTTCTGGATGAAATCCATCGACGTCTTTGCTGGGGTTGACCGTGCAGATTACCGTGCTGGTATCAATGTGCGTGGGTAATGGCAGCTGGACTAAAATAGCATCGATGTCGTCGCGATTATTTAAATCTTCGATCAGGGTGAGCAATTCAATTTGCGTCGTCTGAATAGGCAGATCATATTCAAAACTTTTAATACCGACATCGTCAGCTCGTTTTCTTTTATTACGCACATAAACAGCGCTAGCAGGATCTTTGCCAAGTAAGATGGTCGCAAGTCCTGGTGCTCTGGAGCCTTTTTGCAGATGCTCATTCACTTCATTTTTAAGTCTAGCCAGGATTTGGCTGGACATGGCTTTTCCATCGAGAATCTGTGTCATGCAGTTTAACCTTTTAAAAACTTAAAAAGCTGGCACGAGAGTTCATGCCGCTTTTTTTGGTAAGATGCAATGTGCTCCCTAGATGTTTTAGCGCAATTTTAGTTTTCAACTGGTTTGCTGTTTGGGGGTGTGGTGTACCAGTTTTGTACGGCGGATATGAAATTTTGAAAACCTTGGATGCTTAAAGCAACGGTTACGCCGGTACCAATTGCTAATCCAAGAACATGCATAGGGTTTTGTGCTGCATGATCACTTGCGGGGCTTTCTCCCCTGTTCTTATTAAAATTCATGGTAAGCAATTTCATTGCTCCGGCACCAAGGCTTGCAAATAAAAAACTTAACGCAGCATTGATGCAAAGACCAAGAGGATTTGCCAGCACCCTAGTAAATAATACTGCTGTATGAGTCCCGTTTACTGCCACTAGATCTTCCATTGGTACAGGGGCTGCCATACTCGTAGTGGTCATGAAAATAGACAGAAAAATAAAAATGACAGGTTTTGAAAATTTTGTTTTTCTCATTGCACTAATCCTTTGGGATGATGTTTTTTTCTAGGGGATGAAACATGTTCAGGTTTGTGTTTTATTCAATTGAGGATCTAAAATGTTAAAAGATTTTTCTTTAAGCGACGTTAAATCTGGATTTTTAATCTTTTTAATCGCGTTGCCTTTGTCTTTGGGTATTGCAGCCGCCAGCTCTTTTCCTCCCATTGCTGGTATCATGACGGCAATTGTGGGTGCCTTTGTCGCTAGTTTTCTGGGGAGCTCTCGCTTAACCATTAAAGGTCCAGCTGCAGGTTTGATTGTCATTGTTTTTGGTGCTGTTCAGGATTTGGGCCAAGGCAATGTTTTGGCTGGATATCAAAAATGCTTAGGAATTTGCGTGGCTGCAGCAGTTTTGCAAATTATTTTTTCGCGTATTGGTGCCGGAAAAGTAGGAAATCTGATGCCTCCATCTGTTGTTCACGGTATGCTGGCTGCTATTGGTGTGATTATTATGGCCAAGCAATTTCATGTTTTGCTGGGCGTGGTTCCTCATGGCAAGACACCGCTCGATTTAATTGCGGAAATTCCTGAAACGTTGGCGTTGGTGAATCCAGAAATTGCCTTCATTGGAATTTTAACATTGCTTTCGGTGGTTTTAATTCCGTTTATTCCGATTCGGATGACTCAAAAAATCCCTTCGGCTCTTATCGCGCTTATCTTAGTGCTGCCGTTGGCGTTGTATTGGCATCTAGATAGTTCTCATGATTATTCTTTTTGGAATACCAATTATCATGTTGGTCCTAATTTTTTGGTGAACCTTCCTGCTAATTTGTTGAGCGCTGTCACGTTTCCTGATTTTTCTGCGTTGGCCAGTGTGACTGGGCTAAAATATGTCATGATGTTTGCTTTGGTTGGCAGTTTAGAATCTCTATTGACGGTAACTGCTATTGATTCGTTGGATCCTAAAAAACAAAAATCCGATTTAAATGCAGATTTATTTGCGGTGGGTGTTGGTAATTTAGCGAGCGCTCTGGTTGGTGGATTGCCGATGATTTCTGAAGTGGTTCGTAGCAAGGCGAACATTGACAATGGTGCCCAAAGCAAATGGTCCAATGTGTTTCACGGCGTATTTTTATTGTTGGCAGTGACTCTTTTTGTTGGAGTGATTCATGAAATTCCTCTGGCAGCATTGGCTGCAATGCTCATGATCACGGGTTTTCGACTGTCTTCTCCAAAAGAATTTTATAAAACCTATCGTGTTGGTTTTGATCAATTAATTTTATTTTCGGTAACTTTGCTCATCACCATATCGACGGATTTACTGATGGGCGTTTTTGCGGGAATTTTATTGAAATTTATTTTGCATATTTTAAGAGGTGTGCAACTTCGCAATTTATTCTCTATGCCGATTGTCATTTCAGAAAAAGGGGGGAGTTGTGTCATGACTGTGAAGGGCCAAGCCATTTTTTCCAATTATTTGTATTTAGTGAATCAATTGGAGAAGAATCTGCGAACTCACAAAAAAGTCGTGTTAGATTTTTCCGAAACATCGCTGATAGACCACACGACTTTGCACCATATCAAAGGCTTATGTGATTTTCATAAAGAAAAGTTGGAAACAGTTGGGCTACATGTACACAAGCGCTTATCTGCTCATGAATTGGCAACCCACAAGCTGGTTTAACAATGGATAAGAAACGAAAAGAAAATTATTTTGTGCTTGAAGAAGTGTTGGATCGTATTCATCATATGCTTCCGGCACAGGGACCCATTAAAGATTTTATTCATCATAATACGCTGCATGCTTTTCAAGAATATCAGTTTGAGGACGGTATAAAAAAAGCAGGCGCTTTTTATGGCGCGAAAAGTCATATGCCCCTGGCTTTTTATCGCCAGGCTTATCGAGATGGTCGCATTGCCGGTAAAGTACTCACCCAGGCAATTGAGCAGTCTGCTCCTCGCGAAGAAGCGTCTTTGCATAGCTTGTTGAAGTTAGCCCTTTTTCGTTATGTAGAGATTAAAGATTCAACGGCATT
Source organism: Myxococcales bacterium (assembly GCA_023248595.1). Lineage (GTDB taxonomy): Bacteria > Myxococcota > UBA727 > UBA727 > JABDBI01 > JAHFEG01. The sequence continues at coordinate 47,844 of JAHFEG010000002.1, read as the reverse complement.
TCAGAAAATAATCTCTATGCGCCATTTGTCTCGCGTAGATGCCGAATATTTTTTAGAAAAGATACCGCAGTATGTGACAGATGATCAAGTTCCCATTTCTTTTTTAAGAGCCCAAGTTTTTAAGCAGTTGCAAGTTGACTGGGACTTAGAAATCAATCCAATTTTATTTCGCATCACAGCGGGATATTTGGATCAGGGTATTTTATTGTGGCCTTTTTTAGGTGCAGAAACATCATTTTTTAAAGCCGTGGAAAATCTGATTAATGATTCGGTTTTTCCCCTTGCGCATTTTATCAAAAAGAAGCGCGTCAAAGAATGGTTTAAGCTTTCTCCAGATCAAGTGATTGAGAAAATTTTAAAAGAAATCGTGGGAGATGAGAGCTATTACGAAGCATATGTGACTGAAACTTTGATGGCTCATCCAGGCTGGTCCGGCATGGTGGGTGTCATCGAGCATGGCTCTGCGTCTTTAACTAGGCCGCGGGTGATAAGTCTCAAAGAATTTTTAGCGTTTAAGCTTATATTGGAGCGGGAATTGATTGCGTCGAAAAAGACGCTATTTAATCCTGTTGCACTTGAGTCGACTAATCTTGCTGTTCTCGATTTGGAAAGGCCAAAAACAGGGGCGATTTCTTTGACGTTATTTTTTCTTTCTTTGGGAATTTCAAAAACAGAGATCGATCTGTCGTGTGCCAAATATATTTCAACAATAAAACTGGAGAAAATCTGGCAAGATGCCTTTGAATTAACATATCACCATGAAGCAATTTCCAGTTTACAAATACACCATGCGCATAATGCAAATTTAGTAAGGCCAAAAGCGTCAGCGCAAGTTGTTTTTTGTATCGATGATCGTGAATGCTCATTTCGTCGCTATTTAGAAGAAACCGATCCAACTCTTGAAACCTTTGGAACCGCTGGTTTCTTTGGACTTGATTTTTACTTTCAGTCCCTGAACGACGCTTTTCCTGTCAAATTATGTCCTGCCCCCGTTACGCCTCATCATATTGTGAAAGAGGCGCCGGCGTTGGGGCATCATTCTTCGTTTGCAAAGCAAAAGGGTAAAAGCCAAAAGACAGCACTTTCTTTTCAACGATGGCAACAAGCGTCAGGGTCGATGTTTTTGGGATTTATTGCGGCCAATACATTGGGGCATTTGTCTTTTTTTTGGTTGCTTGTTTGTTTGCTAAGGCCAGTTAGTTTAATCCGAAGTTTACTAACTAAGAAGATCCAGGTTGCTACGGAATTGTCATTGCTAAGAAGGGGAGGAGAAGCGAAAAATAGTCCGATATTTGAGGGCTTCACCTATGAAGAAATGACGGATCGTGTTTTTAATGTTTTACAAAATATGGGGCTGATTCAGTTTTCGCCGTTGATTGTTTTTATTGCGCATGGCTCCAGCAGTCTGAACAATCCGCATTTTGCCGCTTACGACTGTGGCGCGTGCTCTGGTAGACCTGGGGCACCCAATGCGCGTGCCTTTGCCATGATGGCCAACATGCCAGAGGTCAGGCAGCGGCTGTGGGCGAGAGGGATGAGTATTCCAAAGACAACTCATTTTATTGGCGCTTATCATGATACTTGCACTGACGCTGTGGAGATGTTTGATTTAGAGAGTCTCTCTAAAGAGCAGACCAGCGAATTTCTGCGTTTACAAGAAACCATTGATATCGCCAGAGCTTTAAATGCCAAAGAACGTTGTCGGCGTTTTGCTGTGGTCAAACTTGGCATTACTGCAGAGCAGGCTTTAAAAGAAGTGAATCATCGTGCGTCGGTTTTATTTGAACCGCGTCCTGAATTAAATCACGCCACCAATGCGTTATGTATTGTTGGTCGGCGATCTTTCACTCGAGGATTATTTTTAGATCGTCGTGCTTTTTTGAATTCATACGATCCCAATTTGGATGGTGACGGACGCATTCTTAACCAAATATTAAATGCTGTGGTTCCTGTTTGTGGCGGCATTAATCTGGAATATTATTTTTCCAGAATCGATGCTGCTGTTTACGGTTGTGGCACTAAACTGTCTCACAATGTGTGTTCTCTGTTGGGCGTTTATAATGGCATCGATGACGATTTACGTACAGGTTTGCCTGTGCAAATGACCGAGTTGCATGATCCAGTCCGGCTTTTATTGGTTATCGAACAAAAACCCGGAGTGGTCATGAAAGTTTTACAAAATAATCAAACGGTGATGCCGTGGGTCCAAAACGAATGGATTAAAGTGGTTTGCATTGATCCTGCAAATCATGAAGCTTTTCTTTTTCAGCCCAATTCAGGATTTGTGCTGATTGAAAAAAAAGAAATAGTTTCCATGTCGACTATTCATAGTTTCTGTGATTACGCGATGTCTTCACGAGAAAATCTGCCGATTGCTCAAATTCAAAGAGAGAGCGGGAGAGAACAATGAACATAGAACAAGCAATTCACTTTATTCTTTTAGGAAATTTTTTAGCGCCGTTTTTGAGTGCAGTTGCTTTAGGTTTGTTATTGATTTTTCAGCGCTCTGTGCAGGAACGGACTGTTGAAAAAATTGCGAAAACTGCTTTTGTTGTTTATTTGGCATGTGCCTTGGCTACGATAACTTGCTGGGCTTGTTTAGGTTTTCAACCGATCAAATGGGACTTTGCTGTTATTAGTTTTTACTTCGATAAAGCAGGGGCTTTGTATCTTGCCATTACGGCTATTATCTCCAATGTGATTGTTTTTTATTCACGAAGATATTTGCACCGAGATCCTGGTTATTGCCGATTTTTTTTAGTGCTATCCATTTTTATGTTTGGCATGACGCTGCTGATTCTCGCTGGCTCTTTTGATCTTTTATTTGCTGGTTGGGAATTTGTCGGATTTTCTTCTTTTTTGCTGATTGGTTACTATTGGCATCGCCCCGGGGCAGTTCTAAATGCCAACCGCGCTTATTTCATTTACCGCATATGCGATTTAGGTTTGCTGATGTGTGTGCTCTTGGCTCATATGATTTGGCACGAGCACCATCTTTTCTATCAATTAAATCAAGCTGAGTTCTTACCCACCCAGATGCCTTTTGGCGCTGTAGAACAATGGATACTGAGCTGCATGATTCTATTGGCGGTGCTCGGAAAATCAGCGCAATTTCCTTTAAGTTATTGGTTGCCTCGGGCTATGGAAGGGCCGACGCCGTCGAGTGCTATTTTCTACGGTTCGCTTTCGATTCATGCCGGCGTTTTTTTATTGATACGCACATTTTCGATTTGGTATGAAACACCAGGATTTGTTTGGGTGGTTGGTAGCATTGGATTTATTTCTGCAGTACTGGCGACGCTATTTGGTCGTGTCCAAGCCAATATCAAAGGACAGATTGGTTACGCTTCCATCGCGCAGGTGGGGTTGATGCTTGTCGAGCTTTCTTTTGGTCTTGTCGATGTTGCTCTAATCCATTTGTTTGGAAATGCTTGTCTTCGTTGCTTTCAGTTACTTGTTTCACCTTCTATTTTAGCGCAGCAACTTCAAATTATCAGCGCTTTGGAAGGAAGAATTATTAAAAATTGGAGCAAGGGTTTTTGCAGATCGTTTAAGAAATTAGATGCCACATTGTATGTTTTTGCCTTGAATGAAGGTTATCTCGAATTCATCATGAAGTGGCTTTTTGTGCGTCCTGTTAGATGCATAGCAAAAATTTGCAATCAATCGCACGAATTGGGTTTGCTTTTGTTTTTAGCCGGTTTTGTTGCTTTGTTTTTTTATGCGGCGAATTTTATTGCATACTTGCTGCTTGGTCTGACTTTATTTTTTTCTTTAAGTGGTTTTGGAGAAGAACGACGTGCGCTTCGCGCTTTAAATTGGGTGACCGTTAGTGGTTTTTTGGCGGTAGCTTCTTTGCTTGTGGGTCAGAGCCAATATCAAATGCCGGCATTGTGTTATTTGATCGGCCTTGCGACTTCTTGGTTTATTGCTCAAGAAGCATTATCTTATATTTTAAAGTCTCGTTGTGTGATTTGGCTTAAAGATTTTTCAGGGTTATTCAGCCAGTTTCCTTTGGCGAGTTCAATTTTTTTGATTGGTGTTTTAGGCTTGATCGGTTTTCCCATCGCGAGCACTTTTTTGGGCACGGATATTTTATTAGAAGGGGCCGTTGCCAGCGGCTGGGAGTACTTGGCAGTATTTAGTATGATTTATGTTTTAAATGCCCTGACGCTTATCCGCTTATATTGCCGAATTTTTTTAGGTGCTCGCGATGCAGAGATCGAAGAGGTGGATTTAGATTATTCTTCATACCAAGTCTTATTGCGCCTGTGCGTATTTATTGTTGGTAATTGGCTAGCATTCCAGGTTTTGATCCTCACTTGATACCTGAAATGAAACATGACAAAAGCGGTCCATGAATGACAACAAAATAGCGATTATTGATTTTGGTTCTCAGACAACACAGCTTATTGCCAGGCGAGTTCGTGAGCTTGGAGTATACTGTGAGATATTTCCCTGTACGGTTTTGGTGGATGCCATTGAGAAATTTGCTCCCAAGGCCGTTATCTTATCGGGAGGGCCAGCCTCAGTTGGGCAAAAATTTTCCCCTAAAATGCCAACAGGGTTAACAGATCTAAATAAACCCATGTTAGGGATTTGTTACGGCATGCAACTTTTTGTCAATGCCCACGGCGGTCAAGTAGATGCGGTAGAGTCTCGAGAGTTTGGGCGTGCCGAAATTACCACAGATCCGGCGTCGTTATTGTTTAAAAATTTGCCACCTGATTTGACAGTGTGGATGAGCCACGGGGATCAGGTTCACCATCTTCCTGATGGTTTTGAGACCATTGCTCAAAGCTCTACCTGCCCATACGCTGCGGTTGCCTATTCGCCCAAACAATTTTTTGGTGTTCAATTTCATCCAGAAGTTGTGCATACTTCTGATGGCAAAAAAATCTTGTCGAACTTTTTATTTGAAATTGTAGGCCTTTTGCCGTCTTGGGAAATGAAGTCATTTTTACAAGACCAAAAAGAACAAATTCGAAAGCAGGTCGGAAAAAATAAAATATTGATGGCGCTTTCAGGAGGTGTGGACTCTTCGGTAGCAGCTACTTTGATACATAGTGCCATTGGTGATCAGCTGACTTGTATTTACGTTGATACGGGGCTTGGTCGTTTAAATGAAGCTGAAGAAGTCGAAAATCTTTTTAAGGACCAGTTTCATCTTGATTTGAATATTGTTGATGCTAAAGCGCAATTCTATGATGCCTTATTAGGCGTGACGGATCCTGAGCAAAAAAGAAAAATAGTGGGAAAGCTATTTATTGATATTTTTGCATTAGAGGCCAAAAAGAAAAACCAAATTCAATTTTTAGGGCAGGGAACACTCTATCCAGATGTCGTCGAATCAGTTTCAGCGCATGGAGGTCCGAGTGCTGTTATTAAAAGTCACCACAATGTAGGTGGATTGCCAGAGGACATGCATTTTCAATTAGTCGAACCTTTGCGTGAATTGTTTAAAGACGAAGTTAAAATTCTTGGTTTGATGCTGGGATTGCCAAAAAAGTTAATTGATAGACAGCCATTTCCAGGCCCAGGTCTTGCAATTCGAATTTTGGGAGAAGTGACTCCTGCTCGATGTCAACTTTTAAGAAAAGCGGATGCTATTGTTCGTGAAGAAATAGAAGAAGCCATTTTGAAAGAAGAAATCACAAAAAATTTATGGCAATGGTTTGCAGTGCTCTTGCCCGTCAGAAGTGTCGGCGTCATGGGCGATGGCCGAACCTATGGTGAAACCATTGCGGTGAGGTGCGTAGAAAGCATTGATGGGATGACAGCAGATTGGGTTGATTTACCAAAATCAATTTTAGGTCGCATTTCTAATCGTATTATCAACGAAGTAAGAGGCATAAGCCGAGTGGTATATGATATTAGCTCAAAACCACCATCTACTATTGAATGGGAATAGTTTTTAAAATACTTTTATTGATTCACTTTTAACCAGCTGGCGACTTTTGTTAATAAGGTTCCCTGAATAAGTACCGACGTTAAAACAATGAAGAAAACAATATTGAAAATAGTATTGGCGTGTGGAATTTGAGCAACTAGGGGAAAAGTTGCCAGAATAATAGGGACAGCTCCACGAAGCCCTGTCCAAGCCACCATGCTTTTTTCTCTGAAAGAGAGACTCGACAATGAAAGAATAGAGAATACTGCTACTGGTCGAGCGATAATCATTAAAAAAGCGGAAACTAAAATTCCCATTGTGATGATGGAGGGAAGGTGTGATGGGAAAATTTGCAATCCCAAAATTAAAAACATGACAATTTGCATGAGCCAAACGAAACCGTCATGAAAGCGATATAAATTTGTTTTGTGGGTAAACTCTGCTTTGGCCATCATTAGGCCGGTCAAATAGATTGCTAGAAACCCGCTGCCATCGAGGGAAGAGGCAATTCCATAAGTAAGCAACAATAAGGCAACATTGAGAACTGGATAAAGGCCACTGTATTCTAGTTTAAGTTTGTTGAAAATAAAGGGAATCAACCTTCCCATAGCAAATCCGACAAAAAGACCCACGACTAATTGGGACACAAACATCAGCACCATATCAAAAGCCGACAGATTGCGCGTGAGTATGAATTTAATGCAGGCTAATGTTAAAAAAATAGCCATCGGGTCGTTGCTGCCAGATTCGAATTCGATCAAGGTTTTGAGCTGGCGATTCATAGTTACTTTTTGCGAACGTAAAATTGAGAAAACAGCGGATGCATCTGTTGAGGAAACAATGGCCCCTAGAAGCAAACTATGGATAAATGGAAGAGGAATGATAAAATAAGCAAAAAGAGCAACCAAGAAAGCTGTAATCATGACGCCAAAAGTAGCCAAGCCAAGACCTTGCGATAGTACGGGACGAGCGAGGACTGCTTGCGTATCAAGCCCTGCTGAAAATAATATAAAAATTAAGGCAATCACGCCTACTGATTGGACAATCGCAAGATTGTTAAACTGGATGCCGCCAATGCCATCTGAACCCGCCAGCATGCCGATCACAATGAATAATACCAAGGAGGGAATGCCGATGCGGCTAGAGGCTTTACTTGCTAATATGCTAAGTAAAAGCAAAATAGCACCGACAAGTAAATATTGTGTCATTGGTATCATTGGTGCGTCCAAGTTTTTATTGTTTTAAAACGCTGTTGAGAGCTATGATAACGTTTCTATTGGTAACAGTCTAATTTTCAAGTTTTTTTAAAAAAAAGTTTTTTCCCAAAGCCAAAAATTGGATTTAATGAGCTGGGTTGCTTATGATTAAACTCCCTGTAACAAGTAACTGACTTAGTGTTGGTCTTCTTGAAGATGTGGGAGTAAAATATGATAAGAGGAGGGGCTATTTTTAGTTTGTTTCTTTTTGCGTTTATGTTGGCTGTGTCGCCAGTTGCGGCAACAGTTAAGCATAATGATTCATTTGAAAATTTAGTAAAAGAACAGGCTGCTTTTAAGAAGGATTTACAAGCACGTAAATATCGTCATCGTTACGAATCCTTAATTGTGCGGTTCAAAAAACATGCCCAAAAGAATCCAGCATCTGAGAAATCAGGTCTAGCCTTGATGTATGCAGCGCAATTAAGCGAGGATATTGCGCAAATTACCAAGTCGCGTGAGGATATGAAGGCAGCAGTGCATGCTTATTTAGCCGTTGTGAAAAGCCGTCCGACGAATGCGGTCGTGGACAAAGCGCTATCGCGTGTACTTTACATTAAAGAAAACCTTCTAAAAGATAAGCGGGGCGCAGAAAAAATTCGCCAGCAATTGATGCCTAAGTTGGCAGCATCACAGAAAAAAAATTCGCAAGTGCTACCTGCTCAAGCGAATTCGAAGAACTCAATCATCAGGAAAATTTCTATTCAAGAATTAAATCAGAAATTGCATGTGATTGTGACAGGCGCAGATAAAGTTAATTTAAGTCAAGGTGAGATTGCCAAAAGTGCTGACATGCCGCGGCGTATTTTTTTTGATTTATCTCCTGTTAAGCTAGGCGAACAGATACCGCCATTGTTTGAAGTGAACCAGGCAAAAGTTTACAAAGTCAGAGTCGGCCAGCCTGAAGCAGATGTTGTGCGACTTGTGTTTGAAGTGGAAGATGATGTTGGTGTCAAAATTTCGCCCAAAGAAAATGAATTGGCTTTGGAATTTTTTGTCCAACAAGCTGGAGCCAAAAAAATAGAATTTGCTTCGACTGAACCGGCAAAAAAACCTCCAGAATTTTTGCGAATGCCCAGCAAGGGCCGTCCTAAAATTATTGTACTCGATCCTGGTCACGGCGGTGACGATCCAGGTGCTATTGGTCCTCGTGGTTTGCAAGAAAAACATGTTACGCTTGAAATTGCCAAGCGCGTGAAGCGTACTTTGGAAACTGAAATGCCGGGCGTTAAAGTCTATATGACGCGCGATCGTGATCAAACCTTGCACTTATCGAAACGAACTGAAATCGCCAATGATTTAGAGGCGGATTTATTCATTTCTATTCATGCGAATGCGGCACCAAATATCCATGCCCAAGGCATTGAGACTTATTATTTAAACATTAGCCATGATCGCTATGCAATTCGCTTGGCAGCACGTGAAAATGCCATGAGTGAAACAGAAATTTCAAATCTAGAATTTATTTTGGCGGATTTAGCGATGAAGTCTAATGTGAGCGATAGCATTCGCTTGGGCCAAGTTGTTCAATCGTCGATTTTTTCTAAAGTGAGAGAACGCTGGGATGATACAAAAGATCTCGGCTTAAAGCATGCGCTTTTTTATGTGTTAATGGGTGTACGTATGCCAGCTATTTTAATTGAAACTTCTTTTATTTCTAACAAAGAAGAAGAAAAACGATTAAAAAGTGATGCTTATCAGCTCGCTTTGGCGCAAGGCGTTGTGAAAGGCGTTAAGCGCTATATGGAAGAGCAACAAGCGATGTATGTGCCATGAGGCAATCATGCTCCAACGAATTGATTCAACCAGAAATTTTGTTGGAACGCTTTTTAACGAGCATACGCGTCGAAAAAAATTTGAGTGCAAATAGCACTGAGTCTTATGGCCGCGATCTGCAAAGGTGGCTGCAATATTTACGCAAAGAACAAACGGTAGAGTTAAGTTCGCTTTTACCTGCGCATATCGTCGATTATTTAACCCATTTAGCGAAAGCAGGACTTTCTGGGCGTAGTCAGACTAGACATCTGTCGAGCATCAGGCAGTTTTTGCGCTTTTTAAAAAAAGAAGCCATTTTACAAAATAGTCCGGCTGCTGACATTGAAATGCCCAAGCAGATACAAAAGTTACCTTTGTTTTTAAGTGTTCCGGAAGTTGATAAACTCTTGCAAGGTCCCGATGTGATGAATGCGCGAGGGCTTCGTGACTTTGCGATGATGAGTGTTTTATATGCAACTGGTCTTCGTGTTTCAGAATTGATAACGCTCTTGCTTGAAGATATTGAGCTAACGCGCGGCTTTCTAATTGTGCGAGGCAAAGGAAGCAAAGAACGCGCTATACCGCTTTCGCCCATGGCGATAACTGCTCTTGAGAATTATTTAAACAAAGCAAGACCTTTGATATTAAAAAATAGAGTATCAGCGTATCTTTTTGTGTGCAGCGAAGGCAATCCAATGACGCGTCAGGCTTTTTGGAAATTACTAAAAAAATATGCGAAAAAAGTAGGAATTACCCAGCCGATTTCACCACATCAATTGCGCCATAGTTTTGCCACTCATCTCTTGGAGCGCGGTGCAGATTTAAGAGCTGTTCAGGCAATGTTGGGGCATGCTGATTTGTCGACCACGGAAATTTACACGCATATTAACAAAGAGCGGCTAAAGCAGCTGTATCATGAACATCATCCAAGAGCAGGACTGAAAGTAAGCTGGGATTGACAGTTAGGTGGGGCTTGACTACTTACTTCGGTCTTTGTGCTGCTAAGTCTGGCTTTGCGTTGTAGGAATATATCATGATGGAACAAATTTTTTTCAAATTGGTTGTAATTATTGGCCCATTAATTTTGGCCGTGACCGTTCATGAATTTTCGCATGCCTTAATGGCGAAATGGCTAGGAGATGATTTGGGGACGCGTATGGGCCGTCTCACGTTAGATCCGCTGCGGCATATTGATCCGGTATGGACTGTCGGGCTGCCTGCACTTATGATTGTGTTGTCAACATTAAGTGGTGCAGGAATGCCGTTGTTCGCAGCAGGGAAGCCAACGCCCTATAATCCGCTGGCACTCAATCGCCAAATTTTTGGTAAAAGACTTCCTGTAAAGTACGCGGAACTGTTGGTTGCCATTGCCGGGCCCCTTTCTAACTTGCTATTAGCATTTATTTCCATGCTGTTAATATTGCTTTTAAGCAACTTGGGTTATCATGACCTTACTGGTTACTCGGTGGGTGGTTTATTGTTTCAGTTTATTTATTTGAATGCTGCATTGTTCGTTTTTAATTTAATACCAGTTCCGCCATTAGATGGGAGCAAGGTGTTAGTTGCATTACTTCCAAGACGAGTAGCTGAACGTTATGAAGCCATCGGACCCTCTTTGAGTTGGGTTTTGCTGGGGCTTTTGATTTTTGGGGGCGGTGCACTCATTGTATCGGCGGTACGGGTAGTTGTGAGTGGCGTAACATGGTTTTTGATTTAAATTTGACAGATGCACCACGGATGACAGTGGTGCAATTGGGCGATGAAAATTGCAAAATCGAGGCGCGGGGAAAGTTTAACGATAAAGATGCTCAGGATTATGTACCCAATATAGAATCAGAGCAGCTGCGCATTGATGTTCCTGCTTTTGAGGGGCCGCTCGATTTATTGCTGCATCTTATTAAAAAACATTCCATGGATATTTTTGATATCCCTATTGTTTTGATTACCAAAAAATATCTAGAAGCTTTGGATGAAATACAAACGCTGGATTTAGATTTAGCTGGTGATTTTTTAGTGATGGCGGCAAGTCTTGCTCAAATTAAAAGTAAAATGTTATTGCCGCCAGATGAGCAAGCAGCTTTGAGCGAAGAAGAAGAGGAAGAAGATCCTAGAGCTGAGCTAGTGCGTCGCCTTATTGAATATCAAAAATTTAAAGAAGTCGCTGTTATATTAAAAGAGATGCATCATATTGGATCGGATGCTTTTTTGCGCCGCGGAGATAATTCAAACATCATGCCGGATGAAAACCAGTTTGATAGCTATACGCCGGTACCGCTTGCGCCTATTGAAATCTATGACTTAATTGAAATGTTTGCTAAAGCCATTGAAAAACGCAAACCTCAATTTGTACACGCAGTCCAATTTGAAAAAATAAGCGTCCGAGCGAGAATAACGGAATTAATTGATTTCTGCAGAAATCATTTCCAGTTTGATTTTTCTGAGGCACTTTTACATTTTCAAGCAAAAAGCAAAATTGATTTAATTGTGACCTTTTTGGCTGTGCTCGAAATGGTGCGGTTAAAATTAATTGAGGTTGAGCAAGAATGGCAAAGTTCTGTGATTTCCTTGTCAGTTGTTCGAGAAAATCTTGAAGCTAAGCAAGAAGATTTGATAGCAGATCTCGACGATGAGCAGTTGCCAAATTAATAGATAGAAAATTGAAACGGGGTGGATAATGGTTGACATGGTTGCTGAGGAAAACGAAGACAGTCCAGAGCCATCAGCAGATGAAGAACAAGTTGATGAGCAAAAGCCAACAGAAGATATCAATACCGTCGAATCAGTAGAGCCTATTGTTTTAAATCCTGAAGATTTGCCTGCTGTGATTGAAGCATTTATCTTTGCCTCTAGTGAGCCTTTATCTATCGCTGCGATCAAAGAAGTATTTGAACGTCAAGGTTATGGCTTCACCAAGACAGATCTAAAAGAAGCATTGGTTATCCTGATGGATAAATGGAATTGTGCTGAGCGATCGGCAGGCCAAGGGTTAGAACTCGTGCAACTGGCAGGAGGATACGTTTTTCGTACAAATCCAAGGTGGGGCTTTGCAGTTCGGGCCTTTTTGCAAGAAAAACCCCAAAAGTTATCTCCTTCTCAATTGGAAGTATTGGCCATGGTTGCCTATCGTCAACCGGTGACACGTATTGAAGTTGAAGAAATGAGAGGCGTGGATAGTTCATCAGCCATGCGCAGATTGCTGAGTCTTAAATTGATTAAAATTTTAGGAAAATCTGAAGGCCTGGGTCGCCCGCTTTTATACGGAACAACGAAGCAGTTTTTGGAATTTTTTGGATTAAATTCTCTGCACGATTTGCCGACCTTAAAAGAGTATCAAGATCTTGGTAAAGGTAAAACAGAAATGCAAGCTGAAGTGAATAAAGATGATTCAGTCAATATGGCGGATCTCTTCGCTGATACTAAAGAACAGATGTTTTCTGACGACACAGAAAGGCTAAGTCAGGAAGCATTGGAAAGTTTAGAAAAAGCATTGGGGGCTGTCGTGCATACAACTAAAAAGTTAGACATTGAAAAAACTTTTCAGGGTGAAGGTGAATTTGAATCCAATTAATCTAAGCTATATTTGTATCTAGTTTATAAAAAAGATAGTCTGATTTTGGGGATGCTATAAACATATCTAACAAGGGGGAGTTAGCGATGCGTGGGTACCTCTGTGTTTTCTGGATTGTTTTGTCTTTTAATTTTCCGGCTGTTGCATTTAATAGCTTGGTTCATGAGCAAATTATTAAAAGTGTTTTTCAGTATTTAAACACACGAAAAAAAGTGTCACCGACAACAAGCAAATGGCTAGAACTAGGAAACTATCAAAATCTTCATACACAAAATCAAATTGAGCGTATTTTGATAAGATCCATCATTGATGTGGACTATCAACCTGATTTATGGATGAGCGCTTGGTACCGTTCTCCGTTTGCCGGAGGACAAGTAAAATATTTAGGAATGTTAACGAGTCTATACCATTTTTTAAATGTGACTAAGCCTGGTATTTTTTGGGATTATGATGGTTATGCTTATCGTCATACTGATGGAACCGGTAACGACGCTTATTTAGGGATGGCGGGAATGAAAATCCGAGGAGATTTATCCTTTCCTTTGGGTGGACGAGTCTATGATGATGCACATCGACGTGGGCTGACATATTTAGGTGCATACCGTCATGGCTTTAAAGGAAGTGAACAAGATTGGCAGCAACTTTTTTTTGAAGGCGCAGCAGCACAAGCTGTTTTGCCTCCTAGTTACGTCCTTGGACAAATGGCTTACGACGCATTTTTGGCTTCTAAACGCGCTGTTAAAAATAAGTTAGAAGAATGGGATAGTTCGCTGCCTGTTGCAGATGGGTATATCTTTCTTAAAAAAGTAAAACATCATTATTGGCGTCAAGAAATTATGGGATTGCCTTTGGCGTTAGACAGTCTAGGTGTCACACTTCATTTGCTGCAAGATCTAGCAATGCCACACCACGCGCAAGGGCTTGCTGGCTATTGTCACCCAGAATTGGAAGAAATTGTTGACGAATTAGTGTGTAACAGCGAAAAAATTCCAGATTTATCGCAATATGAAACGGGCTATTTTGATGTTTTGTCAACTTCAGCCTGCCAAAATCTTTATGAGCCAGAGTTGGTGGATAGTATTGCTCGCTCTTCCACTCTTGTTGATATGCAGAACAAATTAAATATACGGGATGTTTTTATAGACATTGCTAAACGTTCAGCCGAGTGGCAATTCGGAAAATTAGATAAAAAAACAATGGCAACTAGATTACCTGATGGCACTGTTATTAGTGGTGACAATTGCGATATTTTAAGGCATAAAATTGTCTTTGACCAGGCTAAATTCCATTACAATATGGCAGTTGCTTACAGCTTATTTGTTCTTGAAAAAGCCGCGCAGGAATGGGAAAACTTGAATCTTAAAAAATAATTTGCAAAAATAATTGAACATATGTGACTATGGACTCCAAGTTTTGAAGAGCTACATTGGTAATTCAAAATCAAGAGGTTTATGTCATGAAAAATTGCTCTGGTTTCTTGCTGTTGCGTGTTTTGTTGCTGCTTGCAGGTAACACTCAGTTTGTTTATGCCGAATTTAGCACTTCGACGGCAAAGGTCATGATAACTGTTCCGGGGCCGGCGGTTGCTATTTCTTCAGGATTGTCCTCGCTGGATTTGCCTGAGATGGCTTTGCTTGATTCTGCGCTCACTAGCGCGAGCTCTTCTTTTGTTGTGAAAACTAATTCCGTGAAAACCGCATACGATGTTTGGGTCAGTGTACCGGAGGCATATTTAAATTCTGACGCTGATATTTACGTCGCCTTGAACTCCGAAGCAAATGCGTCTTTGCCTCTAACGGTTTCTTTGACTGGAAATACTGGAGACGATAGCGTCAATGTTAATCCTGCGGCGCTGCAGACCGGTGCTCCTATCACAGCTCGTCCAGCAACGGGCAAAAAATCAGATGGAGATGGAATTGTTGGAACGAATTTATCTGGAACCACTTATACTGTGACGCTAACTGAGGATAATGCACACTATGATCGCTATAATGAAATTCCTGCTGGTACCTATACCTTGGTGCTTATGGCAAATGTGGCACAAAATTAAGATGGTTGGCGATGTTATAGCCTCGCCGGCTAATGTTTTCTTGTCATTCCGGACTCGTTCCGGAATCCATGGCAAAATGTTTGTTAGTGCACTGGATGGTCGGAACAAGCCCGACCATGACAACACCCCCAAAACTGAAACAATATGCAGAGAACGCATTCCAGAAATCTTTAACTGGCTATGCTATACCATGCTTCTGGGTTTTTTTTACCCGGCGTTAGCGCAGAATAGCTATCGAGATGAGACAGAAAAACCGTCGGTGTATTTATCCTCTGGTTTATTTGATATTGATTTTGGTACTGTAGACCTGTTGGACGGGATGCCAAATCAGGCATCGGGTACATTTGAAGTTATTTCTAGTCCCAAAATGACTTATGATGTGTGGATCAGTGTTCCCGAAGCGAATCTAGATCCAGCTCATCAGGTTTATCTTGCCAAAAACGGCAAATTTTCGTTGCCTCTCAATGTGAATTTAACAGGAGAGGTGGTGAATATCGATCCGGCGGAAAGTCAAGCGAGTAACGGCAATTGGATGCGCCCGCATGGAGGAGATCCTGCGGGTGGCGATAATGTTCGAGGCTCTTCGCTGGCAGACATTTATCGAGTGACACTCACGGAAAATATTAATCTGCATCAGGTATATTCTGAAATTCCTCAGGGACAATATCAGTTAAATTTGACGGTCCATGTGGCGATGAATTAAAACACTTCTTTGCAAAAGCAGAAATCTGTTCCATCTAAAAATTGCTGTTATCAATTCAATTTTTACGAGGGCGCAATGAGTCGTTTTGTTCAAGTCGTTGTTACTTTAAAAAATGCAGTCCTTGATCCGCAAGGAGATGCCACGGTCCATGCTTTAAGTGCGCTTGGATTTGATAATATTGAGAGTGCACGTGTTGGAAAAGTGATCCACTTGGCTTTTAAAAATGAACTAGAACCAGGTCAGCTAAAAGAACAAGCGGCCTTAATGGCGCAAAAATTATTATGCAATAGCGTGATGGAAAACTTCCAAATTCAGGTGGTAGAAGACAAAGCAGGTGTTCCATGACGGTTGCGATTGCTCGATTTTTAGGCAGCAATTGCGACAGGGACTGTCTACATATTTTTCAAGAAATTTTAAAAGAGATATGTCTTTTTGTGTGGCATGACGAATTTGAGTTGCCAGCAGATGTGACTGCGGTGGTAATTCCAGGTGGATTTTCTTATGGAGATTACTTGCGCTGTGGCGCTATTGCAGCACATCGTCCTCTCATGAGTGCTGTCAAACAATTTGTAGACCAAGGCGGCCCAGTGATGGGAATTTGTAATGGTTTTCAAATTTTATGTGAGGCAAAAATACTTCCAGGTGTGCTTTTGCCAAATAGGCACGGCCGTTTTGTTTGTAATCTACAAGAGATTTCAGTTTCCCAGGGCGGTGTCGGGATTTTTAAAAATTATAATGACAATGAAAAAATAAAACTTCCGGTTGCTCATCACGATGGTAATTATTATGCCGATACTGCAACTCTGGATTGTTTAGAAAAAAACAACCAGATTGCGCTGCGTTATACTTCGACAGATGAGCAAGGCCATGCCCATGTGAACGGTTCATCTCGAGGGATTGCTGGTATTTTTGGGGGCCCTAAAAATAATGTGCTTGGTTTAATGCCTCATCCTGAGAGGAGATCTGAACATCGATTAGGCGGTGATGATGGGTTGAGAATGCTGAGAGGATTGGTGCATCGATGAGAGATCTTGATATAACAAATAGTGATCATGCCTTGCAGATGGGCTTAAAAAAAACTGAGTTCGAACGTATTGTTCAACTTTTGCAAAGAGCACCCAACAAGCTCGAGCTTGGGATATTTGCTGCCATGTGGAGTGAACATTGTTCTTATAAATCGAGCCGCATCCATCTTAAAAAACTTCCAAAGTCCGGTTCAACTGTTTTAGTGGGTCCTGGCGAAAACGCTGGCGTTATCGATGTTGGTGATAATCTAGCAGTCGCTTTTAAAGTGGAAAGCCACAACCATCCTAGCTTTATTGAGCCATTTCAGGGCGCTGCCACAGGTGTTGGCGGGATATTGCGAGATGTTTTCACGATGGGAGCAAGGCCGTTTGCGACCATGAACTTGCTGCGCTTTGGTGCAAAAAACCATTTTAAAACGAGACATTTGTTGTCTGGTGTCGTCAGTGGTATTTCTGGCTATGGAAACTGTTTTGGCGTGTGCAATGTTGTTTCTGACGTGGCTTTTGATCCAAGTTACAATGGGAATATTTTGGTCAACGCTTTTGCCATTGGTGTTGTACCACACGATAAAATATTTTTAGGAACTGCCGAAGGTGTAGGGAATCCGGTTTTTTATGTAGGTGCCAAGACAGGAAAAGATGGTATTCACGGGGCCACCATGGCTTCTGATGAATTCAGTGAAAGCAAAGAAGCTGCACGCCCAACGGTTCAGGTAGGCGATCCTTTTAAAGAAAAATTATTGCTCGAAGCTTGCTTAGAATGTTTTTCAAAAAATATTCTGATTGGTATTCAGGATATGGGTGCAGCAGGGCTCACCAGTTCTAGTTTTGAAATGGCTGATCGAGGGCAATCAGGTTTGCTTTTACATCTAGATCGTGTGCCGCTCCGCGAAAAAAATATGACGCCATATGAAATTATGCTTTCTGAAAGCCAGGAACGCATGTTGCTCGTGGTCAAAAAAGGTGAAGAGCAGGTTTTGATCGATATATTTTCTCGTTGGGATCTAGATGTCGTGGAAATCGGTTCAGTGACGGATGATGGCATGGTTCGTCTGTTTTGGCATGGCGAGGAATATACTGCGCTATCTCCTGAAATGCTCACCAAAGAAGCGCCTATTTATGATCGCTTTTATGAAGCACCTGAGCGAGCGGCATCGTCAGCTGCAGATTTTCATTTGGATAATTTCTCTTATGAAGATCTTTTGTTGAAACTTGTGCGTCATCCTGATTTGTCGAATCAAAATTGGATAACCGAACAATATGATCGTCACATCGGTTTGGGAACTTTGCAGCATCAACACCAAGCTGACGCCGCGCTCGTGCAAATACCTGGCAGTTCTAAAGCGGTGGCATTGCAGATTGGTTGCGATTCTCGCTTATGTGGAATTGATCCACGAGAAGGTGTCAAGCGAATATTGGCGAGGATGGTTTTGCAGATTGCTTGTGTCGGTGCCAGGCCTATTGGGTTATCGGATTGTCTAAACTATGGCTCTCCCGAAGATGCGGTCTGTATGTGGCAATTAGTTTCTGGTATTGAAGGTTTAGCTGAGGCTGCAGATAGCTTTCAAATTCCTGTTGTTTCTGGCAATGTCAGTCTTTACAATCAGACTGATCATAAACCAATCGACCCAACTCCTACTATTGCGTTGGTTGGTTTGCAGGAAAAACCCATGCAAACAGCGACGCTTTTTTTTAAAAATGAAGGCGACTTAATTGTCTATGTTGGTTCTTTTGCTCATCAATTTTCTGGAGCGGAGTTGCTATTTGAAGGTCAAGTCAAACCGCGTTATTTATCAAATACGTGGGATTTAAATCGAGTTACTTCTTTGAGCCAACTAATTGTTGAACAAGTCAGAATCGGAACTATTTTGGCAGCTGCTCATGTCGGAAAAGGTGGACTTCTTTATACTATTTTTAAGATGGCGCATGCGGGCAAGAAGGGTGCTCATGTGCAACTTGATATTTCTATGTCTGAGCACTTAACATCGCTGTTTTTTAGTGAAGACGCCTTTGGTGCAGTTATCTCAGTTCCTAGAGAAAAATTAGGAATTATTGAAAAGGCATTTTTAAATATTGCAGCTGTTCATGTTTTGGGTACTGTTTCATCTCAAGAATTGAGTTGTCAACTTGGTCGAAAAAATCTGCTGCAATTGCCCATGGACATAATTTCTCATCACTATGACTCTGGTCTGTGCGAGGTTGTGAATGGTCGGATTGACTCATAAGTTAGATGCTTTTTTGGATCACTGTGGTGTGGTTGGTATTTGGGGACATGAAGAAAGTTCAAAACTTGCTTATTTAGCATTGTATGCTTTGCAGCATCGCGGGCAGGATTCCGCGGGCATTGTGTCTTTAGCAGGCGGGGAATTTAGGCGGCATGTTGACTTAGGGATCGTGGCGGATGTCTTTGATGAGCAAAAGTTGGCCCATTTGGTAGGACCAGCTGCAGTGGGTCATGTTCGCTATACAACTGCTGGCACCAACGGACTTCAAGATGCGCAGCCTCTGCTTGCCAAAACATTTAAGGGCTATGTCGCCTTGGCCCATAACGGTAATTTGGTCAATGCTGATTCTTTGAAAGAAGACTTAGAAAAAGATGGCGCGATTTTTCATAGTAGCGCTGACACTGAGGTGATTTGTCATTTGCTGGCCAAAAGCCAGGCTGAGACCATGGATCAGCGACTCATCGAAGCGCTCTCTCAAATTCGCGGCGCCTATGCGCTTTGTATTTTGACAAAAGAAGGGCTGATTGGCGTCAGAGATCCTTCTGGTGTTCGGCCTTTAGTGCTTGGACAATTAAAGCAGGGCTATGTACTAGCGTCGGAAGATTGTGCTTTTGAATTGATTGAAGCCAAACGCATTCGGGAAATTGAACCGGGAGAAATGGTCATCATTAATGAAAGTGGCATTACTTCAATGTCGATCAAAAATGAAGAAAAGTTACCAAAAGCACAATGTATTTTTGAACATGTTTACTTCTCCAGACCAGACAGCCGTGTTTTTGATGTTTCTGTTTATGCTTCGCGCATGTCGATGGGTAAGCAGTTAGCCAAAGAGCATCCAGCTGAGGCTGACGTCGTTATTGCTGTGCCCGATAGCGGTGTGATTGCTGCTATGGGTTATGCCAAAGCAAGCGGTTTACCCTTTGAAATGGGGTTGGTGCGCAACCACTATGTAGGGCGGACTTTTATTGAGCCAGAAAGCCGCATCAGACACTTTGGGGTGCGTTTAAAGCTGTCACCAGTCAAAGATGTGGTGGAAGGGCGTCGATTGGTAGTCATCGATGATAGTGTGGTGAGAGGAACAACCAGTCGCAAAATTGTTAAAATGCTAAGGCTGGCCGGTGCTAAAGAAATTCATTTGCGTGTTTCTGCACCACCCACCATGCACCCGTGTTTTTATGGCATCGATACGCCTTGTCGTTCAGAATTAATTGCCGCAACCCATACACAAGAAGAAATTGTAAAGTATCTTGAAGTGGATTCTTTGGGATATTTAAGTGTAGCAGGTTTACACGCGGCGCTATCTCAAGTAGATGGTCAGCTGAAAAACGGGATGTGCGATGCGTGTTTTACTGGTGATTATCCAATTCCATTAAACCAAATTGGAAAGCGCCTGTCTGCGCGGCGAAAAAATTCTGACGAGGTTGGCAATGTTTTGATCGCAAGGAGTGCCAACTGGGACGAGACCGATGCCGCTACCAGCCAGTAGCAGTTGGCCGTGCAATTGGGAAGCTTTCACGTATTGATGTTTGATTTGAATCCCAAGTTCGATTGCTTTTTTGACAACCATATTTCGGGTAATGCCATCAAGACCGCCTTGGCAAATAGTTAAAGTATTATTTTGGTAAAGCAGGGGGCTGTTGCGGCTCCCATCGACAATGTGTTGGTTGTGATCGATTAAAAGTCCTTCAAAAGCATTTTCTTGCTCAGCTTTTTGTTTTGCCATGAGATAGGGTAAATAATTTCCAGTTTTAAGATGTGCGAGTTGGGGATGTACTTGGATTTGTGTGCAGATGGCTTTTACGCCTTGTGTGTAATAATCTTGTGGTGGCAAAATATAAGAAGTCGCCTCGGCAATGCGCAGGTTAGGACCAACCGACAGGCGAATGCGTAAAAGTCGATCGAGCGGCAAAAGTATATTCAGATCCGATAAAAAAGCTCCATGGCCAGGATAATTAAGACCCAATTCTCGAGCATGCACTTGGAGCCTGTTTAAATGTTCTTGTAGAAAAAAAGGTTTTTTATCAAAACTTAAGAATGTGGTGAAAACAGAAAAACCATGAAAAATAAAAGAGTGGATTGTCATTCCAGACTTGATCTGGAATCTAGTTTTTAGCGATGGTGCTTTAGATCCCGGACCAAGTCCGGGATGACAATCCTGTAGAGGGCTTTCTTCTCCATTAATTAGTTGTTTTAGCATAGGTGATTTCCAAGAAATTTTTAAAGATTAAAAGACCTTGCGTGCTTAAAAAACTTTCAGGGTGGAATTGCACACCAAAAGCAAGTTTGGTTTTATGAGCGATGGCCATGATTTGGTTGTCAGGGCTGCGCGCATGTATCTCTAATATCTCTGGGATATCTGCCAAAACGAGCGAATGGTATCTAGTCGCTTTAAAAGGAGATTTTAGGTCTTTAAAAAGGCTTTGCTGATTGTGCTCAATATTTTCAACTTCGCCGTGAATAGGGCGAGGTGCATGAATTAGGTTGGCACCAAAAGCAAGACCGAGAGCTTGATGGCCAAGGCAAATCCCCAGCAAGGGAATGTCTTTTTGCAGGGCGAGCCCAAGCCACTGCATAAGCTTTCCTGAAGATGCAGGCTCCCCGGGACCAGGACCTAGGACGACGTGAGTACATTTGCTCAAATCTGGTTCTTGGCTGTGATCAAAAACAATCACTTGGCATCCCAATGTTTTAAAATAATCAATAATATTAAAACTAAAAGAATCGTGATTTTCCACGAAAGCAACCACTGCTTGAAATTGGGCCTTTGCGAAAGCTGGCTTCCAATTGGAAAAAATACGAGATGGATCATTTAAAGATCCTTTGCTGGCATACTTTAGAACATGGCGGAGGCTTTGGGCTTTTTGTTGAATCTCTTGGTATTCTTTTTCAGGATCGCTTTCACTGACGATGCCTGCACCTGTTGAAAAAAAGCCGGTTTTTTTTCCCAGGACAAAGCTGCGAATGAGAATATTGAAATCAGTGCCGTAGCCTGAAGAAACATATCCAAGCGATCCTGTGTAAGCACCTCGAGAAACTGGTTCTAAATCAGCAATGCACCGCATGGCACTTTCTTTGGGAGTGCCCGTAACAGTGCCTCCTGGAAAAATAGCTTTGAATACAGATTTAAGTGAAGCATCTGAGGCACTTTTTACTTCAGAGACCAGATGCATCACATGACTATATCGCTCAATTGAGAATACTTCGCTCATATGCACAGAACCAGGCCTGGAAACTTTAGCAAGATCGTTGCGCAGTAAATCAACCAGCATGCTGTGTTCTGCTCGCTCTTTACGATCGCGGTAGAGCTCCGTTTGCAATTGCTCATCTTGTTTGATTGTTTTTCCGCGAGGACGCGTGCCCGCAATAGGCCGCGTGGTAATTTCTGAATTGTGGTAATGAAATAAACGTTCAGGGCTTCCAGAAATAATTGCCCAGTCCCGGTAGGCGATCAGCCCCATGAAGGGACTTGGGTTGCTTTGGGATAGATGGGCATAGACCGATAGTGGATCGATCTCTTTTTTGTCGAAATGAAAACGTTGGGCCAAGTTCACTTGATAAACATGCCCTAAGCGAATCCTTTCTTTGACTTCGTGAACGGCTTTTATGAAATCGCTTTTGTCAAAATCACAATGAAGCATGACGGGCGGAATTGAACTTATCAAATCACATTGGGTTTCTATGGGGTGCAAAGGTTGTTCTTTTAATATTCCATTTTCCCATCGGTAACCTTCATCGTAAAGAAAGAATGCCGCCTCAGGTAGTTCATCGTAAGCGTCTTTAGTGGGCAATTGAAAGTGCTTGGCAAATTCGTAAGCAAAAAACCCGATCCATGCTGGAAAAAATTGAGATGAATCGGGCAACGATAAAAATTGAAAAATATCTTCGGCGTGACCGACGGGCTGATCATTTAAGTATAAAATTCCTTTCTTAACTAATAAGCATTGACGAGCATGCGTGCCGAGAATTGATCGCTTGCAGTAATGGGTTTGAGCACCATGTGACTCAAGCAGCGCAGGATACTGTTTACTCTTTCGGTAAGCTTGAAAGAGGTGAAGGGGTGGGGGCGACGATTTCATATAATACAATGTCGCCTAAAAATAAGGCACCTTCAATGCTGTCGGATTCATTAATATTGATTTGCAGACGGTACCGTTTATCATCAATAAACACATTTCCTCTCCAAATGCCGGGTTTACCTTCAAACGAAAACACACCATCGTCGCCAGTATACCAGTAAGCATCTTCCTTTGAATCATCATGAAAAAGCTGGCCGTATAGCAGGTCTGCAGTGTGTTTGTCTGGGAAAAACAAGGTGCCTGTGGCAACAATGGCATCGTTGTTTTTTAGGGGAAGAAAAAAAGCTTGGCCAAGCTTGGGCGTGATAATTTCTTTTCTATTTTCGTAGTTATACCCCAGACTGGATGTGTCGATCTCAATCGTGTTTTGCTTAGAATTAGTAAACCCAGTTAAGCCAAAGCGTTTGTGAAAGCCACCGACACTTCTTCCATTTAATTTGACGTTCATGTCCGCCTTGCTTCTGATCTGACCTGCATCAACAATGGCAAATGTCTCCGCGGGTTTTGATGTCACAGCAAAAGAGCCATCCGCAAATAATAATCCTGTTCTAAATGCCAGTGAAGTGCTCTGGGCTGGTGCACTCCCGCGAAACAGCTCTTTTAAGGAGACACCAGCTCTTAAGTCAACGATGTCGTTATCCCAATTCTGCGTGACTCTTAAACCACTGAAATTGTTGTTGCGGTGCGAATAGCCGGCATTAATGCTAGTATTGTTTTTGGCAAACTTGGTTTGAGTGGAGAATTGACGGTTTTCAGTATTTAAAAGATCCTGCGAGTACCGTTGAGAGATCCAGCTAGCGGGAGAGAAATTAAGCGAGAACATGGCCCTCATATTATTTCGTGTATCCAACCCTAGAGAAATGTTAAGACTAAGATTGCTCCAAGGCAAAATTGCGAATTCGTTGCTGAAGCTCATGAAAAACAATTGCCTTTGGCTGATTTCCCTCACTAGACCCACGCCGAATAGTCCAACGTTGTAATTAAAAATTTTGGGTGCAAAGCTGATAGAGGCCTCCATATCGCTAGTATAAGAAAGAGCTTTTTCATTGTAGAGATTAAAAGAAAATCTAGATGAAATGCCTGAGAGGGATCTGGGAAAACTGATACCAAAACTTGTGCCCCCCAGTTGAGGATCCAATTTTCTATTTTGCCACCAAGCAGCTAGGTTAAAAGTGTAATTAGTTGCATTTTTCAGTAAAAAAATGCCGAGACGAAAGCCATCTTGGCTCATCCAGTTATGATGCAATCCAATAGACCAGCCCGATCCCAAACTTTGATATGTTGCACCACCAAAAACAGGGTTCCAGTGGTTATTTGCCTGCAAGCCAACGTATAGTGTGTATTGAAGTGTATTTTTTTTTGCCTGGATTGGCATGGCAAAACGATTAATGCTCGTTGTTTCTAGTCGTCCTGATTCTGTTGTGATGCGAATGTCTATGGTGTTTAGAGTTGGATCAATTTCCAAATCGCGAACATTGTACCTTCCTGCATTTAATTCAAAAGAATGGGTTAGGGATCCATTTTTAAAAATTTCAATAAGACTGTTTTCGTTTAATTGTACGACGCCACCTGGTAGTTCCTTGAAGATTGTTGACTCTGAAATGCTAGTAAATGAATTGCTGATAGCTGCGCCAAATATGCTCGGCCCTACTAATTGTCCGCTGATAATTTGAGAAATATTTGGCCATCCGAATTGGAAGCGTGACTTGTTTTCTTCCCAGACCAATTTTTCAATACGCCAACTCTTCAGCAATGCGGAGCTGTCTGTGCTGAAAATTCCATTAGCGTAAACATGCCAATCATTGACAGCGAAGCCGCCTCGCCAAGAAGTTCCTCGGAGGCTTTCAATTGGCTTTGTAAGCAGCCAATTGCCGGATACGTCAAGCCAGCCGCGGCTCTTTGCCTCAGAGATGGTATTTAAATCTAGATAATTAGTATCCAAAGGTGCGGCCTGAATGAGTTTAAGATGAGGCGGCAATTCGATTTCAATACGAAATTCATCAGCATTTGCACGTAAAATTAAGTCTAATGATTTTTCAACTTCATCAATATCCATGAGGCTGGGTGATGATGTGTTCTGCTGAAGGCGATGGCCGTAAATTCCCACTTTTTTAAAAAGCAGAGGAAGTTTTTCAATTAATATGCTGGTATCAATGGCCGTGATTTTACCTTTTTGATTAACAAGTACGCTGGTTTCTCCCAGGTGATATTTCTTAAAGTAAACATCATAAGTAATATTGACATCTGATTTAGTGCGCTGTGACAATGCTGCATGTGCGAAAACCAGCATGAAAATAGCAAGCAGTGCAATAAGTGATTGTGCTTTTATCATTTCATTTCAAAAAGTACCGAATGTTAGGAAACACCCCAGAAATGGTTGGGACTGTTCAAGAATTGCTCTTGGACGAGAGAAGCTTTCTGAATTGATAAAAATGAGATATCCGACAGAGAACGATAGTGCTAATTCTTCAGTGAGTCGAAGTCCGGCAGCTATTTTAGGAAACAGAGTGAGGTAGGATTTGTCTTTATACTCTCCGTAGCCTGCGGATAAACCAAACTCTAGCAAAGCCGGATCGAGTCTAATAAGCATTTCTGCTAGTGGTCCCAATGCGTATCCTAACGGATCACCAATATTGATGGGCCTGATAATGGTGCCTTCTATGCCGAGTCTGAGCGTATTATTAAATAGAAAAAAAAACTTGCCGCCAAAGGCAAAATTATTTCTTATCTTTTCCAGAGAGCCATCTTTAGAGAGAACATTTTCTAATTGGCCACTGTAACCTAAGAAAACGCTTCCACCGGATCCTTGTATGTCTTTGGCGCTGAAAAGAGTGCGGTGGTTACTCGTGGGTTCTTCTGGTGTTCCTAACAGTGCTGCTTGTTCTTCAGGTGAACTAAGTTGCGATTTAGAATTCGAATTGTCCGAATTTAAAACTGCCTTTTGCGCAAGCAGGGGGAGCGAATGTAGAAACAAACTGCCAAGCAAAATGAAAGTGAATTTAAGTATTGTAGCCATCTGAAGCTTGGGGTCAGTTTATTGGTTTTACGTTCAAAAATTTTATGTAAAAAATTTAAATATTTTTTAAAATAGAAAACGTTCCCCAATAGGAGAGCGTGCCATTGATTTTAACAGCTTTAATTTTTTTACCTTCACAGACGGAACAGTTGAAATTTTGTTCTACGGTATTATTGACCAAAAGTGGAAGTGTTTTTCGTATGACCGGCGTTGCTTTTTCCCAGTTATCGCCGATCATGACAAGCATTTCATGTTCAACAAGGCGTAAGGTCATATTGCTTTCGTTTTTAAGTCCAACGGTGATATTTTTCTTGTCTATTTTGAGGTTGGCGAGCGTTAATGAAAAAGTCGGCTTTTTTGGGATGATATAGAGAGGGACATGGTAAGCCGTCACAATCTGGATGCTCACGCTGATGTCCTTGCTTTTGTCTTTATTTTCTAGGGTGGATTTGCCTTCGGGTAACCCTTTAATCAAAATTTTATAAGCCTGTTGTTCGTTGATATTATCTTTGTCGGGATTTAAAACAACTCTGAGTTTTTTCGATGAATTAGGAGGAATGCGTATGATGGGTGGAAAAAGCAGGAGCGATTTGGTGGGAACGGAGTTGAGGTTGCCGGAGCTGTCTTGTTGATTGACAAAGGCTTGAGCCTCTATTCGAATTGGTTTATTGCTACTATTTTTAACCGAAAAATTGAGACTGCGTGACTCTGATAAATTGAGCATGCCTATCGTTGGCGTGACAGTATAGGCCAAAGCGATTGGTTGTTTAATGAGATAAAAGAAAACAAAATAAAAAATAAAATTTTTGATCAGCATGGAAGCAATTATGGTTCAGAGTCTTCCTTTTTGTCCAGATCTAAAAGCGAAAAAATGATGTCAAATATGTTGAGCGGTCAAATTGATTTGCCTGGCGTACCTATGTTAGTCTTTTCATATTGAGCATTTAGCTCTAGAAAAAGGGGAGTGGCCGTGTTTAAATTTCTATTATGTTGTGTGATGATACTTGTGATATCTTTAACAAGCCTGCAAGTGAGTTATGCAGATGAAACCAATGCTAGTACTGTAAGCTTTTCAGTACCATCAAATTCTGTTTCTTTTTCCACTGCTATTACCGCTATCAGCGTTAGTAATGTTGTCCCTGGTGATGGCACGGCATCATCTGGATCAGGTACTTTTGTTGTCAAAACAAACGCTACTAACGTTCTTTATGATGTATGGATGACTGTTCCCAACGCGAATATTAATAGCACATTGGGTGTTTGGCTAGCAAATAGCACTTTGCCATTAGATGTGACTCTGACTGGCGCTACATCCACTACCACCATCTCTGTGAACCCAGCCAGTACTGGCGGCGGTAACAATACCAGGCCGACAGGTGCAGCCTCAGCAGGAAATGAAGTCAATGGGACTAATCTAACCGGAACCACATACACCGTAACCGTTACCGAGGATCTAGACAATTACTCGACCTATTCTAATATTCCAGTAGGTAATTATGTGCTTACCATGACAGCCAACATTGGGATAGATTAACGGGCCTGCTGTATTAATTTAAGGCAACATGGGTCGTGAGCGTGAGCGTGTAGACACCAGTGGGAATATTAGGATAAGACATGTAATTGTCTAGATCCTCGGTAACAGTTGCTGTGTATGTGGTTCCCGATAAATTAGTCCCAGTCACTGCGTTTCCTGATGGGGCTGTACCTGTCGGCCTAGAATTGTTTGGGTCGTCGCCTGCTGGGTTCACGCTAACGGCGACCACGCCGGTATTTCCAGTCAAAAGCACATCCAACGGCAGGGAGCCATTTTCGTTTGTCGCTATATAAATGTTCAAGTTACTGTCAAAATTTCCAGGTGGCACGGTTAGCCATATATCGTATGAAACGTTGTTGTCATTTACAATGACGTCAAAAACTGAACTTCCAGATGAGGCTGAATCATCACCAGGGATGACATTGGTAACATTAACAGCATCCGGACCCTCTATGTCAGAAATGTAAATCTCGTTTGCAACAGTAAAGGACATAATGCTTGCGTTGCTTTCATATCCATAACTAATTTGCAGATCAAATAAGGGCAGTAAAAATATCGCCGCGCAAAATAATAGGAACTTGGGCATGTTACTTTGTCCCGTCCTGTGATGAGAGGAACACGTCATATGTTCTGAATACGCCTGCTAAGCTAGCATGCATCCACAAGAGGAGGCAATTCTGGTTGGCAACTTATTGTCGTATTGTCTCGGTTGCAACAGATTGGTAAAAATGAACAAATGATTAAAATAACGAACTTGTCGGCGACATACAAAACAGCAATGGGTTGGTTAAAATTACCAACAGATCAAATTAGTTTAAAATTATGCTGGGTGCTGATTGCTTTCGCCTATGCTTTTTCTGTGACATTTCGAATTTTATTAGCCAATTATACGTCAATAGCGGGTCTCAAAGAAAGTGGCGAATTTATCAATACGCCCGATGGTTATTTTTTTGCTAAAGGTGCGTTGGATTTGCTGCAATTTGGAAAAGAGCAGACCATCTCTTCTCCGACAGGCTCACTACTGCCACAATTGACAGTTTTTTTGGCTAAAATAGTGCCTATTAATTTTGAAACTCTGGTGTTTTTTATGCCAGTTTTTATGAGTTCGCTGCTGGTCGTGCCACTCGTTTTGATAGGGTGCAGTATTGGTCAGGCAACCATCGGTCTCGTTGCTGCACTCTTGGGCAGCGTAGCGCACGGTTATTATGCCCGCTCTTTAGCTGGTTACTATGATACTGACATGCTGGTCGTTGTTTTCCCCATGTTTGTAATTTGTTTTGTGATTACTGCTATTCTATCAAAGAAAAAATTCTATTTAGCGTTGATTACCATAGCCGTCTCTCTCTACCAATGGTGGTACCCTCAGGCCTATTCTCTAAACATGGCGGTATTTTTCAGCACTGTTTTTTATGGTCTTGTTTTTGACAGAAAAAACATATTTAATTATCAAATCGCATTTTTTGTATTGCTTGGTTTTCTGGGAATTGTACCGACGATAAAAATGCTCTTCGCTATTTTCTTGTGTTTTTTATTTTACTATCGGCCTTTACTTGTGAACAAGTTTTTTTGGTATCTGTTCGCAGCGGCATTTGCATGTTTCGCTGCCACTGCTGGTATCGACCCACTCTTAAGTCAACTTCGGCAGTATTTTGTGCGCGGAGATGAAGTACCAACGTCTTCATTTCAGTTTTACAATGTTATCTCCACGGTGAGGGAAGCGGAGATAATCTCTTTGTGGCATTTAATGAATCGCATTAGTGGCCACCCCGTTACTTTCATATTGTCTTGTCTGGGCTATTTATTGGCAGTATTTGCCTATCGTCCACTTTTACTTCTGTTGCCTATGGTTGGTCTTGGTTTTTTCGCATTATTTGGCGGATTGCGTTTTACAATGTATGCTGTTCCGGCGCTGGCGTTGGGACTTGGGTATGTTTTTGTAATCATTTCAAAAAGTTGGCGACCTCCTTTGCTTAGATATAGTGCTATTGCTGCGATGACCGTGCTCGCACTTTACCACAATTATGCTATAGTAAAGCCACTTAAACCACGTGAAGCTTTTGGTAAAAATGAAATTTTAGTCCTCAGGCATTTGGCCCGTTTAACGAAACCGACCGACTATGTTTTTAGCTGGTGGGATTATGGACATGCTTTACGTTACTATACAAATGCCCATGCGTTTATCGATGGCAACAAACATGGTGGTGATTACAATCTTCCTGTTGCCTTTGTCTTGACGGAAGCCAATTTAACAGCGGCTGCCCATCTGCTGCGTATCGTGACGGAGCACGACGCTGCCAACTTTACCAATACCAAGAAAGCGCCGGGATATATTGAAAGCTACATGATCAAAAATAAGGTGAAAGATCCCAATCAGTTTTTCACGGCGATTGCTGATAAAAATTACCCGCTTCCCCACAAGAGCCGCGATGTATACTTGGTAACTTCTTATCATATGCTCGCGTTGTTGGGCTCGATGCAACTTTTTTCCAATATTGATCTTTCGACGGGAAAGCAAAAGCACCTTCCTTTTTACTTCGCTACAAATAATTTAAAAAATGAAGACGATGCATTTGTTTTAGACGGTAAGTACCGTGTTGACCGAAAAAAGTGGACAGTTAACTGGGGTAACAATACCCAGAAGCTCGCTAGCATGATAATCGCCGAGTATAAAAATCAGCGATTGGAAGTAAAAAAAATCTTTATGCATGCCGATGGATTTTTAAACTTAGTGCTTCTTAGAAATTACAATTCAGCGATATTGGCCGATAATCAAATAACTAATGGCGCTTTCTTCAAGCTTTTTGTCTTAGAAGAAAATGATCCAAGATATTTTGAGCCCGTGGCCATCACTCCACGCATGAAAATTTATAAACTCAAGATCTAGTCTGGATTAGTCGTATGCTCTGTAGTAAGCAGGGCTAAATAACGTAGGAGTTATGTAATGACGAATAATAAATGGCTAGTTGCATATGATTTTTCTGCTGAGGCGAATGAAATTGTGGAAGTTGCCGCCCGTGAATTGCAGGAGTTAAATGGAGAAATGTTGATTTTACATGTGTACCATGTTCCGCCGCCGCCGAGCGCTTTTACTGCCTTGGCGAGCGAGATGACCTATGCTTCTTCGCAAGAGTTGGGCGATGCTTTATATGGCAATTCCCAAAAACATTTGGAAGTAATTGCTGACGATATTCAAAGCAGATTCCATTTGGTCTCTACCAAAGCTATCGTCAGAGAAGGAGACGCGGTTGATGAAATATTAGAAGTTGCCAAAGAGTGTGGAGTGGGGCGAATTGTGGTGGGTACCCATGGCCGTCGGGGCATGGAACGTCTATTTCTGGGATCAGTTGCTGAAAAAGTTGTTCGTTTAGCCTCCGTTTCTGTTCTCGTTTTAAAAACGGGAAATACTTAAGAATTATTTTTTAAAATCTTCAGAGGTTTTAATGAGATTATTTTATTTTTCGTTGATGACTGTTTTTTCGACTTGGATTTTATTATTGATTGGCGGCGTTGTTAATCCCATGGGAGCCTCACTAGCTTGTCCAGATTGGTATTTTATTCCAACTTGCAATGGTGAATTACTTCCTGAAATGACCGGTGGTGTTTTGTATGAGCACGGTCATCGCTTATGGGCAAGTATGGTTGGTCTGTTAACGATTTTTTTGACTGTGCTGATTTGGTTTTCTAAAATGACCAACAAAAATATTCGAGCGCTTAGTCTTTTGGCGGTTTTATTGGTGGCTTTCCAGGGAACTCTGGGTGGGATCACTGTGCTGTTGGGCTTGAGTGCTTTTGTTTCTACCCTGCATCTCGTTACAGCTATGGGATTTTTTTGTTTACTAATTTATATTAGTTACTGTCTATATCCAAAAGCAATTGTTGGTTTCAAAGAAGATGGCAAACGTGCCGTTGTGGGTCTAGCCACAGTGTTAGTGTTAGCTCAAATTCTGCTGGGAGGCTGGGTGCGACATGTCGGGGCCGGGCTTGCCTGTGGCGACGACTGGATCTCTTGTGGTCCTCAGTTCTGGCCAGATTGGACTTTGGGACAATTGCATATGTTGCATCGTATGATGGGCTATTTTTTAGCGGGCATGGTTATTTATGCATGCATGGTTGGTGCGCGTGAAGCCAAACGTTGTGGTTTTATATTTGCCCAAAAAATAGTTTGGTGGCCAATCGCTTTAATAGGGGTGCAGATTGTTTTGGGCTTGGCAACAGTTGCCACAGTGCGATCCGTTTTTTTTGTTAGTTTGCATACTGCCGTTGGTGCATTGCTGCTGGCCTCGCTGTGGGTGCTTTATTTAAGTTTAAAAGCGCGGCCGGTCATATTTTTACGTACTCAAAATCATTAGGCAGTGCATTGATGCCTTTCAGAGGGGGAGCGATCCAGCTAGCATAGTGGCCTCTTTCGGTGACAGGTTTCATGAGAGATTTGACAAAGGCGCGATCTTCTTTTGAGGGCAGCCAGTGGGTTTTAGATTCTTCCCATTGATCTTTCGAAATCAAATGACCTTGAGGATCAAAATGATGATCGCTGTATAACCCAACTGTTCGATTAAACCGTCGATGTGGCAAGTAAAGAGTGTGTTGAATGTGGTGTTTCTGAAGTTCAATATTCCACTTGTTGAGACCTTTTTCATTGTCTTTTATGTAGTCGTCACGCAAAATTTCGTTCATGGCATTGCGCAAGGGAATGGACTCTTTTACCAGTTGTCCATTCTTCAGAACTTCCAGATCATAATGACCCGTTTTGGCTGCATGATCTTCATAATCTCTTGCCTCATGAGCTCTTGCTTTTAAGCCTGCTGCAAAATAAGTAGCAGCGTTGGAGCTTTGCTCTGAGCCAAATAGATCCAAGGAACTAGAATACCAAAAATTAATGTAGCGTTGAATAATAGAAAGCGGAATTGCCTCAAAGGGTCGTACATCGTCACAATCATGTTCGTTCATGAGTTCTGCAGTTTTTCTAATGACACGCTGTATGCCTGTTTGACCTACAAATAAATGATGCGCTTCCTCTGTTAACATAAACCGACAAGTTCGCGAAAGAGGTTCAAACGCACTTTCAGCGAGGGCTAATAGTTGGAATTTTCCATCACGGTCTGTGAAATTGGTAAACATGAAAAGAGAAAGCCACTCATCAATAGGTTCGTTAAAGGTCGATAAAATTCGCGGCTTATCTATATTGCCGCTGCGTCGATTCAATAAGGCTTCTGCTTCTTCTCGCCCATCTCTTCCGAAGTAAGTTTGTAGCAAATAAACCATTGCCCACAAATGTCGTCCTTCTTCTACGTTCACTTGGAATAAGTTACGCAAATCATAAAGAGATGGACAAGTTTCTCCGAGTCGACGTTGTTGTTCAACAGAGGCAGGCTCTGTGTCTGCTTGGGTAACAATTAGGCGACGTAATGAGGCACGGAATTCTCCCGGAACCTCATTCCACACCGGATCGCCAGCAAAGTCTCCACCTGGGATAGTGCGATTTTTTTCGGGAGGGCTTAAAAAAATTCCCCAACGATATTCTGGCATTTTAACATAATCAAAAACGGCCCAACCATCGGAGTCAACACTTGTGGCAGTGCGCAAATAAATGTCTTTTTCCTGAAAACCTTGAGGCCCCATATCGAGCCACCAATTTAAAAAATTGGGTTGCCACATTTCTAAAGCGCGCTGCAGGCGTTTATCGTCGGAAAGGTGAACATTGTTAGGAATGCGGTCATGACTGATGGAAAAGGCGACCATATTTTCCTCCTAAAGACTTTGATCTCTGTTTGTGTGCGTGAGCCTTAACTTTCGTTCATGGCATTTGTTTTGTAAGTCAACCCTGGTTCGGAATAAAACAAAATAAAAATCTGAAAACCAATCTAAGCATCAGAATTTTAATCATGTTTTTTTTTGGTGATATTTGTATTTGACAAGCTTTTCAAAATTCCTCTAACCTTAAGTACATTGGTGAGGGTCGCGGGTTTATGTCTTAGGTAAGTTTAGCGCTGTCTCACCGTTTTAAATGTACTAACATGGCGTTTGCTGTAAGGATCTGGGTTCCTTATGGGCTCTTTTTGTCAGAAATGGTTTTGTGGTTTTTGGAGATTTAAGTAATGCACGTGATTAAGCGAGATGGATCAAAAGAAGAAGTTAAAATCGAAAAAATCTTGCATGCCGTTAGTCGAGCTTGTCGGGGCATTAAGAATGTAGAAGCCATTGAAATTGCGAAACGTACCATCAGCGGTTTGCATGATGGAAGTACCACTAAAGAGTTAGACGAACTGTCGATTTCCAACGCTGTGATGCTGATGACTGATGAGCCCAATTATTCAAGAGTGGCTGCGCGCATGTTGTCCGAAAGCATCCTAAAAGAAGTCGGAAGACATTGTGCTTTTAGAGATTATATTCGTCAAGCGATGGAGCTCGGACTGATTGCGCATCAAGTGTTTGAAATGGCAAATCAAGGTGTAGAAGAGATCGAATATGCCATTCGCCATGATCGAGATGATCTGTTCGAATACTTTGGACTAAAAACAGTTGCCGATCGTTATTTACTTCGAAGTCCGACGACTAGGCGTTTAGTGGAACGCCCCCAGTGGCTCTTTATGCGCGTAGCGCTTGGATTGTCAACTTCAATTGAAGAAGCAATTCGCTTTTATGAAGTCATTAGCCAGTTTTATTATACACCGGCAACTCCGACGCTATTTAATTCGGGCACGCGTCATCCCCAGATGAGTAGTTGTTATTTGCTGACCGTGAAAGAAGATAGTTTAGAAGGGATCTATAAGGCCATTGCCGATTGTGCGATGTTATCTAAATTTTCGGGTGGTATCGGAATCGACTGGACTCCCGTTAGAGCGTCGGGGGCTTTGATTCGAGCAACAAATGGTTTAAGCAATGGCATCGTTCCATTTCTAAAAGTGTTTGATTCCTCTGTGCACGCCGTTAATCAGGGTGGAAAACGCAAAGGGGCTGCCGCGGTTTACCTAGAGCCTTGGCATGCAGATATTGAGACATTCTTAGAGTTAAGAAATAACACGGGTTCCGAGGAAAGAAGAACGCATAATCTTAATTTAGCGTTATGGATTCCTGATCTCTTTATGCATCGTGTCGAAAATGATCTGCCTTGGAGTTTATTCTCGCCGGACGCAGCACCTAAGCTGCTAACAACTTATGGCGAAGCATTTGATAGAGCCTATGAGCAATATGAGCATGAAAATAAAGCGATTAAAACTGTTTCTGCTCGTCAACTTTATGCCAGGATGACGCAGTGTTTGGCGGAAACTGGAAATGGCTGGCTTTGCTTTAAAGATAAAGCAAATTTGCGATCTGCTCAAACAGGTAAAACGAACCAAATTGTTCATAGCTCTAATTTATGTACTGAAATTCTGGAAGTAACCTCCGGTGAAGAAACAGCCGTTTGCAATTTGGGTAGTGTCAATCTTTCTCGTTTTGTGACTGTTGAGGGCCAATTTGACTTTGAGCGCTTGCAACACGTCGTTGATACAGCGGTTTCTTTCTTGGATCGCGTGATCGATATTAATTTTTATCCAACCAAAGAAGCCAAGGTATCCAATAGTAAATGGCGTCCTATTGGACTTGGGATCATGGGTTTACAAGATTTGTTTTTCAAGATGCGCTTACCGTTTACGTCGCCAGGTGCTGCTGAATTATCAAAACAAATTTCCGAAACAATTTATTACCAAGCTTTGCGTACCAGTATGCGTTTGGCCAAAGAGTTGGGAAGTTTTTCGGCATTTAAGGAATCAAGATATGCAGATGGTTATTTGCAGGTTCAGCTGGCTGCACAAGTAGGGCAAGAATTACCAAGTTTGAAATATGATTGGGACGCTTTGGCCAAGGAAGTAAAAGCCACGGGCTTGCGTAACAGTTTATTGATCGCAATTGCGCCGACCGCAACGATTGCTTCTATCGTGGGTAGCTATGAAAGTATTGAACCACAGGTTTCTAACTTTTTTAAAAGAGAGACGCTCAGTGGAGAATTTTTGCAAATCAATCGCTATCTGATAGAAGATCTTAAAGAACTTGGCTTATGGAATCCTTCTATGCGAGCCCAAATTGTCGCTGCAGATGGTTCGATACAAGGGATTGAAGAAATTCCGCTCTCGCTTCGAGAACTTTATAAAACAGTGTGGGAAATCTCACAAAAAGAATTAATTGATATGGCCGTAGCAAGATCAACATTTGTTTGTCAATCGCAATCACTTAACTTGTTTATGGATAATCCATCGCTGGGTAAATTATCTTCCATGTATATGTATGCTTGGAAGCAAGGGATTAAGACCACTTATTACTTGCGCTCAAGAGCAAAAACGCAAATTCAAAAAACAACCGTGCGTATGCCAGATGAAGAAGTAATTGCCTGTTCGCTTGAAAATCCAGAAACTTGTGAAGCTTGTCAGTAAGGGGAAAATTATGATTTTAAGTCACGTCTTAGATTTAACGCTGCGCCCGATGAAATATCCTCAGTTTTTTAAGCTTTACAAGGATTCGATTAAGAATATTTGGACCACAGAAGAAATCGATTTTTCTGTCGACTATGAACATTTACGAGATCGAGTCAGTCCTGCTGAAGCCCATTTAATCAAACGGCTGGTTGCTTTTTTTGCGACGGCGGATAACTTAGTGGCACACAATCTGGTGCTTAACTTTTACAAACATGTCAATTCTCCAGAATACCGTATGTTTTTGGGCAAGCAGCTGTTTGATGAAATGCTGCATGTCGAAACCTATTTGCTGCTGGTTGACAATTATATCCCCGATCCCGATGAAAGAAAGTCTGCCTTTGATGCTTATCAAACCATTGATTCGGTCAAATTAAAAGCAGATTTTTGTTTTAAGCATATGGATTCTATCGAGAAGCTTGATGTTTTAGACACCCATGAAAAACGTCGCCAGTTTGTAGAAAATTTGATTTGTTTTGCTGCTTGTGTCGAAGGGTTATTTTTCTTTGGTTCTTTTGCTTATGTTTATTTTTTAAGAAACAAGGGCCTTTTGCCTGGACTTGCCACTGCCACTAATTGGGTGTTTCGTGATGAGACCATGCATATTGAAGCAGCGATGGAAGTTGTATCTGTTATTCGAACTGAATACCCGGAATTATTTGACAAAACTTTACAGAAAAAAGTTGAAGAAATGATTGACGAAGCCATTGCTGTGGAAATGGCTTTTTGCAAAGACACACTCAGTCTTGGCATCAGTGGTATGTCTGAAAATTTGATGTTGCAATATTTACAATATGTCGCCGATGAACGCTTTGTGCAGATTGGCTTTCCCAAAAAATACCACGCCAGCAATCCGTTTCCTTTTATGGTTTTACAAGATTTAAGGCCGCTCACCAATTTCTTTGAAAAACGGGTAACCGAATATCAAAAAGGATTTGAGGCCAGCAAAAATTCGGTGGTGTTTGACGAGAGCTTTTAACCAGCGCAGCGAAAATCTCGGGAGCAAGCTCCCGAGTGATTCATGAAAAGCGTTCTCGATTTGAAGTCGGCCAATCTCTTTTAAAAGCGGATCAGTAACGGCCTCTTAAGACTTCGCTGATGATTGCGCGCCATTTTCAAAAATGTTTGACGCACCTTCAAGAAGTTGCTTCTTCCAAGCGAATACTTGCGACGCTGCCACACCAAACTCACAACAAATTACAGGAACCGTTCGAGTTCCCCTTACAGATTCCAAAGCTACTTTTGCCCGAAATGCATCACTGTGCTTTCGGCGAATATTTTGTCCCATTTTGGGGTCCATTATATAATAATACAGATAATTTATCATCCTCAGTCGTCCAATCTTCATATCCTATGATGGGATATCCACTAGTGTCTAGTGCTAAAGATACCCATGCTCCATAAGCTATTCCACGCGGACCTATGTATTCCCAAGCACGACCATCCCAGCGTAATACCGCTAGCTTAGAATCCCCATTAGCCGAATATTGCCATTTCCAGTTCTGGCACGCCACCACAGGGGCGCCATTAGTGTCTAGCATTAAGGATGCTGGTCCTGCAGCACCATCACTAATTTGCGGCGAACCTACATATTGCCAGCTATTGCCATCCCAACGTAATACGGATACTTCATCAGGTTCCTCCGCATGCTCATTAACATTCATACCATAAGCTACGATTGGATTTCCACTACTATCTAATTTAAGAGAGGGAAACCACACGTTGTACTCACTGACACCTGGTGCACCCATATATTGCCATGCACTACCATCCCAACGCAATACCGACAGTTTATCATTATTAGCTTCATCTTCATAAGCTACTACGGGATTACCAGCACTATCTAAAGCAAGTGACGGATGAAATCCAACGGCAGGCATGTCCTTCCCTAGTTTTTCCCAGTGGCTACGACCATCCCAGCGTAATACGGATAGCTCATGCTCATCACCATGTACTACTGCCACTACAAGATTATTCGTGCTATCCACAGCAAGAGACAAAGAGGTAGCATCAACAATTTCTGGGGATCCCACATATTGCCAAGCACTACCATCCCAGCGTAGTATCGACAAATTGCCATTCGTATACCCGACTATAGGAGGATAACCAGATCCATTCAAAGCAAGAGACACATCGTTTACGCTATTACCTATTTCTGGTGGCCCCATATATTGCCAGCTATCACCATCCCAGTGGAGTACGGACAAATGGCCACTAACGTACGCATTCCCAATATACGCGACAGTAGGATTTCCAGCACTATCTAGTGCAAGTGATGGGAGAGCTGCTTGATCAGTACCAATCCCTTGTCCTCCCAAATATTCCCAGGTACCTCCCCATCCAACACTCGGCGAACTGTTTTCTGCTACACAAACCGATGCGATACCTACCAACATAAAAAATACGAACATCAATTTTTTCATTTGAAAATTCCTCTTAAAAATATTTTTCATAGAGCATTATAACATGAATAGCGCAGATTTAACCAGTAACTCTGATCTCGTCAAGCAAAAGTAGACACTCAAATAGAGAGATTTTCAAAACTTATCGGGCTCACATATCCTACGTAGAATGTAGCCGTTTGCTGTTGTAAAACATTTCAATGTAATCAATCACGTCATCTTTTGCTTCCTTTCGAGTTTCGTAACGCTCTTCCCAGCACTGCAGCTAAATAAAGCCATCCTTCCTGTGTTTGCAAGTATGTTATATCGCACACCCATACTTTGTTTGGTTCAGACACTGCAAACTCACGATTTAGGACATTGTTAGCGGCCTTTAAGTTTGGATCCACTCGAGGAATTTTTCTATACTTACGACGCTGCTTGCATTCTAGCCCTGCATTACGCATCAAACTGCGAGTTTGAAAACGCCCAACTTGATAACCCTTTGCCTGCAAAGCCTTTGCCATGCGTCTGCTACCATACAGTGCTTTCGAGTCGTCTAGGTTGATTCTATAAAAAACGAAGCAGCGTGGTCGACATACGCCAGCAATCCGTTTCCTTTTATGGTTTTACAAGATTTAAGGCCGCTTACCAATTTCTTTGAAAAACGTGTAACCGAATATCAAAAAGGATTTGAGGCCAGCAAAAATTCGGTGGTGTTTGACGAGAGCTTTTAATATATTTTACTGTTCTAATCGCTTCTTGCTCTTCATTTAGACCCATGTTAGACGTTTCTCATGTCTAAAGAAGCAGTGATTGTCAGTCGAGCGCGTACACCAATTGGAAGTTTTCAAGGCAGCTTAAGCTCTTTGTCGGCGCCAAGACTGGGAGCGATTGCTATCAAAGCAGCCGTCGAACGTGCCCAAATAAAACCACAAGATGTGGACGAAGTGATCATGGGAGAAGTCTTGACGGCAGGTGTAGGGCAAGCACCAGCACGACAGGCTGCACTCTATGCTGATCTACCGACGTCAATACCATGTACCACAATTAACAAAGTATGTGGCTCCGGCCTAAAAGCTGTCATGCTGGCGAGGCAATCTGTTTTGCTTGGGGAGGCCAATATTGTTGTAGCGGGTGGCATGGAATCAATGTCTTGTGCACCTTATTTGTTACCGACGGCGCGGCTTGGTATGCGCATGGGAAATCAGTTAGTTGTTGATTCTCTCGTTCATGACGGTCTTTTAGATCCGTACAGTGCTTTACATATGGGAAATTTTGGCGAAAAATGCGCTTCCCATTATGGTTTTACCCGTGAAGAACAGGATGCTTTTGCTAAATTAAGCTATGAGCGCGCCTTATATGCTCAGCAACAGGGCTATTTTACGGAAGAAATTGCGCCGGTGGCTGTGCTGCTTCAGAAAAAAAATATGATCTTTGATAGCGACGAAGAGCCAAAGCGATACATGCCCGAAAAAATGGCAGCTTTGAAAGCTGCTTTTTCTGCGGAAGGAACTGTGACCGCGGCTAATTCTTCCAAGATTAATGACGGCGCTGCAGCCTTGGTTGTTATGGAGCAAGAAGAAGCACATCGTCGTCAAATATTGCCTCTTGCCAAAATTATTTCTGCGACAACTTTTGCAGGAGATCCTGCTTGGTTTACCACAGCGCCTGTGGGTGCCATTAAACAGGCGCTTGCATACGCAAAGCTTTCGATATCAGATATTGATTTATTTGAAATTAACGAGGCGTTTGCTGTGGTGGCGATGGTCGCAATGCGTGAGCTTCAGATTCATCAAGATCAGGTCAATGTGTGGGGTGGTGCAGTCGCTTTAGGGCATCCTATTGGCTGTTCAGGCGCGCGTATTTTAACAACACTGCTGTCTGCGATGATCCAAAGAAATCTTAAAACAGGCTGTGCCGCGTTATGTATTGGCGGCGGCGAAGCAGTCGCTGTTATCGTACAGCGATGTTAATTCAAAAAGGAGCTTAGTTTTATGACTTATGAGAATTTAATAGTAACTGACCAGGAACAAACAAAAATAATTACGATTAGTCGGCCGACTGTGCTGAATGCCCTTAACAAGCAGACCTTATTGGAATTAGAGCAGGCCTTGCTTGATATATCAAATCAAGATCGTGTGCGTGCCGCCGTCATCACTGGCTCTGGCGATAAAAGTTTTGTGGCAGGAGCAGATATTAGCGAGATGAAAAATCTAACGCCAATGCAGGCAGAACAATTTTCTGTTTTAGGGCATCGGGTTTTTGATTTGATTGGCACAATGAAAGTGCCAGTCATTGCCGCCGTGAATGGTTT
Organism: Myxococcales bacterium; assembly: GCA_023248595.1. Taxonomy (GTDB): domain Bacteria; phylum Myxococcota; class UBA727; order UBA727; family JABDBI01; genus JAHFEG01. The sequence goes on along the minus strand of JAHFEG010000002.1, from coordinate 7,601 downwards.
TGCGCTCGGCGGTGGGCTTGAATTGGCGCTCGCTTGTGATTTTATTTATGCTAGCGAAAACGCTTCCTTTGGACTGGTAGAAACAAAACTTGGGTTGATTCCAGGTTTTGGCGGGGTTGCGCGTTTGACAAGGCGGGTAGGGGATGCTTATGCCCGTGAAATGATTTTTTCTGCTATGCAAGTCAACGCACAAGAAGCTTGGCGTATTGGTTTAGTCAATCGGCTCGCGCCTCCTGGCGAGGTTGTTTTAGCTGTATTGGAAACTGTGAAACAGATTTTAAACCGAGGCCCATACGCTATTTCTTTAGTGAAAGGCCTTGTTCGTGAAGGGCAAAACGTTGACGTGCGTACGGCAAATGCTATGGAACAACGATCTTTTGGTCTTGTGTTTAGCAGCGAAGAGCATGATGAAGGCATTAAAGCATTTTCAGAGAAACGAATCGCTTCCTTTTGAGGGTAAAATGTTTGAATTAAATGAGACCCACCGCATGTTGCGAAAAACCTGCCGTGATTTTGCTGAAAAAGAGCTGAAACCAGTGGCGGCGCTACTTGATCAAAAACACCAGTATCCAACAGAGGCAATTAAAAAACTGGGGGAATTGGGGATGATGGGTATTTTTGTCCCCGAAAAGTGGGGTGGGGCAGGCTTGGATGTTTTGTCCTATGCTATCGCCATGGAAGAAGTGAGCAGTGGCTGTGCTTCTTGTGGTGTCATCATGAGTGTTAACAATTCCCTTTTTTGTGATCCCATTGTTAAGTACGGCTCAGATGATCTTAAAAAACAGTATGTCGTCCCATTTGCACGTGGTGAAAAGTTAGGCTGTTTTGCACTTAGTGAGCCAGGAAACGGATCTGATGCAGCAGCAGCGAAGACCACGGCTGTGAAAGATGGCGATAACTATGTCATCAATGGCACGAAAGCTTGGATTACCAATGGTTATGAAGCAGACGCTGTCATAGTGTTTGCAACAACAGATGCAAAGGCTGGTCACAAGGGCATCACTGCTTTTGTCGTTCCCATGCACAGCGACGGACTTTCTTTAGGTAAAAAAGAAGATAAGCTTGGTATTCGAGCGTCATCAACTTGTAATCTTATTTTTGAAGAATATCGCATTTCTAAAAAAAATATCTTAGGTGAAGAAGGCTATGGTTTTAAAATCGCCATGTCGACATTAGACGGCGGGCGCATTGGAATTGCAGGGCAAGCCTTAGGAATTGCCAAGGCAGCCTTTGAGGCAGCAGTTGCTTACGCCAAAGAGAGAACAGCATTTGGGCAGCCCTTGGTCAAACTTCAAGCAATCCAAATGAAAATAGCGGATATGGCATTGCGTATTGAAAGTGCCAGACTTTTGACTTGGCAGGCCGCCTGTTTAAAAGATCGGGGCGAAAGCTATACAAAAGTAGCGGCTATGGCTAAATTAGCAGCATCAGAGACGGCAACATTTGTGACGCATCAAGCAATGCAAATTTTTGGTGGCAATGGTTATGTAACGGAATATCCGGTAGAGCGACATTATCGAGATGCGCGCATCACAGAGATCTATGAGGGCACGAGTGAAGTGCAGCGTTTGGTGATTGCGCAAAATGCCATGAAGGAATTAATGTGAAATTCAGTTTTCCACAAAGTGTCAGGCTGATGGAGGTAGGCCCGAGGGATGGCCTACAAAATGAGCGTTTGATTGTGGATACGATGAATAAAATTGGATTTATTGAAGGGTTAGTGGCATCTGGCCTTAAACGAATTGAAGTCACTGCTTTTGTGAATCCTAAATGGATTCCGCCTTTGGCAGATCAAGTAGAAGTCGCAAAAGGAATTAGACGTCAAAAAGGTGTGTCGTATGCTGCGCTGGTTCCTAATATGAAGGGATATGAGCAGGCATTAGCAACCAAGATGGATGAAGTGGCTTTTGTGTTAGCAGCATCAGACACGCATAATTTAAAAAACATTAATGCTAAAACTGATGAGGCATTTGCAAGATACACTGAAGTCGCACTGCGAGCAGCGGAGGATAACGTGCCTTTTCGCGCTTACATATCATGCGCATTTGGATGTCCATATGAGGGGGAAGTGGCTGTATCTCGTGTTGTGCACTTAGCGCAGCTTTTCACACAATTGGGTGCTTATGAAGTCAGTATTGGCGATACCATCGGTATAGGGAATCCTAAACAAACTTTAGAATTAGTGCAGGCCATTTGCAAAGAAATTGCTCTCGATAAAATCGCGCTGCATTTACACGATACCCGAGGGATGGCCTTGGCCAATATTTTTGCGGCACTTAGTTTGGGTGTAAAGTCTTTTGATTCCTCTGCGGGAGGATTGGGCGGATGTCCTTATGCTCCTGGTGCTTCAGGCAACGTGTCAACCGAGGATTTGGTTTATATGTTGCATGCAATGGATATAAAAACAGAAGTGAATTTAGATTTACTTTGCGGGGTTTCTTTGAAAATGGAAAAATTATTGAAACGTCAACTGCCATCGAAAGTATTGTCCACTAAACGCGTGGTAAGTTGATCTATTATGACACTTAGAATATTTTGCTTGGTTGTGTTGTCTGTTTTATTAGCAGCATTTTTATTGACGGACTGCAGTTGCCGTCAACCTTTACTGATAACGCAATTATTTGTCGATCATGTTTCCGATGACAATGCTTTTGGTATGGAACGTGAAGATATTCGGCAAAGTTGCAAAAAAATATTGTCGAATGAAAAAAATGTGAAAGCGAAGTGGAATGGTTCCAGAAAAGGCATTCTGCGCGTTCGATTCCGATTTTTGCCTGTTCAGGACAAAGATGGAGCTGGAAGGTTAATGATTAATCTCAAATATTCTGAGATAACGAATCAAGGGCTGCAGCAATACTTTGGATCAGCTTCTATGAATGTTGCAAATCTGCGTGAGCACCAGGTGATGTTTGAGCGTGCATTTTCAGAAAGTTTAGAAGAGCTGATATCTTCGTGGCAAGGAGAAAAGAAAAGCACCTCTCAATTGTTAGAAAGTATGAGCGAGGCTTGGGCTGATGACACTGTGCATGAGAATCAATTGTTGCAAAATATTCATTTGTTAGGCATCAAAAAAGAAAAAAAAGCGGTTCCTGTTCTTATCAAAATTCTTTTAGGGGGCAATGAAAAGGCGAGTATTGCATCTTTGGCGGCTTTGACTAATATTGCAGACCCTGCTGCTTTAGATGCAGTGACCCAATACGCTGAACGAAAAAATACTGAAGTACGCAAACAAGCAATCTTAGCTGTCCGGCAAATGGGTGGCCTGAAATCTGCTGCTTGGCTTTTTACTTTATCAACAGGACATGAAGATCCTGAAGTGCGCGTGGCGGCAAGCGAAGCTTTAATATATGTGGAAGAAAAGCTAAAAAAGAATTAGAAATAAGCGGAGAAACATCATGGAACGTGGACGATTTATCGTAGTGGAAGGAATTGACGGTTCAGGTTCAACGACTCAGGCCAAATACTTATGTGATTATTTAAAAGCGAAGGGGCGTGAGTGTTATTTTACCGCAGAGCCAAGCACTGGCCCGGTCGGTAAGGTCATTCGTCAATTTTTGCGTGAAAAAGGTGAAAAACCGCAATTGCTTTCTCATATATTAGCGTTGTCTTTTTCCGCCGATCGTCTTTATCATTATGAATATGAAATTTTACCACGATTGGAAAAAAATATTGATGTGATTTCTGATCGCTACGTTTTATCGAGTTTGGTTTATCAAGGCTTAGATTTACCACAAGGCTGGGTGAAAGAAATTAATCGTTATGCGCCCAATCCTAATTTGACCGTTCTCATCGATGCACCTGAAGAAATTGCCAGCGAACGACGTTTAAAGCGTGGTAGTGAGCCTGAAATATTTGATAAATCAGATTTGCAAATCCAATTGCGAAATCGCTATTTGCAGTTAGCATTTACTGCGCAGGCCATTGTCGTTGATGGTAGCAGTGACGCTCAGATTGTTTCAGACAGAATGATAGAGGCGATTAAGCAAGTTTTGGATTTTTGAGATGCTGCTTTGTGAAAAACGAATTATTAAATGTGGTAATCGTGTCTTTGAGTTAGGGACTCGTACTTTTGTGATGGGTATCTTGAATGCGACACCAGACAGTTTTTCCGATGGCGAGCAATTTTTGAATATTAATTCTGCTTTAAAACGAGCAGAATCGATGCTGCAAGCTGGAGTTGACGTCATTGATATTGGCGGCGAATCAACGCGTCCTTTTGCCCCTGTTGTGTCGCTTCAAGAAGAATTAGCCCGTATTTTACCAATTGTAAAAGCTTTGATTTATCAGGGAATTGGTAATTTGAGCATTGATACCAGAAATGCAGCGACGGCAAAGGCTTGTTTAGAAGAAGGAGCCTCTTGGATAAACGATGTATCGGCTTTTTCTCACGATAAAAAAATGTTGGAAGCTGCTAGAAATGCAGATGTCGTGGTTTTAATGCATTCCAAGGGATCTCCTCAAGAAATGCAAAGAGGACATATTGTCTATGATGATGTGGTCGCTGAGATTGCTGCCCATTTAAAAAATAGGGTTGCATATGCAGTAAAGAATGGCTTTGAGGCAAAGCGCTTGCTTGTGGATCCTGGAATCGGGTTTGGTAAAATGCTGGCTCACAATTTAGAGCTGATCAAAAATCTGCATCGCTTTCAAGGGATAGGTGCGGGTGTTTTATGTGGCCTCAGTCGCAAAGCTTTTCTGGGTGAACTGACGGGGGTTGTCGAGGCTGGAGAGCGCGACAATGGAACATTGGGCGCATTGGCTTGGGCAGCAGGAGCAGGAGCGGATATTGTTCGCGTGCATAACGTGAAAGCTGCTCTAGAGGCGCTTAAGGTTATCGATGCGTTAAAATATAGCGGAGAATAATATGAAAATTTATACGAAACGGGGTGACCGTGGTCAGACTGATTTATTTGGCGGTGGACGTGTGTCGAAAGCGCATGTCCGCGTTAAGGCCTACGGCGCTGTCGATGCCGCTAATAGTGCCATTGGTTTTGCCATGTGCAGTCAGGATATTTCTCAAAAAATAAAAAAAATTCTGCCAGCGATTATGAGTGACTTGTTTGATATCGGTGCGGAGCTTGCAACGGCACCGACAGATTCGGCGCATCACAAATTGGAAAAAATGCTGGAGTCCATGGTAAATAATGCACGCATTTTAGAATTGGAAAATCATATTGATGCTGCTGAGACTATGTTGCCTGCTTTAAAAACTTTTATTCTGCCTACGGGCAGTGAAGGCGCAGCGCGATTTCATTTGGCGCGGACTTCAGTGCGCTATGCCGAACAAGAAATTGTAGCCTTGAAAGAGCAGGGAGAACAGGTTCGTGAAGAAGTCATCGCCTATGTTAATCGTTTAAGTGACTTGATGTTTGTTTGGGCCAGGCTTTGCAATGTGGAAACTGGAATTAAAGATGTTCTTTGGAAAAGCCAATTAAAATCGCCCGTATCTTTCTAAAAAAGCTTTATAGGTATCATCGTTTAATGCTGTAACGTTTTCTAAAAGTTGAGAATATACTTTGAGTTGCTTCTTCATATGATCGAATTCTTCGATAGTGGAATGGTTATTAGAAGATTCTTTGCTTTGGTTGATAAAATGGGCGACAGTTTTTTTACAATTTTCTTTATCTTTCTCCGTAAACCCAAAGCAATAACTGGTCGCAATGTCGTCCCATAGAATATTTCCTGCTAATTTTTTTTTGATTTGGCTTAATTCTACTTTAATATAATTTTTTATCATGTCAGGTTCGGCTTGACTAAAAGCATATTCTTCTTTTTGCAGTTCTTGAAACATGCTTGGACTATTTCCCATAAAATACTGAATGAAGGCAGGGATTTCATTTTGTCTTATGTTAGCAATTTGAGCGACTAGGCTATGGATTCTTACACTGTTATTAGGGTTAATTTGAGAAATTACTAGCTTTAGTTTTTCCAATAACTGGCATTGTTTTTGAATTTTTACAGTCAGCCAATCAAAAATTTTGATTGATTGATCAATGTTTTCTTCTACAGAAATTTTTTGTGAGGACAGAGATAGTTGGTAGTAATGAATTCGCAGATAGTAATTTATCCATTTCTGCAGTAATTGGGTGTCAATATTTACAATAGAATTCCAAAATGATTTATTGAAAGAATCCGCCAGGGTTTTATACGCAGCCAATTCCTTTCTGATATTGTCTTGTGCAATTGTAAAAAAGTTTTCATTGCCAATTTTCAATAGCAATTTAGCTTTTTGATCTAAATAGCCATTTTCTCCGCCAAGCTCAATTTGAAGATCATTGCAAAATTTTTGAAGCCATCGAGGGGTTTGGTACGTCCTCAAATTATTATAAAAAGTAAAAAGATCAATTTTGTTGGTTTTCAATTTTTCAATCAATTTTTGTAGTTGAGAAATAGGGCAAGGCTTTTTAAAGACCCAGCAAAAAAACTGTAAAAAAAAGGATGTTAATTGATTTTTTTTCAGCCCGATTTTAAGTGCATATTCATATTTTTGGCCTAAAAAACGTTCTTGGTTTTTGAACTCGCCATGGAGCATTGCTTGACCGCCCTCTGAAGGACTAAGGCCGAGCGGAGATTTTTTGAGGGATTCATAGAAAGGTGGTAGAAATTTTTTGATATCATCTAAATCCTCTTTTATCTTTCGTTGTTTATAATCTGATTTTAATTCATCGAGAAAATGCTGCAAAGAAGGAGCTCTCTTCGCTATTTTTTCAATTGCTTCTAGTGTGAAGGTGCTACAAAGTGGGAATAGGTTTTCTTTTTTTGGGGCGCATAAGGGCGCTAAAGAGGCGGCCAGTTGGAGTATGTGTGCGATTAAAACCTGGTTAAAAGATTCTTTGATACCTTGCCCAATGGAACTAATAGTATGGGGGATAACGATAGACATGGCCCTTTGTGGTTGTATAAAAACAGACATTAATTCTTCAGATGTGGTTTTAGAAAAATCCAGATCCGTGAATGATTGAGACAACTTGGCAAAGGCATTCTCAATATGTTGGTAGTAATAAAGGAGAATTAATTCTTCGTTTGTTTTTACTAAATGTCCTGGCTGTTTTCTGAACGCGTCTATTTCCTCATAAGTAGGAATGGCGTAAGGAATTATTTTAAAGAAATCGACCAGGTTTTGAACTGCTTCTTTCTTTAATTTGTTCTGCTGGGTTTTCTCAAGTGGGTTTTCAGATGCGTTTTCAGATTTAAGTTCAAAGAGTAATTGAATGAGAGGTTCTGACAGACATCTGAGAATATGGTTTAAGTCCAAAGATCCTTTTAAGATTGCCCAGCCAAGATCTCCAATTGTTTTATTTTGAGATTGTTCCAGATAATCAAGAATATTTTGTAGTACGTTACGAATCGAATCTTTCTTATCTTGGGTACTTTTAAGCTCAGTGCCTTTTCTGTAAAAGTCCGGAAGTTGATCGATGGCATTAATGGTAACATTGACTTGATTCGTAAAATTTTCAATAAATTGAGATTCTAAAACGACTTTTTTTCTGAAATCCCATAGAATACGGGTCCAGTGATGGCCGGGAGGCTGAGGTTTAAGGGAAGGTGCTCTGCTTTTTATGGAATCTTCAAATCGATCTGCTAATTCTGGTGATGTAATA
>JAHFEG010000032.1 GCA_023248595.1 Myxococcales bacterium | reverse complement strand
GATGCTTCAATTTGCCTTGCTAGAACAAACACATCGCCAGGTTGAATGGTGCGCAGGTTCAATTCCTTGCGCAGGGCCTCCGCCAGCTTAAATGATTCTTGATTTGGAATCGCGTGTCTTGCCAAAGCGGCAGACAGACTCTCGCCACCGCGAATGCGATCTGTCTCCCGGCTAAGATGGGGCACACTTAATTTCTCTTCAACAATTAAGACCTGCTTTGCTTTTGCAATCGCTGCATCCGCTTTCGCCTTTACCGTAATTGTTTGCAGGCCAGGAATTTCATATGACAGCATTTCTTTTTGGAAGGCAGCGGCTACCCCAAAACTGTCGATTGCCCACCAAGCAATTCCAAACACCAGTAAGGCCAAAAACAAAAGGCGTAATTTTCTTTTCCGCGAAGATCGGTATCTCATTGGACGGGGTGAAAACATCATTGATGCTTTCCGTTTAGAGATAAGCAAAGGGATTCGTGTTTTTTGCACGCTGCCTCTCCATAGTGAACGTTAAAAGCATAAAACAACAAAACAAGCCTTTCCCTTTATTCTAACCTTCACATATAGGCAAGGGGGCTAGCTTTTAGGGTGCCCTTCCAACTTTTGTTGCTTGATCAATATAATGTATATGAACACACCAGGCACCCGGAAAGCAAGCTGAACGCAATTGACACGAAATGCGCTTGATCGTCCTAAGCGAAATTGACAAATGTTTTTTTGCTTGCTGCTTATCCTAGAACGCGCATCCCTAGCGGCTGTGGCTGGACAGGACAGAAAAAGGAACAGGAGGCAAATTGATTGTTCCATAATTTCTTGACCCGTTTTCAGGATCGTCATCGCGCGATTCATTTCTTTTCTGAGAGCCAGCGTATGCAGGAGGAGGGCTGAATTCTATGTGACGATATTTCTGAATAAGCCCTCTAATTCTCTTTAATATCTCTGCTTTTGTTGGAGGGGTTCCTATCATCTCACTCTCGCTCGTCCAACAGGGAAACATTAGACTACATTTGTTTGCTGAAACGCGGCCAGCAGCTCCCACCGTGCGAAGCAACCACCAAATAGCAGATCCAGCATAACCAATCGGTTCAACCATGGGCATTAGAAGAAATGCGAAATTGCACGAATTCTCTCCACAAAAACAACAGAGATTAACGTCCCCTTCTATTTGTCCGGTCCCTGTGACGCATCTGCGCGTAAATGCTCCAGGCCACACACAGCAGTCGTATTCTGGAAATTTAACTTCTTCGTATGGATCTTGATGTCCGTCATTCGTGCAAGACGGGCAACAGGTGCAGGCTTTCTCTAAGCCACGATTATCTTCTGCTAAACGATCTAAACCGGGGTACTGTTCGCCAACACGGTCAACCCTCATGGCGCTTCGCACCGCTGCTCCCGCGTCTTCGTCTGTTTCAGCGGCTTCCACTTGCCTGTGCAGCGCTTCCAAACTGCGTATAACATCCTCGATGGTTGCAGCTTTTGCGCTTACCGGAAAACCGAGTAAAGATAAAACAAGCAACGTAAACATCTGAGCGGGCATTCGCATGTAAACCTCTTAAAACCAATTAAATTTTAACCATAACAACTGATCACCATTAAAAATGCCTTGATAAAAGCAGCCCCTTGACAGCTGGCCAGCAAAATAGCAGTGTCTGCTCCTTATTTTAAACGGAGATATTTGACCATGAAACGGACCTACCAACCAAGCCGTATCAAACTGATAAGAGATCACGGTTTTCGCGCTAGAATGGCAACCAAGGGTGGCCGCGCGGTTTTGAAAAGACGTCGCGCCAAGGGCCGAGTACGTCTTGCTTCAACGATCTACTCGAAATAATCTCAACTTTGCCCTTTAAATTATATTCTCTTATTAAAGGGCGCAGCAAAGCTTGCTGCTTGAAGTTTTTAAATGAGCAATGCTTTAAGCAAAAAACATCGCATTCGCAAACGACGTGATTTCCTTCGTGTCCAACGATTTGGAACGCGAGTTTTTGGAAAATTTTTCACGCTTGTGGGCCGCTCAATTCCCTTAAGCGAAGAAGGCCGCCTTGGTTTAACCGTTTCCAAGGCCGTCGGCAAAGCCCATGTTCGCAATTTAATAAAACGACGTCTCAGACATATTCTCAGAGAAAATCGAAACCTTTTCAGCCGCCACGATCTTGTGGTTGTTGCACAGCCCAGCATTGCCTCGGTTTCATTTGAAGAATTACAAGCGGAACTTCTACGCGCGCTAGCGACCTTAAATGAAAAAATTATTTCTAAAACAAAAGCTAAAAAATTGGAAAAAAAGCCATGACCTCTCCTTTTGATCTTTATGAAGTTGTAATCGGTATCGAATGTCACGTTCAGCTTTTAACCAATACCAAACTTTTTTCGTCCGCCAAAAATCACTATGGCGACGCCCCCAACACCAATGTTGATATCCTCGACATCGCCCTGCCCGGCACTCTGCCTGTTCTCAACGAAAAAGCCGTCGACTACGCATTGCGTCTTGGTTTTGCTTTAGGCTGTCAGATTTCTCACACCAGCGTGTTTGCACGCAAGCATTATTTTTACCCTGATTTGCCAAAAGGCTATCAAATTAGCCAATACGACAAGCCGATTTGCGGTGAGGGTCGTCTTGAGATTCGTGTTGATGATCAGATCAAAACCATTGGCATTGAGCGTATTCACATTGAAGAAGACGCTGGGAAAAATGTGCACGTTGAAGGCGGAAACGTTAGTTTTGTCGACTATAATCGTGCCGGAACACCTTTACTCGAAATCGTTACGAAACCCGACATGCGTTCTGCCGCAGAAGCCATGGAAACGTTTAAAACCATCCGGGCCTTGGTTACTTTTTTAGAAATTTGTGATGGCAACATGCAAGAAGGATCGCTGCGTGCCGACCTCAACGTTTCTGTGCGCAAGAAAGGTAGCGCCGTGCTTGGCACCAGGACTGAAACTAAAAATCTCAACTCCGTCAAGTTTTTAGGACAAGCAGCTGAATTTGAAATGCGTCGCCAAATTTTAGAAATTGAAGCTGGAAATACCATCGCACAAGAGACACGATTATGGGATTCCAATCGAAAAGAATCACGATCTTTGCGCAGCAAAGAAGAAGCACATGACTATCGCTATTTACCTGATCCAGATCTGCTACCTCTCACATTATCAGACGAGAGATTGACGCGAATCAAAAATGGTTTGCCAGAGTTGCCACGGGAAAAAGAAAATCGCTTTCGAGCCAGCCTCGGTCTTAGTCCATACGATGCCGCTGTCTTAACATCAGACAGAGAAGTCGCTAATTATTTTGAATCGGCTTTGCAAACGCACAATAATGCTAAAGGAATTGCCAACTGGATTATCAACGATATTTTGCGTATCGTTAAAGTGCAAAACGGCGAAGATGCCAGTATTTCCGACTGCTCTATTTCTGCAAACCATGTCGCTCAATTGGTTAAGCTAATTGACGACAAAGTGATTTCAAGCAAAACCGCCAAAAGCGTTTTTGAAGAAATGTTAGACGACAGCAATAAAGATCCATTGCAAATCGTCGAAGAAAAAGGCTGGCGCGTTGAAAAAGATGAAGCTGTTCTCACCAACGCCATTGCCCAAGTTATTGCCCAATTTCCTAATGAAGTGCAAAAATGCAAAACTGGAAAAACCCAGCTCTTTGGATTTTTAATGGGACAAGTCATGAAAATGACCGCAGGAAAAGTAGACGCAAAAGAAGCAACCGCGCTGCTACAAAAAACTTTGGATGAACTGCCATAAAAATACCCCGAGCAAATTGGGATATTGAATCTCATACAAAACTAATTGAGCGCCATTAGGCGTGATCTTTGGCAATAAATTCTAAGATCAACCGGTTGTGCTTTTAATCGACACTCAAAAAAGAGGGCTGACATGAAAGGGGTTTTTGCTACATTTTTATTCTTTGTTTGCGCGTTTTCCTATCAAATAAAGGCCTCCCTAATTAGATGCGCAGTAGACGTAAAATTAAACTGCCCTTCTGGTTACTTCGATGGATGTGAATTTGTGCACCACGCCTCAGGTCATCGACTAACCAATTATCACGTTTGCATAGATAGAGACGAAGTAAAAACAGAATTTTTTCCTTGTAAAAAACTTTCCACTTTTAAATGGTGTACCCCTCCTCAAAAGCTTGCCTGTTTTCAAGAACCTCCGGTCAGTGATTGGCATATCTGTTTTTTAGCAACCGAGATTAAGGTTTCAGAGCTTGAATAACCATCATGGTGAAATTTAAATCGACACTCAAAAAAAGAGGGCTGACATGAAAGGGGTTTTTGCTACATTTCTATTTTTTGTTTGCGCATTTTCCTATCAATCAAATGCAGGATTAAGAAAATGTAACGACGAAGAAACTATTATCTGCCCCGAAAATTACCAAGACGGTTGTCTTGTAAAAAATCCACTAAAAGAATCATTAACAACTCATCACGTCTGCGTTAAAAATGGTGCTGCAAAGAAGGCCGCTTACAAGTGCGGCCAAATTCTTCCTCTTTTTCGGTGTACTTACCCTGAAATATCTTCTTGCAATAAAGAACTGCCTGTTTCCGACTGGAAGCTATGCTTCCGTATGCCCATCATAAACAACCCGCCTTGACGTCTTGGCGTTAAAAATGCAACCTCGCGGCCATGAAAGCAATTTCCCACTGCCTCTTTCTTGCTGTATTGATTTGTTTTGGTGGTTGCCCTGCACCTCTAACAGGTGAGCCACCTCCAGAAGATAGAGCTTATTTTCCAAGCCACTTGGTTCAAAATGAAAAACAATTATTTATCTTTTCTTATAATCAAGATCTGCGCTATGCCAGCGGTTCCATTTTAAAATTGGATCTTGATAACGCCAACGCGGTTTTATCGTTTTCGCCTATCCCATCATTTGCAGAAGCACCGGTTTTGCTGCAAGATTCCAAAATACTTTTTTTAAGCCGAAGCTCAGATGAAATGTATCAATTTGATATTAAGAAAAACAAAACAGAAAAAATTGAATTTGATAAAACAGCAGATCCCAAAGGTAAAGTCAGAAATTGGCTTTGGCATGATCCTTACTATTTATCGATGCTCTCTACTGAAGGAGACGAAATTAAGGGGCTGATTGGATATTTAAATGACAGAGTCAGCATTGAGAAAATAGAGGACATCCAAAATTCGCGCTTAGAGCATTACGGAGAACTCGAAGTTTTCTCGCTGGAAAAAAATTCTTTAAAAATCAATCATACCTATCTGCTGCAAGACATTGTTCCCACCGCTCCCGAGACCAGCACCGACAAGAAAGAAAAATTATCATATCGACGCATTAGTCATATTGGTGGTCTGCGCATTTTAAGAAAAGGCGCTGAGCAATTTGTGTTAATCGGTGCTGACGCACTACTTACTTCATCCAATCTTTTTTCAGCAACCAGACAAACTCGCTTGCTATGGTTTAGCACACAAAACATTGAAACCAAAATAGATCAAGAAACCGTCGGTGCTCATCAATTGCCTGCAGAAAGGATCGTTGGTTTTGATATCATCGAAGTCACAAATCAACACCAGATTTATGCCATCATGGAAAATCCCAATTTGCTGGTGCGAGTAGACCTGACCCGAAAAGGCAACAGCTTTGAGGCGAAGACCAAAAGCCAAGTTCCTCTTTGCGAAAAGCCTAGTGATATTAAAATTGCGCCAAATAAGAAAACGCTTCTTGTTTCTTGTGCGAAAAATGATGAAATATTGGCATTTAATACTTCCGATTTAATGCTGGTCGCCCGCGACAGTGACACCGCTGTCCCGTTTGGACGAGGGCCTGTTCGGATTTTGTTTGACAGCGCCCCTGGAAACCAACGCGCCTTTGTGAGCTACTCGTTGGATGGAAGCATTGGCATTTTTGAAATAGACGACAACCTTGTCAACAAAAATCGCCTAAAAACAATTGGCAGAATCTTTGAGCAAGGTCCCCATAATCATTCCGGTGGAAAATGAAACGAATTATTTTAATTTTGGTCCTTTTGGCTTTAGTGCTTCAGGGATCGACATGCAACGATTCTAATTTTGTTTTCCCGGGAAATGTTGATAGCATTTCTGATGCCGCACTCGTGGATTGTGATGCTTATCTCGATGCAAAATTCGAGGGCCATCAATGTTTATTATTGGTGAATCCTTTCAAAAGAGCAGTGCGTATTTTTGATGTAACCGACAATCAATTTATACTCGCACCTGTTGGTTATTTTCCCCTCGCTGTCAGTGTTGGTCAAATACCAATGCGAGTTGCGACGTTGCCTACATTAAATTTAGGCAAAGCGTTTGTTCTAGACACCAGACTTGGTCAAATTTTTTCGATCAATACAAAAAATGACGGCCAAACGTCTTCTTTTCGTTCTTCTAAAGCAGAAGGCGGTATCGATGTAGATGGGGGCTCTCAACAAATTACTTTGGCAAAATCAGGTGAAAATCTGTGGGCTTTTGTCGCAGCTTCTGAGTCGGCAAAGATACAAGCAATCTCACTTGACCTTAAGACTGGCAAAGAATCAAACCCGCCGACTAGATTTGAGTTCTCATCTAACTCTGCAAGCATTAATACGCTTGTAACTGATACAAATTCAAAATTTTTAATTGCAGCAGACAATCAAGGATTCAGCGTCTTTGATATCCAGTCGACGCCTAACAAATTAAAGTATTCTGTTAAAACAGGCCTTTCTGTCTCTAAAATTATCATAGGCAAAATTGGTGTTAAGACAAACAGTGGGGAAGGAGAAAAAACATTGATTTTAGCCTTGCTGCCATCTGAAAAAAAAGCTGTTTTATACGAGTTGACGGATACCGAAACCCCGCCACTAGGCAGTGTTGAGCTGGCCGGAATTCCCATGGCCGGTTACATTCCTGAAGGCGCCAGGCAAAATTGCTGTGAAAATAGTCCCGAACCCTGGGCAGCCATCCTGACTGATTCAGGCCAATTACAGTACCTCAACTTGCAGGCGATTATTGAAAATAGGCAAAGCAAAGATGGCAAGAAAGAAGACAAAATTGGCGCCACGGTTTCGGTGGTAGAAACAGCAAACGTTGCCGCCTCTAAAACGGCCAATCCCATTGCCATTATCGGAGCTTCAACTCAAAATGAAGACGATAAAATAATCCAGCGAAAGATGTTTCTCATCTATTCTAATTTGATTTTGAGCTTAAATGAAGGTGACAGTAAGCCCATCAAACGGATTGATGGGAACTGAGGCTTTTTTTATTCATGCGATTGGACTCAGTCGCACTCAACACAACAACACCCAAAACTGAAAAAATACGTAGGTGGCTCATTCAGAAATCTTTGCTGAGCTATGCTATGATCTCCGAAAAAAGGGGAAACAGGATTATGGTTAAAAAATTCTTGGAATTATCGCTCATCCTGATGATTATTGGGGTCGGAGCCTGTGCTGGCCCCGATCCTTCCTTGGAAAGTTCCTTTTACACTGAAAAGGATGCTGCGTGGTGCCAGAAAAACAGGAATTGCGCATTTCTTAATTGCCGTTGCTACGAAGAAAACTATACATGCAAGTGTAACTAACGAAAGTTAGCCCAGCAGCTTTTTGACTTCTCTGATCACGACGTTAGCCACGCAGTCAATTTCTTGCTCTGTATTAAAACGACCAACGCCAAAACGAATGGTCGCTTGCGCTAAACAATTAGAAACGCCTAAACAACGAAGCACATGGCTCATGCCATCTGCTTTTGCCGAGCAAGCTGAGCCTCTTGAAATTGCCACCGTGGGCTGAATCGCTAAAAATAATTCTTCGCCATCCAAAAACTGAAAAGAAATATTCAGATTTCCCGGCAATCTTTTTTCCAAAGAACCATTCACCTTGGTGTTGCTTAAAGAATTTTGCAGTTGCGACAAAAGACGCCCACGCAATTGTGTAAGTCGCCGGTTTTCTGTTTCCATTTCTTCCTGCATCAGCGCACAGGCCGCGCCAAAGCCCACGATCGCCGGCACGTTTAATGTCCCAGAGCGAAGACCCTGTTCATGCTTACCGCCGTGCATCAGTGGCTCAATTTGTTCTTGCAAATCACGACGCACATAAAGAGCACCCACGCCCTTGGGACCGTAAATCTTATGTGCGCTCAGAGAAGCCATAGCAATTTTTTGTCGATGGACATAAACAGGAATCCGTCCAATGGCTTGAGTCAAATCGCTATGAAAAATAATTTCTCGCTCATGTGCCAGCGCAGCGATCGCCTCGATATCATTAATCGTTCCAATTTCGTTATTGGCAGCCATGATCGAAATAAGACCGGTTTGATCTGAAAGCATCTTTTCTAAACTGTGTATTGTCACCACACCATCTTCACCCGGGGAAACAAAACAAACTGAAATGCCTTTTTTTTGCAATGCCTTGCAAGTATCTAATACAGAGCTGTGCTCAATCGCCGACGTCACAATTTGGTTTTTGCCCAAGTACGGCAAAACACCTTTTAAAACAGTGTTGTTTGATTCTGTCGCGCCCGAAGTGAAAATAATTTCTTGCGGGTGTGCACCAATTAATTTAGCTATTTGTCCTCGCGCCTTTTCCACTGCAGCTTCTGCGCGCCAACCATAGACATGGCTAACCGCAGCCGCATTTCCAAATTCTCGCGTTAAAAAAGGCATCATCGTATCCAACACGCGTGGATCGATGGGTGTACTCGCATGGTTATCCAAATAAATTGGTGTTTGCATCTTACATGAGTGCCAATTTAACTGTTGCTCGTTCAATTTCAGCTTGGGCAATATTAAATTCCTTTTCATCTTTTGCAGACAACGACTTCATTTTATCGTGAAGCTGCTGAATAAGCGCGCGCTCAGACTCCGTATTCACTTCGCTGGGTAGCGCTGCACCCTCACAGATAACCGTGACATGGTGCGCATCTACTTCGGCAAATCCGTCTGCAATCATAATTCGATAAATATCGTTACCAGCAAAATCAAAACCTTCTTCCTCGGTATTTTTTGGTTTCTTAATGGACAGAATACCCGTCTTCAGAGCAGTTAGCACCGGGGTGTGGCCTTCTAAAACTTCAAACTCTCCATCCAGACCAGGCAATACCGCTGCTTCACATTGAATTTTAAAAAGCCTGCGTTCCGGCGTCACAATTTCAAGTTCGATCATAAAATCTCCTTTGTGTAAACAGGCTTTTACTAAGTTGTCATCCCGGACTTGTTCCGGGATCTAGACTGTAACCTTGGGATTTGTCAGCTATTGCTGGCATGCCAATCAACCAATTACTCCCAAAAATTACATTAACGTTTTAGCTTTTTCGAGAGCCTCTTCAATCGTGCCCACCATGTAAAAAGCCTGCTCTGGAACACTGTCGTGTTTGCCTTCAATAATTTCTTTAAAGCCTCTAACGGTATCCTCAAGTTTCACATATTTTCCTGGTGACCCCGTAAACACTTCGGCAACAAAGAAGGGCTGAGACAAAAAGCGTTGCACTTTACGTGCTCTGGCCACAACCATTTTGTCTTCGACAGAAAGTTCGTCCATGCCCAAAATGGCAATGATGTCTTGCAAATCTTTATAGCGTTGCAAAATTGACTGTACTTTACGCGCCACATCGTAATGATCCTGGCCTAAAACATCTGAACTCAAAATACGACTCGTGGAATCCAAGGGATCCACGGCAGGATAAATTCCTAAATCTGCAATCGATCGGCTAAGCACCGTCGTGGCATCCAAGTGAGCGAATGTCGTCGCAGGAGCCGGATCGGTCAAATCGTCGGCAGGCACATAAATCGCCTGGACAGAAGTAATGGAACCTTTTTTGGTAGAAGTAATCCGTTCTTGCAACATGCCCATCTCGTTGGCCAGTGTCGGTTGATAGCCCACCGCCGAAGGGATACGACCCAAAAGCGCAGAAACCTCTGAACCAGCTTGCGTAAAGCGAAAAATATTATCGATAAACAAAAGCACGTCTTGCCCAAACTCATCACGAAAACATTCGGCAACCGTAAGACCTGACAAAGCAACACGGGCGCGTGCTCCTGGTGGCTCATTCATTTGACCGTAAATTAAGGCAACCTTACTCTCTTCGCTGTTCACCTTCCCGGTGTGTTCATCAAACTTAATAATTCCTGACTCGCGCATTTCGTTGTACAAATCGCGGCCTTCACGTGTTCTTTCGCCAACACCAGCAAACACGGATAAGCCACCGTGCCCCTTACCAATATTATTAATCAGCTCCATGATCAAAACAGTTTTACCAACACCGGCGCCTCCAAACAAACCAATTTTTCCACCACGAGAATAGGGCGCAAGCAAGTCAACAACCTTAATACCAGTCTCTAAAACGGCAACTTCGGTGCTTTGATCTGTGAATGGTGGTGGCGCTCTATGAATCGGTAAATAATTTTCTGTTTCTACAGGACCTTGCTCGTCAACCGGTTCACCGATGACGTTTAAAATCCTGCCCAGGGTGGCCTTGCCAACTGGCATCAAAATGGGGGTCCCCATGTTGCGCACTTTCGCTCCGCGCACCAGGCCTTCAGTAGAATTCATCGCAATACAACGAACAGCATTTTCGCCCAGATGCTGAGAGACCTCTAAAACCAGGTTATCTTCTTTTGCGCTAATCACTGGATTGCTGACACTTAGAGCCGTAAAAATCTTTGGAAGTCCATTTGGTGGAAATTCCACATCCACAACCGGACCAATAACTTGGGTAATCTTACCTTCTAACAATAATTCTGCCATGATACTGACTCCTATGGTTCCAAACATGCAAACACACCTAATCGAAATCACGGTACCTGTAAACGGCGTGCCTGATCTTTTGACGTATTCAATTTCTGATTCTTTACATCAGCCACACTTAATAGGCAGACGCGTATGTGTCAATGTTGGCCATCGCAAGGTTGTCGGCGTCATTATCAACGATCAAAATGTAAATTGCCCTCCTCAAATAACACCAAGAATGATCGATGCGCTGCTTGATGAATCTCCCGTTGTAACCAAAGCACAGATTGATCTGTGCCTTTTTGTCGCCGAGTACTATTTTGCGCCCTTGGGAGAAGTGCTTCGGCTTTGCTTGCCTGCCAACACGCCACGAAATTTTCCCAAAGATTTTGACGCCGACAAAAAGAAAAAATCACGAAAAGCAAAAACAGAACTGCTTCCAGAAAAAATTGACGCAATTAATTTTGAATTAACACACGATCAACAAAAAGTGATCGCTGCTATTTTGGCTATTGATTGTCATTCCGCTTTTCTCTTGCAAGGTGTCACTGGTTCAGGAAAAACTGAAGTTTATATCGCTGCCGCCAAAGCCGCATTACAGGAAAACAAAAGCGTCATGGTCGTGGTCCCTGAAATTGCTTTGACACCGCAACTGGTACATCGTTTTTCTTCTCAATTGCAAGTTCCTCTCGCCGTGATTCACTCTGGTCTTTCTAAAACCGAGCGTTCAAAAGCGCTTTTTAAATTACTGAATGGTGAAGTTCGCATCGCCATTGGCGCTCGTTCTGTTTTATTTGCTCCTATGCCCAACCTTGGTCTCATTATTGTCGACGAAGAGCACGATCAAAGCTTAAAACAAGACGAAAATCCCAGATACCATGGACGAGACATCGCACTGTGGCGAGCACGAAATGAAAAAGCAAAAATCATTTTAGGTTCGGCAACACCTTCTTTAGAAAGCCAGCTCAACGTCGACAAAGGCAAACTGCAACTTCTTTCGTTACCAGAACGCATCGGCGCTAAAGGTCTCATGCCTCATGTTGAGATTGTTGATTTAAAATTGCGATCGCAGCATCAACCTTCACGCAAAAAAGATCGGGCAGCTTCCGACGGACAGCGTCTTTGTATTTTATCGGGCCCCTTAAAAGAAGCCATGGCTCTGGCGCTACAAAATGGCGAACAGGTCATGCTCTTTTTAAATCGACGAGGGTATGCAGCTTTTGCTTTGTGTGAATCCTGTGGACACATTTTGCAGTGCGATCACTGCTCGACATCGCTCACTTATCATCAAAAAAATAATTTATTGCGTTGTCATCAATGCGACTTGGTTCGAGCCCCTTGCGACATCTGCCCTTCCTGTCACGAAGGACAGATGCTTTACTTAGGGCTAGGCACAGAGCGTGTAGAGAACGAGGTTGCTCTTTGTTTCCCAGACGCAAAGATTGCTAGACTCGATCGAGACATGGCGCGCAATCACACGAAAGTAAAAGCGATCCTTTCAGACATGCAAGCAGGCAAAATTGATGTTTTGATTGGCACACAGATGATTGCCAAGGGACACGACTTTAAGGGTGTTTCTTTGGTCGGCGTTATTTTGGCAGACACGGCCTTGGCGATGCCAGATTTTCGCGCCAGCGAAAGAACCTTTCAATTGCTGACACAGGTTGCAGGGCGAGCTGGTCGAGGAGATGATTTGGGAAAAGTCATTATTCAAACTTTTAATCCTGAACATCCGGCAATTGAGTTTGCGAGAAAACATGACGTCAAAAATTTTACTGCTCTTGAAAGCGAATCCAGAAAACTTGCCGAACAACCACCCTATGTTCGCGCGGCATTGCTACGAGTTGAGTCTTTAAACGATCAAGATGCAGAAAGAATTTCTCAAACAATCCAGTGCGCGTTACAACAACAAATACGAGCACGTGCGCAATTACGCAATTGCTCCGCTTTGGGACCGGTTCCTGCACCCATGGCGCGTCTTCGCGGTAAATCGCGCTGGCACATTTATTTACGCGCACCTTCTATTGAAACGCGCGCGCATTTGTTAAAAAATATAAAACAAAACGAAGCGATACAAAAAGAGCTTAAGCGCAGCAAATCGAGGTTGGTGATTGATGTCGACCCCGTTTTGCTGATGTAAAGCATAGGTCAATCGATAGGAAAATCAGTAAAGCGTTGCAGCTCTCTATCGACGATGTCCATCATTTTTCCACCGGCAATATTCGCTGGTTCGTTCATGATAATATATTCGATGAGACCAGCATCTAAAAGCGGGCGGTTGTCTTTACCGTTTAAAAGTGGAAATTGAGCACGCCATTGATTTTGATAAAAGTTGTAGAGCTGCTCAGCGTAAGCAAGTTTTGGTTTGTCATCGCTGCAGGGTTTTCCATTGGCAAAGCGATATTCCATGCGCAGCAAATCAGTTTCACTTAGGTCCACTTTTCGTTCTGGTTCCGGTTTTGGTGTGGGCTCGGATTTCATTTGTGATTTTAATTCTTTATACGTTTGTTGCCAATTACTAAACGGCGTAATTGGACAGGGAGCTGGCTGGGGGATTTTTTCGACGCTTTGTTTGTCATGCCGGCGCAGGCTGGCATCCAGGTTTTCAGTGCTTGGGATGGATTCCGGAACGAGTCCGGAATGACAAGCATATAATTTAAACACATATTTCTTAAAGCGTTTTTGGAATAAACCCACGCACTGAATCAGCCCCGCTTCTTCAAGTGCTTTCACGGCACGCCGCAAGGTACTGTCACAAATTCCTAAAAGCTTGCTCAGCTCTTTGTGCTTCACCACAAATTCACCAACAGCGCCCTTGGGCAAAAGAGAAAGCTCCGCCCAAATAAGACGAGCCCGTGGCGATAAATTAAAGTTGCGAATAATTTCAACAGGCAAACAAACAGTATTTGTCATAACAACACTCCCAAGCTTTTAACCAAGCTTGACATGTGGAGTCGAGATGTTAGTTTTTTCTCGACTCCATAAAGTGGATCTGCCGCGCCTAAACTTTTGCGAGGATAGGGCGCGGTACTTTTGTTGAAGACGCACCATGCGCGATCAACTCAAGCAAATACAATCTAAATTAGAAGTGAATTTAAATGCAAATTGTTTTTGAAAATAATTTTTGTTCTTCTTCGCTTGGGGCATTTGGGCCTGCTTCGACAGCATCAAAAGACGGCGCTTTTTTACAGGATTAATTAGTTTTCTGAATCGTTAGAAATTGCCATTATGCTTGCTTGCGGCCTAAACTTCGCGTTTGTGGTGAGCCTTTAGTAACGGTAAAAAACAAATGGCGCCGCAAAAAACAGAGATAATTAAAACCACAAAGAAGCCCTGCCATCCAAACACATCGATGGTTTTCCCCAAAGGATAACCAGCAAACGCAGCGCCAAAGACATAAGCAAATAATCCAGCAAATCCAGAGGCCGTCGCAGCAGCATTTTTGTGTGAAAGCTCAACAGCGGCGCAACCTATCAACATTTGTGGTCCAAACAAAAAGAAGCCAAGCGCAAACATGTAAACAGATATTACAATTAAATTGGCGCCAAACATATTCCACATGGCAAAAACGGGCACCGCCACCAACAACATAAAAATCAAATTAATGGGGCCGCGTTTTCCCCTAAAAAGTCGATCAGAAATAAAACCGGCGACGATCATGCCAAACAGTCCGCCCATCTCAAACCAAAAAACGGTGCTCCCGGCTTCCACTTGGCTCATGTGGTAAACTTCGGTAAGATACATAACGGTCCAATCATTTACGCCGGTGCGAATCACATAAACAAAAAAACTGGCAAAAGATAAAAACCAAATATACGGGTTTTTAAGGACATATGTTAACAAGGTTTCCTTAAAACTTAACACCCTTTTTGTCTTAATCGCTTCTAGCGCTTCGGGCTCTTTACGATAGACCTCAACAGGGGGCAGGCCCAAAGAACCAGGCGTATCTCTTAAGGTCATAAAAAGAAAACAGGCAGCCACTGCGCTAATAACACCAGGAACGTAAAAAGCATAACGCCAACCCAAATATTGCGTGCACGACGAGGCTAAAATAGCAATTAAGGCCCCTCCAATATTGTGAGAGGTACTCCATAACGCCCACCAAGTTCCACGTTCGCTTTGCGAATACCAATGTGCAAGCAATCTCGCGCAAGGCGGCCAACCAAAACCCTGAAACCATCCATTAAGCGCCCACAAAACCGCAAAAAGATACAAGCTTGAAGCGGAGCCAAAAACTAAATTTAACACAGCAGTGATAAACAAGCCCACCGACATGAATAAACGCGCATCCGATCTGTCAGCAATAATGCCACTCACCAATTTGCTGACGCCATAAGAAACCGCAAGCATCGTACCGATTAAACCCAAATCCGCTTTGTCGAATCCTAAATCCTTACTAATGGCGGGCATAGCGAAGGCCAATGCCTTGCGTGTAAAGTAAAAAAAAACATACCCATAGTAAATGCTTAAAAAAATGCGAAAACGCCAATAGCGGAAATTTGTTTTTTGGGCAGCGGTTAAAACCGGTAATGAGTCACTCACGCTTCAAGCTCCATGCTTTTTATATAACAGCATATTTCGATAAGAGTTTTGCCGTTTTTTGTAAAGAACATACCTCTTGCATAAAATATTTTCTAACCCGCTAAAAAATTGAGAATAATTAGCGCCCCCGCAAACGTTATCCAAGTCTTAGAAAGAGGGGTTCCTGATGCCATTTTTTCGTTTTGCCCAAAAACATCGTGCAGGAGTTTGGTTTTTTTTCTTTTTATCGTGCTTTTCCGTTTTGACTTCCTCCGAAATTATTGCAGGCGAGCCCTCGCCTCAGGACTTGCCGCTATGGTATTGGCGACAAAAAACATTTACAAATTTTGGCGATGAACTTTCTTTGAAGATAGTAGAAAGAATCGTCAAAAAAGAAGTAATGGTTTACAGTCGGAAGCCTAAAAACAACATTCAAAAATTATTAGCCCTGGGTTCTATTTTATCTTTTGCTGATGAGGGTGATGTCGTTTGGGGCTCAGGCATCAATGGAAAACTTTTATCGCCAGAATCCTATCGTCACTTCTCTCATCTAGACATACGCGCCGTCCGCGGGCCACTGACGCGTCGATATCTCATCGAAAAATTACGTATTCCATGTCCAGAAGTTTACGGAGATCCGGCACTTCTGTTTCCAAAACTTTTTCCAGAATTCAAAAAAAGTAAAAATCCTTCTCATAAATACATTATCATTCCCCATTATTCTGAATTGGCTCAATTTCCAAAATCTAAATACGACAATGTGGTTTATCCTACAGAACCCTGGGATCAGGTCATTCGTAAAATTCTCGATAGTGAATTTGTTATTTCAAGTTCGATGCATGGCTTAATTATTGCGGAGGCTTTTGGGATTCCAGCCAGATTTTTAAAAGTAAGTGATACTGAGCCGCTCTTTAAGTACGAGGATTACTATAAGGGCTCTGGTCGCCAATCCTTCAAGCCAGCATTCTCCATTGAGGAGGCATTGCTTCTGGGAGGAGAACCTCCCATTAGAGTCGACCTTGACAAACTTTATCGCTCATTTCCTTTTGAGTTTTTTAATGACAGCAAAAATCCAGCGCCCGGTGCCGCCCTCTCTTTTCATCCTGATCTAGAAAAGGATTTTCCAGCGGACTTTATTCTAAGTACTCAGAAAATAGAAGTGCCCGGTTTTTTTGATGCCTTTAACCCTTCCATTATAAAATGGAATGGCACCAATTTGATGAGTTTTAGAACAGGAAGCTCTCATCTTGCATCAGAATCGGATGAAACCAATTTCACCACCAATCTTAGTATTACTGGAAGCAACGCACTTTCATTTTTAATGAGTTTTCGCGTACGCGACACCGAAAATCGCTCTTATACAAATGAAATTGGTCTCATTTTTCTGGATTCTAATTTTAATCCTATTGGTAAGCCGCAGCTTATCCATATTGACTACAGCGATCCCACTGTCGCGACCAGGCAACAAGATCCACGACTCATAACCATCGATGGACATCTTTTTATGGTTTACAGTAATTTTATTGAAAACTTACCGAAAAAAGAAATTCGCCGCATGTTCGTTGTTGAATTAATATTTGATGGTCAGCATTTCTCCGCGACAAAACCCGTTTGTCTGATCAATTTTGAAGGTGAAAGCGAGCAGCGCTGGCAAAAAAACTGGGTTCCTCTAGAATACCAAAAGCAATTATTGCTGGCTTATAGCATTAATCCACATTTGATTTTCCAACCCAATCTTCAAACAGGAAATTGCGAGACGGTTTCTAAATCACAAGCAAAAATTTCTTGGGATTGGGGAACTCTTCGAGGAGGCACTCCAGCTATTTTAGACAATGGCGAATATCTTGCCTTCTTCCACTCCTCTAAAGACATGAAAACGGTTCATTCCGACGGTAAGAAAATTCAGCATTACTTTATGGGAGCATACACTTTCTCCCCAGCGCCACCCTTTGCTCTCTCTAAAATAAGTCCACATCCAATTGTCGGCGACAATTTTTATCACGGACCCGCCCATCAAACCTGGAAGCCGGTACGCGTTGTTTTTCCTGGAGGATTTCTTGTGGATGATCAACACGTTTGGGTTTTTTATGGAAGACAAGATCATGAAATTTGGGTTACCAAACTTGATAAAAACAAACTTTACGACAGCCTTATCCCTGTAAAATAATCGTTTCAAGTTGACATCTTAAACTAAAAAATCCCGATAAACCTGAAATGATAATTCATTGGTTGGAGGTAACCGAATGTCAATTGCTCGGAATTTTTACTACCTTTCACTTGCTTTGCTTTTTTTTATTTCCTCTTATCTTTCAGCTGAAATGCTTGATTTAGAAAAATTTTTTGAGCAAGATATCGTTATTGAAAATAAGCAAATTGACATTCCTGGTTACCCCTATGCTTTTAACCCCTCTATCGTGCGCTGGAAAAATTCACTGTTGATGAGCATTCGCCATATTCCAAACGCAAAGGATTCTTTTACTTCTCATATTGGCCTTGTTTGGCTGGATGAAAATTTTAATCCAACAGGAAAACCTCAATTTTTAAATCCAAGGCCACAATCATCCCGCGCTCCTCTCAGAGCGGAAGATGCCCGTTTACTAACAGTAAATGACCGACTCTACATAATTTATAGCGACAATGAAGATGTTAAAATAAGCAAAGGTGGATTTAGAGTTTACGTCGCTGAACTAATAAACGATAATGGTTATTTTTCTATAAAAGAGCCTGAGTGTCTTTCTCAATTTGAAGGCGAAAATAAAAATTTAAGAGAAAAAAACTGGGTTCCTTTTGATTATGAGGGAAACTTATTGCTCGCATATAGTATCTCTCCGCACAAAATTTTACAGCCAAGGCTCGACAAGAGCGGTTCCTGCGACGTTGTTTTCTCAACTCAAAATAATTTCACATCGTGGGAATGGGGTATACCCCGAGGAGGAACACCTGGTTTAAAAATAGGAAATGAATATTTATCTTTTTTCCATTCTTCTGTTGAAATGCAAACACTGCATTCAAATCAAAAAAAAATTTGGCACTATTTTATGGGAGCTTACACTTACGAGGCCGCTCCTCCATTTACAATTACGCGCACAAGCAAAATTCCCATTGTTGGAGACCGTTTCTATAACGGATTTGAATACAGGCCATATTGGAAACCGGTAAAAGTTGTTTTTCCTTGCGGTTTTATTCATGATTATAATTACGTATGGGTTGTCTATGGAAAAGATGACCACGAAATTTGGATTACCAAATTAGATAAAAACAAATTATTAGAAAGCTTGCTTCCGGTTGGAAATTAGCTGGCTGACAAAAACAAGAGAAGGCGGAGCTAAAATCAAAATCACAGGAACAACGAAGCCCTGAAAGACGCTTGTTGAAAAAGTAGTTATCAAATCTTGACCAGCCTTTTTCATTCCAGAAAAACCTTTTTTTTCAGAGTTAATAAAGAATTGATCAATCAGCAAATTGACGCTTATCGATGTTATAAAAATTAAAAGAGCGCTACCTACTTTAGAGGTTCCCGTTGTTGCCAATTTTACAAAAGCACTCATTTTTTTTGAAGGAAAAAGTCCGCTGTTTGCCTGGAAAAAAGCATTAATTCCAAGCCTGTTGGTCATTGAAAATAAAAAATTTTCTACTCTTTTCTCAAGAGCTATTATGGAACCTATTCTTAAAATTTTAAAAAATAATGGATTCATAAATCCTTCTTCAAAATGCATGTAGGCCTCTTTTTGGTCAACCCGCGTGGTGTTTTCAGAAAAAATTTCTTTTGATTGCATTTTTTGTGAAAAAACATTTACGCCTGCTGCAAACATTAATAGCGATATCAAACCATGTGAAGACTCGCTTAGAGTCTCTGAAAATTTACTGCCACAATAACCTGCGGCCAGAGCCGCCACCACGGCATAGTCACTTTCATCTAAATACGATGCTCTTACTGCTGCGCCCAGGCCTTTGGCGGCAGCTTTTGATAAGATGAGGTTTTCTGCCTTTAAACAAAAACTTTCGTCTTCTCCTCTAAAATATGCTACTACATGGCAAACATCGATATGAGAAAATTCTGCAGCTTTGTCTGCCAATAGAGATTTGTATTTGTTTTGCCAAGAATTTTTTTCACATTTTTCGGCATTGTTTTGAGAAAGGCAAAGATGACTCGTCAGCATGCTTAAAAAAAATACGACCCAACAGTTCATCAATCTCCCCTACTTTAGTTTACTCTGTCTTTTCTAAAATTGAATCAAGTTCTTTTCGTGCATCTTTTGAATAACCTTCTTGGCTTTTCTCAATACGATATGGCACATCTTTTCCAATAAAAGATTTAGAACCAATATCGCTCATATCAATTTCACCAGAATTTAAATTCCTAATTGGTAGATCTTCATCCAAGAGTCTTTTTTTAAATTTTTGCCAAATATTTGTATGCTGATTCAATTTGTCATTTTTTTCAATCGAACCTGGTATCCAATAAAAAAAACAATATCCGATAACAAAAAAAATAATAATCCATAAAATTTGTTTCATTATTTTATTTTTCATATTTGGCTTTCCTCGTCGCTTCAATCTAAATTCTCCCGCCAATTAAATTATAAAATTAGCAATAGTACTATTATGGTAAACAACCTTATGAAGAAATTAGTCCTGCTCTTTTTACCACTTCAATACAACCATTAATTTTTCCCATTGAAGGCATTAGATAAACACCGCCAATTCTTTCTCTGGCTTTTTCAATAGCTAGAACAGCAATAGATATTCCCATTTCTTCTGCTTCATGGGAATCTTTTGCCTCCTTCATTTTTTTTAAAACGTATTCAGGTATTTGCATACCGGGAACATTTTGATGCAAAAATAAAGCATTCTTCATTGAGGATAAAGGTAAAATTCCCATAATAACTGGGATATTTAAAAAATTAATTGCATCTAAAAATTTATCAAAAATGCAAGGGTCATACACAGGCTGCGTCATCACCGCTTCAGCGCCTGCATCCACTTTCTCTTTTAATCTATCTATCTCTCTTTGAAAATTAGGAGCATGGGGTTCTGCTCCGGTAAGTAATACCAAGGAAGTCGCTTCTTTCATTGATTTGCCACCAGGGTCTAATCCTTGATTCAAACAATTCGCCATGGATAAAATACCAATACTATTTAAATCAAAAACGGCTGTGGCGTCAGGGTAATCCCCTATTTTTGGGGGATCTCCGGTTACAATAACAGTATTAATAATTCCTAAAGCCTGCGCGCCTAACAGAGTTCCCTGCAGCGCTAAAAGATTTTTATCTCTCCCACAGACATGCATAATAGGCTCAAGTTTTGTCTGTTCTCTCACCATTTTACAAAAGGCTAAATTAGACATTCTAACTGTCGCCCTTGGTCCATCAGGAATATTTACAAAAGGAATTCCGGCTTCCTCAATTTTTCGAAGCTGTTCTAATGATTTATCAAAACTGATGCCGATGGGTGGTAAAATTTCAATAGAAACAATTATTTTTTTCTCTGCTAACTTTTTTGCAAGCAGTGACCGGCTTGCCTGTTCTTTCTTAACAGTTTTTTCTGTATTTATTTCTATCTTTCTTTTTTCTAAATTATTTTTTTTATCCTGACGACCCATCATACGCGCAGCGGCAATAACTCTTCTTATATAATCCGGGTTTGTACCACAGCATCCACCATATCCCCGTACACCTAATTTAAAAGCACGACGTGCACAAACACCAAATGTCTCTGCAGATGCTTGATAGATAGATCTCCCTTCAATTAGACGAGGAAATCCTACATTTGGTTGAATAATGACAGGTTTATTACACTGAAGCATCTCTTCAGCCACGGCCTGAATGCGTTCGGGACCCAAAAGACAGTTAGCACCAACAGCATCGACGCCTATTTGACATAAACGTTCGGCGGCTTCTAGTGGCCTTGCACCATCTCCACTTTGCAAGTTATCATCGAATGCAACTTGCGCAATAATTGGAATTTTAAGACCATACGCAGCCTCAATGGCTATTTCTAGCTCGCCAAGATAACGAAAAGTTTCAAACAATAAAACATCAACGCCTAATTCATATAAAATTAAGGCGACTTCCCGAAAAGCATCAAAAGCATTTCTGCGCGTCGAAGATCTTAATAAATCTTTTGGAAAAAGTCTCGTAGGGCCTATAGAGCCCGCGACAAACACATCTTTTTTAGAAACATTTTTTGCAATTGAAACAGCTGCCTGACAGATTTCACGTGTTTTTTCTTCAAGATTAAAATTTTTTAAAACAATTTTATTGGCGCCATAAGTATTGGTTTTAATAACATCAACGCCTATATCGACGTAACTGCGATGTACTTCTGCGACCAAAGCTGGTTGTGTTAAACAAAGTTCTTCAAACGAATGATCAAAATAAACACCGCGCTCATAAAGCATGGTCCCGGTGGCCCCATCAAAGACAATAGGGCCTTGCGCTAACGCTGTTAAAAAAGGAGAATCAATTAGTTTTGAGCCAAACATGACTACATTCGCATCGGCATAATGACACAAAGATGATTTTCTTCATTAGCGCCCGTTAAAAGAGCAGGTGATAATGGATCTGTAAATTTCATCATGACATTGCTGTCGCTTAACGATGATAAAGCATCTATAATGTAGCGCGCATTAAAACCAATTTCGATATCTGGACCATTATATTCAATTATAACGTCGTCAGAAACTTCGCCAGCCTCAGGATTAACACATGAAACTGTCAACTCGTCTTTCCGTAATTTTAATTTTACACTTTGTGTTTTATCGCTTGATAACACAGAAACTCGACGAAGACTTGTTAAAAAATCTGAGCGAGAAGCTCTCATGATTTTATCAGATAATTTTGGAATTACCTGTTGATAATCAGGAAATTTTCCATCAATCAATCGCATAGTCAAAATAGTATTATCAACACAAACAATAGCCTGATTCCCAGAAACACCAAAATTGAACTTGGAATTTTCTGAGGCTTGAACACTTTCTAAAACACGAAGCATCTCAACCAAACCTTTACGGGGAAGTATAATAGGCTGCTCAAATTGAAGAGGTTCTTTTGATAGCATTGTTTCTATGCGACTTAAACGATGACCATCAGTTGAGACAAAAATAGTTTTATTTGAATTACCTTGTTGAGGTTCCAAATAAACTCCGGTTAAATTGTATCGATTCTCGTCTATACTTGTCGAGTAAAGCGTTTTATGAATCAATGATACGAACAGGTTGGTTTCTATTTGAGTAAAGAGAGTTCCTTTTATGTCCAATAAGCGGGGAAATTCTTCCGCTGAAAGCGCCATTAAACGAGCATTTGTTTTGCCGCTTTTAATGTTCAAGTGCTCGTTTGGTAAACTTTTCAAAGTAACCTGAGGACCTGGTAACATTTTTACAATATCGAGTAAGGCGCGCGCAGATACCGTAATTGAGCCTGTTTCTAATAATTCACAGGCTTTGGTCATACGAACACCTATATCTAAATCGGTAGCACTCAACGTAAGCTGTTGAACGCCAACAGAGTCCACAGCGGCCTCTAAAAGCACGTTCGACAAGATAGGCATAGTGTTCTTGCGCTGAACAACTCCTTGGAGGGTTGTAAGAGCGCGTATTAGCTCTGATACTGTTATACGCAATTCCATAAGCGGACTCCCTAATTTCATTCAATTCACCTTTATTTGCATTAGTTGAGTATCTTGATGTAAAAAACGCTGCAAGTCTTTTTATGAAAGTTCTTTGAAAAATAAATCTCTTTATGAATAAAAAGTAATTAATTAAACTCATCATCATCATCAGGCCTGTGGAAAGTGTGGAAAACCAAAATAATTTATAAAAATTAGCACGTTACACGGTATTTCCTTGTGGGAATCTCTGTGGAAAACCTGTGGATAAATTGTGGAAAACTTATTTATCCACAATAAAAACCTCTTTTTCCACAGCTTTCCCACAGGTGGCTGTGGGAAACTTTTTAGAGGAAATCTCTGCGGGAAGTGTTAATTTTTTCCTGTGGAAAACTTCTAAATAAATTGGAGTTTTTTGTTTTAATTTTTAGAGTTTTCCACAGCCCTTGCGCTGTTTTTATTTTTTTGATTGGACTGATTTGTCTTGTGGAAAACAATTTTTTAATACTGTTGTGTTTTGTGCTTTAATAGAAAGTGGGATAGAGCTGCGTTTGGCATAGTTACACTTTTCGATACTTGACTCTAAAAAAAGGCAAAAGAGCAATGGAGACAAAAATCCAATTTGAAGATCACCTTACGTCGGTGCTTTACGACCAAGATCTAACAATAACAGGCGCACAGCTTGAAATGTTACGCAAGCATTTTAATTTATTATTAAAATGGCAGGATGTACACAATTTGTCGACAGTTCGAGGCGTTGACAATATAGTGTTTCATCATTACCTGGATTGCATATTAGGTTTATCGTTTCTGCGGACGCCGAAAGCGGTTTCCGATTTTGGTAGCGGTGCGGGATTTCCTGGTCTGATCGCAGCCGTTTTGTGGCCCAATACGGGCGTAACGCTCGTAGAGGCGTCTCGCAAGAAGTGTTCATTTCTAAGAGAAGCATCGCGGGAAATGGGTTTAAAAAATTTAGAAATTAAACAGTTGCGCGTCGAGGGATTAAGGGATGTTCAATTTGGAATTTCTCGTGCAACCTTTTCGTTGTTTACGCTACAATTGGCGAGCAGGGCTCTTGCTGTCAACGGAAAGCTGGCGTTATGGTTAACTGGGCCGAGAGAGAAAGCAGAAGAGTATGGCAGGTTTAAATTGGTAAAAGAGAAAGAATTTGTTTACCAGTGGCCAAGAATTGAGCCTCGAAAAGTGGTTCTGCTTAAAAAGGCTGAAATTGTTTAAAAAATTGTTCCACGTGGAACAAAAAAAAGAATACTTGCTTGCTAGAAAATCAGGATTAGTGCAGTCTCAAAATTAAGAAAAAGCCGGAGGAAGAAGTGAGCCAAATTATTGCCGTCGCCAATCAAAAGGGTGGAGTGGGAAAAACTACGACGTCTGTTAATCTGGCGGCATCGCTTGCTGCCCAGGGGCAGCGGGTTCTGTTGATAGACATGGATCCTCAGGGGAACGCTGGAAGCGGTCTGGGGATTATGCCAGCAAGCAATGAAAACACAATCTACCATGTATTAATTGATAAAATCGATATTAATGCGGTGGCGCGGCAAACAGACGTGCCGGGTTTAAAAATTGTCCCCTCCAATACGCAGCTGACTGGAGCAGAAGTGGAATTGGTGGGAACTTTTGCGAGAGAAACACATTTAAAGCGAGCCCTGGAACCATTAAGAAGCCAGTATGACTTCATTATTTTGGACTGTCCTCCCACGATAGGTCTTTTAACTGTCAACGCATTGACGGCGGCCACTGGTGTTTTGATCCCGCTGCAGTGCGAGTATTATGCGCTGGAGGGGTTGTCACATTTATTGGAAACGATTCAGTTGGTTCAGGCCTCTTTGAACGCGGCTCTCAAAATAGAGGGGATTTTACTGACGATGTTTGATCCTCGAAACAATCTTTGCCGTCAAGTCGTCGTTGAAGCCAGGCAGCATTTTCCAGAAACAGTTTACGATACCGTTATACCTCGCAATGTTCGCTTGTCAGAAGCCCCCAGTCACGCAAAACCCGTTATGTTGTATGATGTTGTCTCCAGAGGAGCACAGGCGTACCTGGCCTTGGCAAAAGAGGTCGTTCGTCGGAAAAAGAGAGAAGAAAGAAACTTAAGAGAAGGGGCCGGCAGT
>JAHFEG010000051.1 GCA_023248595.1 Myxococcales bacterium | reverse complement strand
TTAATAAATTGGCCAAGCGAGCATGCAGATCGAGGACAATTGGTAATTTGAATTGGCGTTTTTGTGCAACTTCTTGAATGCGGCTGAAATCATCGTCTGCGTTACTTGCAACAGCAATGAAGGCTACTTTTTTGTTTGAATATTGTTCTTTTAAAGAATGGATGCGCTCTTGAAAACGCTCAACACAAGGACACTGAGTAGCCCACCATATTAAAACAGTTGCTTCATGATTTTGAATGATATCTTTAAAAAGGTAGGGTTGATTGTCGAGTGTCTTAAGCTCGAAATCAAATTTCGTGTCTTGGACAATATTGATAGGAACCTGTTGAAAACTTTGACAAGCGGGCAGCAGTACGAACATAAAAACAAAAGCAAAAATTGAATGAATCGTTTTAAAAGTAGCCATAACGAATTCCTATATTAAACCCAATATTTCCAGGTAGTCCATAACTAATGGGCTCGAGGACAATATCAGCAGACAAGGAGGATTGCAAAGTAAAATGCGGATGAAATCTCCATGATGCTGCTAAAATAGCGCTGGTTTTATGTCCATACAAATCACCTTCATAATTCCATTGTCCGATGAGGCTGAGTACAATATTTTGCAGCAATTCAATACCACCGGCAAGACCAATCTGTGCGCTGGGGCCAAACGAAGATGATGTTGGATCAAAAATGCTTTTAAAGGGAACCGTGGCACCAATATTTAGTTGCGTGTACCAAGGCATCCATGTTTTCTCGATGCTGGTTCCTAAAGCGAACGCCCATATACCCCGTCCAGTCACGTCGCTTGCTTTGGGTTTCCCTGGCCCTGTCGCAGTGGGAAAAATGAGAGCGCCTAACAAAGCAATTGCTGGCAACTCTTGATATTCTCCAACACGAATAGCTTGATAACGCAAACCTGACTTTATATCGCCAAATCCATAACCATATTCAAAAATTCCAGGCTGAATAATTGTGGGCATGACCAGAGGAATAGAAGCAAATGCGGAAATCTGTTTGCCAATATCGACGATGCCCCAGATTTCTAAAGACCATTGTCGGTGTATATCTTCAGATTCGTCCCATACCCATAC
Organism: Myxococcales bacterium; assembly: GCA_023248595.1. GTDB lineage: Bacteria > Myxococcota > UBA727 > UBA727 > JABDBI01 > JAHFEG01. Next base: position 5,954 of record JAHFEG010000051.1, on the reverse strand, counting down.
GTTTGTTTCATCGTCGAAGTCGCTTAGCTGATTTAAAAAAGCAGTGTTCAGGCCAAGGGCAAAAGTCTCCCAAGCTAAAAGCCTGCCTGTGCCAAAAGCGGTTGCCGATGTGCAACAGGCCGCAGCATCGGCTTTTGGTGTTAAAGATAAACTAAAAATATAAAAAATAATAAATGCGATTAAATTATGCATATCAATAAAAATAATTAAAATTAATAAATATTCGGGCAGGCTATTTTATAAATGACGTTTAATCATCTCTTCTAATTTGGCTTTGGATACACCCCCAATAACTTGATCAACGGCTTGTCCATTCTTAAATAAAATCAACGTGGGGATTGAGCGAATGCCGAACTGGCTGGCTATTGCGTTATTTTGATCAATATCAAGTTTTCCAACTTTAATTTGTTCAGCATATTCAGTCGCTAACGCTTCAAGATGAGGAGCAATTGCTAAACAAGGGCCACACCAAGTTGCCCAGAAATCGAGCAAATATGGTTTTGTTGAAGCACCAACTTCGGATTCAAAGTTTTGATCAGTAACCATTATAACGTTTTGTGCCATGTGAAGTCTTCCTTTCGAATTGGCTGATATTATAGTAAGAGAAGAGCTTACATAATTTTGTTATAGCCGCAAAGGCTTTTTGAGAGTTGTTTTATATGAGTTGGCTACTTTTAGATACTGCTTGTCCAAGAGCGATGGTGGCAATTGCTCGTCATGAGAAAATTGTAGCAGCAATCTATTTAAATGAGAGTCTTAAGCACGGCGAAAAGTTAGCTGGAGCAATTCAGACTTGCTTAAATGAAGCGGCACTAGAAATTCAGCAGCTAAGCGGTGTTGCCGTCGGGCAGGGGCCTGGATCATTTGTCGGTGTTCGCGTTGCGATTGCCCATGCCAAAGGGATTGGCATGGCTCTGCAAATTCCCTTGGTGGGTGTTTGCACGTTATCAGCCATTGCTGCTGCACCAGATTTGCCATTAGCAGAAGGGATGGCATTTTTAGATGCTCGGCGAGGTGAATTTTATGCGCGGCATATCAAGCGAGTTCAAGAAAATGGAAAGCTGCAAATTGTTCCACTTGCTGAACCCTGTGTTTTGTCAACGACAGATATTGAAAAACTTGCCCTAACAGAAAAAATGGGCGGTTTTTATACGTTGCAAGACAATCCAGATTATTTTGAACAGCCAGGGGTTTTAGCGCAAGGAATGTTGTTCATGTTACAGCAACGATTAGCGAATGTTTCAGCAGGCGAAAATTTAGATGAAGTATTTTCGCTGACGCCTGCCTATGTGCGTGCGCCGGATGCCAAAATAGCAGCATTTTATCAAGCAGCTCAAACAAAGTAAGTTTTAAGGTCCCCCCTTTCTTTATGGGAAATTGCCGCTAGGCTCCGTGCGTTACAGTGTGAGAGGTGGACGCTGGTGATTTTAGTAAAATAAAATCGCGAGAGGAAAGTCCGGGCACTAATAGGCAATGGTGCCGGCTAACGGCCGGTCAAGGTGACTTGAAGGAAAGTGCCACAGAAAATATTCCGCCAGTTTTTTAGTTTTAACGACTAAGAGGCAGGCAAGGTTGAAATGGTGCGGTAAGAGCGCACCGCATGTTTGGAAACAAGCATGGCAGGGTAAACCCCACCTAGTGCAAGGTCATGGTGAAATCCGTTGGGTCTTTATTGATCCATCACGTGTCTTTGGTGCAGGATTTCTAATGAGACCGCTTGAGGGTGTTGGTAACGACACTCCTAGACGAATGGCCACCCGTTGTATTTGAGTAATCCAATACATGGACAAAACCCGGCTTATTGATCACTGTGACATGATGTCTTCGCTTGTATGTAATGTATGAGCGGAGGCATTTTTATTTGTGCCGTATTACTTTGGTCATGGCGCTAAGCGTTCCAAAATCCAAACTTTGTCTTCTTCAAGGCGGTATCTTAAACGATCGTGGAGTCGGTTGGCGCGGCCTTGCCAGAATTCAAAAGTGTGAGGAGCAATGCGGTAACCACCCCAGTGAGGAGGTCTGGCGACATCTTTATTTTCGAAGGATTTACTGACGTTTGCTAATTGTTGGTCAAGCCAGTCACGACTCAAGATTACTTCGCTTTGCGAAGAAGCGTGTGCTGCAAGCTGAGAACCTCTAGGTCTACTTTTAAAATAGTCATCAGAAGTTTGTTTTGTGACTGGTTCAACAAAACCTCTGATGCGAATCTGTCTTTCTTGTTCTGGCCACCAAAAAACGCAAGCAGCATGAGGATTCTTTTTTAATTGCTGACCAGTAGGGCTTTCATAATTCGTGAAAAAAGTCAGGCTAGATTGATCGAGATCTTTGAGCAAGACAATGCGGGCATCGGGTGTGCCCTCAGGTGTGACAGTCGCAATTGTCACGGCGTCAGGCGAGTGAACAGGATAGGCTATCGCTTCTTGAAGCCAGATTTTAAACTGTTCAAAAGGATCACTATTCATGTCAGCTTCTAGCAATTGACCACTATTATATTCGCGTCTTAATGCGCCTGTTGATAAAATTTTAGGCATCATTTCTCCTTTGAAAATATAATGTTAAGCCGAAGAAAGCAGGGAACGTAATGCTTCTTCCAGATGCGTATGCTGAAATACATAGCCGCTTTGCATTAATTGACTTGGAAATGCTTTGCAACTGTGGAGAAATAATTCTTCACCCATTTGTCCAAATAAAAGACGGATGGTCAAAGGAGAAATATGGATAGCGCAAGGACGATGAAGTATTTTTGCTAAAGTCTGACAAAATATTTTGTTAGTAACAGGGTTGGGAGAAACCAGGTTCACTGGTCCCTCCAAATTGGGGATGGAGATCAGATGCTCGATGGCAAGCACGGCATCTGTTATGCTAATCCAGCTCATCGATTGATTGCCAGAACCAATAACGCCGCCAAGGCCTGCTTTGTACCACGGCAGGATTTTCTTTAAAGCACCTCCCTGTGTATCGAGTACCATGCCGCTGCGCAGATGGATGACAGAGATCCCGGCTTGCTTCGCTTCTGCAGTGGCATTTTCCCATTGGCGACACACCTCTGCTAAAAAGCCCAAGCCTGGTTTACTATTTTCATCAATTTCTTCATCACCTCTATCTCCATAAAATCCAAGAGCTGAAGCATTAATCAAAAGGCGAGGGGGGGTCTTTAAGCGTGCTAAAGCATGACTAATGAGCTTGGTGCTTTTTACGCGGCTTTCTAGAATTGCTTTTCTTTGTGATGAAGACCAGCGGTGATTCCCAATATTTTCCCCTGATAGATTGATGAGAACATCGGTGTTTTCCAAGGCAGCAGTTTCGATGAAATGTGAATCGGGGTTCCAATAAATTTCTTGCCGTGAATCGCTTCGTGGTCGATGCCTGACCAATTGTCTAACATGATACCCTTTCTCTTTCAGGTGTTGACATAAAGCAGTTCCAATAAGCCCGGTTGCACCTGAAATGACAATATTAGCGGCAATTTCTGAAGATTTTATTGGCATTTGCATATTGTAGAACTAATTCTACTTATTTGCTACGCCAGCAAACTCTTCTTCTATACTGACTAATGAGCGGTAACGTTTAACAATCACGTAAGTTAAACCAGTCCAGGCCACCAATAAACAAATGGTTAAATGCATGGCTAACGAGGTGGCACCAGCATAAACCAATCCAATTAAAATAAGAGAAGATATGCCTTTGGCTATACGATAAATCAAAATATCAATGAGGGCTTTACCTTGAATTTTTTCATCATGTTTTAGAGGAATATAAAGAATTTCTTTGGAAGCGCGAAAAAGTGAATAATCAAAACACTTACTCGCAATTTTGATGGCAAGCATCATCCCAAATCGTGGAACCAGTAAGAAAGCGCAAGCAACACCGCCTAGTATCAAAGGAATACTCAAAAGCGTTTTTGCGACACCAAAGATGCGCAAAATAGGACCACTTAACAGTTGTAAACTAACAGCTATTAGATCGATGCCAGCATAAGCCCTACCCATAATATCTGTGCGCATATCGGTGTCTGGATAGTTGCCAACGAGCGTGACATTAAATTGATAATCAATTAAAGAGATGCAAATTTGTACAATACAGACCAGCAATAGCAGAGGAAAAAGGTAGGTGCTTTTTTGAACAATTTCGATGCTGTGTGCCCATTTTGGTATCTTTTTGTGAATGTCTTTTTTAGCACTTGGGTCAGGGGTTAAAGACATAAAGACGGCGCTAATAAACCAGCAAATAAACAAAATGGGAACGACCCACCATAATCCGTTCGCTGTTCCCACAGATTTAGCGAGTTGGCCAACCAACATGTTGCCAATAAATCCGCCCGCAGATCCTGTACCCAACAAAACACCATAGGTCCAACGTGCCGTTTTTATATTGAAGGTGACATCGGCAAAGCTCCAGAAAATTTCAACGAGTAAGACGATATAAATTTCTTTCCAGAGATATAGACCATAAACGACACCTGGAATTTCAAATCGATATCCCACGAGGCAAAGCGCAAGAATAAGTCCGCTTAATATAGCTGAAATACCAAATATTTTAAGGAGGGGGTAGCGTGTGTTAAAACGATTGTAAATCGTAATTACAAAAGCTGCACAGACAGCAGCCATTAACCAAACATAGGGAAGTTCATCGGCGGAGTGATGTTTTAAAAAAAGTGAATCAATCGCGGGACGACTTAAGGCATAACTGCCAATTAGAAAAAAAGCCAGCAAACAAAGGCAAGCGATTCGTGTCAAAAGAATAGTTTTATGATTTGCCATTTGCTTTTTTTTAAGGTCCTGATTGATCCGAAACAATTATATTGGAGAAATGCAGATGACCTTTTTTCAAACAGCACCTGTTTTGTCAAACCTGTACCAGCATGTTTCTTACGATGTTCGGGGTAATCGAATTGATCTAATTGTAACCAGCGAGGTATGGGAACAACTGAAAAATTTTTCTGCAGAGTCAGGATTTGAGGCTTAATATTTATCCCCTTAACTCAGGTTAGTTACACTTTTCTGGCGTCTCGTATATGTGCAAGGTTAAATGGTCCCCATTGTAGTTAACATCGGGGCACGTATTGCACTCGTATGCATACATATGCACCGTTTCTCCCTTGGAATTTTTAGGGCATTCAACAGTTATTCGGCAGGCATCATAAAATATGGATTCATTGACAACACGATCCCACCTGGATAGCTTACAAGATTTTTCCCAATCACCGTTAGGCTTATGTGATCCCGCAGGTGGGTCTGAAAGCACCTCCTTTCCGGGAACCTGGTCCAAACTACGTACGCCGCTGTTGTCGGCGCATCCATTCAAAACCGAGCACCCCAACATCACCAATAAGATCAATATTCCCTTTCTCATGATATCCCCCAACTGTTATTCTAAAAGCGAAGTCACACGTGCCAGGCTTTTAGATGTCGACTAGGGCACCACTTCCACCATGGCGGCAGCACCCTTAAAACGATAGCCTAAAAAGGTAAGTTCTTTCTTTTTCAGCATAGCCGAAGTTTTGTTTAAAGGGCAATTCATCGCCTAGAAAATTAAAGCCAAGCACGGTGATGGCAATGCAGATTCCAGGAAAAATTGCCAAATGCGATGCGTTTTTGCTCCTAAACTTGTTGTTGCTATCATGTAGTCACAGTTTTTAATAAAAAGGACATGGTATTATGTAGATCGGATTTGTCTCACATTGAATTTGCTGTGATTTTTCAACGTCCGTCACCGACATAAGTTCTCGCTCATCCATCTCTCTCACACCGGGACTTTTGCTTTTTTCTTCACCACACCCGCTTACCGCGGCTAGCGTAGTTAGCACTACGATGGCCAATATTCCCTTTCTCATGACGCGAGTCTCGTGTAAGGGATAAAAAAAGTAGAGCTGTTCAATTGACTTAAGTTCTTGAAATAAAAAACAATTAAGTCACCATGAATGAACAGCTCTATCTCATATTTTCCGAATCCAT
>JAHFEG010000031.1 GCA_023248595.1 Myxococcales bacterium | reverse complement strand
AAACGCCGGCAGGAACACCGCCGCCCTTACCGCCGCTGGAGCCCTCTTGTTTTTTCGCTATCCCTTTACCTGCTGTTTCCGTCGACCCATCAGCGCTTACATCGCCATCTAGTAAAGGCATTTCATCTTCTAAAGGAGCAAGAACCGCTTCACGGTTTGGCTCTGCAATACGGCTAACCCAATCAGCATATTCTGCCTCAGATACTGGCGGAGGCAATTTAACGTTGAGCACCAAAATCAATAAGAGAAGATGCAGAAGGATTGACGACATTAGTGTGATAATAAAAACTTTATCAATCGCCACTAGTTTTTTAAAATTCATGAAGACAGCATTGCTGTTGAAACGATTTTTTTGCATCTTTATGCCTCTCGCTTCACAATAGCAAATTTGAAATGACCAAATCCAGCTTCACCACAAGTTACCAACACATCCGCCAAAAGACGATAAGGCGTATTCTTGTCTGCAACAATCACAACGCGTCCATTAAAGCCCTCACCGTCAGTTAGTTTAGCGGTTGTCTCTTGCTCTTTTCTAATATGGAGCAATTCTTGTTTTAACGATGTAATGATATAGCCACGCTGCTTAGCATTTGCTGGAACGCGATAGGTTTTCGAGTCCACTTTTTGGATGACTTTGTCATCAACCATAATTGTGGGCATCTCTTCCACAAAAATTTCTTTATTGTCTTCTACCTCTTTTCTTACTTTCCCAGTAATCATGACAACAACAGTATCTTCTGGATTTTCCCTTGAAGACGAGACAGGCAAAAACACAGAAGGATCTTGAATTGTGATTGTGCTGACTGCAAAAATTTTAATCGTATAAACAAGGATGTTAGTGATAACATCCATCAAAGAAGTCAGAGACACCTGCTGCGGCGCGGACTCTGAGTGAATGCTTTTTCTCATTCTAAAACGGTTTGTACTTCTCATAAATCATTCTCTAATCCAGGCTTTTTACTGAATAACGCCCGGAATAAATGCCACATCTGGAAATAATATTTCGCCATTGACTGACTCTCTGGATGCGTCCATCGTGTGAACAATATCCTCATAAATAACATCTGGATCCGACATGATCATTATGTTCGTTTCTGTGGGATATTGTTTTTTTAACTCTGTCAGCTTTTCTTTGAGGCCTTCAAAATCATAAACCAAACGATCACCAAAAGAAATTTTAGGCAGCAAAGGACTGCTATCCCCTGCTAACAAGGCGCCTTTCACAGAAATATTGATCCCCGTTTTCAAGAGCATCACTTTCAGGCCAGGCCCCTGCTTTCCTGTTGCCACACTATTACCACTGGCAAGACGGGGAGCATGCGTCGAAATAACACCTAGAGGCAAAAAGGCAGACATCCCCATCAAGACCATTACCAACATGAAAAAAATATTCATCATGGGCAGGATTTCTGGTTCTCCTAATTCCTCTGATTGTCTTCTTGCTCTGACACGCCTCATCTTTTTTCTCCAGCCGATGGGCGATCTAAACGTGATATCAACAAATTCTCAAGTTTGAGAGAATAAGAATCGACATCGTCCAAAATCTTTTTCACCGAACCGCTGACCAAAAGTTGAAAAAACATCGCTGGAATCGAAACAATCAAACCAAAAGCTGTACAATTCATCGCTACAGAAATAGCTTTTGTCAGCAAGACTGATTTTTGGTCAGGTGGCGCATCCGCAACCACAGTGAACGCTTCAATCAAACCCATCACAGTTCCAAGCAGCCCCAATAAGGTTGCCAATGAAGCAAGTCCAGCAAGCGTATGGCTGCGCTTTTGTATCAGCGGCACCACGTCTGAGGTACCTTCGGCAATCGCCATTTGAATTTCTTCTGCGTTTCCTTTACCTGCGCCTTGCAACGCTTTTTTAAAAAGCTGAGACAATGCACCGTCAGGTTTCTTCTCGCAGGCTTTGATTGCTTGCTCCAACTGATTTGCCTGAATCAATGAGCGAACTTGGCCCATCAACGCGACACCATCATCACTATAAACAGCGAGCAAATAATAAGCTCTATCTACAACAACCGCCAACACCAAAATGGATAAAAATCCAATGGGTGCCATCCAAATACCACCTTCAATGAAGAACTGTGCTATCCCTGCCATTTGTTTTTCCTTCCTTAAGAGCACACGAATGTGCATTTATTTTTTAAAATCCAACAATATCAGTATATATGACTTCAATGCTAACAATAAAGATACTTAGTTAAAAATCTCACTTTTTACTGCATCAACAATCTGTTCTACTGCATTAAACTTAGGCGCAGTTTCTGCGTTAAGTAAAGAATCAAAATTTTTGCGCTGCAAAATAAAGTAGGCTTCAGGCTTTTCAACCGTCCCTTCAATCTTAAGTACATCATCTAAAACCAATGTTTTTTTTGTTTCTTTGGCAATAGCCCAGCTTGCTTGGTTTGCAAACACCCCAATTCCAAATAATATGCTCAAAATCAATCGCTTCACAAAATTATATTTTTTCAATTGCCATCCCCTTTAAGAGCAGTCGCTTTTTTTTGTTTTTCAATTTCAATTTTTTGTTGAAGCATTGTTAAATAGCCTCCAACTCGCATTTTCAAACCTGCATCAGGATGTCCACTGTCTAAATACTTCACAAAATAATTTTGCGCTAAAGTAAGATGTGCCAGCGCTTCCAGATGAGGAAATTCGCCATTCAAGTATAGAAGACCTAAATTAAAGTAAACCTGCACTGTTTTTTTATCAGCCTGCAATTCCTTTTCATAACTCACTTTTGCCTTTTCATACTGCTTGTTCATAAAATAAGCATTGCCTAAAGATAAATAAAGATCGCGAGATCCAAGTGGGTCCAAAACAATTGCTTTTTCATAAGAGGCAATAGCGTCCGTCCATTCTTTTTGATGACTTAAAATATGGCCAAACCATAAATGCAGACAAGCATTTTTATCATCCATTGCAAGTGCATCTTGCAGGATCATGCGAGCAGCTTGATATTTACTTTGACGATAATATAGATGAGCAATGCTTAAACGAGCTGTTATATCTCTTGGGTTTTTTCTTAATGTTGCATAGGCTGCTGATTCTTCTTCAGCGTTATCAGCCAAATGAGGGCAGGCCGCTGAAACAGCCATTACAATTAAAGGCCTATCTGCCACGGCGTACTCACTGGGACGCAAACGATGCAAAGCATCTTCTGCGCGTAGCGACCATTCATCATCTTCACCTATGCCTTTAGCAGAATTGTTTTTGACAAAAAGAAATGCGCTGACTGCTTTCTCCTCGAGAACAAATGCTTTGTCTTCTAAAATACTGCTATATTCATCGCACGCAGAGTCATCAACTGCTGCAACGTCACTTGGACATGGAGCTTTAAGCAGAGCCTGAAAGAGCCCCTCATACAAGGCGCCAATTTGATAAAGTGCTGCTAAACTCCACTTTGAGTCCTTAAACTGAAGCGCTATACGTTCATACTTCTTTTTTAACTCTGTTAGCTGTTTTGTTTTATCGATCAACTGCTGGCTTTGCTTTTTACCTGTCATCCCATTAATCTTGGTAGCTTTGAAACGAGCAAAATCTTTTTCAAGCCCCGCAAATTGAGCCTGGCCTTTAAAGGCATTCAGTTTATCGTTAAGACGGGTGGCACGCATTAACGCATCGCCAGCTTCCGGGCGATTTGGATATCGCTGGTGGAATTCATGAAATGCGCTTGCTGCTTTTTTACGATCTTCATCAAGCTCAAAGAAAAGCGCTGCATTTAGAAGTGCATCACCAGCCTGTTCACTTTGTGGATAAGAATAACTAATAAGCAAGTATGTTTCTGCAGCTTTATGAAATTGCAAACTTTGCTCAAAATAAACTGCGCTTTTTAACATTGCCTCTTTCGATAAGTCACTCTTAGGAAATTCTCGATATATGCGTTCAAAAATTTTGCTAGCCTCGTCAGACTGCTTACTTAAACTGAAAGCCATCGCCATGTTAAAAAGTATTTTATCGGCAAACTCTGATTTAGGATCATCGTGCAGCAAGGCCAAATACAATTGGGCAGATTGCGCAAATTCGATCTCTGCCTTTTCACTTTGCCCTTCTTTTAAAAGCAGATTAGCTGTCTCGTAATTCTTTTCTGCTTCTTTAAACCGCGCACTGACTGCAATACGGCGAAACTCAGCAGAGCTATTGCCAATCTTTGCTGTCTGAAATTTAGCAGCTTCTGATGCAGCCTCTGCCCATAAACCATTCGCTAATTTATCTTCCAGTATGAGGTTAGCAGACAGCCTTGCTACTTCCAAGCCAGGGAAAAGCGAAATAATTTTCATAAAACGCTTATTGGCCTCGTTAATATCGCCATAGCTATAGTAGATTCCTGCGCTTTCAAACAAAAAGCTCGCAAGATTTTCTTCTTTTGGATAGGTAAAAGCAAGTTTGTCTACGGCATCAATTAGTTTTTCAAATGCGGGCAAAAGAGGCGGAGCCAATTGGCCTTTATTTTTAGTTTGAATCGTTGCTAAATCAAATTGCGGCACGTTGTTATTTTGTTGTTGAATTTCGATGTTGCGACGATAAGCAAAAACAGAATTAAGTGCTGCTTTCTGACGATATTCTGTCTGCCAAGGCCAGTCCCTAACCAAAGCAAAAGCATAGCCGGCATCTTCAAACCACTGTGCATCAAACGCTGCTTCGCCTAAAAAAAACAATATTTTATCGATATCATTTTGTTCTGGATACAATTGAACATAAGTCACGTAAGATGTGGTAGCGGCTTGAAACAACGCAACAGCTTCTGCCGATTTGTTTTCTGTCGCTTTTTGTCTTGCTTTTGCATGTTCATAAAAAGCCAGCTTCAATAACGCTTCATTCAATAAACTTCGAGTATGCAAGAGAACTTGTTTTTGTCCTTTTGCTTGCATCGCCTTATTCCAGTCACTCTCAGGCGAATATTGAGCAAACATGGCTTGACGAGCCCCCATTGCTTGTTCAAGCATGCCGGCTTCATCATAGAACTTCACAATACGGTAATTGAGATCAGGATTTTGGGGGTGAAAAGGGTCAAGCGAAATTGCATAGAGCAGAGCCTGCTCAGCACCTTTAGATTTCGCAAGTTTAAAAAGGACCTCACTTAAAGCAATCGTCACATTTCTTTCATAAGGCCGACGCCCAATTTCACGAAAGTAAGCCTTCAGCATTTCCAAACTAGCAATCCCTTGCTCAATGGCTTCTTCACTGAATTGATTCCTAGACTCATTTTCATTCTTATCTGCAAAACTAATGGCTAGATATTGCTCGGACTCAGAAGTTAGCACTGAAACGAATTGATTGTTTTTTAAAGTTTGATCATTTTGAAAGTCTAAAACTTTTGTAAAACCTTTAATCGCCTCGTCAAATTGGTTCAAAACATAATAAGCCCAAGCCAATTTATAAAGTGCTTTTTCATAAAAATTAGAATTTGAATCGGTTATCTTTTGATAATGAACAGCAGCTCCTTTAAAGTCGCGCTGGCTAAACTTTTCCTCTCCTAAGCGAAACCAAATTTCGTCATTTAGTAAACTTTTAGGAAATCGTTCAACTAACTGATTCCAGACATGGAGAGCTTCTTTGGACCGTTCTTCATATGAATAGCAAACGCCCAACAAATAGTAAGCGATATCAATAAACAGATAACCAGGAAACTCCGCAATGAGTTTCGTATAAATATTAATCGCTTCAGAAAAATTGGGCAACTCTGCTTGTTTTTTATTATCAGAATCGTCATTTTCTAAAAATTTTGCTTCCGACGCAATGAAATACTGCTCACCTAAAACAAGTAAAGCGTGCGCAGTTAAATCCCCTTGATTAGGATAGCTTTTAATAAAGCGTTCAAGTGTGTCTTTAACGTTTCCCGCATTCGATTGTTTTTGCTGTAAAATATCTTTAATAGCTTTATCGTAATAATCAGCCACCACTTTTTTACGCAACGATATAACGTCACGATTCATCGTCGTAACTTCGCTGCTTTTAACTTGAAATCTTTTTTGAAATTCCTGAAAATGTTGCCTGGCAATGTCATACATTTCTGCTGGCTGAGCCCAAGCGCTAGCAGTCCCCAACACCATCAAAAAAGCAAACAATAACTTGTGTGAAATTTTCCTCACAGAGAACCTCCATGAGACAGTTCAGATTCTTTCTTTATTTTTAATAATTCTTTCGCTTTTATCATTTCAATTTGTCGAATATTTTCATCTTGCTGATATTGTTCTCTAAGCACGCTACGCACCAAACCACTATTTGCTCCAGCTAAGAGCCAATTGATTTGCTCTAACCACGAAGGAATGGCTTCTTTCACTGTTTTTAAAAATAAAGACCGCAATTCTACCTCAAGCGCATTTGCTTGCTGCTCAAGCCTATTGAGATTCACAATTTGCTGTTGTGCTTTATCAATGATTGCCATCGTTTTTCCATCACGCAAAAGCATTTGCAAAAACACTTCATAGTGATTTTTTTCGTTTTTTATCTCTTCTTGCGCCTGATAAGTACCACGCAGCTGATTTAAAACTTTCTTCACTTGCCCATGACTATAAACCCAAGAGAATGTTTTTTGGATTTCAGCATCATCCTGCTTGGCTAGAAGCATGGCTGGCAATTTATTCTCTTGATGTAGCTCATCTTGAAGCCTCTGTTGAGTCACAATAAGAATATGAACCATGTCACGATAGAGCAGAGCAGCTTTGGGCCCTTCTTCTAGGCGCATGGAAAGATCCACTGCCAACAAGCGTACTCTTGGATCCTGAAAAACCTGCTTATTTAACTTGAATAATTCTTCAAGTGTTCCAGCCGCGCTCTGGTAGACTCTTTTCGCACGCAATGGCTGCTCGTACATCGAATCACCATAATGAATGTAAGTCATCCCTAATTCATACAGCATCAAAGAAGCATATACTGAATCCAATCCTAACTTTTGGTAAGTCAAAATGGCTTCCCGCATCTTATTCTCTTGATAATAGAGCCGGGCTTTTCCTAAAACAGCTAAGTCCCTTAAAGAGCGATCTGAAATAGACTGTATTTTCGCCTTTATAATTTGCTCAAAACAATCATGCGCTTTGTCGAATTGTCCTTGCTTAGTGTAACTCGCGGCCAAAACATATTGACTTTTTCGGCCATAAATATTGTCAGACATCGGCACTAAAGCAAGCATCTCTTCTGCCTTTTTGTCCTGTCCTGCTTCAAAAAATACTTTCCCTTGGCCATAATATGTCCGAGCGGAAATTTCCTCCGCTTTGGCGGATGAAACAAAAGCCAAAAGAAGAAGCACATAAAAGTAACTTCTCATAGACTCACCCATGGCTGGATACTTTCTTTGGCTCTACAGTCGATTGTTGCTCACGCAGCAATTCTTCTGTTATTTCCGTTAAACCCTTAGATTCTACTTCAGACAAGACCACACTTGCTTCTTTTTCGTATCCCTTTAAATGAAGCGTTGTTTTATAGCCTGGCCGGACAGAAACCTGGTCAAAAAATTTCAATTTAATTTGTTTGGTTTTCAGCAAAGTTGCCAGCTCTCCTGATACCTTGTATTCGAGTACGGAATTGACAGTATGTTCACCAGGACTCATCAAAGCATCAAAAATGACCTGCCCATTTCCCGCTACCAAAGAGGGATTAATCGTCGGTACTTTTTGCTTATCAATAAATATTGTTTGTTTTTCTAGAGTGAGCGATGGATTTGAACTTTCTTGTACCATAATTGTCAAATACGTTTCTTTTGCCAAAATTGCCTTTTTCAAAGAAGGCATTTCCAAAACTGAGACTGGAACATTCTCAGGTTTTTCATTCGGCAAAACTTTTACATCGAACCGAATCGTTATTTTTTCCTCGGAACGTTTATCTTTTTGAACAGCTACAACCTCAACATGAGAAGTCTTTCCTAAAATCATAGTCAAAACCGTGCTGTTTTTTAAACGAAATGTTTGTTGATCAGGAGCAAGAGGTCCGCTGCTCTTTCTTTGATAAAGCTTTTCAACTTGAATCTGATGCTCTCCCTCTGGAATCAAACTATTATACAGAGGCACCTTTGAATCTTCTTTCACAAGTCTGGCGATTTCTTTGCCATCAACCCAATAAACACTTTCAAGCAAAACATACTGTTGACCCATCTGATCTTTGCTATGAATGATTAATCTGGCTTCCGTATTCTGACTTAAATCCAATTGGCTTTTCAACTGCATTAAATTAATTTCTGACGTCACTAGCTCTGCTTTAAGCTGACTCAGTTGTTCCTCTAGGCTCTGAATGCGGTTCAAAAAGATACCCTGCGTTGTCAGGGCAGACAGTTGAGAAACACCTGCAGGTTCTATCTTTGTATCGTTCAAATTGCTGGAATCATCCAGAGTTTGGGCAGTAACCAAATTGGTTAAGCACGACATAAAAATAGTCAGAAAAAAAATAGCCTTCCAATCAAATACAAATATTTTTCTCATATTTTGCCCTTATACACTAACAAAGAACTCACAAACAACTAAAAACATATCATCGCAAAGACATCGACTCACATCATACGTCATGTCGCATTACGGAGAGATTTTAAGACAAGCTTGCCAGCAGTTTTCAAAGTATCAAATACGCCTCTTCCATCTTTTGCAACTGCTTCAAAATAAGGCGACTTATATTTGTTAAACAACTTCTCCAAATCCGAAACAGATACAACATTTTTTGAATCACGTTTATTATACTGTAATATTAATGGAATTTTTTCAATCGCTTGACCCACCAAATTTAAATTAATACTCAAATTATCCCAAGATTCCAAATTCGCATCCATGCGCCTTGATCTGGAATCAACGACAAAAACAATTCCGTCAACTCCGTTCAAAATAGCTTGCCTGGAAGCATCGTAAAATACCTGACCCGGGACAGAAAACAAGTGAAAACGGATCCGATACCCCCTAATTTCGCCAACAGCCAAGGGTAAAAAATCAAAATAGATGGTTCTTTCTTTTTCTGTTGGCAAAGAAACCAATTCACCTTTTACTAAGGGACTTGTTTGCGCATAAATATACTGCAAATTGGTCGTCTTTCCAGACATACCAGCTCCATAATAAACGATTTTACAGTTAATTTCTCGAGCTGCATGATCAACAAACGACATTAAAACCCCCCAAAATTAAAGTCATCAATCTCTTCTTCTGAGACATCGCTCATAGGTGATTTTAATTGGGCGTATTTCACCTTAAGTGCCTCGAGCTGTCCGGCAATAACGTGCACTCGCTTCTTCACCAAAAAGCGCACCCAACCCAGGGCACGTGCGCGATCAAAATGGATAATTAAAATCCCTTTTTCGGCAATAGCAGACATGAGTACCTGCTCTTTTGGGCCCTCATAAATCATCGTTGAGAAATCTGGTTCCTTAAAAATTTTAGAAATTCCAATAGCGCCAGCCATGCTGCCGGCAAACAGGGCAGCAAGCCCTGTTAAATCTTTACCTTCAGTTTTCCCTGAAGCCACAATAATCTGCCCGGTACTATGAATCAAAAAAACCAGGCGAATGCCTTCTTCTCTTACAAGTTCATCACACTGGCTTTGCAAAATTTGATATTCTTGATGACCTGCAAAATGAGATGAATTCACTTATCAAAACCTCTGCCTCAAATGAAGCGCCCTAGAAAGTGTCAACCGATCCGCAAACTGTAAATCTCCACCAACAGGTACCCCTGAAGCGATCCGCGTTATATTTACTTTCAAACCAGACATCTGTCCGGCTAAATAAAGGGCAGTTGCCTCTCCTTCCACATTTGGTGGTGTAGCTATAATAACCTCTTTTATTTCCCGATTGGAATCAGTGATACGAGATAAAAAAGAGGCAATGCGCAATTCCTTCGGTCCAATGCCCTCCATAGGACCCAAAGTACCATGCAGCACATGGTATAAACCCTTGTAGTCATTGGTTGCCTCCAATGCCATCAAGTCTTGAACGGTCGCGACCACACAAACCACGCTACGATCGCGTGAAATAGAGATGCAAGTGCTACATAAAACATCTAAAGCTGTCAGCATATGACAACAGCTACATTCATGTACTCTCTCAGCCGCCTCCATCAACGCAGCGGCCAGGGTTGGCACAGAGTCCCGTTCTGAAGACAACATATGCAAAACCAAACGAAGCGCTGTGCGCTCTCCAATGCCAGGTAACTTTGCTAATTGCTCTACTAAATGTTTGATGGGATCTTCAGACAGCATATTTTATCCAATCTAAGCCTTTGCCAATTACAACGAAATTCCAAGTTTATTCGTCAGCGATTTCATCTGCTCACCCATGACATTGCGGGCATTTTTAGTTGCATCATTCACAGCTGCTCGGACCATATCTTCTAAAAAATGGATATCATTCATTTGCGTTAAGCTTGGGTCAATTTTGATCTGCTCAATTTCAAACTGCCCATTCATCATGACAGTCACCATGCCCCCGCCCGAGGATCCTTCTACTTTTTTATGACGTAGCTCATCTTGCATTTGCTGCTGCATTTGATAAGCATCTTTCATCATTTCCATTATTTTCTTTGGGTCAAACATTTTTTATTCCTTAGGTCTTTTTAAAAAGTCCGCTTTTTTTTGGCATAATCTCTAAGAATGCGCAAACCCCAAAGGCTTTCTTAAAATGTCCATATTATTTGATAGCATCGTAGAACGAGCCAAGCATTTCCCCGCGGAACCGGGCTGCTATCTTATGAAAGATCGCCGTGGCAAGATATTTTATATCGGCAAAGCGATTAACTTAAAAACCCGTGTCCGCAGTTACTTTTCAGGACAAGATAATCGTCCTTTCGTCGCATGGCTTGAAGATATTTTAGCAGACATAGAAATCATTGTTGTACGCAATAATACAGAGGCATTGCTTTTAGAGCAAACTCTCATTCAAACACATAAACCCCGTTTCAATATTTTACTGAAAGATGATAAAAAATTCATCTTACTGCGATTAAATACCAAGAAAGCACCGGCTGATGCACAAAAACATGCACGCTATCCGCGCCTTGAAATTGTCCGCCAGGCTAAAAATGATGGCGCTCGCTATTTTGGCCCCTACCCTAAAGCCTTTGAATTAAGAGAAACACTTCATCTCATCAATAAACACTTTTATTTAAGAACATGTAACGACCAGGTTATTGACCATCGCAAACAGCCTTGCATCCAATATCAAATTGGAAGATGTCCTGCGCCATGCGTTCAAGAAATTAATAACTACCAAGATGAAGTTGACAACGTTATCTGTTTTCTACTCGGCCAAACGACGTTAATGGAGAAGCGGCTACAGCAGCAAATGTGGCAAGCTGCGCAAGATGAGAACTATGAACATGCCGCTAAAATACGCGATCAATTAACAGCTATTCAAAGCTCCATGGCAAATCAAGCTGTTAATAAGGCTGGTAGATATATTAATGAAGACATTATTGCCACCAGCCGCGCAGGACCGTTGTTGGAAATTGTTCAAATCCACGTTCGTCAAGGTCGACTGCTTCGCACCAATCATTTTTCTTTTGATCATCAAGAATTCCCGACAGAAGAACTTGTTTTAAGTTTTTTAACCCAATTATACGAAGAAACTGAAACACATCAGCTGCCTGACTATATTTTTACGTCTATTTCTCTGGGAGCCAATGAGGCTTTTTTATCTTCTGTCTTGAGTGAACGCAAAAATAAAATAATCCATGTCAAAAAACCATCAAGAGGAAAAGCCAAAGCCTTAATTGAGATTGCTCAAAAAAATGCAGACACAGCGATACAGGATCGTTTAAAAAACCAAGAACGAAAAACTGCCTCCTTAAAAGCGCTCCAAGATTGCTTGAGCTTACCTTTTTTACCAAAAACGATTGAGTGCTTTGATGTTTCGCTCTTTCAAGGCACTGACGCCGTTGCTTCACAAATTTGTTTTAACAATGGTGAACCAAATAAATCACGTTATCGAAAATATAATATCAAAACAGTTCAAGGCACGGATGACTTTGCCATGCTTTATGAAACCCTCAGCAGAAGACTTAAAAGAGGTTTAAAAGACAACGATTTACCAGATTTGCTACTTGTCGATGGCGGGAAAGGCCAACTATCTGTGGCCATGGCTGCCTGCAAAGATTTTGGTATTCCTTATAATAATCAAGGCCATTTTTATATCGCTGCAATTGCAAAAGCCCGAACCCAATCAGACAAAAAACCAAACTCCAGCGTTCCCATAGAATCAACTGAGAACTTTAATGAAATCAAACATAGTTCTGAGCGGCTTTTTATCCCCAATGTAAAAGATCCCATCCTGCTCAAAACCCACACCGCTGAGCGGTATTTAATTGAGCGCATTCGTGACGAAGCCCACCGCTTTGCCATCACTGCCCATCGTTCTAAACGCAAAAAACGCACCCTGCATTCTTTATTAGAAAAAATTCCAGGCATTGGCAAAAGCAGGCGTCAATTGCTGATTAAACACTTAGGCAGCGCCGATCATGTCATGCATGCTAGCCTAGAGAATATTGCACAGATTCCGGGTATAGGCCCAAGCCTGGCTAAACAAATTTATGAATACTTAAAAAGTTTACAATAAGAAAGCCAACAGACATGTAAAAAAATTTCAATAGTCGTTTCTTTTGATACCCCCATCCAAATTTCCACGATGAGTAAGAAAAATTTATTTATCGTTAACGCTCCAATACCGTCGACAATATCGACACCAGTAAAGCAAGAAAGCAACGCTTGCGACAATAACAGTGCTCTAGATGCAACGACCAGTTGTGACAATCAAACTGCAACATCCTGCACCCTCACCCTTGCCAACCAAATTCCCCAGGGAGAAAAGATTGAAATCTGCATTCAAGATGGCATCACCTATCAGGATTTCACAAAAGGAAATGTTGCCCCCACTTCCACAAAAGTTACTGTCGACACAAGTTCTCAGCTGCTTGTCACCATCAAAGGCAAATCGAGCCCAACTCCTAAAAGAATAATTCCTGCCTACAGCGGCAGCCATGGACTAACAACTTATACCCTGACTTATACCAACCCTCTCTGAATTCAATCACACCTAGATCTTGCGCATCTTGAAAATCGGATCATAGGAGGTCCGCATGAATAAGCACATGGCAATAGTCCAACACATGACCATTGAAGAGGGCGAGAAGCAAGTCAAATTAAAGATGTTTGGTATCACAGACATGATCTCATTATAATTTTTATTACGGAGCAGATTTTAACAGATGATTCTATTTGATTAAAGCCACAATAAAAAAGGCATCCGGATAGATGTCTTTAAAGAAGATTCTAGTTTTTAAGCAGTATCCTCTCTCCTATTAGTTGTGCGTGGGTCCGAAAGCAACGTCCTCCAAATGAGTAGGAAAACGCGCCGTCAAAGCCCAATTCACGCCATCAGCACTAGTAGAAATACCACCTGCCTCATCGACAACCACATATCGTGCACCGTTCCAAGCGAGACCTGCAAGAAGTGATGAGGAATTGTAAACTGTAGTCCAATTTATTCCATCAGAGCTAATCAGAATACCTCCACCCCCTGTATAATCATTTTCAGCACTCGCGATATATCGTTCGCCATCCCAAACAATACTGCCAAATGCATATGGAGGCACTGGATACCCCCCGCTCCAATTTATCGCATCTCCGCTGACGAATACCGTTGTATCTGCGCCAATAATGTATTGATCATTATTATTCCAACCAATGGATTCTAAAGCATCACTATCAAATTGTTCAGGTTCAGTAATCCAATTTATTCCATCGGAACTTCTCCAAATGAAATTAGTATCGTTTTCCATGCTGCTGCCCACAAGAAGATATTGTGTCCCCACCCATTTAATGCCCTGTAAAACATAATTTTTATTTTGCACAACCCAGTTGTTCCCATCTGAACTAACAAGAAGCGGATTAGGTGGATAATCTAAAGATTCGAACCCAAGTACTGCATACTGTGTACCACTCCAAGTAATGCGCGCTAATGTGGAATTAGTGTTACTCTCTTGTTTGGTCCAAACTATTCCATCAGGACTTGTTATGATAAGACCATTTTCCCCAACTGCTACAAATTCATTATCTCCCCACGTCACACCGGCTAACACACCCAAGAAGCCACTTTTCTGTGGTGTCCAGGAAAGTCCGTCTTTACTCGTTAAAATAGTCGAAACATGTTTATCACCACCACCTACCGCAACGAAAAGTCCTCCATCAGGAAGATTTCCAGCTAAAAGAAGCGATTGAATTCCCAAAGACAATAACAAAACCGTAATGATACGTAGAAAACAATACATTAATTTGCGCATTTTAAGCTCCTTCATAATATTCTCCGGCAGGCAAAAATTATGCAGCCGTTAACTTCAATGTGCTAACCATTCGCCCTCTTCTTCTTGCACTAAATTGATGGCAAACCCATCAAATCGATCGTCATTGTTACATTCATTCACATCGCCGCTGTATCTAAATCCAACGTGTTTGTCAAACAATTTAACTAACCTGAGATACTATCTTGAAGGTCAACCCTTTCTTTATATGATCTCATACCAACCCTCTTTAATTTGAATTACTTTTTGGCCACCAGTGAAAATTTGTTCTAGAGCTAATAACATCGACATTTTCAATTAAATATCTGCGCCTTTGAACAAGAAGGTCTTCAAGTTCGTCAAGCGTATCGATGTGTTTGTTTGCCAATACTTCGCGCACAAGAGGCCACAGACGCTCTGCCGGTTGCAGCTCAGGCGAGCACGCAGGCAGCTGCAAAAGATGGACGCCCTCGGGGATCTTGAGATTTCCTCGATGCCATCCGGCTCCATCAACGACAAGAATAATTCGTTTCAATGGCCCCGCACCGACTGCTTTCGCAAAATGTACGAGTGCTACTTCAAACGCATCTTGATTGACGGTGGGTAAAATCAACCATTGCGGTCCGAACCAATTATAACAACAGCATACTTGCCAGTGCAACTTATACCGTCATGACAGAAGCAATCATCGCTACAGGATGTCTCCAATAATTCTTTATTTCTTCCATTTGATAGAGCAGCCAATAGTCGGATGCTGCAGCGAAGGCGAATTTTTTCCTGCTAATAAATCCTCGATCGCCTCTTTTAAATCTTGGTTTTTGACTTGTTTTTCGTCTTTCCAATTATCATCTAGTCGGCCGTGATAAAATAATTTGCGGTCTTGATCGTACAAATACAAATCAGGCGTACATGCTGCATCAAATGCTTTTGCTACTTGTTGCGTTTCATCGAGCAAATAAGGAAAGCCATAGACTTTTTCTTGCCAACGTTTGTGCAAATTTTCAGGCGTATCTTCCGGATAGGAATGCCAGTCATTTGAACAAACAGCAATCGTCTGTATTTTTTCCAAAGCATAAGTCCGCGCTAGCGTCAGCAATCTGTCTTCAATTGCTTGCACATAAGGACAATGGTTACAAATAAAAGCAACCAAGAGCCCCTTACTTTTTGAAAAAGAATTTAAATCATAGTTTTTTTTATCCACTGAGGGCAAAGAAAAATTTGGACAATCATTGCCAATACCAAGGTCATATGATGAAAT
Organism: Myxococcales bacterium; assembly: GCA_023248595.1. GTDB lineage: Bacteria > Myxococcota > UBA727 > UBA727 > JABDBI01 > JAHFEG01. The sequence goes on along the minus strand of JAHFEG010000031.1, from coordinate 11,628 downwards.
TGCCATAATAAATATCCCATGCACAAATTCGTATTGTCGATTTTTTTAAAAACAAGCATAGTCTCTGGCCATGCACAATACTTCTATCCGACAAAATCGACTGAATTGCCAAGACTTTCTGAAAGCGATGAAAGATCGTATTCTAGTTTTTGATGGAGCAATGGGCACCCAGCTTCAGTCTCGTCTTTTAAGCGCTGATGACTTCGGTGGCCTTGATTTTGAAGGCTGCAATGAAAACCTGGTGCTGACTAGACCCGATATCATTGAAGATATTCATCGCAATTATCTCGCTGCCGGTGCTGATATTATTGAGACCAATACTTTTGGCGCCACTGCACTTGTCCTTGATGAATATGGTTTAAAAGAAAAATCTTGGGAGATTAATTTCAAAGCTGCACAAATCGCCAAAAGAGCATGTCGCGATTTTTCCGACGATACACCTCGCTTTGTTGCCGGTTCCATGGGACCAACGACCAAAGCAATTAGTATTACCGGCGGGGTTACTTTCGATGTGCTGGTTTCTAATTATGCTGAGCAAGCCCAGGGTCTTTTAGAAGGTGGCGCCGATATTTTACTTCTGGAAACGGGACAGGACACGCTCAATATCAAAGCCGGATTACAAGGAATTTGGCAGGCGTTTGAAGTGCTAGGATTATCTAAAAGTGACGTCCCTGTGATGGTGTCAGGTACTATAGAACCCATGGGCACCATGCTCGCCGGTCAATCCGCCGAAAGTTTATACACTAGCTTAGAACACGCAGGCTTAATGACCATTGGTCTAAACTGCGCCACAGGCCCTGATGCCATGCGCGATCATATCCGATCACTTGCGCATTTATCGCCTCTCGCCATATCGTGCATGCCCAATGCTGGCTTGCCAGATGAAGAAGGAAAATATCATGAATCTCCAGAGATGTTGGCAGCGAAGTTGGCCGGATTTTGTGAAAAAGGTTTGCTCAATATTGTTGGAGGTTGCTGCGGGACCACGCCACAACACATTAGAGCACTCAAGGAAATGGCTCTTTTACATCGTCCACGTCCACTTATACAGCAAGCCACACCAGCAGTTTGCGGCATTGATTATTTGGATTTGCAAGATACCCATCCGATTATCGTTGGCGAACGCACCAATGTTATTGGCAGTAAACTTTTCAAAGAATTAATTGTTGCAGAACAATTTGAAGAGGCGGCAGAAGTCGGGCGAAAACAAGTTCGCAATGGCGCGCACATCGTCGACATTTGTTTGGCCAATCCCGATCGCGACGAGAAAGCAGACATGGTGGCTTTCCTAAAGTATGCCACCAAGACCATCCGTGCACCATTCATGATTGATTCAACCGATGCGGAAGTTTTAGAAGAAGCACTCAAGCGCATTCAGGGTAAATCCATTATCAATTCCATTAACCTTGAAGATGGCGAGGAGCGATTTGGAAAAGTCTGCCCTCTTATCAAAAAATATGGCGCCGCTGTTGTCGTCGGCTGCATTGATGAAGATCCTGAACAAGGCATGGCGGTAAGCATCGAGCGTAAATTAGCCATCGCTAAACGCAGTCATCAAATACTGACGACAAAATATGGTATACCTGCGCGAGATATCATCTTTGACCCCTTGGTTTTCCCCTGTGGAACCGGCGATAAGCAGTATATTGGTTCTGCACGAAAAACCATCGAAGGGATTCGTGCCATCAAACAAAATCTGCCAGAATGTTTTACCATTTTAGGCATTTCCAATGTCAGTTTTGGTTTGCCTCCTCAAGGACGTGAAGTTTTAAACACAGTCTTCTTGCATCAAAATTTTCAAGCCGGCCTTGATATGGCCATCGTGAATTCAGAAAAACTTCAACGCATCACGCAAATTCCTGAAACTGAAATCCGACTATGTGAAAATTTGATTGATGCCACTTTGGAAACTTTTGACGATGCACTCTCCCAATTTGTTGCACATTTTCGCAGCAAAAGCAAAAGCGTTGCAACCACCTGCGATCGCAAAAATGTTCCGGTTGAAAGACGATTGGCCTTGAGCATTATCGAAGGCTCCAAATCTGGTTTGATTGAAGATTTAGAAGAAATGAGGCAAAGTCTCGATCCTCTCGATATTATCAACGGTCCTTTAATGGAAGGTATGAAAAAAGTAGGAGAACTGTTCGGTAATAACCAACTCATTGTAGCTGAGGTTTTACAATCTGCCGAAGTGATGAAGGCTGCTGTCACGCATTTGCAAGCCTACATGGAAAAATCTGACAGCGCCCAAAAGGGCAAAATGCTTTTGGCAACGGTCAAAGGCGATGTCCATGACATTGGTAAAAATTTAGTCGACATTATTCTTTCTAATAATGGCTTTCAAGTGATTAACCTTGGCATTAAAGTTCTTCCTCAAACTTTAATAGATGCCTTTAAGAAACATCAACCCGACTTAATTGGACTAAGCGGCTTGCTGGTTAAAAGTGCACAGGAAATGGTGATCACTGCCGAGGCACTAAAAGAAGCCGGTATTCATGCACCTTTATTTGTTGGTGGAGCTGCTTTAAGTGAAAAATTTACTTACAGTAAAATTGCCGCCAAATACGATGGCCTCGTTTGCTATGCCAGAGATGCCATGACCGGTCTCTCACTTGCTAATCAAGCCACTGATCCAAAAGCACAAGAACAATTTAAAGATTTTATCAACGATAGAAAACAAAAATTACAGGCTATAACTCTGTCGCCCACAATAACATCTGGCGAAAACATCGAAAGCACACAACTCATCATTCACCATGAAAGTCCCAAGCCAGCGCCACCAGACATACAACTTCATGCTTTCAATACGCTTTCTTTAGAAGAAATCTGGCCCTACATGAATCCCTCCATGCTTTATACCAGGCACTTAGGTTTAAAAGGACGACTTGAAGATTTGCTTGCCCAAGAGGACAGTAAAGCGTTGTCACTTCATGCTGCTGTACGAGAAATGCAAGAAGAAATTTTGACAAAACGTCTCTTCAATTGTCGAGCGATTTATCAATTTATGCGTACCGTCAGCCATGGTAATTTTCTGATTCTTCTAGACGAGAACGGGAAAGAATGCGCTCGGTTTGATTTTCCCAGACAAAAAGGCAAAGAGAACCGATGTCTTTCTGATTTGGTGGCAAGCGAAGCTTCAAATATTCGTGACTTTGTGGGAATTTTTGTCACGACCTGTCAAGGAACTCAGGCACCTATTAGAGAGCTAGCAGATGACTTTAAAAACAGAGGCGAATATTTAAAAAGCCATATTCTCCATGCGCTGGCCATAGAAACTGCCGAGGCCACTGCGGAATGGCTCCATCAAAAAATGCGTGCCATGTGGGGAATTGCAGATGCGCCAGACGTTCGTATGCGCGACCTTTTTTCCGCACGCTACCAAGGCAGGCGTTATAGTTTTGGTTACCCGGCCTGCCCTAACCTAGAAGACCAAGCCATTTTATGGAATTTGTTAAAACCACAGGAACACATTGGTGTCGAGCTCACTGATGGCTTTATGATGGATCCAGAATCAAGCGTTAGTGCTCTCGTATTCCATCACTCACAAGCAAGCTACTTCTCAACTCTCATTGGGGACTAAATCTTTTCTTGTCGACTACGATGTTTCCGTAATCTGTTTTTGTAATATTTCGCGAACCAAATCAACTTGTTGCGCTGCTCGTTTCAAAAATAACATACGTTCTTCAACATTTTGACCTATTTTTTTTTGCTGACCCAAGTCCTTGTTTTTTTGGGAAAGACTCAGCATAGCATTCAATTTACCAGTCTCTTTGACAATAGAAGCGGTCAAAACAAAGGCATCATAAAGTGCTGTTAATTTTTCCGGATGCTCTTGAATGGCGTCATGCTTTATTTTCTTTTTCGCTGCCGCATTGATCCATTTCATTTTTTTTGCAAATGGTTTTCGTGATTCCCTGTCCCCGATATTTTCCCAAATTGGCATTCTAGACGCTTCAGGAATTTGCACAAGCAACGAAGCAATTGCTGAAGATGCATTGTGAATTATAGAAGCATCTTTAGGTACTTTTGAAGGTACCGGTAATTGAGAAAATACTTCTGCATGGTAGTCCTTTAACATATCTAGCTCATACAGCAATTCCGCTTCTTGCTCTGGCGTTAAAGGCTCGCTATCGATAAACTTTTTTTGCTTTAACGCTTTCATCATCTAACTCCCAAATACCTTGCTCCATAAAGACGCCTATCTTATCAACTGAAGTTATTTTTTACCTTGTGCTATTTCGGCAACTTGCTTTTGTAAAATTTCACGGATCTGATCGGTTTTCTTCTTTGTTTCCAGCAAAGAAGCCTTACACTCTGTCAGTTTTTTTTCAATTCTCTTTTGTTCAGCGGGCTTTTTATTTTTCTTATTTGCACGCAGCAAAGCATCTTTTTTTTGTATTTCTTTAGGGATTGCTAAAGTTAAACTAAGAGACTCTTTTAAAGCATTCATTTTTGCAGTGAGATGCAGGGTCGGCGTCTTTGCGGTTTTTTTCTTGGCAACTGCATTCAAAGATTTTAATTTATCCAAAAATGGATTTTCTGTTTCCCTATCTTCGCTGTTTTTCTTGGATGTCTTCTTTGTAATCGCTTTAGGAGCACGAAGCACTGGCTCCTCTTCCAACTGCTTTAGCAATACTGCTTCTTCTTCAGCAGATACCGGACTTTTTTCAGGTTTCCAGGCAACGACTTTTGCGAACTCTTCATCTAGTTCCCTCTCCTCATTGCCAACTTCTTTTTCATTTAACAGTTTTTGCAATTCACCATGAGACGCCTTACTTTCTTTTCGCTTTTTATAATAAGAAGGAATCAGTCTTCCCAAAAAATTTTTAATTAAATCAATAAACCCTTTCTTTTTACTATCACAATCTGCACTTAAGTTTTTTTCGCTATTTTCTGGCTCAGCATTAAAAGACCTGAGATTTCGGATTTCATTTGGTATACGCGCTTCCATTGATATTCCCCCTTTGGGAATCATACAATAGCAAGCCTCTGAACTACAAAATAAACTTACTTAAATCTTCATTTTTCAAAATAGGAGATAAACGTTTACGTACGAGCTTACCTGTTACTTCCACATGCTCACCTGCCTTATCAGATGCAGAAAAACTCTCTTCTTCTAACAGTTTTTCCATCACCGTATAAAGACGTCTTGCTCCAATATTTTCTTGGCTAGCATTCACTTCAGCGGCAACTTTGGCAATTTCTTTAATCCCCTCGTCCGTAAAATTAACTTCCACTTTTTCCGTCAGTAACAATGCCGTATACTGTTTCACCAAGCTGTTTTCCGGTTCTTTTAAGATACGCTCAAAGTCTTTTTCTGTTAATGGTTCCAATTCTACCCTAATCGGAAAACGGCCTTGAAGCTCTGGGATTAAATCGGTTGGCTTTGAAATATGAAATGCGCCTGCTGCAATAAATAAAACATGATCCGTACGCACAATTCCATATTTTGTTGTAACAGCACTGCCTTCTACAATCGGCAAAATATCCCTCTGCACCCCTTCTCGGCTCACATCAGGACCACCACCGCCTTTTCGGCCTGCAACTTTGTCAATTTCATCGACAAAAATAATACCTGATTGCTCAGCGCGCACCACGGCATCGCGGTGAACTTGATCCATATCAATTAATTTCTGTGCTTCTTCTGCCGCAATTACTTCCAACGCTTCAGTAATTTTTACTTTTCGCTGTTTCTTCTTTCCGCCGCCCAAAGCATTCTGCAAAGCGTCTTGCAAATTGCTCGCCATATCTTCCATGCCTGGCTGACCAAACATTTGCATCATAGGAACAACTGTCGCTTGTCTCACTTCCACAGTCACTTCCCGATCATTAAACTTGCCATCGCGCAACAAGTCTCGCAGTTTTTCTCGACTTTTATCTTCTACTTTTGGCTTTGACTCTTCATCAGCTTTATTTAAATCAAAGGCATCAAAGGGCAAACGTGCACCATGATTATGGGCTTGAGGAGGCATCAGTAAATCTAATATTCTTTCTTCAGCTATGGCATGGGCTTTGGCATTAACCATTTGCAAGGCTTCTTCCTTACACATCTTAACTGCCACTTCGACCAAATCACGAACCATAGAATCTACATCACGGCCAACATATCCAACTTCCGTAAATTTGGTTGCCTCTACTTTTACAAAAGGTGCATCAGCTAATTTCGCAAGACGCCTAGCAATTTCTGTTTTGCCACAACCAGTTGGACCAATCAAAATAATATTTTTAGGAGAAATTTCTTCGCGTAATTTTGGTTCTACTTGCTGACGTCGCCAGCGATTACGTAAGGCAATAGCAACTGCGCGCTTAGCAGCATCTTGGCCCACAATGTACCTGTCTAATTCTGAAACGATTTCACGCGGCGTAAATGAACGAATTTCTCCAACCATTTCATTTCCTCAATTTAATTATTTTGTGATTTTTAGTTCTTCAAATACAAAATTACGATTTGTAAAGACACAAATATCAGCGGCAATCTGCATCGCCTTCTCCGCAATGACTTTGGCATCTAAATCGCTGTTTTCCAACAATGCTTTGGCTGCGGCTAAAGCATAAGATCCACCAGAACCAATCGCGTGCACATCCACATCAGGTTCCAGCACATCACCACTACCTGAAATCACTAATGTGCGTTCGGCATTAGCAACCAGCAGAAGTGCTTCTAAGCGCCTCAGAATTTTATCAGAGCGCCAATCTTTCGCCAATTCAACTGCTGCGCGCACAAATTGTCCGCCATGTTCTTTGAGCTTTTTTTCGAACATGTCAAAAAGCAAAAAGGCATCTGCCGTGCTTCCTGCGAAACCCGCAATAATTTGACCATCATTTAAGATTCGTAGTTTATTGGCATTTGCTTTTACGATGGTGTTGCCCATTGATACTTGGCCATCACCCGCCAAAACCACACGGCCTTTTTTTCGTACAGCTAAAATTGTCGTTGCATGAAACATGATAGCGGCTCCACAATATTTATCGCGCTATCTTAATCATGCCAATTATTATGACAAGTGTTCTTTTTGCAAAGACAAAACGACATCAAATGATAACACTCAAACCAAGATAGAAAGTAGTTCCTTCTCGAGGGACTAATCCTGGTAAATTATCTGGCCTGGCAACATCGTCTTGGGTATAAAAATTGAAAAGATTAAAAATACTGCCATGTAAAACAAAATAATTAAAAAAAGGCTGGCTGCGAAACGAAATATTGAAAAGTGTATATGGATCGATATGAAACGATCGCTGCTTCTCTAAATCACTACGCACATTATTGCGTCTCTGCGATCCTAGTTCTGCAGCCATGTAGAGCGACCCCAAATGTCCTAGCATTAAATTCATGCCTGTATTCACGCGCAATTGCGGCAAATTGGTAATTAAACTACATTTGTTTTTTAAATCTCCATTCCATAAAAGACCTGTTTGACAACTTTGGCTTCCCGCAGCATCCAGTTCCTGCCAATAAGAACGATACCAAGAAATATTGAAAAATGCATAACTGCCACCAGGGAAAAGTGCCTTGGTATTGGCTTCTGCACCAAACACAGAATAACGACCATTATTACTTAAATTATTTTGGTCACTTTTAATGTCGATTTTTTCAATCGCATTGCTTACCCGGGAAAAATGACCTGATGTTTCTAAAAAATATTGAATATTTTGATAAGTTTCAGTGTAAGATAAATTAAGTACAGCGGCCTTGGCTAATTCTGGTTTTAATTGGCTGTTTCCTAAAAATTGACCGGGCGAAATATTAGAAAATGTCTGGGGCGTCTGATCGTATAACTCTTTAAAAGTGGGAACACGTATGCCCTGTTGGAAGATCACTTTCAACATCCAGTTACGTCCAGGAATAATGATTGCTCCTAACTTAGGATTTAAGTGACTCCACAAATCAAACTTGACATCAGAAAACGAAAACAAGCGAAATCCAGCAAATAATTGCAGAGGCTTTTCAATCTGCCATTCATCCAACATTGCTACACTAAAAGTCATGCGACAAGCACCGTATAATCCAGAGGTAAATCCATAAAGATCGCATGGTTGGTTTTGAGTTAATTGTAACCCAATAGGCATTAACTTTTGAGAACCTCCCTCTAAATTACGATTCATAGCAATTGAAAACGAATCTTTTAAAATTCCTGCCGATTCAATATTGCCACTCACAGTTAAAGAATTGTCTCGAGATAGATGAATAATGTTTTTAATTTCTCCACCTAGAGTCAATATCTTGTATTTAGTATCTGAAAGAATGCCATACTTAAATACATGTGGTTCATGCACCTGATCGTCCACGACGTAAGGAGCCGGAGTTAATTGAAAAAAATTATCAACAATATTTTGATTGGCATAAAATTTAACTTCAAAAACATTTGCTTTTGCATAAGGCACGCGCCAACGCGTATCCATATTCCAGAAAAGCCAAGATAATTTGGAACTTGGACCAACAGCATCAAAAGCACCGATATAGGGTCCCCGCTGCTGCCAAAACAATTGTCCATGACTCAAAAAGTGCATACCCATTTTCTTGGAGATAACAAGATCGCTACTAAATGTTGATGAAAACAGAAAACGCTTGGCATGGGTAAACATATCATTTGCATCGCGGACAATATCTTGATGCGAAAACCGATCAGCTTGCACTGCGAGCCTCGGTCCTTCTTCTGCTTCCATTTGTACTGTCAAATAGTGTTGACCGCCTGCCAACTTTCCACCCAAAACCAAGCTGCCAGCATAGGTCGAAAAACCGCCACCATACACGTGGGCAGAAATACCGTCTTGCCGACGGGAAGTCACCTTAATAACACCGTTAATAACGCTCACTCCAAACTCAGCAGAATCTGGTCCGTAAAAAATATCAACACGCTCAATTAAGTCGGCGGGAATTTGCCAGAAATTGCGCCCATTATAGGCATCTTGCGACTGACCATCATCAATCACTAATTTCATGCGCGCATCTTCTCTAAGCCCCCTATAACTGACTTTGAAGTAACCATTGGCTTCCTTGGAAACATCTAAGCCCATGGTAACCTTCAAAATATCCAGCAAATCTCTTGCTCCACTTTCTTCAATCTGTTTTCTAGAGACGCTATGAGAAATCTGAGGCGATGAACAATTGGGTTGACAGGAAGAGTGAATATAAGACGTTTCATCGGTAGCCGAGTAGACATCAATTTGCTCAAAAATATCATTGTCGCTCATGTTTGAGTACACATCTAACACTGGTTCTTTCTTCGCTGGCCTAGAACGATGATAAATTCCTTTGCCCGTCGCAGCCAAAGATTGCGCAAAACTAAAGTGAACTCCCAAAAAAAGACAGAGCATCAAACGGATGACAAACAAGAAGAAACCCCTTTTGCTTTCTTGATAAAAATATTCAACAAACCAAATCATGTTTTTATCTCCCGAACTTCATTTTGCGATTGAACAAGAAATCAAAAATCTAGATTCAAACCATCTTGTTCGTGCTTATGGCGAATTAAGTGAGCACTACCGTCAGAGAAATTTTGAGAAAACCTCTTTACGGCTATCAAAAGAACATTGCGTCGCCTATGCTGCCTCACGCATGCCTGCCACCTATCAAGTTGCAGTCCAGATTTTCACAGAATTGTTTCAGTGCTTGCCATCACTTTCCATTGAAAGTTTGCTAGATATCGGTGCAGGCCCTGGAACTTGCGCCTTTGCCTTATCCTCGATGCATGACTTCAAAAAAATAACGCTCCTAGAAAAAGAGCCGCTCTTTTTTGAACTGGGAAAAAGGCTCTTTCGTTCTCTCAACAATTCTGCTTTTCAAAATGCTGTTTGGCTTCTAAGCGACGCAACTGCAACAACTGAATTTTCTAAAAGTGACTTAGTCATCGCGTCCTATTCTTTAGGAGAAATTGCGCCTATTATTCGACAAAATGTGCTGGACAAATGCTTAAAAGCAGCTCAAAAAATATTGATCATCATCGAACCCGGAACACCGCAAGGCTATGCCAACCTAATTGACATGCGAACGCAACTGATTGCCCAAGGCTTCTTTATTTTAGCGCCTTGTCCTCATCAAAATCCTTGTCCCATAAAGAAACCTGACTGGTGCCATTTTTCCAAACGCTTGCCAAGGGAGCGCTTCCATCGCCTCATTAAAAATGTCGACCTAGGTTATGAAGATGAAAAATATTGTTATCTCATCGCGAGCAGAATTCCTCTTGTCCAGCCAGCCTTGTCACGAATCATTAAAAAGCCCATGAAAAGACCTGGGCATATCTATATTGATCTATGCACTGAAAGTGGTCTAAGACGTGAGATTGTCCCGCGCAGTCAAAAAGAAAAAATGCGTCAAGCCAAAAAAGCCCAGTGGGGTGATATATGGAATACTTCGCTATAACGAACAGGAGTTTTAATGGCGCACGTCGCTGATATTTTTGGAATCTTGGGCGTAATTGGCATCATCATTGCTTATTTTTTGCTTAGCATCGATCGCATGCAAGCAAACCATTGGTCGTACTCGCTCATTAATTTCATAGGAGCATTATTCATCGTTTGGTCTTTACTCGATGAATGGAATCTGTCGGCATTTTTAATGGAAGCAGCCTGGGCCGTCATCAGTCTCTATGGACTCGTTAAATCTTTAATAAAACGCCCTACTGCCTAAACAATCTTTTTTCTTGGAAGTTGACCTGGTGGGTTGAGCGAAACGGATTAATATCAAGCCCCCCTCGACGGGTATAGCGAGCGTGAATCGTTAACTGCAGTGGTTTGCAGCGTTTTAAAATATCCATAAACATACGCTCCACACATTGTTCGTGGAATTCGTCGTGGTTACGATAGGAAACAATATATCGCAGCAAGCCTTCATGAATAATCTGCTGACCTAGATAACCGATTTCCACGGTTGCCCAATCTGGTTGACCCGTTACCGGGCAATTCGATTTTAATAAATGCGAATAAAGTTTTTCTTCAACCAATTGGTTGCTCACGCCCAAAAGATTGCCGTCGGGTTGATAAATTGAACAGGATATATCTAAGTTGTCTAAGCAAATGCCTTGAGGAATATCAATTTTAGTTTGTTGCACGTCTCCGAGTAATTGCAAAGAAACTTTAACCTCGCCGTCCGCAGCCTTTGACAGATCTTGCGCTAAAGTGGCTTCAACAATATCAAGCGAATCGAAGCAGGTACCGTTCAGTGAATTTAAGTAAAGCTTCAACGACTTTGATTCAACAATATTGACAGACGAACAAGGAAATATAAATTCCGCGTATGCCACCACAGGTTTGCCATTGTTGCTAAGCCACGAAACTTCAAAAGCACGCCAAATATCGACTCCGACAAAAGGCGGTTCAGAAACAATCCCTAATTCTTTTCGATTAGCTTTGCGCGAAATAGAAAACAAAAGCTCAGGTGCGTACTTAAAAACGTAAGCCGACTCTTTTCCTAAAGGAGATAGTGTTAATTCTGACATGCTTAAAATCCTAGATTGCTTGTCATGGTCGGGCTTGGTTCGACCATCCAGATATCACAATTCTAGTGCCCTGGATTCCTGAACAAGTCAGGAATTGTAAGATAATAATGTGTTAAAGAGAGAAAGAAGGAATCGCCAGCCTCTTAAAAAGTAGCTGGCGATACGGGCGTGAGCGGCCGATCAGGAATTGGTC
>JAHFEG010000050.1 GCA_023248595.1 Myxococcales bacterium | reverse complement strand
ACCGACGAAAGACGCCGTCAGATAAGCCTGATAGTTTTTCATATTTTGTTTTCATGATAACTAGAACAATCTTCACTCAAATTTAATTCCCAAATTCTACGGTTTCAAAAGAGGTCTATTATAAAAATATTTTTTGTGGCATCGAAAAATTTATAATGGGACATAGAAATTTAATCGAAGCAGTTTTTAATAAGTTAAAAAATGTATTTCACATACAAACAAATAGAAGTCGTAGCGTTTGCGGATTTATGACTCACTGTATTTCAGCGCTTTTAGCATATACTTTTGACCCAAAGAAGCCAGCAATCGCTCTTCCTTAGACGAGACTCGCATCATGTGAATCAAAGCAGCAAGAAAAGCATAAATTAAAACTGAATTTGAATGCAAATTGTTTTTGAAAATAAATTTTATCGCTTCAATAATAGCACGGCATTGGTGCCACCAAAACCGAATGAATTGGACATGACGACATCGACACGAGCATCCCGTGCAAAGTTTGGCACATAGTCCAAATCACAATCAGGATCCGGGGTCTCGTAATTAATGGTAGGTGGAACGACTTTTTCAAGCAGAGTCAAAGCAGAAAAAGCAGCTTCAACACCACCAGCTGCTCCTAGCAGGTGACCCGTCATGGATTTGGTCGAGCTCACCATTAATTTTTTTGCATGTTTTCCAAAAACAACCTTGATCGCCTCGGTTTCTGCTTTGTCGTTATAGAACGTTGAGGTTCCATGTGCATTAATATAGCCCACTTCTTCCGGCTGAATATTGCCCATCTGCAAAGCCATTCGCATGGCACGTTGTGCCCCTTCGCCCTGTTCTGATGGAGCAGTCATATGAAAGGCGTCGCTGGTTGAACCATAGCCAACCATTTCAGCCAAGATCATTGCGCTGCGTTTTTGTGCATGTTCAAGTGTTTCTAAAACCAGCATGCCGGCACCTTCGCCCATCACAAATCCATCACGATTTTTATCAAAAGGACGGCTGGCACTTTGGGGGTCGTTATTTTTGCTCGCACACAGGGCGTGCATATTGTGAAACCCGCTCACTGCGAGCGGATGCATCGCGCTTTCTGCTCCACCCGCAAGCATGACATCGGCACGGCCTTCGCGAATATGCATGAATGCCTCGCCAATAGCATGCGCACCAGAAGCGCAGGCTGATGCCGTCGTCCAATTGGCGTTGCGCAAATTATGGCGTATCGCTAATTGCCCGGGCGCTAGATTGGAAATTGTTCCCGGTATAAAAAATGGTGAGACACGTTTCGGGCCACGTGTTTTTAAGTTTTCGTAGTTGTCGAGTAAAACTTGCAGGCCAATTAAGCCAACACCAACAATGACGCCGGCGCGATTTCCATCTTCATTGTTAAGAAGCTCGGGTAAGCCTGACTGTTGCCATGCTTGTTTTCCTGCCGCCAAGGTCAATTGAATAAACCGGTCCATCCGTCGCGCATCTTTTTTAGGCTCAATCCATTCTTCAGGATTAAACTCTTTTACTGCGCCACCAATGGTTACACTTAGCGATTCACCAGCAAATAAAGTGTCTCGCCATGATGCAATGGTATCGATACCGCTTCGTCCATTGATCAGAGCAGACCAAGCATCTTTCACCGAGTTTCCCACCGGGCAAACAATGCCAAGTCCCGTTACAACTACCCTGCGCATATCGATAACCCTTAAAAATTAAAATCAATTACTGTGGGCTTTAATGTAGGCCACCATATCGCCGACGGTTGAAATTTTCTCTGCCTCTTCGTCGGGAATTTCAGTTTCAAATTCCTCTTCCATGGCCATGATTAATTCAGCAATTTCCAATGAGTCTGCACCCAGGTCTTCTACGAATCTGGATTCTGGCTTGATCTCTTCCTCGTTAAAACCTAACTCATCAGCAACAATTGCATACGCTCTTGATTCTACGGTTGTCATGATTTCTCCTTTTAATATTACATATACAGGCCGCCATTAACTGCAAGAACGTGACCCGTAATATAGCGTGCTTTTTCAGAGGCCAAAAAAACGGCGGCGTGCGCAATGTCTTGCGTGGTTCCCTCACAGCCAAGGGGAATTTGTGCCACAATCTCTTGTTGCCGCTTTTCGTCCATATAAGCTGTCATATCTGTTTTAACAAATCCTGGTGTAATGGCGTTCACAGTAATTTGCCTGGGGCCAAGTTCTTTGGCCATGGATTTGGTCATTCCAATCAATCCGGCTTTGGCTGAAACGTAAGCCACTTGACCAGCGCTGCCCATTTCTGCGACGACACTGGAAATATTAATAATTCGGCCCCATTTTTTTTTGAGCATCAATCGAGAACAAGCTCTGGCACAATAAAATGCTCCATCTAGATTGGTTTCCAAAATATCTCGCCAATCGGCATTTTTATAGCGAATCAGCAAACCATTTTTGGATACTCCGGCATTGTTAACTAGGATATCGATAGATCCCAATGTTTTTTGAATTTTTTCAATGGCGATATCAACTTCATCGGAATTGGAGACATCAAATTGAATGAGCAGAGGCTCGGCACCGCCTTCTTCTTTAATTTGTTTTTCTGTAATTTTTGCTTCTTTTTCATTTGAAGCATAATTAATGGCAACGCGAATGCCTTCTTTGGCCAACAAAACAGAAATGGCTCGTCCAATCCCGCGACTACCGCCTGTTACCAGGGCAATTTTATTTATTACCTCACTCATCGCACACTTGCTTTTATTGCAGAAGAAAAATTATTTAACGAAACCAAATCTTCCATACTGTGAATTTCTACATTATCTATCATGCGTTTTACAATACCGACAAGAGCTTTTCCCGGGCCCACCTCGACAAATATGTTTATCTCTTTTTTTTGTAAAAATTCAACCATTTCTGTAAAGCGAACAGGCTTGGTAACTTGCGCTATTAAAAGGTCACGAATAAGCAACGGATCTGTGACTGGCTGTGCTGTGACGTTGCTAATTAGAGGTTTTTGTGGGGACAGGAATTGGATCGTGTTCAAATGTTGTGCTAGTTTGTCTTGCGCCGGTTTCATTAAGTTGCAATGAAAAGGAGCGCTTACCGGCAGTGGCATTAAACGCTTGGCGCCGGCATCTTTTAAACACAGATTTGCTTGGGCTATGCCCTCGACAGTTCCTGATATGACAGTTTGTCCTGGACCATTTAAATTAGCGATAGAAACTTCGAATCGAGGATCTTGGCGCGATATTTCTTGACAAATTTCGTGGATCTTATCTTCGGCAAGCCCAAGAACGACAGCCATCGAGCCTCTGCCTAAAGGAACAGCGTCTTGCATGGCTTTTCCTCGAAAGTGAACAGCCTGAATCGCATCTTCAAAAGAAAGAGAACCCGCCGCAACCAGGGCACTGTATTCCCCCAGCGAATGACCTGCAAAAAAAGTAGCGTTGGGCGTGGCCTCTTCTAAAAGGCAGTGCCACATGGCGATTGAGTGGGTCAAAATTGCTGGCTGGGCATAACATGTTTTTTGTAATTCTTCTTTGGGGCCTTCGAACATCAATTTTGTGAGCGGAAAATTTAAAACGCTGTTGGCTTTTTCAAATACGGCCTTAGCGCTGGAACGTACATATAGGTCTTGTCCCATACCAATTTTTTGACTGCCTTGCCCAGGAAAAAGATATGTGAGCCCTGTCATAAAAACTACCCCCAAACCGAAGCTGTACGACAAATTTTTTAGCGGTGCTTGCATTTATATTGCTTGCTAGCATATCGTTTAAAGCGCTGGGGGTAATGTATATGATTTTTCGTAATGCTTTTATAGGTTTTTTATTTTTTTTCAGCAGCAATCTTTCATTGAGTTATGCGCAATCTGCTTCTTCTGCATCGCCGTGGGAGGTCAGCGGCACTTTGGAAGTTTTGATTGCCGATTATTTTTTTGAAGATGAAAGCAAAACCAATTATTTCCTAAATGTAGAAGACGGATCCTTCGAAGGGCATAAAATAGAAATCCTATTTTCTCAGACACCCTCAATTCCCCTACTAACTGGCGATAGGCTTGAAGTGGAGGGAAACTGGATATGGCAAAACAACGCTAACAAGTTACGTGTTAGTGATTGGTCTGTGAAAAAAGCTGCACCCTTAAAATCAAAAGTCTTGCAAACACGAAAGGCAATTTATTTACAAGTCAATTTTTCAGACTTAAATGCGACGTTTAGCGAAGATCAAATTGTCAACAAAATGAGTATGAACCGAGCCTGGTATAAGCAGGCCAGCTACGACCAAGTTGATTTTCCTACAGATGTTGATGGCAATGGGCAAGCCGATGTTTACTCTGTCACAATTGGGCACACCAAAGCACAAGGGTGCGACGCAGGGGCAATTGAATCAAAAACAATCGCCGCAGCGCAGGCATCAGGAATTAATATGTCACTATACCAGCACCGTGTTTTGGTTTTACCGCCAACTAATTGTGGCTGGGCAGGGTTGGGGCACCTTGGTTGCAGAACCAGCTGTACAGCCTGGATAGCTTCGCCTGATTGGGACCTGGTCTACACGCATGAATTGGGGCATAACCTGGGTATGCATCATGCGGGAAAAGATATCAATGATGACGGGGTTCTTGAAGGTGAATATACGGACGGTAGTTGTCCGATGGGAAATATTATTAGCAAAGGTTTCTTTAATGCTCCGCACACATTTCAAATGCAGTGGCTGACAGAAACAAATAAAAACGTCCAAACAGTTAGCACTTCTGGCGAATATATTTTGTATGCTCCTGGCCAGGATATTGGTTTGTCATCGCCCCAAATTATTCGAATTAAAAGAGACCTCACTTCCTTTTATTATCTAGGATATCGACCTGCCGCTGGATTCGATTTAGCTCCAAAGGAATTTGGAAACGGAGTTAGCATTTATAGCTTTTCAGCGGGAGCGGTGCAAACTCGCCTAATTCGCACCTTGAGCAACGGTGAGATTTGGGAAAACCCAATAATGCAAATAAAACAAATCGAAAAAACCGAGACATACGCCAAAGTTTATATCCAGGTTGGGTGTTTCAAGCCTCCCGAAATGACCATGACACCAGCCGTGGTTTCTATTTTTCCAGACAGCCCTGCAGCCTTTGCGTTACAGTTTACCAATAGAAATGACGCTAGCTGTGAATCCATTAACTTGCAGTTATCCTCTGCTGCGCCTACGGGATTCCAGGCTCGTCTTTCTGAAGAAAATATTCTTCTAGCACCGGGAGAAACTAAAACGGTCGCAATGGATCTGCAAACAACATTGCTGGATGGAATTTACAATGTATCAGCAACCGCCCTCAACACAAAAAATAATCAAAGAATTTCTGAAACAAGCAGGGTATATGTTCAAAAAAGGCCAGTGCGCGTCTTGCCAGGATTGATCGTCAAACATTATGCAGGGCAATGGTCTAAGTTGCCCGACTTCTCGGCGTTGACCCCAGATGAAGAAAAAATCACAGATGCTGTCTCGCTTGCTGGTTACTCTGGAGATAATTTTGGGCTAGCAATTGATGGATTTATTAAAGTTGATGAGCCAGGAAATTATACGCTTAATTTAATTTCTGACGATGGCTCGAGAATGCTTTTACGCGATACGTTGTTTATCGACAATGATGGCCTTCACCCAGCGCAGTCCAAATTAAATACAAAATTTTTGCAGCCAGGACTTTACCCCATTAGGATCGAATTCTTTGAATTGGGGGGCTACGAAACATTGCAGCTCAAATGGCAAAAAGATGGAGCTGCAGAGGTTCCGGTTCCAGCATCTGCATTCTTTTATCGAGATACCAGCCGTCAGAATTTGCCACCTATCGTCGATGCTGGCCCAGATGAAACCATTGTTAAGAGTCAATATCACCTGATCATCGGCAGCGCGACAGATCCCGATGGTTCTATCGTTAGCCATACTTGGCAGCAACTTTCTGGGCCTGCAGTTGATTTATCGAATGCCAATTCCTCGACATTCATGCTGAAAAATCTGCAAGCAGGAGAATATGTTTTCAGACTAACGGCTACAGATAATGAAGGCGAAGCAAGTTTTGATGATAAAAAATTAGTTGTCTTTGTACCCAATGAAGCACCTAAGGTTTATGCGGGTGAGGATGTTTCTATTCGGTTAGGTGAAAAAGCGTCATTGCTAGGAACAGCTGAAGACGAGGGTAAAATTACTCAAGCAGGATGGCGCTTAGTTGATGGCCCTCACGTTTCTTCCTATTCATTTGCTCCGCTGTCTTCGATTAACTTAAGCTATTCCTTTTTGCCGGAAAGGGTAGGAACATACAAATATGAGTTTTTTGCAACAGATGATCAAGGTTGGACACAATCTGATCAAATCATAATTACTGTTAGCGAATAAATCTTAAAATAGACTTTTGTTCATCCGAAAACATCATCGCTCTCGTAAACATATCGGGAGCGCAGCGCAAATTTGGGTTGGAATTTCGCTTTATTGGTTTATGTTGTGCTCAGAATGAAACAAATTAATTTTGAAAGTCAGTTAAAAGATTGCCGTCGGCTTTTTTTGCGCGATTTAGAAATTAGTATTTCTATTGGTGTTTACGAGCATGAAAAGCAAAAGAAGCAAAAAATCTTAATTGATATTGATTTGTATGTGCCGCTTATTCAGTGCACGCCGAAAAAGGACAGTCTTGACGAAGTTTTTGACTATGACTTTATGCGGGAGAGTGTTTTAAAATATGTTTCAAAGAACCATATCAATTTACAAGAGACTCTGTGCGATGAGCTTGCAGTGATCATGCTAGCGCACCCCCTTGTTAAAGCAGTTCGTATTTCAACACGAAAAACGGAAGTATATTCTGATTGTGCCAGTGTTGGTGTTGAAACTTTCTTAATTAAATAATTATTTAAAAAATACTTTGCATTTAAATTCAGTTTTAATTTATTCTTGTTTTTACGTTTGTTGATCGCACATGGTGTGCATCAAAAAAAGTACCGCGCCCTAGATCTCGGAAAAGTTTTAGGCGCGGCAGGTCTATCACTAGAGCCGGGGCAAAAATTAACACTCCGGTTCTACTTGTCAAAGCTTTTTCTGAAAAGCTTTGGAGTGTTTATGACAAATACAGTTTGTTTGCCTGTTGAAATTATTCGCAACACAAAATTATCACCACGCGCTCGCATTGTTTGGGCAGAGCTTTCTTTGTTGCCCAAAGGCGCTGTTGGCGAATTTGTGGTGAAGCACAAAGAGTTGAGTAAGCTGCTGGGAATTTGTGACAGCACCCTGCGTCGTGCAGTGAAAGCGCTCGAAGAAGCGGGGTTGATTCAGTGTGTGGGTTTATTCGACAAACGCTTAAAGAAATATGTGTTTAAAAATTGTCATTCTGGACTCGTTCCAGAATCTAGTTTAAGCGTTGATAGTCTAGATGCCAGCCTGCGCTGCCATGACAAACAAGAGCAGCCTTCTTCCTATCCGGTTTCACCGTTTAGTAATTGGCAACAAACATTCAAAGAATTAAAATCACACGCAAAACCCGAACCCACACCAAACCCAGAACGAAAAGTGGACCCAAGTGAAACTGATTTGCTGCGCATGAAATATCGATTTGAAAACGGAAAACCCTGCAGTGATGACAAACCCAAACTTGCTTACGCTCAGCAGTTGTACAACTTTTTTCAAAATCAATGGCG
>JAHFEG010000049.1 GCA_023248595.1 Myxococcales bacterium | reverse complement strand
AGCATTAGCATCGAAGGCTTTAGCAATCGAACCCAAAATAGTCGTCGTGGTAGACTTTCCATTGGTCCCAGTGATTCCAATGAATCGACACTCTGGAAGGAAGGCGGCGCTTAAATCAATTTCGTTAATGACTGAAATATGACAAGTTAAAGCGGCTTGAATAGCTGGGTGCTCTTTGCTGATTCCAGGAGATAGAATAATGAGTTCTGCTCGTTGAGTGATGCTGGAGTGAATGCCTTGTTGCACTGAAACAGAAGCAGGGATTCCCCCCCAAGATTCAATGCGTTTTTGGATTATTTCGCTGCTGGCATCATCAACTAAAATAATTTTTGCACCCAGCTTATCGAGAAATTGACAAGCCGATAGACCGGAAATCCCTGCGCCTGCAACAACGACCAGTTTTCCCTGCAGTTGTTTTAGTTTTTGATGAAGTGGCATCAGTTTTTACCTTAATTTAAGGGATACCAGGGCTAAAAGAGCTAGAAAGGCACAGAAAATCCAAAAGCGAACAATGATGCGAGGTTCGGGCCACCCCAACAGTTCAAAATGATGATGGATCGGGGCCATTTTGAAAATCCGCTTACCGGTGAGTTTAAAAGAAGCGACTTGTAAAATAACACTTAAGGCTTCCAATAAAAAACCACCGAGAAGCAGCGCAGAGAGAACTTCGTTTTTGGTTAAAATTGCCAAAAAAGCCAAAGCGCCGCCTAAGGACAGTGAGCCGACATCACCCATAATCACGAGTGCGGGGTAAACATTGTACCATAGAAAACCAACGCCAGCACCGATAACAGTGGCGCAAAAAATCGAGAGTTCTGAAGAACCGCTGACGCTTAAAATGCGCAAGTATTTCGCAATATTAAAATCTGCCAGTGTGGTTCCGGCAGCGTAGGCTAAAATCATAAAAACAAAGGCGCTGATAATGACGGGGCCAATGGCCAGACCATCTAGTCCATCGGTGAGATTGACAGCGTTGGAGGTTCCTACCAACAAAAATAATGCAAAACACAAATAAAGGGTGGTTGGTAATTCAGGGTGGAATTTCTCAACTGAGATGAAGGGTAAAGTAAATTCCGTCGAAAAAGGCATTGAGCTAAAATCCATGGCATAAATAAGCAGAGCAATCATACCGATGAGGGCTTGCCAAAATAACTTCCATCTTCCGGACAGACCTTTGGAATTGCGATATCTAATCTTTTTATAGTCGTCGTAAAACCCAATGGCCCCATAACCTAAAGTCACCAAGAGTAAAAGCCAAATGCCAACATGGGTTAAGTCTGCCCAAAGCAAAGTCGAAATGGTAATGGCGAATAAAATTAACATACCGCCCATGGTGGGGGTGCCTTGTTTTTTGTAGTGATCTTTGGGGCCATCCTGGCGAATAATCTGTCCAAATTTGAATATTTGCAAGCGGCGAATAAACCAAGGATATAAAAAAAGTGTAAATAGCAAAGCTGTTAAAGCAGCCATGACGATGCGAAAGGAAGGATAGCGCAGCACATTTAAAAAATTAATTTTAAAGTGCAGTGGATATAAGAAGTTATACAGCATGATGGACGACTCTTTTTAATATTATAAACTTAAAAGTTTGGTTACGACCTTTTCCATTTCAGCGATACGAGAACCTTTCACTAAAATAACATCATTATTTTTTATTTGGGAGGCGGCCATTTCGGCGATTTCTGCACTGTTTTTCGCCCAAAAAAAACATTCCTTTGGTAGTCCTGCCGCAATTGCGCCTTCGCCGTAAGCTTTGGCGTTGGGTCCGCAAGCGAAAAGACAGTCTACATTTTTTTGCACGCAAGCCGCGCCGAGTGTGCGGTGGATAGAATACGCATTTTCACCAAGTTCAGCCATTTCTCCAAGGATGGCAACGTGTCGATGATTTTTCCAAGTGGATAAAGCCGACAGTCCTGCTTCCATTGATTCTGGGTTGGCGTTGTAAGTGTCGTCGATAAGCAAGGCACCATTAAAAATGGTATGGGTTTCAAGCCTTCCGTGCACCGCTTGCATGGAAGAAAGACCTTGCATGGCGGCTTTAAAATCTAAATCTAAAGCCGTGGCCACGGCCACAGCTGCTGCAGCATTTTGAGCATTGTGTGTACCAATCAATGGTAACCACGCGGTTTCTTTCTGATTTTGAAAAACCATGGTGACGTGCATGCCAAGCGAATTGGATTGTTGTGTATCTGCTTTTCCCCAAGTCGGCTCTATTGATTCGATACGAATATCGGCCCAGGGAACTTTTCCAAAAGTGATTTTTTTCCCTTTTACTTTAGCATTGGCTTCGCGCAAACAACGTGGATCATCAGCATTGACGACGGCAATGTCATTTTTTGTTAGAGCTTCATAGAGTTCTGCTTTGGCTTTGGCGACGCCATCTGGGCCACCGAGATTTCCAGAATGCGCCATGCCCATATTGGTAATAAGGCCAATGTTAGGTTGAACAATGCGAGCGAGTGTCGCAATCTCACCGAAGTGATTCATGCCCATTTCTAAAATAGCAATCTGGTGTTTTTTGGTAACAGCAAATGCCGACAAAGGGACGCCAAAATGGTTATTTTGATTGCCTGAACTGGCGAAAACAGCTTCTTTTCCCAAAACAGCACTTAAAACATGACGGATCAATTCTTTGGTCGTCGTTTTTCCACTGGATCCTGTTAAGGCGATGCGTTTAGCGGGTAGGCTTTGCAGATAGTTTCGACTTAAATCATGCAGTGCTTTTAAAGTATCATCTACAAATAAAAAAGCCTGGGGAGTCGAAGAGGCAGGTGGCTGGTAATCATGGCTTACAATTGCTAAGGTGCACCCTTTTTGAAAAGCCTCTTCTATGAATTGGTGGCCATTGAATCGTTCTCCTTGAAGTGCGATAAAAATTTCTTCAGGTTTAATCGTTTTGGAATTAATGGAGATACCGGAAAAATGATTTGCGAGTTCACCCCGGCTATGGGAAATTCTCTGTTTGAGCGCATTTTGAATAAAAGAAAACAATAATGTCATCATGTGTGCCAATTCTCCAATGCAGATTTTGCAATGATTACGTCATCAAAAGGGTGAAATAAGTTGCCAATTTGTTGCGTTTTTTCATGGCCTTTGCCAGCAATGACAACAATGTCATTGACTTGTGCAGAGGCAATAGCCTGTTTAATCGCTTCTTGTCGGTCAGCAATCAATTGACAGGCACTTTGTTTATCAGTGCTGATACCACTTAAAATGGCATTCATAATAGCTGCAGAGTCTTCGTGTCTAGGGTTATCGCTGGTAATAAAAGTCATGTCAGCAATTGATGTTGCGATAAAACCCATTTGTGGTCGTTTGCTTTTATCTCGATCGCCACCGCAACCAAAAACTACAATTAGTCGACTTTTTGTGAATTGCTTCATGGCGACTAAAACTTTTTTTAAAGCGTCAGGTGTGTGCGCAAAGTCTACAAATACCGTTGGTTTTTGTGACAGATTGTCACTCATGATCCGCTCAGTTCGCCCAGACGGCATTTGTGCATGAGAGAGACCTTGGGCGATGGTTGCAACGTCAAGGCCGCAGGCAAAACTAAGTCCAGCAGCGCAAAGCATGTTATCTAAATTATAGGAACCAAAAAGTTGGCTATTGACCTCTGCTTTTTGGCCATGAATATCGAGTACAAATACGAGACCTTGCATGGTTTGCTTAATATCAAAAGCTCTGATGTTTGCGTGCTTCTCATAACCCCAGGTCAGCATTGGATGCTTTTGTTCTTGAAGTTGTTTGGCCAAAACATCATTTTCTGGAACAACCGCAAAATTCTGAGGAGGCAGCAGTTCTTCAAACAAACGCTGTTTTGCTTGTCGATACTGATGTAAATCACCATGAAAATCGAGGTGGTCAACGCTTAAATTAGT
Source organism: Myxococcales bacterium (assembly GCA_023248595.1). Classification (GTDB taxonomy): domain Bacteria; phylum Myxococcota; class UBA727; order UBA727; family JABDBI01; genus JAHFEG01. The sequence goes on along the minus strand of JAHFEG010000049.1, from coordinate 3,772 downwards.
GAAAGCAGCAGCCTTAAAAGTGATGCCATCGACACGATGGGTGCTTAAAGCATGGGAGGAAACTTCCATCGTGACGTGCTCATAGTGTTCCGTATAAAAATCATGCAAGAGTGGACTTAAAATTTCCGCCTCGGGTGTGGTCATGCCAAAATATTTCAAATTTTGGATATCGCCTGCACCGAGTGTCCCCACAACAGCGCTTTTTTTACCAGCATTCTGCATGATGCTGGCCGTTAAGAAACTAACAGTGGTTTTACCGTTGGTACCCGTCACGGCGCAAACATTCATGGAACGAGAAGGGTTGGCATATAAAATTTCGTTTAATTGGGCTGCAGCGATGCGACTGTTTTTAACCAATACCATTGGGATATGGCTCGAAGCAGACAAGTAATTTTGATTTTCAATAATTATACAAGCGACATTTTGGGATTGCGCTTGTTTGATGAAGCTGTGGCCATCTTGCGAAGCGTCTGTTGCGCCTTTGCTCGCGACAAAAATAACGCCGGGTTTTGCCAGCTTTGAATCAAGTGTTACGCTTTCAATTGTTTGTTTGTAAGAATCATCCGTCAAGGCTTCTTGCTTTTGTACAATTGCTTGAATATTTTTTAAAAGTTCTTGAAGCTGCATGTGGCTCGCACCTTTTGCCCTTAGCACGCGAAGAGGATCATATCTTTTTTTGCATCTTTTTTATAGGCAATGTATCATCTAGATTTTGAGAAATTAAGCCCTGCTTTATCAACGCAGCCATTACGATTTCTCGCCAGGCTGGGGCTGCTACAGCGCCTCCGTAAGCAATTCCTTGGGGTTCGTCAATGGCAACCAAGGCGGCAATGTCTGGGTTATCTGCGGGAGCAAATCCAACAAAAGAAGACACGTTGAGGTGCTTACCGTAGCGTCCTGTTTGCGGATCTATTTTTTCTGCAGTCCCTGTTTTGCCAGCAACCAGAATCCCGGGAATCGAGGCTTGTTTGCCTGTGCCTTTTTGTGTTTCATCTATCATAAGGAGTGTCATTTTTTGCGCGGCAATACTAGAAATGACTTGCGTTCTCTCAGAGGCTGTTTTTGGTAAAATATTTTGGCCATGGGTATTTTTAATCGCCAGTAAAAGTTTAGGGGCTATTTTAACACCGCCATTGGCAATGGTGGCTGTTGCCAAGGCAAGTTGCAAACTGTTTGCCATAATTCCGTAACCAAAGCTGACGTTGGCAAAGCGCGCATTTCCCCATTTTTTATAATCTTGTACATATCCTTTGGTTTCTTCCATTAAGTGAATTCCAGGTAATTGACCAAACCCAAAAAGGCGTATGATGTCATGTAATTTTTGCTTTCCAACGCGTTGGGCAATTTTGTAAGTTCCAATATTGCTAGAGTAGTTAAAAATTTCTGCAGGGGTGAGCCATTCTTTCTTACTAATGTCTTTGATGGTCATGTATCCTAAATTCCAAACGCCATTTTCGCAAAAAATTTTCTCATCAGGAGAAATGACATTGGCGTCAAAGGCTGCAGCGAAGGTCATAATCTTAAAAGTGGAACCAGGCTCTCCTGTCCGAGAAATGGCATTATTACGTTTTGCGGCCTCTGCATTCATCGGATAATTGGGATTTAATAACGGGACATTGGCAAGAGCCAAAATCTCACCTGTTTTGGGACGCAGTACAATGGCCCAACCACCTTTCGCACGATGTTTTTTGACGGCTCTGAGCAAAGCTTCTTCGGCAACATGCTGAATATCGCGATCGATGGTGAGATATAAATCGTTGCCACGTAAATGAGAAGTTTCGGGACCGACAAACGCCCTTAATAAATTGCCTCTCGCATCAATAAAAGAAGGTGTCATATAAGACTTAGGCCGTAAAAAATCATCGAAAGCACGTTCAATTCCACTGACGGCTTTTCCATCAATCGAGATAAGTCCCAAAGTTTGACCAAGCAGAGCATGGTTGGGATAAAAACGGCGTTCTTCTTTTGCAAACCCAATGCCTTCCAGAGAGTGGGCTTTTATTTTAGCAGAGATGTTAGGATCCACTCGTCGTGCAATCCAAGCAAAGGAACGATCAGACGATAATTTTTCGAGCGCTTTTTGCGAAATTTCAGGTGCTGCTTTATGAATTTGCCTGGAAACATATAAGGGATTATTGATTTTTTTAGGTTCTGCGTAGATTGAGTCTACAGGAACGCTGGTGGAAAGCAGTTTGCCTTCGCGGTCGTAAATATTTCCCCGTGCCGCGTTGTATGTTGCAGAACGAAGATATTGTTTTTCCGACAAGTACTTAAGAGCGCTACCTCTAGCGAGTTGCAGTGTCCCTGATTTGACCCAGGCAATCGCAAGACCAAAGCAAATGAGACTTGCGATAATAATAAGACGCGTTTGCAGGGCTCTTGTATGAAAAATTTCAGTGGGCGGGCGCATTTTTTGTGTCCAAAGACTTTTGATGTCGAATAATTTGATGCGCTGCTGGCATCATCAATTTGAGTTCTTGTATTGCGATACGTCGAACACGCTCGGGGCGTTTGAGTACGGCAATTTCTAGTTCCAAAGCGCGGGCTTGTTCTTGTAAAGAGAGCTGTTCAGTTTCTAATTTTGCAAGAGCATAGCCGCTTTGTAATTGGCTAATGCGAATCCAGGTGAGAAATAAAAGTGAGAGGACCAAAAATGAAAGAGTGGCAAACATGGCAAGCATTCTTTTAGAAATGGGTTTCGTGATGAAGCTCGTGGAAAACAAAAAACCTTGTGGCAGTTTACTCGGCTCACGGTTTTTTAAAAAAGTATGATTAAAAAAAGAATAGGTACGTCTACTTTGCATCGATAGTCTCCACGGCCAGTTCTCGCTTTTCAATGGATCTTAATTTGGCGCTTCGTGATCTGGGATTTGCCGCTGTTTCTTCGGGGGAAGCGATCAAGGGTCGCTTTTGCAAAAGACGCCAAAGGGGTGGATAATTTTCATTAGGCATCGCGCCTTTTTTTAAGGCCTGTTTAATAAGGCGATCTTCCAAACTGTGGAATGAAATAAAAACAGCGTGGCCTTTGGGCGCTAAAATATCGGGCAACATTTTGAGTAAATCCGTTAGCTCATCGAGTTCATGATTGACGGCAATGCGTAGTGCCTGAAAGGTGCGTGTTGCTGGATGAATTTTTCCACGTTTTCCTCCACAAGCCCGTGCCACAACTTCGGCAAGCGCCAACGTTGAATTGGGTAAAGGCCAACTTCTTTTGATAGCCCGTGCAATGCGCCTCGATTGCCTTTCTTCCCCATATTGATAAATAATATTGGCCAGGTCTTCTTCTTTGGTGTCTTGAATGAGCTCGTAAACGGATGGATAAGCTGTGGTATCCATGCGCATATCGAGAGGTCCGTCGCGCAAAAATGAAAAACCCCTTGAGGAATCATCAAGCTGTGGAGATGAAACGCCTAAATCGCAAAGGAGTGCGTCTACTTGTGAGATGCCCGCTTTTTCTAAAACTTGACGTAATCCAGAAAAGGAAGCGTGAACAAGCTCAACGTTATCATGTTTATTGGCGACGCCACCTGCTGCATCTGGTGCGTGTGCTCTGTTGTCACGATCAAGGCCGATTAAGCGTCCTTGAGCACCTATTTGTTCTGCCATTAAGGCTAAGTGTCCTCCGCCTCCGGCCGTGACGTCTATAGCAATTGCACCTGGAAAAAGCGCCAAATTATCTAAAACTTCTTTGGGCATGACAGATATGTGTTGAAATAATACTTCTTGTGGGTGCATATTTGATAAACCAAAAGGCGTGGCGGTTGTCATATTG
>JAHFEG010000030.1 GCA_023248595.1 Myxococcales bacterium | reverse complement strand
ATACAAACAAATAGAAGTCGTAGCGTTTGCGGATTTATGACTCACTGTATTTCAGCGCTTTTAGCATATACTTTTGACCCAAAGAAGCCAGCAATCGCTCTTCCTTAGACGAGACTCGCATAAGCAGGAAATTTCTGAATATGCTACCTATGTTTTATTTCAGTTTGGTGTGTGTGTCATGGTCGGGCTTGTTCCGACCATCTAGAGCACTAACAAGCATTTTGCCCTGGATTCCGGAACGAGTCCGGAATGACCAAGAAAACATTAGCAGGCAAGGCCATATTTAGTCGAACGACAGCAAGGCTACACTTGGAAGTCACACCGTCATAATTTCTGCTTCTTTATTAGTCAGAAGCTTATCAAGCTCTGAAATAGTTTGATCAGTTAAATCTTGCGTAATTTTTAAAGCACGTTTTTCGTCATCTTCAGTCATGCTCCCTTCTTTGGTAGCGCTTTTGAGCATTTCATTTGCATCACGTCTGGCATTACGAACAGCAATTTTTGAATCTTCGCATTTTTGCTTGGCTTGCTTAACGAATTCACGTCGGCGCTCTTCGGTTAGTGCTGGCATTGGAATACGCACTAAGTCCCCATCAATCACAGGTACCAACCCTAGATTTGCCTCGAGAATGGCTTTCTCAATGGGTTTTAGCATGGCTTTTTCCCAAGGCTTAACAGCAAGCATTCGTGGATCCGGGGTTAACACAGTAGCCACCTGACTTACCGGACTTAAGGTTCCATAATAATCGACTCTGACACCATCAAGAAGTGAAACAGTCGCTCGTCCTGTACGAATAGAAGCCAATTGTTTTTTCAAGACCTCCACTGCTTTATGCATTTGTTCTTTTGCTTCATCACAAATTTCATCCAACATAATTTTCCTCTTTTAAATTTTTTTGGAAACAATCGTCCCAAGTTTTTGTCCCATTAAGATGCGCTTAATGTTACCTTTTTTAGTCATATTAAACACGTAAATTTCCATGTTATTATCCATGCAAAGTGAGATAGCAGTTGAATCCATGACCTCAAGGCCTTCTTTTAGCACGTCTAGATAAGTCACTTTGTCATACAGCTTGGCATCTTTATGTTTATTGGGATCTTTATTATAAACGCCATCCACTTTGGTCGCTTTTAAAATGGCTTCCGCATGAATTTCCATGGCACGCAAGCTTGCTGCTGTGTCTGTGGTGAAATATGGATTGCCAGTGCCTGCTGCAAAAATAACCACTCGCCCTTTTTCCAAATGCCGGATTGCTTTGCGACGAATATAGGGTTCACAGAGTTCTTGCATCGCAATGGCAGATTGCACACGTGTGACCACACCAATTCGTTCTAGTGCATCCTGCAAAGCCAAAGCGTTTAGAGTTGTTGCGAGCATTCCCATATAATCAGCAGAGGCTCTATCCATACCTTGCGTGCTAGCAGCTAGTCCGCGAAAAATATTACCGCCCCCAATAACCAGGGCAATTTCAACACCCATGGCATGAACGTCTTTAATTTCATCTGCGATATTTGTAATCACCACAGGATCGATTCCAAACCCTTTGTCGCCTTGCAAGGCCTCGCCGGAGAGTTTAAGCAAGACGCGTTTAAATTGAGATTTGCTTTTTATTGTCATCTGTTCTACCTCATCTTGAACCATAAAACCCTTAAGGGACTTTCAGTTGGAATACGTTCATTTTCATAATCGCTTTATTTCATGCGCGAAGATGTGGCAAAATGCAATTACTTTTGAGAAACAATGATCGGTTGCCAGGGGTGTTTCGTTCAATGGAAGATTCAAACTTTTTGAAATTTGTGCCGGCATCTAAAAGGCTTATCCGAGCTGGAGTTGTCTTGTGAAACATTTCTTAGACTTAGCTTTGCAAGGAAATTTGACAGAAGTGCTTAAACGCTATTCTGATCTTGCGTTAGCCATTTTGGTGATGATCGTTGTAGGGCTTTTGATTATCCCAGTCCCTACTTTTATCGTCGACTTATTAATCTGTGCCAACATTTCCATAGCCATGGTGATGTTACTCATTGCACTTTATGTCACTGAACCACTCAAGATTTCTGCGTTTCCCACTATTTTGCTCGTCACCACGCTTTTTCGCTTAGGTATCAACGTTGCAACGGCCAGGCTTATTTTACTAAATGCCGACGCTGGCGAAGTTATACAAGCCTTCGGTCAGTTCGTTGTACGCGGCAATTTCGTCGTAGGTATCGTCATTTTTTTGCTGCTCATGCTGATCAATATGCTGGTTATCTCGAAAGGCTCTGAGCGCGTCGCGGAAGTAGCAGCTCGTTTTACCTTGGATGCTATGCCAGGCAAGCAAATGAGCATCGATGCCGATTTGCGCAATGGATCCATCGATTTGGATCAAGCCCGCAAAAAACGTATCGATCTTGGAAGAGAAAGCCAGCTCTTTGGCGCCATGGATGGCGCCATGAAATTCGTCAAAGGCGACGTGATCGCCGGCATCATTATTTTTGCCATTAACATTTTGGCAGGTATTATTATCGGCATTACTCAAAAAGGCATGACTGCCCAAGAGGCCATTGAGACTTACTCAATTCTATCAATCGGTGATGGTCTCGTTAGCATTATTCCTGCACTCTTGATGTCTGTTTGCGCAGGCTTAATTGTCACCAGAGTTAGCTCTGGCGATGAAAATTCTAACTTAGGCCAAGATATTGCTACACAAGTTTTAGCGCAACCCAAAGCCTTTGCCATCGCTGCTGGATTCATCGGTTTGATTGGACAAATTCCAGGATTACCACGTGTGCCTTTTACCATGATCGCCGTTGGTGTCGGCGCCATTGCTTATGGACTTTTTAAATCACAAGGCAGCAAAGCCGCTGGCGGCGGCGGGGTTTCTGAACTGGTCGGAAAGCGTGAAGAAAAGCTCGAAAAAGAAAAGAAAGTCGCTGTTCAAAAAGCCAAGGCTCAAGAAGGTCAGACCCAAAAAATGATGCCTGTGGTTACCCCTATTGCTTTGGAAGTATCTTCCGACTTGGTGCCGCTAGTAGACGACACCAGTAATTTCTTAGGCGAACTGATTCCTATGATGCGCGATGGGCTTTTCTACGAACTTGGTGTGCGTTTTCCTGGAATTCGCGTCCGCGGCAATGATGGCACCCTCGGGGCCAATAGTTACATTATTATGCTCAACGAAATCCCGATGGTGGTGGGCAACATCGACCAGCGCAAATGCCTCGTCAACGATACACCTGATCGCTTACGATTGCTTGGTATAGAAGCAACACCTGCACAAAACCCAGCAAACGGGATTGCCTGCGCTTGGATTCGCGCCGATAAACGCGAGCTTGCTGAACAAGCAGGACTGACGGCTTGGGATGCTGCAAGTTACATGGTGTTACATCTTTCGGCAATTTTAAGGAAAAATGCCTCTGATTTCGTCGGCATTCAAGAAGTGCAAAACATGTTGGATCAGCTTGAACAAGCCTATCCTGCCTTGGTAAAAGAAGTGGTTCCTAAAGCCATTAGCGTATTTCAACTGACAAATATTTTAAAACGTTTAGCTGAAGAAGAAATTTTGATTCGTGATTTACGCACGATTTTGCAGGCACTCGCTGAATGGGGTCCCGTGGAAAGTGATACCGTTATGCTGACCGAGCACGTCAGAAGTTCTCTCAAACGCTACATCAGCCATAAATATACTTCTGGTCAAAATACATTGGTGGTTTACTTGCTTGATCCTCAAATCGAAGAGACTGTTCGCTCTAGCATTCAACATACCGCGTCAGGAAATTATCTAGCGCTTGAACCTGAAATCACACAAGATTTGTTGGCTTCAGTGCGCCGAGAGATTGGTAACCTGCCCCCAAGTGCACAACAGCCTGTTATTTTAACAACACAAGAAATTAGGCGTTATTTTAGAAAGCTTGTTGAGCTGGAATTCCCTCACCTCGCTGTGGTCAGTTATCAAGAATTAAGTCCCGAAATGAATATCCAGCCAATTGCTCGCATTACATTGGGGAAATAGGTTCAAGCCACTCTTTTCACTTCCAAACGAACCCTAGCCTTTAAACCCATAATTTTGATTTGTTGCTGGAAGGCAAGCTCCACAAATTGAAACGGATGATATCCTAAAATGTCGGCGTATTCTTTCGCTTTTTTGGGCGCAATAGCCTTGCGATCATGTTCGATATCGCAAAGATGGGACTTTGAAATTCCGATTTTTTTAGCAAATTCAACTTGAGACAATTCCTCACCTTCTCGGATCGCGCTCAATAAACTTCCTAGCGTCATAGGTCTGCCAATTATTTCGTCCAATATTTTCATAGCTGCTTTGGATTTATACTTTTTAATATTCATGTTTATTAACCTCTTCGATAAAAATAAATTCTATTTTCTCTTTTTTTACAACATAGATAGCTCTATAAGCCTTGCTTAATCTAATTGAGCGCTGCTTATTTTTTTTCCCCTGTAATGGTTCGTCGTGGTACCCAGGTATTTTGCGAACAGCTTCAACTCCATATCTACCTACCGCTAATATCCATGACCTCAGTTTTTCAACTACATGGAGCGGCAACTGTTTTAGTTCTTTTTGGGCTGAACGTGACAATTCAACTTCTGTGATCATTTCAGATAAGTACACTTTATATGTGTACCTATCAACTCTTCTGTCATTTATTTCTATCAATAGGGGAAATAGAAAGCACCTGCCACACTTTGATTAAGTCTTTTTCAATCTGAGATTTTAATTTATCGACAGTATGAAATTTAAGCTCATCACGAATTTTTTTCACGAATGCTAACTCTATAGGCTGCTCATAAATCGTTCGATCAAAATCTAAGATATGTGTCTCTATATGAATCTGATTGTCATCATTAAACGTCGGTCGATAGCCAACATTGGTTGCTCCAAGCATTGGCTTTTCATGGCCCGGCAATTTGACCAGAGTCGCATAGACACCTGTTGCTGGCAGCAATTCTTGTTCCGTTTTTAAATTAACCGTGGGAAATCCAATGGTTTTTCCGCGGCCATCTCCGTGCACAACCACTCCTTCCAGCAAATAAGAACGGCCAAGCAAAGCAGCCGCAGCATCTACCTGACCAGACAACACCAATTGCCTCACAGCACTAGAAGAGCAAACTTGGCCATCAACCAAAACAGGTGACACAATTTGCACTTTTACTCCTTGCAAGCTTAAGGATTCTTGTAAAAAAACGGAATTTCCCGTCCCCATGTAACCAAAATTAAAATTTTCACCAACCACAACACCCGATACGCCTAAACCATCTACTAAAATTTTTTGTAAAAAATCCTGCGCTGATATACGGGAAAATGCTGGTGTAAACGGTTCAAAAATTGCGCCATCAAGACCAAGCTGCGCAAGCCATCGCCTTTTTTGTATGTCTGTCATCAACATTTTTGGCGGTTTTTGTAAAAGAAGCTGAGAAGGATGAGGTGAAAAAGTATAAACGGCTGCCGGTACTTTCAAGCGCGCTGCCATGATTTTCGTTTGCTTAATTAATTCTTGGTGCCCTAAATGTAGGCCATCAAAATTGCCAATGGTAACAACCGCACCCTGTAAAACTTTTTGGGCAGGAATATGGCCTGTAAAATATTGCATAATTTGCCTTCGTTTATATTTTATGGCCGACATAAAGACCAAAAGAAGTGGCATTTTGTCGAAACCACCCTGGACTACCGGGGATTCCAAAAAACAAGTTACTATAACCGCCCGCATAAAGGCCCAAAGAGTCCCAATGATATGAAGCATCGATACGCGCTAATATATCAGGCTGCGTTAAACCCACTTCGCCTTTGACGCGTAACAAAATTTTCTGATTTAAAAATTCACTTTGGGTTGCAGTAGCCAAGGCCAAGCGATGCAAAGTTCGCTCCTGAGAATGATTTGCTTGCAATGACTCAACCCCTAAAACAAACTCATTTTGAGGAACATTCATCCAAACCGTATCGATTAATTCTAAACTACCCGAAAACCAATCACCATATTCCGCATCTGCCGCAACTACCAAAGTCAATGACGGCAACTGCACAGAGCTCGGTTGTTGCTCAGTCTTCGAAACCAAAACAGTCGTTTTGCCGCCCCAAGTAGAAAACATAGGCTCTATGAGTAATTCAGCTTTTAGAACAACTGCGCCCAAATTCATGTTCAAATCCATTCCCAGATCCAATAGGCGTTGATGGAATATCGCTTTGGGCAGCTCTAAAGAAGGAGCTTCGTTAAATCCAGAAGAAACCATGACACCCATATCAACGGTATCGGTCAATTGCCTCTTTGCTCGCAGCGCTAAAACTGGGGTTTGCAGCCAAGCTTGCTTGGTCCATAAATCGCCGCGACTAGCAGCGAAATTTTTTGATTGCTCGTGATTTCGCCATAAAGCACCTTGGTAACGTCCAATTTGCACACCACTTTGTTCTGAAGCAACCAGACTTCCCTGACTTGGGCTGTAATGAAACAAGATAACTGCATCGATATTGGTTTCAAAAACAGACGTCTGATAATAAGCACCCACCTGAGGGATACGTCCCAACAGAGTTGAAGTAAAATCTTGACCTCGCCGATAATCCACTGGATTTAAACGATCTAAGACGGCAGAGCCTCTGGTGTTTACCCAAGGGATCAACAGATATCCCATTGATAAAGAAGCTTGGCTTGATCGAATTTTAACAAAGCTATCATACAAATTTAAAAAGGCGTTTGACCCATCAACAGATTGCCCTGGCGAAGCGTTCCAGGAGAAATCAACGGGAATGCGGGCAATCGCACTTAACTGCAAACTCAAAGCCTCAGAGGCTTCTAATCCTGCCGTGGCCCATAAAGATCCTAAGAAACGAATTGGTTTCTCTGAAGCATCTATTAATTGATAGCCACTTTGTAGAGAAGCGTCAGACCTAAAAACAAGACTGTCATTTAGTTTCTCAAAAAAAGAAGCGTTTTTCTGAGTCTCTTTTCCTGGCTCATTTTCATCTTCGATGATCATCGCATCATCACTAGGCTCAGACTCCTTAGGGGCTGCAACTAAACCTAAAGATAACAAAAAAATCTTGCAAAAGAGAAAACGCCTCATCACCAACAGGTTGGAAATGAAGCGTTTTGTTAAAGCGTACATCAAACAGCTCCTACTTAAACGAGCCCTTTTTGCTGTAAACGCTTCTCTCGCTTTCTCGCTCTGGCTTCGGCAGCCCGAGCTTTCAGCTTCTTTTTGACGGAGGGCTTCAGATAATGCTCGCGCTTTCTGACTTCTTTTAATATGCCGGCTTGTTCCACCTTGCGTTTAAAGCGTTTCAGCGCACGATCAATCGATTCACCTTCTCTTACGGAAACCTTTGTCAACTAAATCACCTCCCTCAAAACTTCACTATGAAGCAACAAAAATTTAAAAGCACAGCCCAAATAGCGATTTTGCCCTCAGAAGTCAACTAAGGAACTTATCAGCTATAGTGCTTCTTCTTGCTGTAAAGCCACAAGCGCAGAAAAATCTTCTAAAGTAGTTGTGTCACCAGTTATTTTGCCCTTGGTCGCCAACTCCCGCAGCAAGCGCCGCATGATCTTCCCGGAACGGGTTTTGGGAAGAGAATCAGTGAAACGAATCGCGGCTGGCTTTGCAAAACTGCCAATTTGCTGTGTGACGGTTTGCATTAATTTTTTCTCAAGATTGCCGTCAAAAGCGATATTTTCTTTTAAGGTCACAAAAGCAACAATTGCCTGACCGGTGATTTCATCTGGACGCGCTACCACAGCGGCCTCAGCCACCAATGGATGGCTCACCAATGCACTTTCCACTTCCATGGTCCCAATACGATGCCCAGAAATGTTCACGACATCGTCAATACGCCCCATGATCCAAAAGTTACCGTCTTCATCGATCCGCGCCCCATCACCAGCAAAGTAAAGGCCAGGCATTTGCGACCAATAAGTTTCCTGAAAACGGTCCTCGTCTTTCCAAATACCGCGTGCCATCGATGGCCAAGGATGGCGTGCTACCAAATAACCACCCATTTTGGTTCCACATGATTGACCATTGCCATCGACAACATCCATTTGAATGCCTGGCAGCGGCCGTGTCGCAGACCCAGGCTTAGTTATTACGGCGCCCGGAACAGGAGCAATCATCATGGCACCTGTTTCAGTTTGCCACCAAGTATCAACAATTGGACAGCGTGAACCACCCACAATTTCACGATACCACATCCAAGCTTCTGGGTTGATAGGCTCTCCCACAGTTCCTAAAAGGCGCAACGATGATAAGTCATGTTTTTTGACATGCGCATCGCCTAAACGCATAAAGGTTCGAATTGCTGTTGGCGCTGTATATAAAATCGAGATTTTATGCTTCTCAATCATTTCCCAAAAACGATCTGGTGCAGGATGCAGCGGTGCGCCTTCATATAAAAATACGGTGGCTCCACAGGCGAGAGGTCCATAGACAACATAGCTATGCCCGGTAATCCAGCCCACATCTGCTGTGCACCAGTAAATATCGTCCTCTTTTAAATCAAACACCCAAGATGTTGTTGCTGCTACTTGCGTTAAATAGCCGCCAGACGTATGCACAATCCCTTTTGGTTTTCCTGTCGTCCCTGATGTATACAAAATAAAAAGCGGATGCTCGGAGTCGACACTCACTGCATCAAATAGCAAATCTTGCTTTTCCAAATTTTGAACAGCCTCTTGCCACCAAACATCCCGTCCAGGCGTCATTTCCACATCGCTGTTGGTACGACGATAAACCAATACGGTATGCACGGTTGGGCATGCTTGCTCTTGCAAAGCCTTATCAATATTTTTTTTAAGCGAAACAATCTGGCCTTTACGATAGCCGCCATCAGCAGTAATAATCAATGAACAGCCAGCATCATTCACTCTGTCTTTGATACTTTCAGCAGAAAATCCACCAAAGATAACCGAATGAATTGCGCCTACGCGCGCGCATGCCAACATCGCGACGACAGCCTCAGGCACCAATGGCATATAGATGGCGACCGTATCACCTACCCTAATGCCTTTGTTAACGAGCACGCTTGCTAATTGGCAAACTTGCCTGTGCAATTCTTCATAGGTTATTTTCTGAATTTCACCATCTTCACCTTCCCAGACAATTGCATTTTTATGTCGACGATCCGTTGCTAAATGCCGATCCAAACAAGACTCAGTAACATTTAACTTTCCTTCAGCAAACCATTGGGCTTTGGGCGCATTCCATATAAGCCCGGTTTTCCACGGCTTTTTCCAAACTAAATTTCGAGCTGCCTTCTCCCAAAAAGCGACGGGGTTTTCTTGAGCCTCTTTTTGTAACTGCGCATAGGATTCAGCATCTATTTTCGCCGTCGAACTAAATTCTACAGGCGGCAAAAATTGTCTGGTTTCATTGAGATGAATATCGAGATGGTGTTCAAGACGCATTTTTGAAATCTTTCATTCATAAGAGTGGCAGTTGAGATAATGCCGTATTTTGTTTTCATGATAACCACAACAGTCTTCACTCAAATTTACTGAAAAGTCCCAAATTCTACAGTTTCAAAAGAGGTCCAATGTTGGCGTTAAAAAATTACAATTAACGACGCAAATCCATTGTATTTTTAGAGATCCTTTATTGTCGATGAAATAATCTAGTGCGTCATTCATGCTGAAATAAATCGTTTCCTTAACTCGCAACATAAGCTCAATTGATTCACCCACATAGTAATAACTCGGTCCTTTTTTTACCACAAGCGCGCCAATGTTTTGATCATTCATGGGGCAGGATCCATGATCTCTACAATGATGTGGTTCGCCAATTGGGCCTGTATTGCTATTTAATTTCCAATCCCAAGAGCCAGTTGCAGAAAATTGAATTGTAATAGGATTGGGACCAGAATTAGTAAATGCAGCGCCAAAAGGATTTCGGGCAAAAACAAAAAAAGATCCTTGTTCGGCGAAAGCACTTGAAATGTGTAAGGCTATCAAGGTGCAAAGAAAAAATATGGTGCGCATAAAGATCCCCCTATCGAACAAATTAAGAAAAGATATAAAAAATTGCAAATATGCCGCTTATTTGTTACGGCATTGCGCTGGGTAGCTTAGTCCAGTTAATTTCCACAAAGCCTTCATTGTCTTTATAGGAATACGCAGCGTCGTTCATAAGAAAGTATACTGTTTCACCGCCTCTTAAGTTAAGCTGAATTGAATTTCCGACATATCTATATCGAGTTCTATGTCTGACAATAAGCCCACCTATGTTTTTCCTATTCATAGGACACATACCATAAATCTGGCAACTGTTGGATTCGCCGGCGGGAGTAGTTATCTCTCCAAATCTCCAGCTCCACCGGCCGGTAGCAGAAAAATGGATAGTATTAGGCTCAGAGCTATCATTAGTAAAAGGAACGCCGATCAGGTAACGAGCAGGAACAATAAGTGAACCTGTTTCAGCAAAAGCGCTGGCAGCCATTAAACCTAGTAACATATAAAACAAAACAATGAAACGCATGCTTCACCCCCGCAATTCAGAATAGTATAATAAATAAGAGGAATGCAAGTAAATGAGACATCTTTATGCTTAAGGCGTGGCAACAAATAACCGACACGGAACAAACTGTGCACAAATGGGTCATTTGGAGAAAAACGAGCTTCGGAACTCAATCAATTCCACAAATTGCAACAATTTATAGACAACTTTAAAGGAAAGCATTAAATACATTAATTAATATTAAATTTGCGTTGATTGTCACAGCAAATTCCATGCAAACCATGGATGGGTAATATATGTTTAATAGGTTGTTTTTTGTCGCGTCACTTTTTTTTTCACCCATCGTATTTTCAGCCGAGCTACACAAAGCGGCTAAGCAGGGAAATCTTGCGGTAGTTCAATTTCTTCTTGAAAACGGCGCTACGATTAACGCAGCTAACAATGCTGGCTGCACCCCGCTACACTTTGCTGCTCAATCCGGACAGCTTGCGGTAGTTCGGTTTCTTCTTGAGCACGGCGCTATGGTTAACGCAGCTAACAATACTGGCTGGACCCCGCTACACTTTGCTGTTCATTTCGGACATCTTGCGGTAGCTCAATTTCTTCTTGAGAACGGCGCTGCGATTAACGCAGCTGACAATGCTGGCTGCACCCCGCTACACTTTGCTGCTCAATCCGGACAGCTTGCGGTAGTTCGGTTTCTTCTTGAGCACAGCGCCATGGTTAACGCAGCTAACAATACTGGCTGCACCCCGCTACACTTTGCTGTTCATTTCGGACATCTTGCGGTAGCTCAATTTCTTCTTGAGAACGGCGCTGCGATTAACGTAGCCAGCAATGCTGGCCACACCACGTTACACGGGGCTGTTTGCGTCGAAAATATTGCGGCAGTTCAATTTCTTCTTGAGCACGGCGCCACGGTTAACGCCGTTAACAATGTTGGTAACACCCCGCTACACTTTGCTGCTCAATCCGGACAGTCTGCGGTAGTCCTATCTCTTCTTGAGGCAGGTGCAAATTTAACCCTAGAAAACGGACACGGCCATACCGCGCAAGATGGCGCAACTGTGGCATGTGTGGAAGTAATACAAAGCTGGTTGCAGAGACGCCGCTTTCTTCGAATGCCTTTAGAACCTAATCCACTCAGTCTTTTGCGTTTCAGGGGATCCCCAGGAGACTTTTTTTTCAATGTGCAATTGAAAGAAGGTTTTGGTCTTCTAGGTGTTCTGATGGCGATGGATAAGCACTATTGTAGCGAAGATATAAAATGGATGATTCTCAAGTTTCTGACCTTTGGAGACTTTTTCGCGCTCCCTAAAGGACAACTGAAAAAACACCGGGACCCTGAAGATGATGGCAAAGGAGGCCCTCGCGGTGCCCGGGGTACATTAGGCCTCTTTCAAAATTCATGATTTAGCTAGCTCGAAATTATTTAAATAGGCGAAAAGCATGGCGCTTGCTTGGCGTGTTTACTATTTATTATTAATCGTCAATTTCAGGAGGCAACTGATAGGCATCGTATTCATACCACAGCTTTGGCAAGTCGCCATCGTTAAGGAGCCACTTTTGAGAGTCGAAACCCTTGTCCTGCAAATATTGCGCCGATTTGATATCCGTAACAGATATTTTTTCCCCAACCAAAGTTTCGCGCATCCCATTTATAGCCATAAAGGCATTTTTGGCATCTACTATGGTGTTTGGTACATCGTTGGGATCGTCCTGAATATCTCCAACCAGAGTAGCAGGGTTTTGGGAATCAAGAGCCTTGACCTCGCCAGAATAGTAAACGCGGTTAAGCTCAATATTCGTGGCTTCGCCGACAAGGCTGCCAACAGCAAAAATCTTCTTGCGACTGGGCGACAGGAAGAAATTACTTAGTGCATAACTATCAGATATCTTCGATTTTTTTAGAACTCCAGCCAAACTCCCAAAGCGTGAAATGCCAGGAACCGAAAGGCTCAAAGTTCTTAGATCTATTTGGACGCTACTATCTTGGATTTGCACGTCTTTGCCCGAGGACAGCAAGCCACCAACATTTTCAATATCTTGAGAAAATTGCATAATCCCGGTAACTTTCACGTGTTCAATAGTTCCGTCTTCCATAATACCTACCAGCGCTCCTTGATTATTGCTCAGCGACATAGATATCTCTTCAAGAAAAATGTTTTCGAATCTGGTGCCTTGTGCTTTTTCGGCAATGAATCCAAAAGGAGAATCCAAACCTTGATCAAGAACCGCGTGGGTCAATTTTATGTCTTTAATAAGCGCATTTTGGGTAAATCCAAATAAGGCATGATTGTGCTTGTTAACAATTGCTTTACCTGAACCCCAAAACTGCCCCGAATACGGAATCGATTCAGAACCAATTGGGGCAACATCCATCTTTGACAAATCAACACCTGCGCCCATTTGCACATATTTACCCCATACTGACGGTTTCTTAGAAAAATTGACGAATTGATCGGAAGTACAAATTACATAGGGATTCGCTACGGTACCATTACCCCAAGCAAATTTACGGGGTTTTCGGTACTGATTTTTAGCGCATTTTGTACCTAAATCTACCGAGATACGAACACCATTCATATCATGAGCAACTTGAGTTACGGTGATCAGAGTGTTTGGGATTGTATATTTTTCGCCATCATTCATTACATGTATTAAGAAGGTCTGCCTAAATTTTCCTTCAGAGTGGTGAATACTTAGGCCGGTAATAGATTTAAGACTTATGTCTTGGTCAAAAGTGCCAGGGAGCGGTGCCCGATATGAAAAAAAGTAATATTTATCTGTCTGTTTCTCGTCAGCGATGCGGGCAATAACAATAGGCTGGCTAGCTAGCGAAGGAGTTGCCAATGGCGCAATCACAACATTATTTTTATTGGTATCCCAATCTTGAAAACACTCGGTGCAATTACCAAACCAACCCTTCCCCCAAATATGCGGTGCATTATAGAACGTCGTTCCGCTGCCCTCCATAGGATCTTGCCCGCCGCCGCTGTCGCGAATGTTGTCATTGTCAGCGTCTCCCCCGGTATGCGGAAAACCCATATTGTGACCATATTCATGGGGCAAAATGCCCAAAGAAGCTTTGGAGCTGATAAGAAATGGACCGGAAGCTTTCGCGAGCCAATATCCCTTATTCGTGCAACTATTTTGGTTAATCAGAAGCGTGGTGTGGTTAAATTCAATACTGGGTTTCTGTTCGTTTACTCTCTTCCTTGCTTCCGTGGCAACTCGATCTACTTGGTCACATGGATCTGTGCCTGCAGGCATTGTGACCTGGAATAAATCGTCCAGACCATCATGATCAAGATCAAAGTTATAGATAATACTCCCACGTGTCACTTGGGGAAAGTAGTTCTTCAGGATTTCCATTTTGCCGCGATGTATGGCTTCCTGTTCTGCGAAAGGATATGGAAAATCAGGCGTGCTGATTACCGCTACCAGGTCATTGACGACTTTTCTATCAGCTCTTAAATAATTATTGGCAACACAAGAGAGAACAAAAAGAGAAAGCGCAATGCTTCTAAGCATTCAATACCTCAAGAAGTACCTATGGGTCATATTCTAGCTTGTTGTATAATTTTTTTGTTGCCACATCCCTATTTTTTTCATTGCATTACTAGACGCACAGTCTTTACACGTTATTTTTTGACGCCTACACATGTTGCTGGCATCCTCTTGACAATGCCTGGCACCAGGGGCACATTGCCGCTCGAAATGGGCGCATAACTCAGCGGTAGAGTATTACCTTCACACGGTAGGAGTCGCAAGTTCGAATCTTGCTGTGCCCACCATTATTTTAGAGTCTCAGCGCAACAGGTTTATACATGCACGATATTTTTGATATTCCCAGCAGCGAACAAAATGCTTTTGTGCAAATTTTACCCATGCCCTTTGATGCCACAACTTCTTATCGTCCTGGTGCGGCAAAAGGTCCACAAGCTGTTTTAGCTGCAAGTCGTCAAGTTGATCTTTGTGATGTCGATGTAGGCTCGCCCGACAAAGTCGGCATCCACTTAGACGATTTTTCTGAAGAAGTCATCGAACGTAATAATCAATCACGTTTGGCTGTTCATCGTATCCGTGAAGCGAAAGAAAATGGCAGTTCATCTCAACAAGCTGATTTTGATATTGTGAACGAGGCGACTCAGAAAAACAATTTATTTGTGTACGACTGGGCGAAAGAAATTCTAAAGAAAAAGCAATTCCCCATCGTTTTAGGTGGTGATCATAGCGTTCCTTGGGGTCTGATTAAAGCCTGCGCCGAACAGTATGGCAATGAAGGATTTGGCATATTACACATCGATGCCCATTGCGATTTGCGCAATGCTTATGAAGGCTTTGAAGACTCCCACGCCTCCATCATGTACAATGTACAAAGTAAAATTCCCCAAGTCAAAAAGCTGACCCAGGTCGGTATCCGCGATTTTTGTGAGGAAGAATTAGATATCGTTAAAGGTAGCAATGGACGTATCACGACTTTCTTCGACAAACAGTTGCGCCAATTTAAGCTAGAAGGCAGCTTTTTAAAACTATGTCCTCAAATCATTCATACCTTGCCAAAAAATGTTTATCTTTCTTTTGACATCGACGGACTTGATCCCACTTTGTGTCCCAATACCGGCACACCAGTTCCAGGCGGTCTCAGCTTTGACGAAATCATTGCTTTAATGGAATGCTTGGCACTGTCAGGAAAAATCATCGTTGGTATGGATTTATGTGAAGTTTCCCCTCCACCACACACTCCCGACGACGAATGGGGAGACACCTGGGATGCCAATGTGGGTGCGCGCATTCTTTATAAAATGATTGGTTTTGCCCTAATCAGCCAAAAAACGCCAGGCATACAGCCTCCTCATTTACCCGCTTGGTAAAAGAAAACGAATCCATGAAGCAAAAATACCTCGTCACCCCAGCTCTTCCCTATGTCAATGGTGCTCCTCATTTAGGGCATTTAGTGGAAAACATCCAAGTCAATGTCTTTGTGCGTGCTCTTAAAATGGCCGGCGAAGACGTTCTTTATGTCTGCGGCGCGGACTCCCATGGAACGCCCATCGAAATCAACGCAAAAAAAGCAGGCATCTCTCCAGAAGATTTTGTTCAAAAGTGGCGACAAAGTTTCGACGATGTGTTTAAACGATTCCATATTGATTTCGACGGCGGCTTTGGCACAACTCATAGCCCTCTCAATGAAAAGCACGCCGGAAAAATCTTTGCCAAGCTCAAAGAAGCAGGTCACATTGCTACCCGTGATGTAGAGCAACTTTACGATCCAAAAACCCAGCGTTTTTTACCTGACCGATTGGTGCTTGGAACTTGTCCGAAATGTCAGGCCGAAGATCAATATGGCGACAGTTGTGAAAAATGTGGCAGCACTTATCGACCAACAGAACTGATCAATCCTAAAAGTGCGCTGAGCGGTGAAACTCCTGTCCTTAAAAGCAGCAAACATTACTTCTTTGAGCTGAATCACTACGCTGAAAAATTGCAAGAATGGACAAAAAAGCCAGGAACAGTCCATGAAGACGTGCAACATTATTTAAAAAAATGGTTTGAAGACGGCCTAAAAGATTGGGACATTAGTCGAGATGGGCCGTATTTTGGATTTTTAATTCCCGGCGAGACCAATAAATATTTTTATGTTTGGCTTGATGCTCCCATTGGTTACATCAGCCTCACCGAGAATGCCGCACAGAAAATTGGACGATCTGTTGAAGACTACTGGCAAGATCCAAGTACACGCATCATCCATTTTATCGGTAAAGATATCATTTATTTTCATACGCTTTTTTGGCCAGCCATGCTCATGGCTGCCGGATACACCTTGCCTGAAACCATTGCTGTGCACGGCATGCTCACTGTCAATGGCGAAAAAATGTCGAAGTCTAGGGGCACTTTTATATTGGCCACAGACTTTGCTGATAATTTTGACCCACAAACATTGCGGTATTATTTAAGTTGCAAACTTTCGCCGCGACTAGAAGATATGGACTTAAGCTTTGAAGATTTTACAAATCGCGTCAACTCTGACTTGGTTAATAAAATTATCAATTTGATTAGCCGAACCGTTCCTTTGTTGCATCGCAACCATCAAGGACAAGTCAGCGAAGTAGACCCCGGTGCAGCAGAGATGATCGCAGTTATTCAAAAACGGGCTGCAGGGATCGAAACGCTTTATCGTGAAAGAGATACCGCGCAAGCTGTTAGAGATATCGTTACTATCGCGGATTTAGCGAATCGCTACATGCAAGATGCCGCACCGTGGGATGCTAGCAAAAATGATCCTACCAAAGCACACCAGCAATTAACCACAGCTCTTTGGGCGGGCAAAGTCTGTATTGGTTTGTTAAAACCAATTCTGCCAATTGTTGCAGAACAAACGGAAAAGATATTGCGATTATCTGAATTTACTTTTCAGAATGTTCTTGAATTTTTACCAACCCACTCTGAAATTAATCCATATATTCGTTTGTTTGAACGTATCGATATCAAAAAGGCACAACTCATGATGGAATCAGCCAAAACCAACTCGACTCCAGCAGTCCCAGCAACAGTTCCACCAGCCAAAGTTCAAGAAGCTTCCTTGATTGGTATTGACGATTTTATGAAGATTGACTTGAGAGCAGCGCTGGTATTAGAGGCCAAAGCAGTTGAAGGTGCTGATAAACTTATCTCGCTCACTTTAGATGTTGGTCCTTTAGGAAAACGCCATGTGTTTACTGCTTTAAGGCCACATGTTGAACCTAGCGAATTTTCAGGGAAAATTGTCGCTCTTGTTTATAACTTAAGCCCGCGTAAAATGAAATTTGGAATGAGCGAGGGTATGATTTTGGCTTTTGGAGAAGAAAAACCTGCTCCTCTATTTCTCAATAATGCCACGCCCGGCGATCGCATCCGTTAGAGTATTAGCCGCTGTGAATCACTTTATTAATTAGTTTAAACACGTGTTCTTGATTCTCTCTATCCTTTTTTTGAGGAATACGGGTGCGCCACAACAACCGCGTAAACACATGATACCTGGAATCGATAAAAGCAAATTCAACCTGGTGACTTTGGCTATGCGCCTTTAAACTACGAAAGAGTAATTCTCCACTCCTGGGATCAATTGTTGTATCTTGTTTTGCTGAAAAAATTCGTATTTTGGTTTCTTTGGGTAGCCTAAAATTTGATTCTAATCGATTAACAACAGTATCAGCCAAATCCCCTAAGCTGGCAATGACAGTCAAAGGGGTGTCGATATGCCAATAACGCATTTCCATGGGGTGAAGACCTTCTAATGTGCCTTGATCGCCAGCGATAAGTTCTAAAATAGGAAGCATATTAAACTCAGAAAACCAATAAGGAATTTCCTGATACCATTTGGAAAAACGATAAAAAGGATCCACCATAATCACTTCTTGGGGAGGAAACTTGGCAAAGGGTGATTCAGGATTCGTCAGGGCTTCCAAGGCTAACAACGCAGACGTTGAAGAAGTTACCACAATGATTTTTTTGAAACCCAAATCAACTAATCGTTGATATTCATCTAGAAGTGGTTTTTGCCATACATGCCAGTTAGAACTGCGAAATCGTTCCACATTATCGCCATGTCCTCCTAAAAGTACCCGAGAAAGCAAAACAGTTGAATCTTTTTTTCGCAAATAATCAGCTAGTTCATTCCACTCGTAATAGGTGGCCGACAGTCCATGGCTCATCAAAACCACCCAGCGATCTTTTGGTGGGGATGCATGAAGGGCATCTTTATTAAACAAGTAAGTATCTTGCTTAAAAGCAAAAGACGCTTCGCTGTCCAGCATATTTTTCGGTCTAGGCGCAGGCGCTAAACCATAGGAAACACTAAATCCCACCACTAGAGAAATAAAACAAACAACGACTGAAATTTTATTTTTTTTGCTTAATCCCATTATGTAGATAGCAAGCAATTGCCAAATTAGGACTGAAACTTGTTGGCTATACTTGAGTGCCTACTTTTACTTGACCAGATCAACAGTCGCTTTTAAGAAGGGCCTTGCGACCAGGCAAAGAAAAATCTGGGCAATTACTGGGGAAACATTGGTCTGCATGTTACCATTGCAAGAGTTGATACTTTTAGGGGAGAGGCAATGCGTAGATTAGGAGAAAAACCTGCTGAAGTTAGGATTGAAGCAACAGTACAAGACCCGCCACGAGAGACGATGCTAGATGCAACGATTGATCGTTTCGAATCTGAATCCGAACCAAAAGCAGTAGCACCTGTGCCAATACCCAAAGAAGGCGCCAAGAAAATTTCTTCATTGGACTCATGGGGTTTAAAATCAGCTGAAAACAATATTAGTAACGGGGCAATACTGGATCTAAAGAAAGAGGCTGCGCAAAAGCTCCTAAAAGACGCTGTCACCAGTGGATACGTAAACCTGGTGAAAGCACTGATTGCTTGCGGAGCTGATCCTAACGCGAAGGCTGATAACATATTGTTTACTGCGAAAGATGCAGCGACTGTACAGGTTTTGCTTGCGGCCGGAGCCGATCCTAACCAGAAAAACGCGCTTGGCGGTAACATGTTTTTTGCTGCGGAAGATGCAGCAACAGTGCAGGTTTTGCTTGCGGCCGGAGCCGATCTAAAACAATTAAATATCTTCGGTCGCAATGCTCTGCATTATGCAGCCAACGCAAAGGTTGCCCAAGCTTTGATTGCGGCTGGAGTCGATCTAAATCAACAGGATTCCTCTGGTGCAACTCCATTATCCACAGCAATCAAGAGTGGTAACTCCACAATTGCATTGGCTTTGATTGCAAGCGATGCCAACCTGGAACTGCCGGACAAAGAGGGGAAAACTCCAGCAGTTTTCGCATTAGAAAAACGAAACTATGCGCTAGTTGATGCCCTGCTTGCTAAAGGAGCCAAGCTTAAGTTTAAAGATCCTAATGATGCACAAACATACTTATTAGGAGTAGCACAACAAAAAATCCCCGGCCTCATAAAAGCCTTGGTTAATGCTGGCGCAGATCCTAATTATCAAGATTACATGGGTAAAACGGCATTGCATTATGCAACAAACGCAGAGGCTGTCCAGGAATTAATTGCGAGCGGGGCCAAAACGGATGCGCGAGACAAAGATAATAAAACTCCATTTGATTTAGCATTTGAAAAAAGAAACAATGAATTGTTTTTTGCCTTGCTTGCTGGAGGAACCAAGTTAGCATCTGGAGGAGAATACTTAGTACAAGCAGCACAACAGGAAACCCCTGGTTTGATAAAAGCACTGCTTACGGCGGGGGCAGATCCTAATGATAAAGATAACACGGGTGCCACTGCATTGCATTATACAAGAAGCGCAGAGGATGCCCAGGGATTGATTAATAGTGGGGCTGCTATTAATCTGCCAGACCAGCAAGGTCGAACTCCATTTGATTTCGCAATAGCGAGGGGAAGTGCAGATGTTGCAAATCTTTTATTGGATAAAGGAGTGTCGCCATGGAATGTTCAATCCTTGCAGCAGTTAATGAGCCTACCCCGAGGAATGCCTTTTTTGGAATCCTTAAAGAAGGAAACCCTGGAACGCATTCTTAGTGCGGCCCAAGATGAGAATGGCAATACGCTTGTGCATGACAGGGCCATCTACCAGCAGCTTAAAGGACTGTTAAGAAAAAGAAATATTGATACCAGAGCCTGGATCAATAAGCAATATTTAGACCCATCTGGGTTCCTGGATATAATGGATTTATCGCCCGGTTGGCTGGCAACCCCTAAGAGACAAACCGCAGATGCAACACCTTTGACACGTGTGGAATATGATAAGCAGGCTCAAACACTAGAAACCGATTTGAAATCTTTATGGGATAAGGCGCTGGCGGAGATCCCTGCAGATAAATTGCCGCTTTTGCTGCAAGCAGACAGTAAGGACAATAGCCCAGACACCATTTGGGCTGCGATCAACAAGATCCTCGCCAAGGTGCAAAGCCAGGAACCCTGGCTAGGAACACCAAGGGCAGATCAGCCTGAGCGTTTGCATAATTTTTACAATGGACTGTTGCAGGACTTAAATGCCATTGTGCAAAAGCTTCAGGACCGGCCGGCAGTCGAGGTCCTAGGAAATCTGGTCAGTACCGCTTTGCCAGAGTTAGAAGGACGCTGTGCTGCTGCTTACGAGCAAGAATTCAAGCAACAAGCTGGTTTTCTGACGGGCGATGCGGAAACGCTTTCTGCAGATGGGCAAGTAAAGGCGGCCGCAGCTATGGCCCTACAATCCATGGTGGAAAAATTATCGAATACGCGAGATGTCCATAAGTACGCAGATTATGCATATTCCGTTGGTCTACAGCCTTATCCCGATGCTCTTAGTACACTGCCTCCAGAGGTGTGCCGGGCAAATTTGATGCGGGAGTTCAATCCAGTTTCTTTTGCTAAAGATTTTGGTGATCACCTATCGCTGGAGACAGCAACCGATTGGCTGAAGGAACAAACCCCGGCTGAAGTACTGCCTGACTATGCTCAATTAAGAAATGAAATTAAGACGGGAGAAGAAGCGCTTGCTCAAGGCATTAAAGACCAGCTTGCCGAAAATAAGATTCCGGATCCAAGCTTTGGTCTCGTCACGGATCGAGGTATGCGGGCAGCCAATTTGGGGGCATCAGTTACAAATTCAGCCAGTGTGAACGATTTGGCGCTGGGTGTACTACCTAAAGCTTGGCCAGAAGAATTGCAAAAATCGGTTGCAGCTGTTTTTCTCTCAAATAAAGACCCTGCCACTCTCCTCGAAGAAGTAGGGGAAGTCGTCAAAAAATTCCGAGAGCAACTGACACAGGGAGGGAAAGCCGCTGAGGCTACCCAGCTGCGTATGTCTTGGGGGCGTGCCCAGACTTCAGTGCTGGAAAGCCTAGCGGCAGTTCGCAATTTCGACGAGCAGGCAAACAAACTAGGGCTTAAGCCAGAGCAAAGAGTCGAGGTTTTGCAGCTGCAAAAAAAATACGAAGATACTATGCAAAGCTATGTACCAGTGGCTGCCGCACAATTAAAACTAGAAAATGTCGATGTGGGCTACAGCACGTCTGCCAATGGCAGCGTATCCAACGCCATAGAAAATGCTCGTCGTATGAAATACAACGAAAAAGCTTTTGAGAAAGAGAGCGCTGAGGCCGTTATGAGCGCGGTGCTTAGGAAAATGGGGGTTTTTGCATAAGATCCGTCCTGCAATCTACAGAAAACAATCAATTCTAGCGTTACCTATCCCAATTTTCTTAAAATTAACCTAATAGATATTGATATGAAGTCTGCTTTATATTCACTGGTATTTTTTTTGTTGCTAAGTTTGCTTAGCTGCCAAACAATTCACTTTAGCAAAAATTCAGAAGCGCTCGTTCCTAAGATAAACGCTGTCCACGGTAGAATTCCCTTTGCTTTAGTTTTAGGCAGTGGTGGCTCAAGAGGATTGGCACACATCGGCGTCTTAGAAGCATTAGAAGATGCAGGCCTACGCCCTGATCTCATTATAGGCTGTAGCGCAGGTGCGATTGTTGGTGCACTTTATGCAGCCAATCCTGACACAAAATGGTTAAAAAAGATTTTCCTGGATCAAAAAGCTGCTGATTTTTTTGATTTTGATTTTGATGATATGTTTTTTAGTTTATCGACGAATATACATTTAAGAACGTTCTTAAACAAAAACTTACCTGTCGCCAATTTTGAGGATTTGCAAATTCCATTCATTGCCATAGCAACTAATTTACAAACTGGAACGCTAACACCTTTTTTTACTGGACCCATTACCCCGACACTCCTCGCTTCTAGCGCAGTTCCCGGTGTATTTAAACCTGTTGAATTGTATGGAACCTATTTTGTCGACGGCGCTGTCGCCGATCCTGTTCCCGTCCAAGTTGCCCGGGATTTAAACGCAGATTTTATTGTCGCCGTTGATATTGGACAACAACTCCCTCCTTATCCACCTTCTAACTTTCTTGATATTATGTGGCGAAGTCTCAGCATTAATTACTTGGCTATGAGCAGGCAAAATGTCAAACAAGCAGATGTTAGCATTGAAGTTCCTTTAGCGAATGTTGGAACCTTTTCTGATTCGCTAAATCAAGAATTTTACTTGTTAGGTAGAATCAGTGGTCAAGAAAAAATTAAGCAAATCAAAAAAATCCTCAATGCCAATTTAAGAAAACAAAATCGAGCGTCCCAATTTAAATTAAAGAGCAAACTCTAATGCTTGTTTGGGGCCAATACTTAAATTCTGTAATTGCTCATAACGCTTTTTGATTTCTGCTGGTTCCAAGGTACGCATTCGATCAAATGAAAACTTTTCGATCACAAAGCTCGCCATCACAGTTCCTAGAGTCATGGCCTCTTTTAAACTATCAAAAGTGATTTCTCCCCTTTTATCAAGCCAACCCAGAAATCCGCCTGCAAAAGTGTCTCCTGCTCCAGTTGGATCAAATAAGTCCTCCAATGGATATGCAGGCATCAAAAACATTGCTTCTTTGTGAAACAATAGCGCCCCATACTCTCCACGCTTAATCACAATCGTCTTAGGACCAATAGCCTGCATTGCCTTTGCAGCTTTCACAATATTATGCTCTTTGGCTAACTGCCTAATCTCGCTTTCATTGATAAACAAAATATCGACCTGGCTAATCGCTTTTTTAAGCTCCAGATTCTTGCCTTCAATCCAAAAATTCATGGTATCTAGCGCGACCAGACGAGGATTTTGAACCTGGTCAAGCACTCTGAGTTGCAAAACTGGATCGATGTTTGCTAAAAAAACCGTCTGTGCTTGCCGATAATGTTCTGGCAACTCGGGCGAAAAATCGTTAAAAACATTTAATTCAGTCTTCAGGGTTTGCGCTTCATTTAAATCAAAGCTGTAGCTGCCCTGCCAATGAAACGTCTTACCATACTGCCGTTTGACGCCCGCAGTATCGACACCACGTGTCTTCAAATAAGTGAGATGGGTTTCAGGAAAATCATCGCCAACCACACCCACCAATTGGACATCGGTAAAAAAGCTGGCAGCCAGTGAAAAATAATTAGCCGCACCGCCCAGCACATGCTCACAAATTCCAAATGGCGTTTTAACAGAATCAAACGCAATCGAACCGACAACAACAATGCTCATTTTATCCTCGTGTGTTTTAGGGCGAATCCGCAAAAGCCAGCCGCGCCATCAAAAACACAACCCTATTGCAAACGCAATGCGTCATCTGGCGGAGTGTTTCATCATGGTTCAGAGTGTAAAGCAACGCGATTGCCTTCGCTGTCTAAAATAATAGCGCGAATACCATAAGGACCGATCGCGTGTTTTTCTTTTAAAACTTGACCACCATGTTTGGTCACTTCAGAAATTGCTGCATCAAGACGACCATTGACATTGAAATACACTAAAATTCCATTTGCCGACGGTTTCACATCATCATCTTTATAAAGACATCCACCAACATCATTGTCTTGATGCGGGAAAACAGCGCAGGCCATCTCAGACATGATTTCTAATTTGGTATCTAAAACATGATTATAAAATTGGGTCGCGCGCTCTAAATCTAAAACAGGCAAATCAAACCAACAAATTGTATGTGTCATTATCATCTCCATTAAAGAATGCGACCTTATAGAAACAACCTTTGATGTCAATTGTTTGTCAAAAAGCAGGTTTTCTGCTAACTTGAAAGCAATGGCGCGCACTTCAAAAAAAGAATTCAATATCGACAAAATTTATTCAGCTGCTTTGGAAATGTTAGCAGATGGTGGTTTTCATAAAAGCCCTATGAGTCTTTTAGCGAAAAGAGCTGAAGTGAGTGTTGGAACTATTTATCTCTACTTTCCTAGCAAAGACCAACTGATTTTATCGCTATTTGAACATGTTCGTGAACACATGGGAGAATGGGTTGTAAAAGATTTTAAGGATTCCGCCTCGGTGCCTGAGCGTTATGATGCCCTCTTTTTAAACCTGTGCCACTATTACCTAGAAAATAAAAACCATTTTGTCTTCATGGATCAATTTGCGCTTTCTCATTATAATCAATCTGCTCTCGCAGCATTGTCAGCCAATCTAGCCAAAGCCTTTTTGGGTTTTTATCAAGATGCCATCCACACACACACCATTAAGAATATCCGCTTAGAAACTTTGTTGTCTCTAACCCATGGTTCAATCATCTCACTTCTAAAAAAACATCATATGGGATTTATGAATCTCGACGAAGAAACCATTTTAGAACTCAAAAACTGTGTGTGGGACGGCATTAAATTAACTTAGATAAACGGCAAGTAGCCAAGCCCATTGGCAAGTGCTTCTTCTGAACGTTGCATGATCGAGCCTTCACCTGAACACAAAAATTCAGCTAAAAGGAAACCACCAAAAGCAGGAACCGTCGCTACAGGAAAAAACACCGCACCGACAGCTGCCAAGCCTGCCACGCTCGCATTGATCAAAATATCTGCAGTCGCATGACGTCTCGCTTTGCTTTTATATTCTTGATCGCTAAGAGCTTGATCTGGGATTTGCGCAATCTCTCGATAATGAGCTGCCGTTAAAAGTGCAAATATACCGACAGCGATTTTTTTGCTCACTGCAGGCGTTTTTGCATCTGCCGAAAGCAACGGAAGTGCTACTTGCGAACCAGCTCCAATGGCCGCATAAACGCCCTTCGTCACAGTTCGCATTCCCGCCTTGATTGTTTGCTGCAAAAAAGTTTCTGGAACTTCCTTTTCATTATTATTTGCCAATAAATTACTAGCGCAAAACATTCCTAAACACATGATAACCATTATTCTTGTTTTCATTTTATTTCCTTTTTATTTTTATTAGTTAAAATTCATCAATTTGATCATTTGACGTCCCACAATTAGAATCATCAATTTTCAAAATTGCCGTTTTTATTTTGCAATATTTTGCTTTTAAATGCGCATTTTGCAAAACTTTTTCATCAGTAGCCAGCGAGTATTTCGTGCTGAGAAGCATGTTGGGTCTAGTATTTGGCCTGGCAAAAGCTTTGACTTTGCATTGTCTTTCATCAAGCGAACCCACCACATTCATACGGGTATCAATGTCTCTATTTTCCCGTACCAATTTAGAAAAATCTTGTCGGCAAGCTTCTTGTGCCGTTTCAAATTCCTTCTTTTCGATGACATAAATACGGTTTAAATAATTAGTGAACCCTTCTTCGACTTGCACCCAAATCCCCGTGAAAGGAAAATATTTTCCTTTGACACTTTTGTAATTTTCTTGGGTATCTTTCCAACCTTTTCCATCTTCACAAGACAATTCACAGTACAAATAACCAGTTCCTTGCTCAAACATACTGCTATCGTTTTCGGTATCTAAAGCAAAAACCGAACCACAAAACAACGAAATTCCTAAAACAAATGCATATTTCATAAACTAACTCCTTTTTTATTAATGAATGACTGTTCATTTACGACATCTATGTCTTTAAAAAAAGTTTGTCAATATACGAAAATGCACAGTGTTAAAAAAAAGTGTTCTTAGGGCAGACCTCGCATTAGACTATTGAAAAAAATCCCTTAGGGTGTAACGGTACTCACCACCTATTTTCATTTCAATCATTGGGGATTTGTCCATGTTATTCACTGCCTATTCTGTTGTTCTTAGCTGCGGAGCTCTTACTCTGCTTTATGGGTTGTTCATGATTCGATCGGTGCTGGCGCAAAGTGCCGGCTCTGAGAAGATGCAAGCCATTGCCCTGGCCATCCAAGAAGGCGCAAATGCTTACTTGAATCGCCAATACCGCATGATCACCATGATCGGCGCCGTCACCTTCATTCTATTAACTCTGCTGCTGGGCCTTTATGTCGGCATCGGCTTCTTGATCGGCGCCGTATTATCGGGCATCGCCGGTTATGTGGGCATGAGCATTTCGGTGAGAGCCAACGTCCGAACGGCCGAAGCAGCTAAAAGAGGACTGCAACCCGCACTAGACATTGCTTTTAAAGCAGGCGCCATCACCGGTCTTTTGGTGATCGCTTTAGGAATTTTAGGCCTAACTGGTTATTTCGTAGCGCTGAAATACAGCGGCATTGAAAATCGCCAATTGCTAGAAGCCCTGGTTTCTCTTGGTTTTGGAGCCTCACTTATCTCTATATTTGCAAGACTTGGCGGAGGAATTTTCACCAAAGGTGCAGACGTCGGCGCTGATATGGTTGGCAAAATCGAAGCAGGTATCCCTGAAGATGATCCAAGAAATCCCGCAGTGATTGCAGATAACGTCGGCGATAACGTTGGTGATTGTGCTGGTATGGCTGCAGATTTGTTTGAAACTTATATCGTGACTCTGGTTGGCGCCATGTTGCTCGCCGGTGTTTATTTCGTAGGCGAAACTTTGGAATTGATGATGACATTGCCGCTGGTAATTTGCGGTGTTTGCGCACTGGCTTCCGTCGCTGGAACATTTTTCGTTAAATTAGGTCGCTCTAATAATATTATGGGCGCACTCTATAAAGGTTTTTTAGTCACTGCTGGATTATCGACTATTGCTATCGCAGTTATTTTTTACGCATGGATTGGATTCGACACCGTTTTCACAGGCACCCAAGTTGCTTTTAATGGCATGAATCTTTTCTATTGCTGCTTAACAGGCTTGGTCGTCACCGGATTGCTCATGCGCGTTACCGAATATTACACCATGACCCAGTATCGCCCCGTCCAAAGCATTGCAGCGGCCTCGACAACAGGCCACGGAACCAACATCATACAAGGCATCGCTGTTTCCATGGAAGCGACCGCCCTGCCCGCCATCATCATCAGCGTCGGTATTTTGGTTTCTTATCAAAATGCAGGCCTCTTTGGTATCTCCATGGCAGCCACCACCATGTTGGCCCTGGCTGGTATGATTATCGCTCTTGATGCCTATGGCCCAGTCACAGACAACGCCGGCGGTATTGCTGAAATGTCACACCTGCCTCCTGAAGTGCGTAAAACCACAGATGCACTCGATGCTGTTGGCAATACCACCAAAGCCGTCACCAAAGGTTATGCCATTGGTTCAGCGGGTTTTGCCTCGCTAGTGCTCTTTGCTGCTTTTATTGAAGACCTAAAACATTATTTCCCCGACATCAGCGTCACATTTTCCTTGGAAGATGCCTTCGTCATGGTTGGTCTTTTCTTAGGTGGACTGCTCCCTTACCTGTTCGGCGCCATGAGCATGATGGCCGTTGGCCGCGCAGCTCAATCTGTGGTTGTTGAAGTTCGTCGCCAATTTAGAGAGATTCCAGGCATCATGGACGGTACAGGACGACCAGACTACAGCCGAGCCGTCGATATTTTAACCAAGAACGCCATCAAAGAAATGATTTTGCCATCACTCTTGCCAGTGTGTGCACCTGTCGTGGTCTATTTTACGATTTATCTTTGTGTGGGACAAAGAGAAGCTTTCATCACCCTAGGCGCTATGTTGCTTGGCCTCGTAGTCACCGGCTTATTTGTTGGTTTGTCCATGACTTCAGGTGGTGGTGCTTGGGATAATGCTAAGAAGCATATTGAAGACGGTTTCTTTGGCGGCAAAGGCTCTGAAGCACATAAAGCAGCCATCACAGGCGATACCGTCGGCGATCCATACAAAGATACTGCCGGACCTGCTATTAACCCTATGATTAAAATTGCCAATATCGTGGCACTTTTACTCTTGGCGATTTTAGCTAAGTTCTAAGCTTTCAGCCATTCAACAAAAAAGCCTCGTTTCTAGCGAGGCTTTTTTATTTGAACCAAACACTAACAATATTTAATAGACCTCTTTTGAAACTCATGTATCGAGTGTCTCCCAGTTACAAAGTCCAGAAATAAGATTAAATCTGAGCCCAAATCGTTTACGTCTATTGCGATATCGGTCGGAAACAATTTTGA
>JAHFEG010000001.1 GCA_023248595.1 Myxococcales bacterium | reverse complement strand
CGTTCTCGTCTGTGTTGGAACTTGAGTTGTTCGCGTTCTGTTTCAGTTAAAAAATTCATGCCACGATTATGCAGTCAAGAGCAAATTTTGTGAATCAAAATTTTGATTCACGAAGGGTATATCAATGCAAGAAGAGCCTCTGGAAACTGCTTATTGGTCGCACCATCCACTTCTGATGGTAACACTCTTTTTTCAAGGACTTGTATACGATCAGATGCGGCTTGAATAAAGCGTGCTAAGCTTCTTTGATGATTCTCAAAAATATCCAATAAATACAGTGATGTCGGTATCACAAATGGAGCTACAAACAACGCGATTACAAGAATTTTAAACGCAACTATGGCCAAAGGAGAAGAAAAAATAATGGCTACATAGAACCCAATGAGGCTCGTTATTACTCCTGCGTTAAAAATAAAGCAAATGGCCAACAGGGCATTCTCTGCTAATAAATATTTGTCGTGAGTAGATTGAAGCTCTGATTGGATATCTTTAATAGATTTAAGTTGAGATTTGCAGTCCTCGAATGATGGTGTGTTTGCAATAGAATTACTTGTGATCGTGCGAAATAGCGATTCGGCTCTTTCTTCAAGAGAAGATCCTTGATGGTCACTTGGAGGTGCCTGATAGTTAATTGGTGGAGAGTGGTGTATAGATGTTGCAATCATTTGCTAGTTGCGATTAATTTATTTTTAACAGGGGTGTGACAAACGCTCAAAATGAGCGTTTGCGTCCCAGTTTTTAACAATTAGAACGACTGACGGAGTTTTTCTCGTGCCCAATTTCTCATGTCGTTAAATGCTTTATACAATTTAAGTTCAGCATCGGCACATATTTCTAGAGGAAGTTGTTCAGCTTTAATTGGTCTAGGGAGCGTTTGACTTAAGGGTGTCGAACGCATACGGATGAGTACTGGTAGTATTACCTGTTCTAAGATCTGCAGGTCTAAAAAACCATCTGGCGCATTTGATATGGACGTTAGTATTTTGACAAACAGATCTCTTGTCGCTCTATCATCTAGCTGCTGCGGTGGAACACTAGTTTGGGCCTCTAAGGCAATTTGGCCTTGTTCGGATGCTCGCACACATCTTTCAAACTTTTCCCTGCAAGACCGAACAAAGTCGTCCATTTCGTTCAGGCGCTTCGTTGTTATTGCTTCCGCAAGGTCCGGCCAAACCCTTATACCATCCTGTTGACGCCTTTGTGTTTGCACTATGTCCAGAATTTGTGATAGGTCCAGCATACATTGTCGATCATCTGGTGTTGTATTTGCTATCGCTATGGTTAGACGATCTGACAGTTCTGTGTTGCGGGCGTGCAATAACACCTCCGCAGAGATCGTCATAACTTCCCGTAACCGGGCTCTATTTATTGAGATGGTGGGGTGTTCGAAAGCTGCTGCTGATGGTGGGGGGGCATCTGGACTTTCAGGGTTTCTGCAAAAAAAATGGATAATGTGCGAGAAACAACCATAGATTGCATCAATAAGGCCTGAAACGCAGTCGCTGATAGTCGAGCAGAAGCCCTTGCCTGCAGCCGCTGGTTCTGAAAAAGAGCCAGAGGTCATTACGTCTTGGGTTGGGGTATTTGCACGCTCAATAGGTGTTGTTCCATCTGGTCCTGGTAGGATAGGCAGTTGGTTGCGAGTTGCGGGGGGAACTGTTGACATAGGGTTTAATCCAAGTTACGAACGTTTATTTAACATATTGTACATGTTAATTGTGTATTAATAAATATAAATGTTTTTTTGTTTTTCGTGAAATTATTTTTTTCGTGTCAAATTTTTTTTAGGTACAATCGAATTAAAAAAATACTCCCCCATTTTGGCTGTTGATTCTTGGTGGTCAATAAAATCTAGAGACAAAGAAAAAGCCAAGAAGCGATAGCTTCTTGGCTTTTTAGTCGGTTTTAAGCGACGAATGGATTAATGTTCACGACGTGAACGGAAACCACCGCGATCTCCACCGCGGAAACCACCGCGATCTCCACCACGATCATCTCTGCCGCCGCCAGTGCGTGGAGCACGTGGCTGTTCAGGACGAGCGTCGTTAACGATCAGGGTGCGGCCGTTGAGGGCTTTGCCATTTAATCCTTCGACAGCTTTGCTTGCGTCATCCGCGTTTTCCATCTCAACAAAGCCAAAGCCTTTAGACATGCCTGTGAACTTGTCTGTGACAATGCGCACTGAACCGATAGGGCCGTATGCAGAAAATAACTCATGGAGCTCTTCTTCAGTTGTGCTGAATGGGAGGCTTCCGACGTACAGTTTTTTATTTGATGCTTGATTCATAGATTCTCCAAAAAAAATAATGCCTAGCTCTTTGATTGTGAGGGGATTGCATAAGAAGTTATCCAACGACCCCTTTATGAAAAAGGAGCTAAGTCTTTAGTTACCAATAATTTAACGTTGACTCGGGATCTGATCACCAGCAGAACAAAACTGCACGCAGGGGACAAAAACACGGTATCAACTAACGATTCAAGCCAAGGCTTAAGCTAAGCATTCT
>JAHFEG010000029.1 GCA_023248595.1 Myxococcales bacterium | reverse complement strand
TGCCGTCACCAAATACCGCCAAGGGAGGATTGGGAAAAGATGCCGCCACTTTAAACGTGCGAACTGCCTCTTGGTCAAGGTAATCCACCCCACTTTCGGTCCTAACATTGACATCGACAACCACACCCTGTCTGTCTAGCGTCACGATTACAATGGTATAGCGATCGCGCTGGCCAAACATGGTTCCTTGAGGGTCATATCTTTGGATTTGGCGATCAGGTGACCAAACATGGCTGACCGTTTCTTTGATACGATTAAAATAAGTCGCATGTTTCCATTGAAATGTATTCAGTCGTGTTTTGGCATCCTCTTCCACATCTTCTAAATGGTCATTAAAAGCCGAACCATTGTAATGTTCCAGTTCATGCACCGAGGGCATTAAATTAATTAAATCTTTGCCTCCGGTCGATTCGTCGAGTGATTTGCCCATTAATGCTTGCTGACCACTCGATAATACGGGCTGTTTCCAAACGGCTTCTTTCTTAATTTTTGAGTTTTGTCTAGGTGCATCAGCTCTTTGTTCCGGAACCAAAACGTTGGATCCAATTTTCTTAATATCTTCTGACGCCTGAGTTTCATGTTGAGAAAGATTGGGGCTTGATTGAAAACTTTTGGTTTGTTCTTGGACTTTCTGGTCATATTCAGACAGATAATCTGCTTCTTTGGGCCTTTCATTTTTCAAAGGCTTAACCATTGAAACCAATTGTTTTTCAGGAATCGGCTCAGACTTTTTTTTAAAAGAATTTTTAGAGACTAGCCGTACATGAAATGGTTTTTGCTTAACAGGCGCCTGAGGCTTTATTTTCCACTCATGATTAGCTAAAAAAACACCCAGCGTGACATGTAAAATGAAGGCAATACCAACTGCAAAGCAGATATCAAAAAACCGATATCTTTTAGACTTTCTCTCAACTTTTTGCTCTTTCTCAGTTAGCATTTTTTGTTTCAAAGCCCTTTTTCACTCTACCATAAGGGCCAATTGAAATTGATCATATGCGCACAACCTCATTTCCGAATGCGTAAAAATGCGCTAGCCTGCAGCAATTATTGTGAGGAAATTATGACACAAGGCTTTCAACTCGATAAAAGATTACCCCAAACATTAATCGATCTTCATATTCATGTGGGCGGGGCCGTAGCACCCCATGTTTTATTTAGTATTGCCAAAGATCAGGGCATCAAATTGCCTGTTAAAAATTACTGGGATTTTGTAGATTTGATCACTGTTGATCCTTCTAAAGTAAAAAATCTTGATGACTATCTTAAGATTATGCATCAATGGACCGAGAAAATTCAAAGCTCACCCTATGCCATTGAGCGCGCAATTTATGAAATTATTTGCAAAGAATACCGTTCCAGCCGAGTCGAACAGATTGAGCTGAGATTCAACCCAATGAAGCGCAATCTACAAGGGGAGCGTGACCTCGATCATATTATTCATGCTGCCTTGCGTGGGATGGATCAAGCCATACTACAGTATGGATCGAAAGCTTGCCTTCTTTTTTGTTTGGCGAGAGAATTTGATTACGAAAAAAATGAAATCATTGTGGATAAAGCCATTAAATATGCCCATAGAGGCGTTTTAGGTATCGACTTGGCCGGGCCAGAAAGCATGAACCTGGAATTAAGACTCAAAGACGCCAGCCGTTATGAAAAACTTTTTGCTAAAGCGCGTGAAGCCGGTCTTAAGACCACGGTGCACACTGGAGAAACCAGTCACACTTCAGGCGAAGGCGTGATTGCTGCAATTCGGTATTTAAAACCCGATCGCATCGGCCACGGTATTAGAGCTGCGTACCATGATGAAGCACTGCGCATGCTGGCCGATAGCGGAATTGTCCTAGAAATATGTCCTTCCTCTAATTTGCAAACACACGCCGTTAAAGATTTGAAAGAGATGGGATTCATTTTAGGAAAATTTAAAGAATGGAAGATTCCTTTTACTTTAAATACGGATGGCCCTTATCTTTTGAATACAGATCTTGCCAAAGAGGCCACCATGTTGTTAGATGCAGAAGTTCTCACCGAAGCCGAAGTCAAAACCTGTTTTGAGGTTGCCAAAAAAGCCTCCTTCATCCAATAAGGAACCCCCCCCCGTGAGCTCAGAATCCATTGTTCTTATGTCTCCTGCAGAAATTGCCAAAATGCGCGATGCGGGGCGACTTGCAGCCCAATTATTGCATCACATTGGCGCCATGGTAAAGCCAGGAATTTCGACACAAGAGCTCAATGACGAAGCAGAGAAATGGACCAAAGCTCACGGAGCCAAAAGTGCACCACTCGGTTATGCACCAGGCGGTCCGCCACCTTTTCCAAGATCGATCTGCACCAGCGTCAATGAAGTTGTT
Organism: Myxococcales bacterium; assembly: GCA_023248595.1. Classification (GTDB taxonomy): domain Bacteria; phylum Myxococcota; class UBA727; order UBA727; family JABDBI01; genus JAHFEG01. The sequence continues at coordinate 27,231 of JAHFEG010000029.1, read as the reverse complement.
TGTCACGGTATCCCTAATTCAAAACATATTTTGAAAAATGGCGACATCATCAATATCGATGTAACGCCAATTTTAGACGGATATTATGGCGATACTTCCAGAACATATTTTGTTGGAACGCCGAGTCCAGCAGCAAAACAACTTGTTGAAGTCACCGAAGAGTGCTTGCGTCGCGGAATTGCAGAAGTTTCTCCAGGAAAACGCATTGGGGATATCGGGGCGGCAATTCAAGAATACGCAGAAAGTTTTGGTTATGGCGTCGTGCGCGAATTCGTGGGTCATGGTGTTGGAAAAGTTTTTCACACTGCTCCACAAATTCCGCATTTTGGAACACGCGGAAAAGGTCGACGTTTTGAAGCAGGCATGGTCTTCACCATTGAGCCGATGATTAACATCGGACACTGGAGAACCAAAATGTTGAACGATGGCTGGACCGCAGTGACCATCGACGGCAAATTATCTGCCCAATTTGAACACACGCTTGCCGTGACTGAAACTGGTGTAGAAATTTTGACACGTTTGGAAGATTAAATTCAGAATTACTTAGATTTTAAAACACACATATGCCTCTTGGCAACTTGAGGCCTTTGGCATGCATCTCTTTCCGTGGGCAGGCAAAGCAGATGTCTTTCGACATCACAAGAATCGCTTTTAAGAGAGTAGGGGATATTTCGTTTTTGCACACACACATTATCTGTCGTTAAGCGTCTATTTTCATTATCAGGGTTGTTAACCAAGCATCCGTCTATGTATCCACTTCTGCATAAAAGAATCTTGTCCTCCTCGCATGGTTGGGCACAAACTGGATACATAAAAAATAAAACACTGCCAAAAACACAAACAAACAATTTTTTCATAAAAATAGAACACTTCTTAACGAGAGCACATTTCGCTTTGGCATTTGCCAAAATGATTAAAAAAACTTAAAGGCATGCGAGTCCTTTTCTTTTCGCTCGAGTGAAAACATGTTTATTTTGTATTCAACCGTCGTGCTAGCTCTGGTCGCATTTACCATTTTCTTTACTTTTACTGCTCTGCAACAAGTTGTCGCCATGGTGAGAGCAGGGACGCCAGAGCCACTAACCCATCAGTGGCAAGATCGCGCTTTATCTGTTCTGGTCATGGTCTTTGGACAAAAAAAGGTCCTCGAAGATCGTTCTTACGGTTTTATGCACTTTTGGTATTTGTACGGCTTTTTAATTTTAGGCATTGGTCATTTAGAATTAGTTTTATTTGGACTCACGCGTTTCACGCAAGACTTTGGCTACCATCCTTTTTTATATCGCCACCTACCTTTTTTGCCAGCCACTTTCATTCATCTATACGAGTTTAGTCAAGATTTTATGGCGCTCGGCGTTGTTCTGGTTGTCGCCTTCGCTCTTTACCGACGCATTAATGGCAAAGTGGCACGCCTTTTACCTCGATCAAAAGATGCCGAAACTATTTTATGGCTGATCGGTGGTTTGTACGTTACGTTTTTTATTTTCGTGGGCAGCGAGACATTTTTGCGCATGGAAACTGGCGCTCTCGGTTATAGCTGGCATTGGTATTTGCCTATCAGCTCATTGATTGCTCTCGCGGTCGCGGGAGTTTCTGCCACAGCAGTGTTGGTCATTAACGAAATTGGTTTCTGGCTGCACTTGGGCGTCTTTTTAGGTTTTGCTTGTTATATTCCACGCAGCAAGCACATGCATTTACTCGCCGCCGGCCCTAATATTTATTTTCGCCATTTCGAGACTGTCGCCAAACCCCGCCCCATTGATTTTGAAAAATCTGAAAAGTTTGGTGTCGATCGCGTTCAAGAACTGTCATGGAAATCGTTGCTTGATACGTTTGCCTGTACAGAATGTGGTCGCTGTGATGCCGTTTGCCCTGCTCATTTAACAAAAAAACCGCTTCAGCCTAAAAAAATATTGCACGATATTAAAATCAATCTGCGTTATAAAAATTGGAATCATATCAAAAAATTTCGCAGCTCCTGGGGAGACTCTCTCGATGGCCAGTTGGAAAAAGAGCTTGCTGAAAGCCCCAATTTGGCTCTGGTAAACCTAGAAAAAATTTCTGCAAATTCTGATTTAGTAGAAGCGGATGGCGGTTATAAATTGGAAGGTCAAATCCATGTTGACGAGATCTGGGCATGTACCACATGTGCCGCTTGCGTCGAAGTTTGTCCGGTTTTAATTGATTCTGTTCCAACCGATATTATTGAAATGCGACGCAATTTTGTCATGATGCAGGCAGAAAATTATCCCAAAGAATTAAACACTGCCTTTAAAGGTATGGAAGTTCAAGGCAACCCTTGGGGCGTCGGGCAAGATAAACGCCAAGACTGGGCCAAGCAATTAGATGTTCCGCTCATGGCAGACCAAGGTGATCACGAAGTTGAATATTTGTTTTGGGTGGGTTGCGCAGGTGCAACCGATGAACGTTCCAAAAAAATTCAACAAGCCCTTGTGCGTATTTTGAAAAAAGCCCAGGTGGATTTCGCTATTTTGGGTTGCGAAGAAAAATGCACAGGCGATCCAGCCAGACGCATGGGCAACGAATATCTTTACGATCAACTTGCGCGTGAAAACGTGGAAATGCTCAATCGCAAAAAATTTAAAAAGATTTTTGCCACCTGTCCACACTGTTTTAATCAACTGAAACACGAATACAAAGATTTTGGTGGTCACTATTCTGTACAACATCACACAGAATTGATTGCCGAACTCCTAAAAGACAAACGTTTAACTTTAGATGATAAAAAACAAATCGAAGAAAAAATCACTTTCCATGATCCTTGCTACCTAGGACGATACAATAAACAATACGAAGCGCCTCGGGAAACGTTAAAGACGCTTCCGGGAGTAACCACGACCGAGATGACATTTAGCAAAGAAAAAAGCTTTTGCTGTGGTGCCGGTGGCGGCCGCATGTTTATGGAAGAGCACCTCGGCAACCGAATTAACTTGGAACGAACCGATCAGGCCATGGCCACTGGCGCAACCACCATTGCCACGGGCTGTCCATTTTGTATGACCATGCTTAGCGATGGCGTCAAAGATCGCCTTGCTGATGAACAAATCAAAGTCAAAGATATTGCCGAATTAGTCGCGGAGAGGATTTAAATTAAAAGATGACCGTCATTGCGCTTACGCCCGGATGCCCCGCGGGGATTGGACCCGAACTTTTTCCGTTGGCCTTACAAAAAGCCAATATCGCTTCGAGCACAGCATTTATTTGGTGTGGAAGCGTCATCCTTTTTGAAAAACATGCCTCGCATTGGGGCGTCAAAGTTTCGAGGCAGAAAAGAAATTTTAGCATCGCAGGCAAACAAGGCGTGATTCAGATAACTGCAACCTTGAACGATGACGAAGATCCTGCTCTTGAAGTTACTCCTGGTCAGCCAGACCCCGAAGCGCTTCTGTCGCAGAAAAATGCGTTACTCAAAGCCATTGATTTAGCCAAAAATAATCAAGTCCAGGCCATCGTAACTGGTCCCGTGCGCAAATCGGCTTTGTTAAATATCGGGGGAGCGTCATCCTTTCCAGGGCAGACAGAGCTCTTGCATCACTATTTGCCCCTCGATAAAGATCCGCCGCTGATGTGTTTTAGTGGCTATGACTTTCTTTTGGGACTTGCCACCATTCATGCTCCACTTAAGCAAGTTTCTAATTTATTAACGACTAAGCATCTTCAAAATTGCCTGACCAGGTTGAATCAAGCAGCGGCAGTTTTTTTTCACCTCGATCCAACTCAAATTCGCTTGGCAGTCTTAGGACTAAATCCTCATGCTGGCGAAGATGGCCTTATTGGCGATGAAGAAATAACGATTATTAAACCCGCTATCATTGAATTGCAAAAAACAGGCATGCGTATCGATGGGCCTCTGCCTGCCGATGGTTTTTTTGGGAATCTCTCTCATACGAACAAAGACAAATTACCCCATGCTGTTTTAGCCATGTACCATGACCAAGGTCTCATTCCTTATAAATTACTTGGCCAAGGTAACGTGACGAATATTACTTTTGGATTAACCATCCCACGCACCAGTCCAGCCCATGGAACAGCAGATGATATTGCTGGACAATATTCTGCCAGCCCAGATTCTCTGGTAGCAGCGATTGAACTAGCGAACAGGCTGGTAATTCCGTAAAAATTTTCGCCACAGGTAAGGAAAATCATAACGGAGCTCTCTAGGTGATTACCATGAAACAACGATTCGAGTCGTTTATTGTCGAGCAGTTTCCTTTTACTTGCCGGTCCCTGTTGTCTGTTTGGCAAGAGTGCCAGCGTGAATCCCTGCCGATCAATGAATTTAGGCAAGACTTCATGGAGGCTTTGCAGAAAAAATTTAAAATCGAAGATGCGTTTACATTTGAAACCACACCTTTTGTGACTGCCAAAACGCGCCTTGAATATGCGCACCGACAACTGTTTAATAGTGTGCGCGGTTTTTTCGATCGAGAAGAAATCAAGGTTCAAATAACCAAGCCTGAAAAATTATGGATGCTGCAAGGCATGATTTTGACCAGGGCTGTTGATAACCGTTTGAAACGATTATTTTTATCTGGAGAGATGCTCTATGAGGGCAGGGGATTTCAAGGCAAAGGCTTTCGATCTTTAGGGCAAGAAGCGATTTATGCTGCGGCTTTAAAGTTGCACCGAGGTCGCAGCTATGAAAATGCTGGAATTTATAAGGGCGATATTGTGGCGCCGGTCATCCGTGACTTGGGAGTGGTGCTCGCCTTTACGGAAAACGACGTGGAGCTGGCGCTTAATGGTCAGATTGGCAAAGAAGGACCGCCAATGTCGGGAAGAGATTTGCATGTCGGCGATATTTTCCGAGGTGTTTTGCCTCCTGCGGCTCCGTTGACGATTGGTTCTTGCACTGCTGCCGGGATGGCTTTTGCTATGCAATTACGAGATGAAAATCGAATTGCTGTTAGTTTTATAGGAGAAGGCGGCAGTTCTCTTGGTGAATGGCATGAAACTATTAATTGGGCGGCATCGCGTCAATTGCCAATGGTTTTTTGTTTGCAAAATAATCAAACGGCACTTTCTACGACGGTGCGTGAACAATCAAATGCACGTATTTTTGGCGAGAAAGCAGTTGGTTATGGCATGTTGCATATGAGTTTAGACGGGACCAAGCCAGAGGAAATTGCTGCAGGTTTTGCGTACGCGGCCCAAAATGCTCGAACTAAAAAAGGCCCCATTTTAATTGAGCTTATTTCGATGCGGATGTGTGGGCACGCGCATCATGATGACATGCTGTATTTGGGTCATGAGCCGGAACTGACTTTCGAGCTGCCTGTGTTGCGAGCTGGCGGCTATGTGGACGCGGAACAATATCGGCGCTGGGCGAAGCGTGATCCTCTCAAAACATATGCTGCGCAATTGATTCAAGAGGGTGTCTGTTCTGCTGATGTCGTGGAGCAATTGAAAAGCAATGCACTAGAAAAATGCGAGGTTGCTATTGCCTCGTTGCAAAAAAGACCTTGGCCGCTAAAATCCATGGCGGGTTTTGGAGTTTACGAAAAAACAAATGAAGAAAAACACAATGCTTTGAGAGAAGAGGAAGCTGTTGTCTCTTTGATAAAAACAGAAGTCGCTTTGGCTTTTCAGCCAGAATTTTCTGCGCAGGGAGCGACGTTTTTAGAGGCGATTTGTCAGGGCGTGAAAGATGTTTTATCGACGCAGGAAAATGCCTTTGTGCTGGGAGAAGATGTGGGCCCGCCTTATGGCAATGCCTTTATGCTTTTTAAATCACTCATGGGTGAATTTGGGCAGCGATTTGTGAATATGCCGATTGCAGAAAGTGCCATTATTGGAGCCTGTGTCGGGATGGCCTTAGAAGGTATGCGACCGATTGGGGAAATGCAATTTAATGATTTTGTGGCCAGTGGTTTTAATCAGCTGGTCAACAATGCCGCTAAAGTCCATTATCGTTGGGGAGCCTCTGTTCCCATGGTTTTACGGATGCCTTGGGGTGGTCTAAGGCGCGCCGGGCCTTATCATTCACAAGACACTGCGCCTTGGTTTTACCGAACAGCAGGTCTGAAAATTGTGGTACCTTCGACGCCATATGATGCTCGGGCTTTGTTTCATGCTGCAGTTCTAGACCCTGACCCTGTTTTATTTTATGAGCATATTGCTTTATATCGAGACCCAAGTATTCGCCAAAATTTAGGGGCAGAACCGGGAGAGGTGTCTATCGGTAAAGCAGCTTTTCGAGGCCTCGGCGAGGATTTATCTGTGATTGCCTATGGAGCTTATGTCCATCGTGCTTTGCGCTGTGCCCAAATATTAAAAGATGAAGATGGGAAGACATGCGATGTTCTCGATTTACGTTCATTGGCGCCACTTGATTTCGAAGCGATTTTCGCTACAGTTAAACGCACTGGTCGCGTACTGCTTGTGGGCGAAGACAGCAAGAAGGGCAGTATTTTAGAATCAATTGCTTCTCAGATTGCCGAGAAGGCGTTTTCGTTTTTAGATGCACCTGTTCGAGTACTAGGAGCATTGAATGCTCCTGTGCCATATGCTCCGTCCCTGGAAGACGGTTTTTTGGTCTCGAATGAATATATGTTACAATCTGCGCGTGAAATTCTAGCGTGGTAATGGAATTTTAATTATGAATCGAACAACAGCGGAACGTATCTTGCCGCTTAAAAAGATGGCAGATAAAGAGAGAATTTTGGTGCACGAAATTTATGCGTCCATCCAAGGAGAAAGCACTTTTTGCGGCGAACTGTGCACATTTGTTCGGACGACAGCGTGTCACTTAAGATGCAGTTATTGCGACACGGAACATGCTTTTTATAAAGGCATAGAAAAATCTATCACTGAAATCATGCAAGCAATTGATACCATCGGAATTAGGCTGGTCGAGATTACTGGCGGAGAACCACTTTTACAAAAACCCGTCAATGAGCTAATGCGGCAGCTATGCAATGCAGGCTATCAGGTTTTATTGGAAACATCGGGAGCTGTGAGTATTTCCTCTGTGGATAAACGCGTACATGTTATTTTAGACATTAAAACGCCTGGATCTGGCGAGGTAGAGCGCAATGTTTGGTCAAATCTTGAGTTGCTGTGGCCAGCTTGTGAGGTGAAATTTGTGATTTGTGATGAGGAAGACTATCGCTTTGCAAAAAAAATAATCGAAGAACATCAACTGTTAGAGAAATGCAAAGTTCTATTGTCACCAGAAGCTCAAAAAATGTCAGGGAAGAAATTGGCAGAGTGGATGATAAACGATAAACTTCCTGCTCGTTTCCAGACGCAAATTCATAAAATTTTATGGGGAAATCAGGCGGGTGTTTGATAGGCGCTGTTGACTATGGACATGTTCGGAGTTAATTGATACAAAGAGTTTCCGTTGCCGACTAATTTTCCAAATTGAACTGAAAAATTAAATTAAGTGAGCATGCTGTTTTATTATTTTAAGAAAGTGAAAAAATGAAAAGGGAAAAATTTATGTTTATTGAAAAAATAATGGGTCTTGTGTATCGAGTAATTGATTCTCTGAGTGGATCTGAAAAGCGTAAAAGCAATAAGCCAGAAGCTGAAAAAAGTATTAATTCGGAATCATCTGAAGAGCCTCGAGCAACCGTCTTAACGGAAATTGTTTCGGTGAAAACTGTTAAACCTAAAGCGAAAGATAAAGCTCCCAAAACGAAAACTCCGGCAGTTCCCGTGAAAAGTGAGCCTAAAAAAAAGGCGCGTAAGTCTAGCGAAGCTCCATTGAAGCCTTTGGAAAGAGTAACTGTCACGAAGAAAATGAGTTCAGTTCGTTCGGGCAAAAAAATTAGTTCTACGTTTGCCGCTCAGATGTTGACGGAACTAAAAAATAAAAAAATGAAAGTGGTGAGTGAAGCCGCTGAAATCAATGGCAAGAAAAGTCTGGCATGGGTTGTTTGGGCGCTAGGTGTTGCAGATAAAACAAAAATGCAAGAAGGAATCAGTATTCACGATGTGAGTTCTCTCTTGTATCATGCAGCTAAAATTGAAATTTATCCTATCAATGTGTCTCGCATGGTCCATGATAACGACCAATATATTCGCCAGGTTTCGCAAGATAAAAAAACGAAACGTTATTTGTTAACAGATGAAGGCAGGGCACTCGTTTCAGCGTTGCCCTTGGCTGACTTGGTAGCGTAGCAAAGATGTACTTGACAGTTGACATGTGTTTGCATACGTCAAGCTGTCTTGTGCTTTGGCCCCTTCGTCTAGAGGTTAGGACGGCAGCCTCTCACGTTGCAGACGCGGGTTCAATTCCCGCAGGGGTCACCAAGTATTTGCAAAGCACAAAGGCAATGTCGGGGACGGCTCTCTCGACATGCTTTCGCGCAAACGGCCGTAAGGTCTTATAAAAAGTTAAAAGCACCGAAGAATCAAATTGATGTACTTTGGCATCTGTTACTTGCAAAAATGATTCAGCAATTATCTCTGCCTTGGATTCTAAAAAATTTGGCAGTTGTTGATAGTCGGAATATTTTTGTGTAAATTCTCGCAAGTATGGTTCTATTTTTTCAGCAAAATCATCCACTAAAATTTCAGTTGCTTGCCAAGTTGCCCCAGGCGTTAATTTGTTAAGCATCCTGTATGCATTGTTGATGGCAAGCCCTGAAATCCCGTTTTGGGATTTAACTTGGTTTTCGATAATCAAAACACAGTCGCCAATAAAAGCTTCTCGCTGTGCCTGATTTCTCAAAATTTGTTTCATTCTGTTATGTTAATTTTGAGGTCTGTGTGTGCGCAGTACATGCCTGAGTGGGTTTTAAGCGTACAAATATCATCCACTCGAATATAGATATCGGAATTCGACATGTTTCTAATGCTGTTATACATGGCGATGCAACTTTTATTTTGCTGTAAAGCCTCGCCATAATTATAGGTTTGATAGCAGTGTTTTGTGGAGGTGCTTTGAGATGGCGTAAAGATATAATAAAGACGCCACTGTGTTTTCAGGAAACCACCATCGCAATCAGACAGCATCTGAACCTTGCCATTGAAACCACTGTCAACAATGTTGGCAACATTGGAACGGTATTTTTCGCAAGAATTTGCACCGATCCTCATAGGCGTACCTTCGGTCCACGGAGTCCACGCTGCATAAGCAACGCTCCCTGAACAAAAAATACTTAGGATGAGAGATAAATTACATATAAACTTATTCATAAAAAAACCCCTAGAGCTGAGAGCTGTTTTGTTTGCCAGATAATCACATTATAGTATTCCCATGGCCATTGAACCATCGGTCAAGTGTGAGGGGGCATGAAAATCAAAAACCCATATTGGCAACAGGCTTCTTCTGTTTGCATTAGCGCGTGACAATTATTTCGATGGTGTTAAAGTTAAATGATGTAGTGTCGTTATATCGACGACGAAGCCTCGTTTTATTATTGTATACGGAGAAAGTCATGAGCAACCAAGTACGTATCGATGAAAGAGTTTTAGCATTTTTATCGAAGCCTCAAAAGTTACTAATTAATAACCAGTGGGTTGAAAGCACGACAGGGAAAACGTTTGCAGTTGAAAACCCCGCGACTTCAGATGTGCTTGCGCAGGTAAGCCATGGCGATAAGCAGGATATCGACAAAGCAGTTCGGGCCGCCAGAGAAGCGTTCGACAACGGCCCTTGGTGTAAAATGACAGCCTCGGCGCGTTCGAGTATGATTTGGAAACTGGCCGATTTGCTAGAAGCGCATACTGAAGAATTCGCACAGTTAGAGTCACTCGATAACGGCAAACCGTTAACGGTTGCTCGTGCTGCCGACGTTGCCTTGTCTGTTGACATGTTTCGCTATATGGCTGGCTGGGCAACTAAAATCGGTGGCGAGACTTTCCCGATTTCAGTGCCCTATACACCCAATACGCGTTATTTATCTTATACCATGAAAGAGCCTGTAGGTGTTGTTGGTCAAATAATTCCCTGGAATTTTCCTTTGTTGATGGCTGTATGGAAACTGGCGCCCGCTTTAGCAAGTGGCTGTACTGTGGTACTAAAGCCGGCGGAGCAGACACCTTTAAGCGCTATTAAGCTTGGCGAATTGATTCTTGAAGCTGGTTTTCCAAAAGGTGTTGTGAACATCGTGACGGGGTTTGGTGATGCCGGCGCTGCTTTAGTAGAACATCCCATGGTGGACAAAGTGGCCTTCACGGGTTCTACAGAAGTTGGCAAATTAATTTTGCAAGGCGCTGCTGGTAATCTGAAAAAAGTATCACTTGAACTCGGTGGTAAATCACCAAACATCGTCTTTGCAGATGCCAATCTTGAGATGGCAATCGCCGGCGCTGCTAGTTCAATTTTCTTTAATCAGGGCCAATGTTGTTGTGCGGGTTCGCGTTTATTTGTTGAGCGTGGCGTGTTTGACAAAGTAGTAGAAGGTGTAACGAAAATTGCTAAAGGGATTCGTTTGGGTGATGGATTTGATCCGTCGACGCAAATGGGACCACTGGTATCAAAAGAGCAATTTCAACGGGTTTGTGATTATATCGAATCAGGCACCAGTGAAGGCGCTAAGATTTTGGCAGGTGGAAAAACTTTACCCAGATCGGGTTATTTTGTTGAGCCAACTGTTTTGACTGAGACTTCTGCGCACATGAAAGTTGTCAAAGAAGAAATATTCGGGCCTGTGGTCACAGTCATGCCTTTTGAGACGATGGATGAAGTGATCTGCGAGGCTAATAATAGCGAATTCGGACTGGCTGCTGGTATTTGGACGCAAGACATCACCAAAGCACATGCTGTCAGTGCCAAATTAAAAGCAGGAACAACCTGGATTAATTGCTACAATATTTTTGATGCCGGACTGCCTTTTGGTGGATATAAACAATCTGGCTGGGGTCGAGAAATGGGTAAGCAGGCTTTGGATCTTTACACAGAAACAAAATCTGTCTGCTTGCCCATTAGTTAAGCGGGTTGAGATTTAATCCTCTTTAGGGTATTTTCTAAGGGGGATTTTACTTTAATCGATGGTGTTCTTGAATGAAGAAAATAAAAATTGGCGTTATATTTGGTGGTTGTTCTCCTGAGCACGAGATTTCTTTGCTCTCTGCTAGCAATATTTTAGCAGCCCTGGATCCTAAAAAATACGAAGTAACGCCGATCGGAATTGATAAAACTGGAAAATGGTTGCTTGCCGATAAAAATTTACCGATGTTGGATGTAAAGCACCCTCGAACCATTCACATCAATAAAAATGTAGAACAAGAGATTTCGTTAGTCCCAGGCAAAAAAACAAAATTGCAATGCGTCGAGGCTGCCTCTCACCCAGGTCAACTTGACGTTATTTTTCCTGTTTTACACGGGCCGCTTGGAGAAGATGGGACCATCCAGGGGCTCTTGCAGTTTGTAGGTATACCTTGCGTTGGTTCTGGAGTTCTTGCCTCTTCGGTTTGTATGGATAAAGAAGTCAGTAAATACTTGTTTAAACAGCTAGGAATTCCGACGGCCAATTTTCTGTGTTTTCGTTCATATGAAAAAGAAACAATTGACTATCAAAGAGTGATTGAAAAACTTGGGTCTCCCGTCTTCGTTAAGCCTGCTAATGCGGGTTCCAGTGTTGGAACCCACAAAGTGCGCGATGAAGAAGGTTTTTACAAAGCGATTGCCGATGCTTTTTGCTACGATCATAAAATTTTAGTTGAAGAGGCGATTGTTGGGCGTGAAATTGAAGTTGCTGTTCTTGGTAACGAGGATCCGCGCGTTTCTGTTCCCGGTGAAGCAATTCCAAACGATGAGTTTTATACTTACAAAGCGAAATACGAAGCGAATGGAGTCGAATTTGTTGTTCCGGCACGGATTCCGGACTCTGTCGTTTCAGAAATTCAAAGTCTGGCGAAGCGTGCATTTTTGGGTCTTTCGTGTCAAGGAATGGCGCGGGCAGATTTTTTTGTGCGCGGCGACGAAGTATATCTAAGTGAAATGAATACAATTCCGGGCTTCACTAAGACAAGTGGATATCCAAAGATGTGGGAAGCTTCAGGTGTTTCGAATCAAGAGCTAGTCGATGAATTAATCCAACTTGCTTTACAGGCACATGAAAAAAACAAAAAACTGAAACGAAATTATCACTAGAGTGCATTGGTTCTTTTTTGAAATAAAAAAAGCTTATTTTTTTTTCGTCAGAAATTTCTTCTTCGTGTATTCTTGATGCTTAATATTGATGATTTCAACACATATGGAAAACCCAAGCGAGAAATAAATGTAGGATCTTGGTATGGGATAACCGAAACATTCTGCGACCAATAAAACACCAACAAGTAAGAGGAATGCCAGCCCCAGCACTTTCATGGAAGGATGAACATCTAAAAATTCGCTGATGTGTTTTGAGAAAAAAAGCATTACAATGACGGCGATAACAATAGCCACCGCCATGATGGCAACATGTGAGACCAGGCCAATCGCAGTAATAATCGAATCAAGTGAAAAAACGATATCGAGCATGACGATTTGGATGATCGCTGAGCGCATCGACATTAGTTTCGGTTTTTCTTCCGAATTGTCATCTTTCACTTCAAGGTGAAAGAAAATTTCTTGCGTGGCCTTGTAAATCAAAAAGAGACCACCAATACCCAAAACCAAATCGCGCCCAGATAGTTCATATCCAAGCAAAGAAAAAAGAGGCTTGGTTAATGACAAAACCCAACTTAAGGACAATAAAAGACCAAGACGACCAAACAGGGCCAAGGAAAGACCGAGACGACGCGCTTTTTCTTGTAACTCTTTTGGTAAACGGCTGGAAACGATGCTGATAAATAAAATATTATCTATCCCTAAAACGATTTCGAGCGCGGTTAACGTAAGCAGACTTAAGTAAGTTTGTGGGTCGGACAATAATTCAATCATTGCTTTCTGGCCTTGTATCCTTTTTTAAACATGCAGAACGTTTATTTGGAGATTTCTTGGTAACATGGCTCAGCAAGCGGTTCAATGCCATATTTTTTTTCAAACATAAAAGTTCCAAATGGAAATACCGCAGCAAGATAAGCAAGAATTTGTTGTTTGACTGACCATTTTTGCTCGGAAGCCAGCCAAAAAGCACTGGCGCAATAGGCCAGGAACAAAAAACCATGAACCGGGCCCATGATTTTAACGCCAGCAGGAATGTGCATGTAATATTTGAGCGGCATCGCGATAAGAAGCAATGCTAAAAAAGAAAACCCTTCCAGGCGACCAGTGATTCGAAACCAAGTAGGCATATCAACTCCACGGTAAAGATTTAAATGGGTGATGTGTTTAATGTCCGCCTAAAGATGTTTGGTCAATGGGAGGGGGAGTTCAGGATCCGTGGGTTCTTTTCCGAAAATGACACGTGCCGCAACGGTCCCCATTGTCTATTGGTTTTGGATGGATATGACCTTTGTACTATGAAAAAAGAACAAATTAAGTACCCAGAAATTTATTTAATTGGTATTGAAGCACGAACGAATAATCAAAACGAAATGGAACCAGGAAAAGGCAAAATTGTTGGCTGCATGCAGCGCTATTTTCAGGAGCAAATGTCTGCGCAAATTCCTGATCGTCAAAAACCAGGGACTACTTATTGTGTTTATGCCGACTACGAGAGTGATTTCACGGGAGATTATACTTATTTTATCGGTGAAGAAGTAGGGTTTGCGAGTGTTGCTCCCCAGGGATTTGTGACGCGCACAATTCCTGCGCAAGCTTATGCAAAATATACCGTAGGACCAGGATCCATGCCGAGTATTGTGATTAAGGCTTGGCAAGCGATCTGGCAAATGTCTTCACAAGATTTTGGCGCAGAGCGTGCCTATCAAGCCGATTTTGAAGTGTACGATGAGCGAGCATCAAATCCCGCAGAGACAGAGCTTGATATTTATGTTGGAATTAAACCTCTGTGATTTTAAATTAGAGGTTGCAGTCTACTGGCTGTTGTATGGGGAGATGATCAGGCTTTAATTTCGGGGCAAGAAGTTCTTGTAATTTGCTGCGAAACATAAAACCTGCACGATCGGTCATCATGTGCGCCTCCGTGCTTTTATCCATCGGGAAATCAGGATCCGTTGATTCCAGAACGTATTTGTCTTCGTCCAAGACGCGACGCTCAAATGATATGAGCTCGTCTCTTGAGGTCTCAGCCTCGGTGTCATTGCGGAAATGAAACTGGAGTACTTGAATGTGACTATCATCAATGGGGGTTGGGTGGTTGATAATAATATGGCGTAAACCGCTGGGGTAGGTTAAATCGAGCCGAATCACGAAGGGTGCAAACCACGTTACGTTCATCTCCCGCGTGGTAATTTCATGTTCTGATCGCGTATTTTTACGCTGTTGGTCGGGAGCGCGCACGCTAATTTTTGAACATAGATGTAGCGAAGTAGGTCCTTTGTCGGTTAATTCGTAAGTGAGCGGCAATGGGACATCTTTGTTACCAATGCTTTGGCGATGGACTGATGCAAAATGGCCCATGTCTAACTCATTTTCAACGACTCTCGGGCTGCAAGTGTTCCAGGTTTCATTAAAGCAATCGATTTGTCGATAGCTAGGGTTTTCTGCTTCTGGAATTTCTGGAATGCTGACCATTGGATCTCTGAGGGACACCCAAGCATATCCGTAACGTTCTTGGCACTTGAATGCATTTACCGCATAATTTTTAGGCACTGTGCGACCAGCCTCGAGCTGCGGCATATGAACACAAGCACCTGAAGAAGAAAAAGCCCAGGAGTGATAAGGACAAACCACGCAACCGTCTTCGACGGATCCTCGGGACAATCGAGCGGAGCGATGACAGCAGCGATCTTCCAAAGCAGCAGGTTGACCTGCCTGGTCTAGCCATAACACTATTTTCTCGCCGAGAAGCGTAAACGACTTGGGGCCCGATGTTAGCTCCGAAATCGGCATCACGGCATACCAGAAGTCACGCAATCTTGATTCGTTAGTAAGCAGCATTATGTATGAATCATTTCTATGTAAATTATGGGAAATATCACTATGCTTCTGAATCTCCTTTTTCTTTTGTTTTCACCGTTCCTTCTGTTTATATATCCTGAGAGTAGATTCCTTAAATATAACGAAGGCATTGTTTGCTTGAATCAGTCATTTGTTGGATGCTAATGAACGAAGTAAGAACGTCGCTTTTATTTCAAGCTATTGGCTTTGTAGGCCTTGCATTTGTCGGAATTATGAATAGTTAGAAGTTAATAGTGGAGATAGTATGCAAAATTTGGGCAGGCAGCTTTTTCTTTTAGCCGTTCTGGTATTTGTTGAACAAAGTGTTTTTGCTCTGCCATTTGCACAAAGCCCATGGCAAAAAACACGAACAAATGAAATTTTTTTGTTTGAGAAAGAAGTTGAGGATGGCGAAGTTTCCTTCCATTTTGGCGCGGCGGAGGAAACATTTGCATTGGTTTTTACTGGAGAGCAAGTCTTGGCTCATTTTGCCGTCTCTGCCGGAATTGAGCGGGCTATCGATTTAGATTCTCAGGCTGGCGAGCTGATCAAGTTTTTTAATTTAGCTCCATTCGAAGCAGGATTTCAGGTATTTCCGCCCAACGAAGTGTGCACAGAAGCACCTTCGGGAATAAGCTTTACTTTCAGTGTAGAGTATCTTTTGCCTGTTTTGCAGACATTGAGCGAGCATCATCAATTTGAACAGTTATTTTTTCTTTCGCCTGAGGAGATGGTGCAAGTAGAGAATTTTGTAGTGCAAGCATTAATGATTCCAACTCAACTAGTACCTCTGCCTCCAGCGGGGCACGAATTCATGGGTGGTTCCGCTGACGGATATTCTCATTTTTAAGTCAATTTGGTGAGCGACAAGTATTTGTAATAGCTTTTATTAAAAAAGGCAGGCTGTCCTGCTTGGTCTGCTCTGGTTTTGCAAGACCCGTTTATGGAATCCAGGGCAAAATGTTTGTTAATGCTCTAGATGGTCGGAACGAGTCCGACCATGACAACACACCCCAAAACTGAAACAATATGCAGAGAACGCATTCCGGAAATCTTTAAGTGGCCACGCCATATCAGACTCGGCCAACGGTCAACACACCCTGAAGTGATTCTAATTTACCGATGAAGTCATCATTGGGCTCGACGCGAATCAGGTCTCCGCAAACGAGATAAGCAGTATAAGCTTCATCTGTTTCTACGATGAGACGCAAGGGTTTGTTGCCCTTATGCTGGTGACATAAGTCATAAATAGCTTGCAGTAATTTTTCGCCTTTACTTGAAGACATCTGGGCTTCTATATTAAGCGAAATACGCACATCTACAAAACGCGTACGTTCCATTTGTGCAGCTGCCAAAATAGTCGCGCTCTCCATGCGCATTTTAGGAACCGCTTGATGCCCTTCGTCATCGATATCATCCAACAAAGCGCGGCCCTTAATTAAAAGCGGCTCACCACTTTTTAAAATCTGCTCGTTTTCTTGATAATATTTATTAAAACAAAGAACTTCTGCGTGGCCAAAATTATCTTCTATTCGCACCACCGCCCAACGTCCATCACCACTTTTCAATATGCGTTCGCGTAATTCAACGACCATACCGACAATCTGTACACTTTCATTATGCCTAGCATTGCAAAGTTGCACGGTCGGAATGGCGCCTAGTTTACGAGCATCGTCAATGTAGCGATCCAAAGGGTGCCCCGACAAATAAAATCCCAAAGCTTCTCGCTCCAGATTTAAACGCTCTTTTTCGGGCCAATCACTGACTATCTCTTCGACTTCATCTTCCAGAGGCATGACGCCTCCCATGTCGAACAAGCTGGCCTGGCCTAACGCTGCATCTTTTTGTAAACGCGTGGCGTGTGCTAATGCTCTATCGATGCCTTGAAAAAGTTGCCGACGTGATTTTTTGAAGCCATCCATTGCTCCGGACTTGATTAAGGCTTCCAGCGCCTTTCGGTTAATTTTTTGGGAAGCAGTGCTTTCACAAAAATGGAAAAGACTTTTAAAGTCCTTAACCTCGTCGCGTGCTAGCAAAATAGAGTCCAGTGCCGCTTCTCCTAGGCCTTTTACGGCTTCAAGACCGAAACGAATACTGCCATAACCATTTTTTTTCTGATGATTTCCTGCTGAATAATCAGCGGTAAATTTGCGATAGGAAACATTGATATCAGGTGGAAGCACCTCAATCCCTGAAGTGCGAGCTTCATAGATATATTTTACCACATCTTCTGTTGATCCAGAAGACGTTGTTAAAAGGGCTGCCATAAATTCAACGGGATAAAATCTTTTTAAGTAAGCCGTTTGATAAGTAATCAAGGCATAAGCAGCGGCGTGGCTTTTATTGAATCCGTAGCCTGCAAATTTTTCAATCGAATCAAAAATATGCCCTGCTTGCTCTGGGTCTACGCCATTATTTTGAGCACCTGCGATAAACTGCGAACGTTGCTGTTGCATTTCCTCGAATTTCTTTTTACCCATAGCGCGTCTGAGTAAATCAGCAGACCCGAGGCTGTAGCCAGATAAAACTTGCGCAGCCAATAAAACTTGTTCTTGATAAACAAATGTCCCGTAAGTGGGTTTTAAAATTGCTTCGAGTGAAGGGTGGGGGTAAATAACTTTTTTTCTTCCGTGTTTTCTGTCGACGAAATCATCTACCATGCCAGATTGCATTGGTCCTGGTCGATAGAGGGCACCGGCAGCAATAATATCTTCGAAACAATCGGGTTTTAAGCGGCGACACAAATCTTGAAATCCGGATGATTCTACCTGGAACACACCAAGCGTATCTCCCGAAGCAATCAGCTGGTAAACTTCTGCATCATCGGGTGACAATAATTCCACTTCAAGTCTTGGAATCTTGTCAGTCATCTCAGTGGCATGACGATGGAATTTGGCGGCCTGAAAACGTTCATTTAATTCAAAATGATTTTCGCGCTCGATGCGATCGTTAATAAGCGTTTCTGCTTGCGCAATAACATCGAGAGTTTTGAGCCCTAAAAAGTCAAATTTAACAAGCCCTGCATCCTCAACTTTATCTTTATCAAACTGCGTGACTAACTCACCATTTTGACCCAGGAAAACAGGGACATATTCAATTAATGGTTTCTCACCGATCACGACGCCAGCGGCATGCATACCTGCTTGTCGATAAAGTCCTTCTAAAACCTTGGCAGTCGCAAGCACACGAGCATACAGGGGATCTTCTTTGGCTTTTTCTTTTAATTTAGGCGCATATTCTAGGGCCTGTTCCAAATCTGGTTTTTTGCCATCTATTAACAGAGGCATTGGCTTGGTGAGTTCGTTGATTTCTGAAAAAGTGATTCCGAGTGTTCTTGCCACATCTTTAACGGCGCTCTTAGGATTCAGAGCTGAATAAGTAGCAATCTGCCCAACATGATCGCGTCCATAACGATTGGATACATATTGGATAACCTCGCCCCGGCGTTCTTGCATGAAATCTACATCGAAATCAGGCATAGATACCCGTTCTGGGTTTAAAAATCTTTCAAACAGCAGGTTATAGGGAAGAGGATCGATATCTGTGATGCGTAGAGCATACGCAACGAGGCTTCCCGCTCCTGAACCTCGACCAGGGCCGACACGTATACCATTGGTTTTGGCCCAGTTAATGAAATCTTGCACGATTAAAAAATAACCGGAAAAACCCATACCGACGATAACAGAAATTTCATGTTCTAAACGTTTTTGGTATTGGTCACGATCGACTGGATATTTAATTTCTTTGAAACGGCGCATCAATCCTTGCGTAGACAAGTGACGCAAGTAATCAGCCTCGTCACGATATTCGGCAGGACACGCAAAAGGTGGTAAATATGTTTTGCCCACATCTAGGTCAACTTTGCATCTTGCTCCGACTTCGCATGCCATTTCAAATGCTGGAGCGAAATCGCTTTTCAGCAAATCCCACATCTCTTGCCCAGAGCGAATATAAAACGCATCTGTTTCATGCTTGTGAAGCGTTGGATCGTTCCATGCTTTTTGCTGGCGAATAGCCATCAAAATATTTTGTGCATCATGTTGATCGCGTGTGACATAGTGACAGTCATTGGTCGCAATTAATTGCAAATCTTCATCGCGCGCCATCTGCACTAAATCGGCATTTACTTTGTTTTGAATATCGATGCCATTAGGCTGAACTTCTAAAAAAAAGTTATCTCTACCAAAAATAGTTTTGAATTCTCTGGCCGCTTCTCTGGCGCCATCGAGATCTCCCTTCGCGCATTTCTTGCCGACTTCTCCACCTAAGCACGCCGTCAGCGCAATAATTCCTTCTCGATGCTCTAATAAGAGTTCTTTGTCGACTCTGGGATAATAAAATTTGCCATTCAAAAAAGCTTTAGAAGATAACTTTCTTAAGTTGTCATAACCAATGTTGTTCTCGGCTAACAAAACCAAGTGGAAATTCTCTCGAACTTTATCCGTGTGTTTGGCTTTTCCGGTAACGTATGCTTCCATTCCCATAATGGGTTTAATGCCAGCAGCCTTGGCTTGCTTAAAAAAATCCAAAGCGCCAAACATGTTCCCGTGATCGGTTACCGCGACTTGTTTCATGCCCAATTCACTTGTGCGTTTAATCAAATCTTTGATGCGAATAGCGCCATCCAGAAATGAATACTGCGTATGCAGATGCAAGTGTGTAAAATCTTGAGCAGACACAAAAAACTCCGGCCTTAAAAGTGGGATAGATTTTACTGATTCTGCCGCAAGGGACCTGAAACAGCAAGGCACTAAAGTACCTATATTGAAAAGTTATCTTTCCAGATGATACAGCGCTAACAATTAAAGATTTCCTCCCGCCACCATCACGCTAGCGAGACTCATGCGCTTTCAACCAAACCAGCGCATTTTCTAAATCAGTAAACTCCCCATCAAGCTGCGCCTCATAGGCAGCATGCAAAATTTTTCCCATTTTGGGTCCCGGGGTTATTTTTAAATCAAGCAAATGTCGACCCATCAAAATTGGAGATGGTCCTTCTTTGGTAACCGATAATCGCTCCGCTTCTTTTTTGAGCCAAATAACCGACGGATCAATACCTGTTTTAGCGTCTTCTGTCGTTCGCCCTAAAAAATCTGCCTCGGCGACAAAACAAAGCTGCTCAATACAGACACGGTTAGCGAGACGTTTTAAGGTGCTGTCCGAGATTTCATCTCGAACCTTATGTAGCTGACAGGGTTTTAAATGCTCACGCACCAAAGGAACAATGGCCTCAATCATTTCATGAGAGGCTCCCATTTTTGTCAGAAAATTCCGCGTGGGTAATTCTCCTGCCGCCTCGTGATTTTTGCTGCGAACACGATCCCCTTCTTTTTGCGTGGTTTCCGGTTTTCCTAAATCATGGCACAAGGCACCCAGCATGATAATCAAAGATTGGTTAGCATCCAAATGCTCGCGGCGAACAATCTTTGCCGCTTCATCGACCACCATCAAGGTATGAACCCATACGTCACCTTCAGGATGCCAAAGCGGATCTTGGGGACAATTTATCAAAGCAGACAGCTCGGGAAACAACGAAATTGCATTGGTGGCGGCTAAAGTTGCCAGCCCCCTCGAAGGAGCTTGTCCAAGTAGCAATTTTTTTATTTCTTCAAAAATGCGTTCTTTCGGCAGTGTCGACAATTCAGCGTTCAGATTTTTGCATTTTTCAATAGTGATTTTATCTAAGGTTAATTGAAAGCGTGCCGCAAATTGGCAAGCACGCAAAACACGTAGAGGGTCTTCATCGAAGGCATCGGATACATGCTTTAAAATGCCATGATGTAAATCAATCGACCCAAGGTATGGATCGAGCAACTCTTCTGTGTGCAAATCAAATCCCATGGCATTGACTGTAAAATCTCGACGAGAAGCAGCCTTCGTAAAAGGAAGATCCGGATCTGTGGCAATAACAAACCCTTTATGTCCTCTCCCTTTTTTGTTTTCTGTGCGCGGTAAACTAACATCAAATGTCACTGATTCTGTTTCATCGAAAACCGTCACTTTTAACACACCGAAGCTTTGGCCCACTGCATGCACGGAGCCTATTTTTTTTAAAATTTTTTCTAATGCGTCCAGCGATAAATTGTAAACCTCAATATCAATGTCTTTTGGAGAATATCCGAGTAAATGATCACGAACACAGCCACCGACCGCAATACAGCGCCCCCCGGTTTGGTGCACAGCCGTGATAAGTTTTTGCAATGCTTTGGAAATGGGAAAGGGTCGATTAAGGCCTAAGAGACTATTCATAATTAGATTCTAACAAAAGTAAGGAAGAATTTTCAGATCCCAAAATTCTTTTAAGTGTGAGCGATGTCGCAATTTCTGCATGGGAGGTAATGTGCCTAACAACACACGCCCATAAGGCTTTTGATAAATGCGATTGTCTAAAAGAGCAACCACTCCAGCATCTTTTCGTGTACGGAGCAAGCGACCTGCGCCCTGTTTCAAGGCTAACGCAGCCTCAGGTAAAGACAATAAGGCAAAAGATGAAAGACCCTGGCTTTGCATTTGTTCTGTCCGTGCTTTTAAAATGGGATCTTCTGGAGAGCGAAAAGGCAGTTTGTCAATAACGACCATACGTAGGGCTTTTCCTTGCACGTCAACCCCTTCCCAGAAAGAATGGGTCGCAAAAAGGACGCCGCCAAAAGTCTCATCAGCTTTGGTAAATTCTCGCAAAAGTTCCAGTTTAGGCGCATCGCCCTGTTTGAAAACTTGCAAGCCTTCTGCTTCTAGTTCGGATTTTAAATTTTGATGCGTTAAATTAAGCGCTCTTAAACTCGTGAAAAGTAGAAACGTTCCACCCTTCGAAAGCGAAATTAAAAACCTGATTTCATTTTCCATTTGTGCTTGAAAATCGCTATCAGCAGGCGGACAAATATTGTTCGGAACATAAAAAGCAGATTGGTTTTCAAAATCAAAGGGCGTGGGCAAAATCAATTGCTGCACTGTTTCTTCATCGCCATCTTTTTCTTGTCTGGCAAAACCAGAATGCTGCAAAAACGAATTAAGCTTTCCGTTAACTGCTAAGGTTGCACTGGTCAAAACCGTAGAATGAGAACCTGACCAAAGCGCACGAGACAAAATTTGTGAGGCGTCAACAGGAGAAGCGGTCAAAATTTGACTCATATTTTCCCCTTCCATATAAGTCACATAGCCAACATTTTTAGCAGTATCGCTCAGCATAAAATGCAGTTCTGCGGGTATCTTTGTCAGGCGACGGTTCAGTGAAGAAACTTGTGTTTTTTTAGCGCTGTCATCGCACTGGACAGATAGTAAATCGATTTCCAAGGTACGAAAATTTTCTGCAATAGCAGAACGCAGCCCCGCGACGTCCGCATGCTCAAGCGATTTAGATAAAGCCAAAAATAATTGCGTAAATAGAACGCTTAATTCTTCATAAGCCATCCGAAATAGACTCTGTTTTGATCCAGGAATAAACGGTAACATTTTGGCAAAATCACGCACTAAAATTTTAATTTGATACAGGCTGATGGACACACCAAAATGTCGCGTGGCAATATCAGTCATGGCATGAGCTTCATCAATAATCCATAAATCCATGTCAGGGATAATTTGGGCAAAGGCCGCATCATTCTCACTGCCTGTATTGATGCGCAAATTTCTATCGGCACATAAGAGTGAGTGGTTCACAATTAAAACATCTGCGTTTTTTGCCGCTTGGCGCATTTGGGTAACGTGGCATTCAGAATACAAAGGGCAGTTTTGTCCAAGACAAGTATCGGCTTTCGCATTTAATTCTGACCAATAAGACGAGTCGTCGGGCATGTCTTCAATTTCAGCGCGATCCCCTGTTTTTGTATGCAAAATAAATTCTTGAATACGATCAAGCAGCTGATTACTTTTCGCATTCAATAAGTCACCTGTGGGCCTAAAATCATTTGCTTTTAAAAGACAAAGATAATTAGATCGACCTTTCATGAGCATGACATTTTTATGGGTACTCTGAATGTCCTTAATAGCATCAAGCGCTAATGGTAAATCTTTTTGAAACAATTGATCTTGCAACGTTTTGGTCGCAGTTGAGATTAAAACCTTGGCATCCATTAATAAGGCGACAGCCAAGTAAGCAAGCGACTTACCTGTTCCTGTTCCTGCTTCGACAACAAGACGACCTCGCTCCGCTTCTAACATATCAGCAATTGCCAGCGACATTTGTGTTTGCGCCAAACGCGGCTCGTAATTCGGCAGTCTTTTTGACAAGGGACCTTCTTGTTCAAAGAAATACTGCAATTGCTTTTTAAGATGGGGCATTTTTTTAATCGCGAAAATTATTAAAGGAAAGCTCTATCGGAAATTCTTTTTCTCTTAAAGAGGCGATGACTTCTTGTAGATCGTCTCTCTTTTTCCCGGTAACGCGAACGCTTTCGCCTTGGATAGCGGGTGTGACTTTTAAGCTTTTGTCATCTTTGATCATTTGAACAACTTTTTTGGCATTATCTTTATCGATGCCTTGTTTGATTTCAATGTTCATACGCCATTTTTGACCGCCAGCAGGTTCTGCTTTTTTGCAATCAAGAAACTTAAGTGAAAGCTTGCGTTTTACAAATTTCTCTTTCAAAACCTCGGCAGCTGCGTTGACGCGATCCTCGCTATTGGCGACAACGGTAAACCCTTTTTCAGTTCGTTCTAACGCAGCTTCAGTTCCACGAAAATCAAATCGTTGACCCAATTCGCGCTCTGCTTGATCAAAAGCATTTTGCACTTCATGTAAATTAACTTCAGAAACTACATCGAAAGAAGGCATGTTGACTCCTAAAAATAAAAGAACACTACATCAAAAGTGAACTCCCAATATCTCTTCGATATTGGGCGTCGGCAAAAGAGATGCAACCTAAAGATTTGTAGCAATTGTGAATCGCAATTTGCAAATTTTCACCGCTTGCCGCACATGAGAGTACACGACCAGAAGCAGTTACCAAAGAGCCTTCTGGGCTTTTTTTGACACCTGCAAAAAATACCTGGGCTAAAGACGTCTGAGTAAAACGATCTGCGCCTAAAATAACATCGCCCACTCGAGGAGCATCAGGATAACCGGCGCTCGCCATGACAACAACTGCTGTTGGGTTCATATCAACCGAAAACGGACTCAAGTCTTTTAGAAAACCGCCTCGAGCAATTTGGTTACAGACAGGAAAAAGATTGCTTTTGATGCCATACAAAAGTGCTTGCGCTTCTGGATCGCCAAGACGCACGTTAAATTCTAAAAGATTGATATCAGATCCATGGACCATGAGGCCGGCATAAAGAAAACCACGATAAGGCGTGCCCCTTTTTTCCATGACGCGAAGCAAAGGCAAAAACACTTCTTCTTTTACGCGATTTAAAAATTGGTGTTGTTCGGTTGGACCAAAAATGGGACCAACCACTCCCATGCCCCCGGTGTTTGGACCAGTATCATTTTCGCCAAGACGTTTATGATCACGAACTGGAGCAAGCAGCAAAGCATCTTCACCATCACATATTCCTATGACGGATACTTCCTGACCCAACAAAAATTCTTCAATAACAATAACGCTCGATGCTTCACGAAAGAAAGGATTATTTTTTTCACCGAGATAAACTTTGCAAACCTTTTTTGCGTGTTCTACATCATTGCAAACAGTCACACCTTTTCCTGCACAAAGTCCGTCTGCTTTGACAACATAGCGTCCGGTTTTGTTTACCAAAAAAGATTCAGCATCGTCTAAATTTTTAAAAACGTGCGCAGATGCAGTTTTAATATTTGCCTCTTGGCAAATTGTTTTCATGAAGCTTTTACTGGATTCTAAACGTGCACAAGATTTCTGTGGCCCAAAAACAAAAAATCCTGCCGCCATTAAGGCATCGACAACACCAATCGCTAAAGGATCTTCGGGACCAACAATAATAAGCTGCGGCGCTACTTCTTTTGCGACTGCTACATAGTGTTCGAGCAGGATGCCCTGCAAATCAATACATGCAAAACTTTGGGCAATGCCTGTATTTCCAGGACAAACAATGATTTGATAGTCGGTTTTAGAAAAGTGATGAGCTAAGGCATGTTCACGCCCGCCTTGACCAAAGATTAAAATGGTTTTGTTCATGCCACTGTCTTAGAGCAAAAGCGTCTTGCTTCAAAGGGCTTAAACAGGATTAACCACACAGGTATTTACATCGGGGCCTCAATCAATCATTTGTGTCAACGTGTGAGGAATTGTATGAATCAAGCCATCTGGAAGACAGCCTCAATTGATACGCCGCTTGGCCCCATGATTGCGATTGCCGACGAGAAAGATTTGCACCTTTTAGAATTTGCTGATCGTCGCGGTTTAGAGCGCGAGATTGAGCGTTTGCGAACACGCTTAAAAGCAGCCATTATTCCTGGCCAGACCAAACCTATTCTCAGTGTTGAAAGTGAATTAAAGGCTTATTTTGCTGGCACGCTTCAAGAATTTAAAACCCCGCTTTTTCTTTTTGGCAGCCCGTTTCAAAAATCCGTTTGGGCGGCCTTGACGCGTATCCCTTACGGCGAAACAAAAAGTTACACAGAGCAAGCAAAAATAATTGGCAAACCCACCGCATGCAGAGCTGTGGCCAATGCCAATGGGGCCAATCAGCTTGCCATCGTCATTCCCTGTCATCGCATTATCAATAGCAACGGCGAACTAGGTGGCTACGGTGGTGGGATCTCACGCAAAAAATGGTTACTGGAACATGAAAAATCTTCAGCACGTTAATAAGCTGAGATATGCCATCGAAAAATTTGCTGTTGAGCAGAGGAAGTTATGCTTAACACTGGGTTAGGCTCTGTGATCTACCCCAGGCGCCGCCAGGACCTCCTTTGCCGTCATCTTCTGGGTCTCGGTGTTTTTTCAGTAGTCCTTTAGGAAGCGCGAAAAAGTCTCCAAAAGTCAGAAACTTGAGAATCTCCCATTTCATGTCCGTGTTCAAAGAGTGCTTATCCATCGCCATTAGAATACCTAGAAGACCATAGCCTTCTTTCAATTGCACATTGAAAAAAAGGTTTCCTGGGGATCCCCGGAAATGCACAAGATGGAGCGGGTTGGGTTCTAACGGCATTCTAAGAAAGTTCGGCCTCTGCAACCAGCTTTGTATTACTTCCGCACATGCCACGGTTGCGACATTTTGTGCGGTATGGCCGTTTCCATTTCCTAGTGTTGAATCTGCACCTACCTCAAGAAGAGATTGAACTCCTTCGGGATGTCCGAATTGAGCAGCCAGGTGTAGCGGGGTGTTGCCAGCATTATTGGCTACATTAACCGTGGCGCCGTTAGCAATAAAAAATTGAATTATCACAGGATGCCCGAATTGAGCAGCAAAGTGTAGCGGGGTGTTGCCAGCAATGTTGGGTGCGTTAACCGCTGCGCCTGGCCCAATAAAAAAAAGAAATTGAGCTACCGCAAGATTTCCGGAAAGAGCAGCCAGGTGCAGCGGGGCGTTGAAAGCATTGGTAACTACGTTAACCGTGGCACCGTGTTGAGAAAGAAATTGAGCTACCGCAAGATGCCCGAATTGAGCAGCCAAGTGTAGCGGTGTGTAGTGATGGATGTTATATACGTTAACCTCGGCACCGTATTGAGAAAGAAGCTGCACTACCCCAAGATGTCCGAATTGAGCAGCCAAGTGTAGCGGCGTGTAGCCATCACCATCAGGCACGTCAACCTCGGCGCCGTTCTTAAGAAGAGATTGGGCCAGCTCAAGATTTCCCTGCTTGGCAGCTTCGTGCAGCTCGTCTGAAAATACGATGGGTGAAAAACAAAGGAGCGCGACAAAAAAAAATTTGTTAAACATGTGCCACCTACCCGCAGTTTGCAGGGAATTTATTGTAATAAAACATTCGACCTAAATATTAAAAATACTGATAATACTTGTTTACTAATTTGTCTACAGGTTACGGTAATTTACAAGAATTGATTGTTAATCGTTCACGCTCCTTAAGCTGACGTGATTTGTCATGCCAGCAATGAAAGCTAGTCATTTTGATGCTTCTCTTTAAGCCCTATCGATGGGAAAATCAGTAAAGCGTTGCAACTCTTTGTCGATGATGTCCATCATTTTTCCACCGGCAATATTCGCTGGTTCGTTCATGATAATATATTCGATGAGACCAGCATCTAAAAGCGGACGATTGTTTGTACCGTTTAAAAGTGGAAATTGAGCACGCCATTGATTTTGATAAAAGTTGTAGAGCTGCTCGGCGTAAACAAGTTTGGGTTTGTCATCACTGCAAGGTTTTCCATTGGCAAAGCGATATTTCATGCGCAGCAAATCAGTTTCACTTAGGTCCACTTTTCGTTCTGGTTCCGGTTTTGGTGTGGGCTCGG
>JAHFEG010000028.1 GCA_023248595.1 Myxococcales bacterium | reverse complement strand
ATGGATTCGGAAAATATGAGATAGAGCTGTTCATTCATGGTGACTTAATTGTTTTTTATTTCAAGAACTTAAGTCAATTGAACAGCTCTACTTTTTTTATCCCTTACACGAGACTCGCGTTTGAGGTGTTTGTAAAGATAAACTTTCATGAGGTCTGTCCCAATTGTAGGTGTCGTTGTAATTTTCAAGGAGCGGCCTGAGTTCTGCTAGAGAATCTGGTAAATTATAGAGCTGATAGAAATCAGATCGCCAAGTACCATTGATTCGTTCGACGTTCCCGTTTAGCTTTGGCGATCTAGGCGCTAAGACAGAAAGTTCAATTTGATGTCGACGACAAGTCTCTTCAAAATCAGCCATGAATTCGCTTCCCCCGTCGACTTGAATACATCGGATTTCGAAAGGTGCGGTTTGCACGATTCCATCGATAAACGCACTAGCAGTTTTGGCCGTGGCTTGAGAAAAAACATTTGCAAAATTCCAACGACTGGTGGTGCAAACTGCATTAAAGTGTTTAAATGTCCGTCCAGATATAGGGACGGTCATATGGTCGATCTGAAGAACATCGCCGGGTTTTTCCCCATGGAGGCGTTGTCCTCGTTTAAGTTGAACGGCGTAGGGTCTTTTGGGCTTGGCTCTTTTGCAGGCGCGCTGTAGAGCGAGTTTTGCTGATTGAATCACGCCGCGCTTGATAAGACTTGAAATAATGCGCCCTACTGTACTTTCTTTTGCATTCATATCCTCTCTTAAAAGTAGGCAGGTTATTTTACGTTTTCCCCAAGTTGGAAATTCTTCGCGGAGTTGTTGAATACGGATTCTTAAAACACGCTTGCACGTTGGTTTTCTGGGACGCTTAGGTCTTCTGCTCAGCGGCATAAGGTCATCCATTTTTTTTGATTTTCTTTTTTTCCATCGATATAAAGTGGCGCGTGGTACGCCCACAACGAAAGCTGCATCCCGGGAAGACAGTCCTTGCTCCATGGCGCGTTCAAATCGTTGCAATAATTTCCAACGATGCAGGGCCTCTTTTTGGTTATCGGTACTTACGCACGCTTTCTTGATCTGATAATACCTCGGTTCAAGCATACAAATCGTTTGCACTGGGACTCCTATCGAGAATTGTTCAACTCACAGATAGGGTCCCTTTTTTTATTCGTCCAGTCTCACATGTGTTTGATCCTAGTCAGCTTTGTCAAAAAAGCTTGGGAGTGTTTATGGAAAATAAAGTTTGTATCCCCCTCGATATTATTCGCAACACAAAATTATCACCACGTGCCAGGCTTGTCTGGGCAGAGCTTTCCTTGTTGCCCAAAGGCGCGGTTGGCGAATTTGTGATCAAGCACAAAGAGTTAAGTAAGCTGTTGGGAATTTGCGACAGCACCTTGCGTCGTGCAGTGAAAGCGCTCGAAGAAGCGGGGTTGATTCAATGTGTTGGTTTATTCCAAAAACGCTTTAAGAAATATGTGTTTAAGAATTGTCATTTTGGACTTGTTCCGGAATCTAGTTTTAACGTCGATAGTCTAAATGCCGAGCATGACAAACAAGAGCAGCCTTCTTCATATCCAGTCTCACCGTTTAGTAATTGGAAAGAAACATTCCAAGAATTAAAATCACAAATTAAGCCAGAGCCCGCGCCAGAACGACCACGTACTCCTGCTGAAACCCATTTGCTGCGCATGAAATATCCATTTCTAAATGGAATCCCAACCAGAGATGACAAATCCAAAATTATGTATGCCAAGCATTTATACGGATTCAACAAAGATCAGTGGCGTGCCCAATTTCCTCTTTTAAACGGCCTAGACAATCGTCCGCTTTTAGACGGTGATCTCATTGAATACATTATCATGAAAGAACCAGCGAATATTGCCGGTGAAAAGCTAATGGCCATTATCGACAGAGAGCTACAACGCTTCACCGATTTTCCCATTGCTAGGGCTTGACCTTCACTGATTCGTTTTTTGTCATTTCGGACCTGATTCTCTTGGAAGAAGTTTATTTTTTGTGATGGATTCGATTGCTTTTAAGATAGCCTCTTTTGACTTCACTTCAAAAATAGCAACGTTTCCAAGAGCTTTAGGCAGTATGAAACGTAAGTGATAGTCCTGTTTTTTCTTATCGTGAAGCATCGCATCGTAAATAGAGTCGGGAGAAAAGTCAGAAAAAGAAGTTGGTAATTGAAATTTGTTTAAAAGGTTACTGATGCGTTGTGCTAAATTTCCATCACATAGCTGAAGATCGTGTGCAAGGTTAGCGGCTGCGATTAAACCCAGAGCGACTGCCTCGCCATGGCGTATTTGGTATTTAGATACCAGTTCAATGGCGTGGGCAAAAGTGTGACCCAGATTCAGAACTGCACGTCGGTCATGTTCAAATGGATCTTCTTGGACAATTTGAATTTTGACTTGGACAGCCTGTCTCAAAAGATTTTCTAAATTACTTAAAGGCAGTTCTGCATTTTCTAAATCAATGAATAAGTCAATATCGCTGATAATTCCGTGCTTAATGACTTCAGCAAGCCCCGAACGGAACTCAGTTTGCGGTAGTGTACCTAAAACTGAAGGATCGATTAAAACTGCTTCTGGTTGTTTAAAGGCGCCGACCAAATTTTTGCCTTCTTCTAAGTCAACACCAGTTTTACCGCCGACACTCGAATCGACCATGGCTAGCAAAGTTGTAGGCACTTGCACAAAGGCAATGCCGCGTAAAAAAGTTGCAGCGGCAAAGCCAACAATGTCACCCGTCACACCGCCACCAAGTGCCAGCAGCGTATCCTTCCTAGTCACTTGGTGCTGCAAAAATTTTTGATAAAGTTCTTGTACTGTTTCTAGGGTTTTGCGAGATTCACCATCGGGGATTTCAATAATTAGGCTATTATATCCAGCTGTTTCAAGCGATTGAACCAATGTTGCAGCGTGCAGTTTTGAAACTGTGCTGTTAGAGACAACAACAATGCGTCTAGATGGCAACCCTATCCATCTGAAGAATGATCCAGCTTGGGATAGACCATTATTCTGAATCCAAATTGGATAAGCTCCTTGAGGTGGAGTTTGGACTAAAAGCGCATTTTTTAAAAAAGTATTTTCGAGCTGATAACGTTCATAGATATGGTCAGCAATTTGTTCGGGACTTAAATCATCGGTGGTAACTTGATGAAAAATACGATTATAGGCACCAAAGCGATCTTCTAAAGTGATTTGGAATTTTCTTGCATCAAATAGGGGGCGATGCTCAGTATGTGCGATCCTTTTTTCAATTGTTTTGGGACGTGCGGTTAAACAAAAAATCGTGGCGTTTTGCTCCATCATTTCAAAATTAGAAAAGGGAACCAGGGTGCCGCCCCCAGTCGCTATTACTAGATTTTTTTGTTGGCTCAATTCTTGACATAAATCAGCCTCTGCTTTTCGAAAAGCCACTTCTCCGAGTTCCTTAAAAATATCAAAGATGGATTTTTGAAAACGGGATTCAATAACCTCATCTGTGTCAACCAACTGACGGTTTAATTTTTTAGATAAAAGTTTTCCGACCAGCGACTTGCCGGTGCCCATAAAGCCGGTTAACACAAGATTACGATTCGTTTTGTTCATAGCGAAAAAACCATGGTTCATTGGTGAGGTCAAAATTGGAAATTTGATTTTGGGCAAGTAATTTAAATCGCGGCATCATTTCTTTTAAGCTGTCACCACCAATTTTTTCAAAAAGAGCATTGGCCAGCACAAAGGCAACCATGGCTTCGCCAATGGGAACGGCTCTTGGAACGGCACAGAAATCACTGCGTTCATATGTTGTGGGTGAAGGTTTTTTAGTCGCCAAATTGGTGCTTTGTATGGGATTCAGTGTCGTGTTGATGGGTTTCATGGCCACACGCGCAATGAGAGGAAGACCTGTGGTAATGCCACCTTCAAATCCTCCTGAGCGATTGGTATTTCGATAGAGTGTTCCATTTTCTTGAGCGAAAATTGCATCGTGAACCTGTGTGCCTCTTAGGGTGGCATTTTCAAAAGCATTGGCAAACTCGACACCTTTCATAGCTTGAATACTGAGCAGAGCCATGCCAATTTGTGCTTCAAGACGACGATCCCAATGGCTATAGCTGCCCAAACCGGGAGGAATTCCTAGTGCGATAATTTCAAAAATACCACCAAGGGTATCTTTCGCTTTCATGCATGCTTTAATTTCTTCATGAACAGCATCGTTAAATGTTAAATCTGGTAGAGCGAACTCATTCTTTTGTGCATCTTTAAAGCGTTTTGCGTATTCGCTGACGGAAGTGGTTTCTTTCAAGCTGATTGCGACAGAGCCAATTTGAGTAACATAGCCTCCAATTTCGATATCAAAGGGCGATAGCAATTGTTTGCAAACACTACCAACGCAAACACGCATTGCGGTTTCCCGAGCACTGGCCCGCTCTAAACTTAAACGTAAATCAGCATGCCCGTATTTGATGGCGCCTGTTAGATCCGCGTGACCGGGCCTCGGCGTGGTCATGGGTGCGATGGCCTTGCCTTTCCAGTTTTTATAGTCGAGATTGTCTAGCTCCATGGCAATCGGAGCACCAGTTGTAAGTCCTGCGGCAATTCCTGACGTGACACTCACTTCGTCACGTTCCATTTTCATGCGTCCGCCTCGACCAAAACCAGTTTGTCGTCTTGCTAAATCAACATTAATTTTTTTAACGTCGAGAGGAAAACCTGCAGGCACACCTTCTAAAATAGCGGTGAGTTTAGGCCCGTGGCTTTCTCCGGCCGTTAAAAAACGCAGACGTGGTAGCATAATTTACTCCAAAATAGCTTTGCGCATGATTTCAATAGGTGGCTGTACGCCCGTCCAAATAGTAAAAGATAAAACACCTTGATGGACAAGCATTCCTAAGCCATTCAGAATTCGTGCGCCATCCTGCTGCGCTTTTTCAAGAAAGCGTGTTGGATTTGGATTATAGATGAGATCGTAGACAATTTGACCTTTATGGAAAGAAATGTGGTCATACCAAGGCATTTGATCAGCGTTTGCTTTCATGCCCAGCGAAGTGCAATTAATAATTAAGTTTGCATTAGAAAAACGAGCGAGATTGGTTTCATCTAAGATGTCAGTCTGAATATTGGTTTTGGCGAAGGATGCACTAATTTCCTGGACAACTTGATGGGCTTTATCTAGTGAACGGTTTAACAATGTGACTTCGTGGCAACCTGCTTGTAAAAGTCCATAAAGAATGGCGCGCGCAGAACCGCCAGCGCCTAAAATCAGTGCCGTTGAATTCTGAACGTCGATGTTGTTTTCTTGTAGATCTTCAATGAAACCAGAGGCGTCGGTGTTGTCTCCGAGAAGCCGGCCATCAGGCGTGACTGAAATAGTATTGACGGCGTTGATCGCGTGGGCACTCGGTGAAAGATCATTCATAAACGGTAAAACAGTTTCCTTGTATGGAATAGTGACGTTTGCACCTCTAAAACCTAACGCAATTAATCCTTTTAATGCACGCTCCATTTGGTCGGGGTGAACAGGCAGTGGAACATAGGCCCAGTTGAGTCCAAGTTCGGTAAAGACGGCATTGTGCATCACCGGGCTTTTGCTTTGGGAAACTGGATAACCCAGAATACCAATTAATTGTGTGTTCCCATTCATAAATTAATTCTCGTTGATCATAGCCCCGAGTAAACGCAGGCAATCGGTAAAACCGGGAAAACTATCTTTGATGACATCGGCATTTAAAACATGTGTCGAATTTGAGGCGTAAAGGCCAGCGATGACTGCCATCATCGCTAAACGATGATCGCCGTGACTGTCCAATATTGCTCCCTTAAGCTTGGTGGGTCCTTCAACAATAAATCCGTCGTCAGTTGCTTCAATGCGAGCGCCCATTTTTCGAAGTTCTTGAACAGTGGTGTCGATGCGGTTGGTTTCTTTGACTTTAAGTTCTGCTGCATCTTTGATGACAGTCGTGCCTTTTGCTTGTGTTGCAGCCACTGCCAGAATCGGCAACTCATCAATCATGCGTATCACCAGATTGGTGTCTACGGTAATGGCGGTTAGGGGTGCATATTGGACTTCGATATCTGCGACCGGTTCGCCTGACTCTTCACGGATATGATGCAAAGTGATAGAGGCCCCCATCTGTTGGAGAGCTTTGATAATACCGTCGCGGGTAGGATTGATACCAACGTTTTTGAGAACGATGTGGCTGTTTTCGATAATGCTTGCTGCAACTATTAAAAAAGCAGCAGAAGAAATATCTCCGGGAACAATAACATCAATAGATTGTAAATTGTGATTTGGTCGGTGAATGCTCACGCAATTATCGGCAATTTTGATCGGAGCGCCCATGGCTTTAAGCATGCGTTCTGTATGATCGCGTGCAGGACCAGGTTCAGCGATAGACGTTTCGCCGTCTGCAAATAAGCCGGCTAATAAAAGACAACTTTTAATCTGAGCGCTGGCAACATCTAATTGATGGTCGACACCCATCAGCGTCGCAATAGGACTGATAGCGATAGGCGCAAGAGAATCTGATTTTCGACCATGAATATGGGCGCCCATTCTTTGCAAAGGTTGTATCACTCGAGCCATTGGTCTTCTGCGAATTTGCTCGGAGCCTGTAAGAACACTGAAAAAAGATTGGCCAGATAAAAGTCCAGAAAATAGCCGAATCGTGGTGCCAGAATTTTGGCAATCAAGAATATCGATCGGCTCTGCAAAAAAACCAGGGCTCTGTAGAATGATTTCGGTGGCGCTGACTTCGCTAACTTGAATGCCTAGCTGCTTGATTAATTGAAGCGTTGCTAAACAATCTGAACCATTTAAAAAACCACGAATGCGCGAAGAGCCTTTGGCTAGACCTGCAAACATGAGGGCGCGATGGCTGATGGATTTGTCTCCGGGGATAAAGACCTCACCATGGATTTTTTTTGCAGGAGTAATCGTTAGTTGGCCGGCCATGTGAGATTCTAACCGATTTCCCATTAATTGCAAAGGGTGGATATCGCCTAATACCGCTTACTTATCTCAATAACAGGAATGTGAGGGTTGAAATAGGTGGACCAGCGACTTAAATTGGAGCTGGTTCTAATAAGAATATTAGTCCTCGACAGAAGCAGACAATCAATAAGTGCATTTTCTCCAATTTCATATTTATTTTGAGAGTCATCGAAGTGAACGGGTTTGCCGTCTAAAGATCGAATGGCTTCTTTGTTGTATATGATTTTTCTTGGAAATTTTGTTTTAATGTGTTTTAAAAAAGCAGCTTCATCTGTCGCCACAAAAATGCGATAATCCTTTTCGTTTAAGGTCTCAATTACTCTGTTTAACTCTTCCGTTGTTTTTTCATAAGAAACGCGCGGAGCCTCACTAATTTTATCTGTTCCTCGATAGTGAATTCCAATTATGTAATGATTATCGAAGTTGTCTTTGACAAATTGATCCGTCATTTTTTTGATGTGGGATTTGATGTGAAAATATTTTTTGATAAGTTGGTTTGCTTCTAGCCTGTTTATTTTGCTAGTTTCTGGGTGCAAGATAGTATCGTAAGAAACAGATGATATTTTCTGGGGGTGCACTTTTTGTTCGCCTATTTTGATTGGGCTAAAGTAATATGTCCACCAGTTCGCGCCATGCGCTGCATCGTAGTAAAGTCCCATTTTCTCAAAATTGATTTCTATGCTAGAAAAGTATCCCCATTCATAGCCAGCTACCAGTGTCAGAGCCTCATCCAACACTGCGAACATCCCCGTCCCAACTCCAGGTACAAGAATAATGTCGCTGTTTTGAGCCATAGCACCAGTTTTTTCCTTTGACTGAGTTTCGTTTTTTGCAAAAGACCTGTTCTCAAGCTCTATTATTTTCTGTGAAAAGTTGGGTTTATTGGGAATAAAGCGAGCTTCCATGTCTTTCCAGCTCTGCCCGCGCGCCAAGATGTTTGCTCTCGCCTTTTCTTGTAAGCTAACTGGTATTTTTCCTCTATTTTTTGCATCGACAACCAATGAATACGCCAAATAAGGATCAGAAGTTTTTTGAAAGATTTGTTCACTCAATTTCGAATAGTTTATTGGATTTTGATGGTTTTCGAGCCTTTCTATAAGATTTAAGATTTGTATTAGCTTTGTTGGAAAATCAGGAGCGTGACGGGAAAGATCATAGGCTGCAAAGAGTTTCCTGTAGGAGTCTTTGCTGAAGTAATGAGCAAAATATGGTAATGATAATTTGCTCAAGTCGTAGACGTCTGAGTAAATAAATGACTTGGCAAGATCTTCGTCAATTTCTTGGAGATTTTTAATCTGTGGTCCGTTCCATGGGCTCCGATACATCAAAAATTGTTTTTTGAGCCTAATCGCTAAGCTTACAGTGCTGTTTCCCTCGATTAAGACTGGTAAATCTGCAATAGCCATTAAGGCGGCAAATTGAAATCCGGTTATCCCGGGCACGGAGATTAGGTAGACTTGATTGCTGAGATGTCTGAGTTGTCCAAGTTCGTCAACGCTAAATACTCTATTGAAGTCGGGAAGTATTTTTTTTAGCTCATCTTTGGAATTGGGCGTAAAAACAATAATTGGAGTATTGGCGTATTTTTTCCCAAGTTCCCCGACAAACAGCTTGGTTTGCCCAATCAGTTCTTGTTCGAAAATTTCATTATGCGCGCCGTAAAGAAAGCTAAATAAAACATCGTGTTGGTGTTTTCTTATAATTAAATCTTTAAGATTAATATCGTTAAACAAAGAAGCTGCAATTGTTCTTTGTACCGCGATTGGTTTGTCTTTTAGTTTTTCCAGATCGGGAGCATTGATAATTCCTGAGCGATCTTTTCCAATCCCAGGTGGTTTAAAATAGAATTCGAAATCAGGCCCAACCACTTCATCTAACGTTGTTCCGTGCATCGTATCAGAGATAATGGTGACTGTTTCTCTTTTATCGTAGACTAGATTAATAAATGAATGTTCTCCCGGTACGCTATGAATTTTTCTTCCTCCAAAAAATAGTTCAAAAGCGACATCCGCTTTGGGAATCTTTTCTGCGTCCTCAAGAGTGTAGAATTGAATGCCCAAATCCTTGGAAATGGAACTTAAACTTTTATTGTAGAGCTTGCTTAAAATCTCTTGCGCTCTGGAATCAATAACAACGCTGTACTTAATATTAGGTCTTTTTTCCTTAATCTTAAGCATTGTCCAAAATGGACCAGTAATATCTCCATAGCCTTGCATTGAACCAGTCAGATTAAAGATATAGTTTTTTAAATGGGTTTGCTCAGACGTAACAGGAAACGAGAATAAAATAAATAATAAAACAACAATTTTAGACATCCCTACCCCTTATATGAACAGTATTATTTTTTATTTGATATACAGTGGTATTGTATGCAATAATACCCTTTTTTGCAAAAAAACCAAAGCTTTTTTTAGATATAAGTATTCTTTTCTGCTTGATGAAGTGAACGTTAATTTTGTTGAAGGCTCGAATGATGAAGCCCAATTGGCTGCAAAGCAAGGGATCTGGTAAAATATTGACATTCTAAGAACTCCAAGGTAGTAAGACTTCATGCAATACAGGATCAATTTACATTCTGCATATCTTAGCAGGGCACGCTTTTCTTGTTGTCAAAGCTGTTGTTGCTAATTCCCTCCTGTCTTTAAGTTAAATATTTCCCGTTCAAGCTTATAACGAAAGTGCTTCGTCCATATTCACATGTGCTTTGGGCTTTTGTTTTGGTATTTGTGAACGATGTAAAAAGTGGCCGTGTCGAAAGCCAAATGTACTATTATGTCGTTGCAATTGCGCTGGCTAATCTGATTCAGGCTTGTGTTGTTTTACCGTTGTTTATGAATCTCATTTTACCTTTCTATTTGATTTTAGATATGTTTGAGACTGCCATCAACGTTTGGTCGGATGCCTGCGTGACCTTGGCGGTATCAAAAGATATCGAGTCTTCGGGATTGGAGACGTGATCGAGTCTTTTTTCTGTTGTTTTATTGGAGCGGGGAGGGGTTGAGAAAAACGTAGAAGGTATCCGTCGGGATCCATCACTAAAAACTCTCGATAACCATAGAATGTGGTTTTCACTTTGTACCAACTATCTTGCAGACCTCTCTTCAGCGGATAATTGACCGCGTTTAATCTGCCTGCAAGCTGCTGGGCATCATTGGTTTTTATTTGGAAATTAATCCCTCTTCCGAATGGGTGTTCGAGTTTGCCATTATGCCAATCTTCATTCTCTTCTTCTTGTTGGATCATGATTTGGCTTTCTTGATATGATAAAAATGTAAATTGAGGATCTTCTCGTTTGTACTCAATTTTAAAGCCTAATATTTCAGTGTAAAAAAAGAGACTCTTTTGAAAATCAATAACGTAAAATTCTGGCACAAGGGTGTTGAACTTAAATTCCATTCTCTAGTCTCCGATTGTTTGAAGTCGTCAATGACGCGGATGTTTGTTTTATTCAATCGCCCCTGCTTCTTGCTTTTGAATTAGTGGGGCAGATAATTATGATAGTTTCAATGGAATCTATTTTTCCGCGAAGCGGATAAAGAAATTTAGCAATATCTGTAGTGGTCAAGTCTTTATTTGGAAATTACTGTTCTTTGCCGCTTGACGGCTTCTTTTTAGCCTCTAATCTCTTGGTCTTACCCACCCATTGTACAAGGTAGATTAGGCGCGAATGATTAGCACCAGCAAAGTCAGTTTGTTTTTTGGAAGCCGTAAGTTGTTTGACGAAGTGAACGTTAAGTTTACGGAAGGTAACTGCTACGGAATTATTGGTGCTAACGGTGCCGGTAAATCCACTTTCATGAAAATCTTGGCCAAAGAGATAGAGCCATCTTCGGGCACTGTGGATATCTCGCCCAGCGAAACCCTGTCGGTTTTGAAGCAGGATCATTTTCAGTACGATAACGAAACTGTGCTCGCGACAGTTATTATGGGTGATGAAAAGCTCTATAAAGTCATGGCTGAAAAAGACGCGATTTATGCCAAGCCTGATTTTTCAGAAGCTGACGGCGAAAAAGCAGCTGACCTAGAAGGCGTTTTTGCTGAGCTTGGTGGCTGGGAAGCTGAAACCAATGCTGCCACTTTGTTGCATGGATTGGGCATCGGGGATGCGCTTTTGCATAAGCAGATGAAGGAGCTCAAGGATTCTGAGAAGCTCAAAGTTCTTTTAGCGCAAACGCTTTTTGGTAAGCCTAACAACTTGCTGCTCGATGAGCCCACCAACCATCTTGATGAAAAATCGATACGCTGGTTGGAAGAATATCTTTTAAATTTTCCCAACACCGTAATTGTGATTTCCCATGATCGTCACTTCTTAAACAAGATTTGTACGCACACAGTCGATATCGATTACGGAAAAGTCAGACTTTATGTTGGCAATTACGACTTCTGGGAACAGTCAAGTTTGCTGGCACAAGAGCTCAGACAAAACGACAATAAGAAAAAAGAAGAAAAAGCCAAAGACCTGGAATCGTTTATTGCTAGGTTTAGTGCAAATGCTTCTAAATCCAAACAAGCAACATCGCGTAAAAAGCAGTTGGAAAAATTAACCATCGAAGAACTCCCGATTTCGACGCGCAAACGTCCTAATATTTTGTTTTCGCAAAAGCGTGAAGCAGGCGATATCTTGCTGGAAGTGCAGGGTGTATCGAAGTCAATTGGTGGGCAAAAGATTTTGAAAAATGTGACCTTTACTTTTAAAAAAGGTGACAAGGCTGTTTTCATAGGCCAAGAGGAAATCGCTACATCTTTGCTTTTTCAAATTCTGATGGGAGAAGTTGCACCTGACGAGGGAACTGTACGTTGGGGTACCACAACGACAACTTCTTTTTTGCCCAAAGATCACAATAACTATTTTGAAGGTGTAGACCTGAATCTGATTGACTGGCTGCGGCAATACTCCGAAGACAAAGCTGAGAATTTTATTCGTAGTTTCTTAGGCAGAATGTTGTTCTCCGGCGAAGAAACCTTGAAAAAAGCCAGCGTCCTTTCTGGAGGCGAGCGCGTGCGTTGCATGCTCGCGCGCATGATGTTGCTCGGGCCTAACGTGTTGTTGCTTGATAGTCCCACCGGCCATCTTGATCTCGAGTCCATCAGCGCTCTTAATACCGCTGTTGTTCAATTTCCCGGAACTGTTCTTCTCGCGACGCATGATCAGTATTTTGCACAAACAGTCAGCAATCGGCTGTTCGAAGTGAAAGACGGCAATGTGATTGATCATCAGCGTAGCTATGTAGAATATTTTGAAGAAGATGCTGGGTGAAATAAGTGACGACACTTCCTCCATCTATTTTATCTTTGTTGACGGCGGAAATTCCTAAAAAGTCCAATCCAAAAGTTTGGAGTGTCTCCGAGCTGGTGGGCATTGTTAAACGAAGTTTAGAAAAT
The DNA here is from genome assembly GCA_023248595.1 of Myxococcales bacterium. Lineage (GTDB taxonomy): Bacteria > Myxococcota > UBA727 > UBA727 > JABDBI01 > JAHFEG01. The sequence goes on along the minus strand of JAHFEG010000028.1, from coordinate 17,353 downwards.
CAATATCGCGAAGTGGCGGTTGTTGGTGAAGTGAGTTCATTTAAGGCTTGGCGCTCGGGGCATTGGTATTTTGATCTCAAAGACGCACAAGCACTGTTGCCGGCGGTGATGTTTAAGCAATTGTGTTCGCGCGTGCGCTTTGAAGTACAAGATGGCATGCAGGTTATGGTGACAGGTCGCGTTTCGATCTATGCGCCGCAAAGTAAAATCCAAATTATCGTAGACAATATAGAGCCTGTTGGTGTCGGAGCCCTGGCCCTAGCATTTGAGCAGCTGAAAAAAAAGTTGGAGCAAGAAGGCTTATTTGCAGAAAAAAACAAAAAACCGCTGCCAGTATTTCCTCTGCGTGTTGGTCTCATTACTTCGCCGCAAGGTGCCGTGGTGCGAGATATGCTGCGTATTTTAGCGATGCGTATGCCACAAGTCCAAGTGCTCATAGTGCCTGTTCGAGTCCAGGGTCAAGGTGCCGCGCTTGAAATCAGTGATGCCGTTCGCCTTTTGGATCAAAAAGGAGATTGCGATGTCATCATTGTGGGACGGGGCGGTGGATCGCTTGAGGACTTGTGGGCTTTTAATGAGGAAGTTGTTGCCCGTGCCATTTTTGCCTGCCAAACCCCAATTGTTAGCGCGGTTGGACATGAAACAGATTTTACCATTGCTGATTTTGTCGCAGATTTAAGATGCGCCACGCCGACTCATGCGGCTCAGACTGCGGTACCTCTTTTGAGCGACATTTTATCGACGTTAGACTTGCGCAAAAATCAGATTTATCGTCAGACTAAATCGTTGTTGGCAAAGCATCATTTGAAACTGGAAAAAACCTCGAGGCGTATTAAGGAGCCTCGTGTGTTATTGTTTCAGCTCATGCAACGTATTGATGACAATGCCATGCGGCTTGAACGTGTCATACGGCATCTGCCCAATCGAGAACGACGTAAATTACATGAAATGAAGCAACGACTCCTGCGCTTTTCTTGGGAAAAACGTTGGGTGCAAATGCAAAATATTTTAAGCAGACATTCCGAGCGTATGGCGCGTGCTTTAATCAAGCAATGTCAAAATTTAAAAGATCGCACGCGTCTTTGTGAAGCACGACTTGTCGCGCTATCGCCTTTAGCGGTGTTGTCACGAGGCTACGCATTGCTTTATCGTTTAGATGAAAATGGCGAGAAGAAAGTGGTCTCGAAGTTGGAGCATACGCATGTCAAAGAGAGCTTAAGTGTGCAGTTGAGTGATGGTGTGATTGACGTTACTGTTGAAAATTTGCTTGGGTAAAAATGGGAAAAGAAATGAATGAAAAAAACAAAGAAATGCCGTTTGAAAAATTATTGGAAAACTTAGAAGGCCTTGTCAATCAACTTGAAAAAGGCGAATTATCTTTAGAGAATAGTTTAAAAGCCTATGAAAAAGGCATTGGCTTCGTTAAAGAAGCAGAACAGCGTCTGGAAAAAATGGAAGGTCGCATTGAACAGCTAATGTTGGACGGAAAGAAAAAACCGTTTGAAGAAAAAGCGGAAGTCAAAAGTGTGACAACAGGTGATATTGATTTTTAGTGTTGGAGTCCCATGGATCTTTTCCAAAAATATCCTCTTGAAGTAGCAGCAATTGAAGCAAAACTTCTTGCAAGTTTGGAAGAGGCAAAAACGGATTTTCCACAAAGTTTAGGTGCACGGCGTATTAAAGAAGCCATGGCCTATAGCTTGCTGGGCCAAGGGAAAAGATTGCGCCCGTGGCTAGTGTTAGAAAGTGCAAGTATTTCCTCAGATATTTTATCAGAAGAGCAAGTACAAGCATTAGCATTTCCAGCAGCCATTGCTGTTGAATATGTGCATACTTATTCACTGATTCACGATGATTTACCAGCAATGGACAACGATGATTTTAGAAGAGGTTTACCAACGAGTCACCGCAAATTCGATGAAGCAACTGCTATTTTAACTGGCGATGCTTTGTTGACCGATGCTTTTGCCGTGCTTGGAAATGCGCGGGTGAAAGCAGCGCAACAATGCGTGATTTTAGCCAAGGCAATTGGCAGTGATGGGATGATTCAAGGCCAAATGGAAGATGTTTATCATCAAGGCCTCCAAGATGAAAAACAATTTCTAAAAACAAATCGTTACAAGACAGGTAAACTTTTTGAATGCGCCTGTGTACTAGGTGCAATATCGGTTGATGCTGATCCAAAAGTTTTGGCTTCGCTGCGCACGTTTGGCATGTCGTTTGGACAGGCTTTTCAATTGGCTGATGACTTGGCTGACGACAGTGAAATTGTTGTTTATTTAGGGCGCGAAAAAATTTTGCGATTGCTTAAAAACGAAATTGAAAATGCCCTAGGAGCCTTGTTACCTTTTGGAAAAAAGGCCGAAAGGCTAATTGAACTCGTTTGCTCTTTGCGATGAAACAGAGGCTTCGCCTATTAGCTGTTTACCTTTCTTGGCATGCTACAGCAAGATCGATGTTTGTTTCTAGATTGAACACAGCCTCGATCTTGGTTTCTTGGTCTGGCAATCTTCCTGTTACTTTGGCAAAAATTGTAACAAAATCGCTAATAAGATAAGGTTTTAAATCTTGATTTTCGATTATCATATGGGTCGTTTTTTCAGAAACGACGCCAGTTTGGTGCGCAATCAAGATTATTGGCAAATTGGGAGCTTCTGCATAGAATTCAACTGATTCGAAAAAAGACAAGACCTGTCCCCGGGAGTCTGGTGTAATATTTAGTTGCAGGTTTTTCAAATAAATGGAACGGATGGCTGATTCGCTTAAATTATTTTCTTGAAGTGTTTTTTTGCCGTCGATTTTAATTTGGAAAAATTTTTGGGTTAATTTATCCAAGCCAAAAACTGCGTTACTGCTTGGTCGTTTAGGGAATATGAATTCAGCCTTTTTGGTAAAACTAACCGGGTAACCATCACAACTTGATAGGCTTAGAAAACTTAGGAGCAAGATGTAAAGCCTGTATTTTTTCACTTCTAACACTTCAAAAAACCCTCAAGTAGCAAGCACTTCGACTAATATTTGTTCAAATAATTTGCGACACTGTTCTCCATCAAAGGACGAGCCGTTGATCATAAATGTAAAAGCGTATGTTTCAAGTGGTGTTCCGTCCAAGTAACCAGCTAAGCTGCATATATTGCTCATGGTTCCTGTTTTTGCGCGAATGCGTCCTTTGAGTGGTGATGTCTTCCAGTTGCTGTTGAGGGTTCCGTCTTCTCCTGCGATGGGGAACGTGGCGACGAACTCTGCTCCACCCCGGAAATTATGCCACATATAACGAAGAACGGAGGTCATCTGTTCGGGGCTGGTTTGGCTGTATCTGGAGAGCCCAGAACCATCTGCATTAACCAGACCTTTTGTTTTTATTTTGACTTCTTGACTTAAAAATTCCCGCACTGCTTTTGTTCCCTTTTCAAATGAACCAGGAGCTTCTCCTACTTTGAGACCGATTGCTTTTAAGAGCGTTTCTGTAGCTTGGTTGTTAGAAAATTTAACGATATCAATTAATGATTCGCTTAAGGGTCTAGAAGTAATGGTATCGACCAAACGTGCATTTGTTGCAGTTTCTCCTTGTTTGACTTGTCCTTTTATTTGAATGCCGTTTTTTTCAAGCTGTTCTTTTAAAAGAAAGCCTGCAAACAAACTAGGGTTTGCGATGGAGAAAGTTTCGTATTGGTAAGTTTTATGCTTAGGCAATTTCCCTGACACATAAATAGTTTGATCTTTAATCAGTCCGTTGGTTGGCGATGCGCCTTTGGCTTGTTTTTGCCCGGGGGGAATAAGGCTAAATTGCATTGAGCTAGAACTATTTGCTTCTGCTGTTTTAGCTGTGACGTTGACCTTGATGAAATTAGTGTAGGGTTCAATGGTAATGCCAACTGGATCTCCAGGATTTTTCTGAGGCCAAGCAAAGACCGCTATGCGATTATAGTCGACATTTAAAGCGCTAATAGGTGCAGAATAACCATTGATCATGTCGTTCCACATCCATCCATTTCCCCATAAAATACCATCAAACTGGTCGTCATCGATGACGATATTTCCCTGAATATTTTTGATGCCGAGCTGTTTGACGGTGTTGGCTATCTTGGTAATGTCGTTTGCTGAAAAATTGGGATCGCCACTGGCCCGAACATAAAGATCACCAATTTGATTTTTATTTAAATCTTCGACTAAGACTTGTGTTCCAAAACGATAGGAAGGCCCCAGATAATGCAATGCTGCTGCTGCTGTATAAAGTTTCAAAATACTAGCAGGTGTAAACATTTGATTGGGATTATGTTGATAGATAACTTCATCTTTTTGTAACGCAACAATCTGAATTCCTATTTTTGCCTGTGGATTGTAACGATCGATGGCTGCTTCAATGCGTTCCAAAAGAGGTGCCGTCAGTTTTGTGGTGACGATCTCTGGAATTGGTTTGGTTGTTTGGCAGCATGTCATTAATGTAGCGAAGACAAATATGAAAAAGATAGCCTGTATTTTATTATTGTTATACGTGTGCACTGTGACACCTTGGTTTTTTCTTTAAGAAACATCATAGCATTAAATAATTTTGAAAAGAGGTAATTTTGTCAACCGTGATCAAATTGCGAATGAAGCGCATTGCTCTATCGATTGCTGCGGGGCTTTTGATTTGGTTTTTGCCCGTTCCTGAAGGAATCGATCTGAAAGCTTGGCAGCTTTTTGCTATTTTTGTTTCTACCTTAGCGCTCGTGGTATCAAATGCGCTGCCTATGGGCGCAAGTACGTTGCTCGGCTTAACTGCGGCAGTTGCCACGAAGACATTGACTTTTCAGATGGCATTTGGGGGCTATTCAAATGACGTGGTGTGGCTGGTTTTGATTGCTTTTTTTATTTCGCAAGGGTTTATCCTAACAGGTTTGGGCAAACGCATTGCGTATTTTTTTGTAGCATTGCTTGGCAAGAAATCTATTGGCTTAGGGTACGGCGTTGTCTTTTCCGAGTTCATTTTAGCGCCGATGATTCCAAGCGTGACAGCTAGATCTGGCGCGATTATTTATCCGATTGTTAGATCGCTATCGCATACTTTTCAAAGCCGCGTTGATGATAGAACCGAGCGAAAGCTGGGGACTTATTTGGTACTTGTTGCGTTTCATGCGGCAGCTATTAGCAGTGCCATGTTTTTAACGGCAATGGCTGCTAATCCTTTGGTTGCTGATTTAGCAAAGCATGCGCAGGTCGAGATTACTTGGAACACTTGGGCGTTATTCGCGATTTTACCAGGTTTGGTTTGTTTGCTTTTTTTACCAATATTGATATTTTTGCTCTCTCCGCCAGTAATTAAAAACACACCAGATGCAATGTTGATGGCTAAAACAAAACTCAAAGAAATGGGACCCCTGTCCAAGAATGAATGGCTCATGCTTTTTACATTCGCTGGGCTGCTTTCTTTATGGATTTTTGGCTCTGTTTTGCAAATGAAAGCAGTAACCGCCGCCTTGCTTGGTTTGGCATTTTTAATGTTAACTGGTGTTCTACAATGGAGAGACTTGCTTGCTTTGACCAGTGCTTGGGAGACCTTTATTTGGTTTGGCGCTTTTGTAGCGATGGCTGAAGGATTGAATTATTTAGGGATTACGACTTGGTTTGGAACATGGGTGGCGCACGGCCTCGGAAATATGCCTTGGGGTTGGGCCGTCGTTGTTTTATTGCTGATTTATTTTTATGTGCATTATTTTTTTGCGAGCAGCACAGCTCATGTCGGTGCTTTGTATCTTCCATTTTTGTTGGTTGCCTTAAATCTCGGTGCACCCCCGTTAATCACAGCTTTGCTGTTTGGTTTTGCCAGTAATCTGTACGGCGGCCTGACTCATTACGGTTTTGGCTCAGCGCCTATTTTGTTTGGTTCAGGGTTTGTTAGCTTTCGAGAATGGTGGCGGATTGGGTTTATTGTGAGTACTGTCAACCTGACGATCTGGATTTCAGTTGGTCTGTTATGGTGGAATTGGCTTTTAGCGGTGTAGCTTTTTCCGCTTGTCTTGACATTGTACTGGATTATAGATAGAGGCTGGCGTGCGACATTTGGTTTTTTGAGCGACGGAAAATTTATGGAAATTAATGCGACATTGATCGTGCAAAGTATTTTGTTTTTGTTGCTGCTCACGTGGTTGTCGCGGTTTTTATTTCAACCTTTTCTGCAATTATTCGACGCCCGTGAAAAATGCATTGATGGTGCCCGTCTTGAAGCTGCCGAGCTGCAACAGACGGCTCAAAAAAAATTAGAATTAGTCGAAGACAGAATTCGGGTAGCGCAAAAAGAAGCGCGACAAGTTTTGCTCGATTTAAAAGCAGAAGGTTTGCAATACCAGCGTTTAATTCTAGATGCGGCACGGCATGAAGCAAAATTAAAAAGCCAAGTGGCCGAGGCCGAACTTGCTAAAGAAGTTGTGCGGGTTGACGAGAAACTACGTCAAGAAGTGCCTGCATTATCCAGGCTTGCCTTAGATCGTATTTTAGAAGCAGAATATGCAACGGGATTATCTGGTTCCAATTTTGAAAAAATGGAGAGCCGCAGTGCATAGACCATCTATTTTGTTCAGTGCGCTATCAATGCTTGTCTCGATGGCGGTTTTTGCTGGGGAACATGTTGCCGAAAGCCATCAGATTAATTGGTGGGGGCTGGGAAGCAAATATAGAGATAGTCCAGCTCTTGGTTGGTATATACTGACGTTTATTATTTTTGTGTCTGGGTTGATTTATGCCGTCAAAAAACCGCTGGGTTTGTATTTGGCAGCAAGATCCAATGACATCCGTAAAGCGATCAACGAAGCGAAAATTGCTAAAGAAGATGCGACAAGGCAAATGTTGGCATGCCAAGAGCGCTTATCTCAACTTGACAATGAAATAGCTCACATGAAAGCAGAATTCGTTAAGCAAGGCACTTTGGAAAAAGCCCAGTTAAAGAAGGCTGCTGAGCAAATGGCGGTACAAATTGCCAAAGATGCTGACGATGTTATTGCCGGCGACATGCGTCAGGCAATGTATCGATTAAAGCAAGAAATGGCAGGACAAGTTGTCGCTTTGGTGAGAGAAGAAATTAAAAATCGTACCAATCAGCAAATTGAAAACCGCATGAGAAGTGAATTTACTCAAGATGTTGGCAAGTTGATGCACTAAAAAGTGAAGGCGTTAAGATGCAAGAAGAAAAAATTGGCAGGCGCTATGCACGGGCCCTCGTATTAGCGATCGATGATAATGCGGTCTTGCTCAAAATTGAGTCTGACTTCGCCATGTTCTCTAAACTCTTTAGCGCTGATAATTCTGATTTTTTACAGTTAATTTTAAACCCGGCTTTTTATAAGGAAGAGCGCAAAAACGTTTTTTCTCAGATAAGTCAAAAATTATCTTGGCAGCCTGTGACGCTTGACTTGGCAATGTTGCTTATTGATAAAGATCGGATGCGATACGTTCCTGTGATTGCCGCTGAGCTATCTCGTGAAATTGACGAGAGATTAGGCCGAGTTCGAGCAAGCATTGTGACCATGGAAGATTTAAAAGAGCAGGATTTGCAAAAAATTGTGGGTGCTCTGCAAAAACGAATTGGCAAGAATGTGGTAGCGAAAACCCAATTGGAACATCGAATTTTAGGAGGCGTGCGCGCTCAAATCGGTGGGCTTGTATTTGATCATACATTAGAAGCGCAGCTGAACAATCTTGAGAAATCATTGCTTTCATCATCGTTGTCGAATTAATTTCTGGAGTAAACATGGAGCTTAGGGCTGAAGAAATATCGCGGATTATTAAAGAACAAATTCAGGGATTTGAAACGCGGACACAGATTGCAGAAACAGGAAGCGTGCTGACGGTCGGCGACGGTGTTGCGCGTATATATGGTCTGGAGCGTGCGCAAGCCGGTGAGTTGGTTGAATTTAAAAATGGCGTCAAGGGCCTTATCCTCAATTTAGATGAAGATAACGTCGGTGTTGCCATTATGGGTTCAGACGTTGAGATCAGGGAAGGGGACATCGTTAAACGGACAGGACGGATTGCTGACGTCGCTGTTGGTGATGCTGTCTTGGGGCGTGTGCTAGATGGCCTGGGAGAGCCCATTGATGGCAAAGGTCCTATTTTATCTAACGAAAGAAGACTGATTGAAACCAAAGCGCCTGGTATTATTGCGCGTGAACCTGTGACCGAACCCATGCAAACAGGGATTACGGCGATTGATGCCATGATTCCCATTGGCAGAGGACAGCGCGAGCTTATTATTGGCGATAGACAAACCGGAAAAACGGCCATCGCCCTCGACACGATTTTGAACCAGAAAAATACTGGCGTAAAATGTGTTTATGTTGCAATCGGACAAAAGCAATCAACGGTGGCCCAAGTGGTCGAGCGTTTGCGTAAAAATGGTGCCATGGAATATACCGTCGTGGTATCTGCAACTGCCGCAGATCCAGCGCCTTTACAATTTTTAGCTCCCTATACGGGATGCGCGATCGGCGAATATTGGCGTGATAATGGCGAACATGCATTAATTGTTTACGACGATCTCTCGAAGCAGGCCGTTGCCTATCGACAACTTTCTTTGCTGTTGCGCAGGCCGCCTGGCCGAGAAGCTTATCCGGGCGATGTTTTTTATCTGCATAGTCGCTTATTGGAACGCGCAGCAAAAATCACGACAGATGAAAAAGAATTGTCTGCCTATCCTGAGATTAAAAAAGGCGGAGGAAGCTTAACAGCTCTTCCTATTATTGAAACACAAGCAGGTGATGTTTCTGCCTATATTCCGACTAACGTCATTTCGATTACCGACGGTCAAATTTATTTGGAAGCGGATCTTTTTTATTCAGGACAACGTCCAGCTGTAAACGTTGGTCTATCTGTTTCTCGAGTAGGTGGAGCGGCACAAGTCGCAAGCATGAAGCAGCTCGCTGGAGCCATGCGTTTAGATTTAGCGCAATATCGTGAACTCGCAGCATTTGCGCAATTTGGATCGGATTTAGATAAGGCGACAATCGAGCAAATTGCCAAAGGGCAGCGATTGTTTGAGCTTTTAAAGCAGAGGCAATATGAACCAAATCCCGTCGAAGAGCAGATTGTACAAATCTATGCGGCTACGCAAAGCAAAAGCAAAGAAGATAATGCTACCTGGGTACGTCGCTACAGTCCAAGTGAAATTCCACGCTACGCGACCGAACTCATGGTCTTCATGCGCGTGCAGTATTCCGATATCTTGGCCGACATTAGAAACAACCCTAAACGCAAAATTGACGATGCCATGCGTGGTCGTCTCAACCAAGCATTGCTTGCATTTGAAAAAATCTTTGAAGCAGAAGTGGCGGTATGATTTATGGCGTCATTAAGAGACATCAGAAAACGAATTCGTAGCGTTAAAAGCTCGGAAAAAATTACCAAAGCCATGAAAATGGTGGCGGCATCCAAACTAAAGCGTGCTCAAGATGAGGTTAAGAAGACGCGTCCTTATGCTGATAAAATGGGAGAAGTGGTTGCCCAATTGGCTCAGCGTCTAGAGGCACAAGGTGAATTTCCGCATCCACTGCTTGCCAATCGTCTTGTTAAAAAACGTGTCGAAATTGTTGTGTTAACTTCCGATCGCGGCCTTTGTGGCGCATTTAATTCCAACATTATTCGAAGAGCGCAGCGTCTATTGTTTGACATTCATGATCAGCATGAAGAAGTACACATCTCGACGTTAGGAAAAAAAGGATACGATGCTTTTCGCCGGGAAGGGTTACCGATTCGAATGAACTACACTGGCTTTCTAAATCGACCAAGTTATGCCAAGGCGGCGGAGATTGCGCATGAAATTGGTGAAGCTTATGTCAAAGATGAGCTAGATGCCGTCTTTTTAGTTTATAACGAATTTAAAAGTGCCATTTCCCAAAAAGTTGTGGTGAAGCAAATGTTGCCTGTTACTCCAAAAGAAAACGTAACGAAAGAATCGCTTGTAGACTATATTTATGAGCCTTCTCAAAAGGAGTTGTTGGAGCATTTAGTGCCGCGTCATTTTGCGACTGAACTATTTCAAGCCTTTTTAGAGTCTGTGGCTTCTGAACACGGAGCACGTATGACAGCTATGGATAGTGCAACTCGCAATGCCAAAGAAATGATTTCTTCATTGACCTTAGGTTACAATCGGGTGCGTCAAGCAGCTATCACTAAAGAATTAATGGAAATTGTTGGAGGCGCGGAAGCGTTGTCGGGTTAAAAAAAATGACCTCAGATAATGAACGTATTAAAAAAGAAGCCGAAGAATGGCGCAAAGAAAAAGCCAGTGTTTACAAAGAATACGTCAAGGCCAGTGTCATTGGTCTTGAAGTGGGTTTGAGTTTAATTATTGGAATTGTGTGCGGTTTCTTTTTTGATCGTCATTTTGTAACTGACCCTTGGGGGATTATTGTAGGTGCTCTTTTGGGAGCAGGCGCGGCAGGAAGAAGTCTTTATCGTTTTTCTAAAACCTATTTAAAAGAACATGGTTCTGATTCAGATCAATCATGAGTAAGATAAACAATATTAAAGAACTTGCAGTATTATCAAAGAAAGCGGCGTTATTGCATGCTGTTGTTTTAAGCGTGTTCTGGATTTTGGAAAATGCTGTGCACTTTCTTGCCTCAGGAACGACTTTAGGGTTTTTGATGGGCAGTATCGTTGTTATTATTAATTTGCAAATTTTAGGAAAAGGATGGGCGTCTTTAATCCTGTTTTCCAAAGGTGCGGTTTTAGCATTTGCCAGCATGCTGCTTTCACTCTTGTTTTTAGGCATCACGGCTTTCTGGATTTTTCAAAAGTTTCCTTCTTCACTTATGGGCTTTGCGCTTGGGTTTGCTTGCTTGCCAATTAGTGGTTTCCTTTATGCTTATCAATTGTTGAAGCAAGAACAAGATGAATTGAATTTTTAACTTTGTGGGTTGACCTTCTTGTCGATTTAAGTCATTGGATTTGTATATGGGTCATGATTTTTCTTGGTACAATTTTTTGCCTGGCTACGACGGGTTACTGGTTTTTTTCCAGGAACATTTTTCTCGAACTGTCGTATTCAATGATGGTATTTTGCCAGCCAAGGGTGTCTTCGAGACAGCGCATCATATCGTGGCTGCGCTTTTGGTTTTTGTCGTATTGGCTATTTTTTCGTTGATAGCAAAATATCAAATGCGAAATCTGCAGGATGTGCTCATACCATCGCCAAAATTTAGTTTGCTGAATTTTTTTGAGCTCATATTACAAACGTGTTTTAATCTCATGCGTGATATTATCGGTCCCGATTATAAACGGCACATTCCACTGGTAGGAACGCTGGCACTTTTTATTCTGTTTTCTAATTTGTTGGGACTTATTCCTGGTTTTATACCGCCAACTGACAATCTAAATACGACATTAGCTTGTGGCTTACTGGTATTTTTCTATTTTAACTACCAAGGGTTCCGAGTAAATGGCATTGGTCATATTACCCATTTAGCAAATCCAATTGGAGAGTGGTGGGGATGGTTTTTGGCGCCCTTGTTCTTGCCTATTGAGTTGATTGGGCTTCTTGTTCGTCCTTTCTCCCTCGGTATTCGTCTGGCTGGTAACATGATCGGCGATCATAAAGTTTTGCTTGCTTTTGCGGGCGTACTACCATTTCTGTTGCCGTTGCCATTCATGGTGCTAGGGCTTTTGGTGGCACTGATCCAAACAGCAGTTTTTTGTATTTTGACTTGCGTATACATTTCTTTGCATGCGCAAGAAGCGAGTCACTAAGGGAGTTTCATATGAAAAGAGCATTTGTTTACTTTTTAAGCCTTCTTTCCACGTTATTGATAGCATCTAGTGCTTTGGCTGACGATGGTAGCAGCAATGCCGCATCGTCCAACTTTGGTTGGTTTGCTCTTGCCGCAGCGTTGGCAATTGGTTTGCCAGCATTGGGTGGTGCATTGGGCCAAGGTCGTGCAGCAGCAGCCGCTCTCGAGGGCATTGCACGCAATCCTGGCGCTTCTGGTAAAATTTTCGTTCCGATGATTTTGGCGATGGCGCTGATCGAATCATTGGTTCTATTTGGATTGCTGATGGCGTTCGTGCTCTCAGGTAAAATTGCCTAAATGATAACTGACGAGCGAAAGACGAAGCAATCTTGGCAACAAATTGTGATTGATGTCAGCGAAGAAGCTTCGCCTTTGGTTCAGCAAGTCTTGCTTGAAATGGGCGCGCTCGGTCTTGAAATCGATGATGACGAGACACGCTCGCTGGGTTTTGAAATCGATGACGACGAGATGCGCACGATCCCAGAAAAGCCCATTACCCCAACGTATCAGGCACACATTATTGCAACTTTCGCTCATGAAGCAGGTTTACAAAATCGCGTTGAGCAAAAACTATCGGCGCTTCTAGAAACCTACCAAAGCAAATGGCAAGAGCTGTTTGACGGTGATTGGGCCAATACTTTTCAAAATTCCTGGAAAAGTTTTACACTGGGCCACCATATTTGGATCGTCCCTTCTTGGGAGGCTTCTCAATTCCGGGTTCCAGAAAAAGATGCCATTGTTCTGTATATGGATCCGGGCATGGCCTTTGGCACTGGGCATCATGAAACCACAACGCTGTGCGCACGCGCTATTTATGAATGCATCAAAGGCAATAAAGATAAAAGCTCGATGCGCGTTCTAGATGTGGGAACAGGGACAGGAATTTTGGCGATGATAGCCGCTAAAATGGAAATAGGACGTGTCGTCGGGACAGATAACGACCACGAAGCCGTGCGCGTCGCCATTGAAAACTGTGCTCATAATCAACTATCTGACAAAGTCAAAGTGCTCGATCGGCCTCCCAATTTTACGGGCCCTCATTTCGATTTGGTGGTTGCCAATATTTTGGCAAATCCCTTGATTAAGATGTCTAAAGAAATCACAGAGAGCATCACTCCAGGTGGAACTCTCCTCCTGAGTGGCATTTTGCAAACCCAAGAGCCTTCGGTTCTTAAGGCTTATATTCAAGGTGGATTGATTCATCAAAAAACCATTTCCCTCGATGAGTGGGTTTTGATCGCTTTTCAAAAACTGCTCTAATTTAAAACGTGTACATTTGACAATGAATTCTCTTTTGAATTAAGCTTGTAATTCAAGCATCAAAAGAGGGGCGCATGAAAAGGCTAATATCGTTATTTTTCCCGTTATTATTATTACTGGTTAACGCGGCATGCGGTGATCTTGACGCAGATCCAAATCAAGACTGGAAACCAAACGCAACACAGCATGAATTTCCAGAAGAGCTCTACAGTAAAGATAAAAACAGCTATGGTGTCACTTGCCACTGGTATACGTATAATTCAGATTTTAACCATAAAGATTATGGCACTTATCAATCTGGCTATGAGTGGGGTACCGATAAAGACGGATATGCATTACAGGTTACGGGTAAATTCAGGGATGGCTTTTTAGTTGCTGATAAATTGGATGCGCCTGGATGGATTTATACTGGCAAACCCCTCAGCCTTGAAAGAAAAAATTTGAATGAACTTTGTCAAAAAACGATTCATAAAAAAATTGGGGAAAAGGCCAAGCTGCTTCATGCCATGGCATCAAAGTATACAGAAGTTGCATATGATTATCCCATTGTATTTCCTCTAGACGAGAATCACTCAGATTCAGCCAGAGTTGTCATTTTTGGAGACAGTCTTTCTGATACAGGAAACCTAAAACGTTGGCTTCAAGTTTTTCCGGAATCACCTTACTTTGCAGGACGTTTTTCTAATGGTTTTGTTTGGGTAGATTATTTGCAAAGGGCAAGCAGTGTTGTCACGCAAAATTGGTCGTATGGGGGTGCCACATCGTATGACTTAACTGATCAAATTAGCCTTAGCCCTGCAGCGTTAATTAAATATGTAACCGATGGCGGTCGTAATTTAGTGACGGGAAATACAGATTCTTATATTAAAGCCTACATAAGCGGATATTTGTTTGATAAAAAAATACAGGACCCCAAGAAAACAGTTTTCGTGATTTGGACAGGCGCAAATGACTACGGTTCTAAATTTGATGATGGAATTATTCTTGCTTCCTTTATCGATTATCCGGAACCCTTTTCCATGCAAGTGCAGAAAACGACCGATGCGATTGTGGCACAAATGGATACGCTTTATCAGGCGGGTGCCCGTCGGTTCGTGATGGCAAATTTGCCTAACTTGGGCATTACGCCGTTGGTGGCAACTAACGTGGTTTACCATGCGCCTCCTACAGTAGATATTTTGTATTCTCTTTCTGTTAAATCAACTGCTTTAATAGTTATGCATAACGACATGTTGTCAGAAAAAATCAGCGCATATGCAGAAAAGCATTCTGATGCAGAAATTGTGGTGTTTGATGTTTTTGATGCATTACAAAAAATGATCGACAAAAAAACACCAAAAAATGAAACATACGATTACGGTTTTGATTTCAATAATATGACTATTGATTTGACCAATGGCAATAGTCCAAAAATTGTAGGCAATATTAATTGTTACCAAGGTGGTTATCTTGGTGTTTCGGTTCCCAATAAGTCAGTTTGTTCACAAGTTAAAAGAGCAATGTTTTATGATAAGGTTCACCCAACGACATTTACACAGTGTTGGCTTGGCTATTTTATGCAAAACACGATGCATGAAGCAGGATTTGTCCAGGAGCCTGACCTGGAATCTTATCATGCAATGTGCGATAAGGGTATTTAGGTGGTTTAGCAAAGGCTCCTTTGGTTTTTAGCCCAAGGAGCTATTTGCTGGAGTGCAATTTCGATTTTATTTAAACCTCATGTTAGAATCGCATATATGGCACCAAAAAATAAGAAAAATGTCAAGACTGAAAAACTTCAAGACACTGAGTTAGATAAAATTGCTGGCGGTATCGGCAGAGTTGCTGAAAGTGCTCGTTTTTTAAGTGGTGTAAGAGATGCGGTTGAATCCGGTGTGAAACTTGAAGAAAGATCCAAACTAAAACAGCCAGAGTTGGCACCAACTTTGCCGGACGAATTTGAAGCTACTGAAGCAAAAGAAGTCAAACTTTCTTTGAGTGAAATTTATAAAGTCATGACCATGGGGAAACCGATTGATGAAAATTTCGCCCAAAAATTAAAAGCAGTGACCGAGGAAACACTCAAGGATCTTCAGGTGCTTCCCGATCATTATGATGTTGACGGCAAACTCGAAGACGGTGGTACACGCAAGCAATCTGTTATTGATCTGTTAGAAAAATTGAAAGGATCGGTAGAAGATCTACAAAAGAAGACGGTTCTGGGTTTAGTAAAATCTGGCGTTAGTGGAGCATTAGATGTTGATGGAACCCTCAAGACTGTATTAACCCCGCTGGTACATGCAATTTCCCAATTTAGTACGGGTGCCACAAAAAACCCAGCGCAGCGACTTATGGCAGAAAAAGAAGTGATTAATCATCTGACAGAATGGGTGAAAGCGTTGCCTTCGTCGGTCCTGACGGAAAAAAAATTACAGGACTATGCAGGTCAACTTGGTAATACAGGCAAGAGCTCAGAAGAGCTTATTGTCCAATATCGCAAAGAGCAGTTGCACGACAAGACTAAAATTCTGACAGATTCCTTACAAAAATTAGGTTTATCGGCGGAGGCGGCAGCAGCTTTAACGGAGGCAATTACTGAACCGTTACAAGCAGGTAAAAGTCTTGCACCCAGGCTTCTTGTTTCTCTGGGAAAAAGCATTTCAGATCCTTACGATCTGGCGCTGGTCGGCCACATTGCAAAATTTGCCGGCCGTGTAACTTCTCTGTTGGCGCCTACGAAAGAAAAACCATTAGCTTTTTTAAGTGATACAGCTTTTCAAAAATTAAATGAGTTAGCGAAAAAAAATGAAGGATTAAGAGATGCGCTTGGGCGGCTAACTGGCAATGCAGCTAAAAGGGGTGAAAAATTTAGCGATAGGGCTGTCGTTCTTCAAGATGTCGGTACCATATTAACTAGAAATTCTTTAGGATCACGCAATGAGCTTTCTGCAACGGGAGATCCTGTTCATCAGTTAGCCCAGGACATACATGCAGATTTGGCCACGAATTTGTCAAAAGACTGGGACAAAACTTTTTCAAACAACCGGCTTTCTCGTATGTGGAATAGTGTTAAAGCAACTTTTTCTGGACGAGAAAATGTAATTACTCAGATTTCAAATTTAAATAAAGCATTTCAAGAAAAAAAGATAAGCCTGGATCAATATACCAACGAGATGGCATTGATAAAGCAAAAGACGCAATTGCCCAAATGGATTAAATCATTCGTCGAAAAAAGTCAGGAAAAGATGAATGCGTCTCAGGATATCTTGAGCGAAAAAAGTCGAACAATTGGGCAGCAAATGGCCTTAAAAATCGCAGAGACTGATTTGGCCAAGTCTGTTGAAGGCCAAAGGGGTATTTTGAGAGCAATCGGGATGGATTTGGATGCTGCAAAGACATCGCTAATTACGGGATTTACCGATAGCGATCGAGATTTGCTGAAAAATTGGATGCAGCGTTTTGATGGTGTACAGCAAGAAAGCTGGCAGGCTAATCTGAAAAAGATACAAGCCGAGACAGACCCCCAAAAACGCATGGAGCTGATTGATGGCCATGGTGAAAAAGTTCGGCAGCATACTCAAGATCTCCAGCAAATTCAAATTTGGCTCAAAGAAGGAATTAACGACGATAACTACGCCCAGGTGATGGGTAAGGCTGCGCTGTTGGCAGGTATTCCCGAAAGCGAAGTTCCTAAAAGAGTTGCTCAAGCTGTACAAGAAGAAAAAGCGAATGCGGTGGCTGTGGAAAATAGTGGAGCTGCAAGGGAAAAAGTAACCGATGTGAAGCAGATGTCGAAAGAACAACTGTCTGCTCGCGCAAGCGAACTGATGCAAACATTGCAGTCGCCGGATTTTTGGAGAGGGATTACCAGCAGTGATACTTTCGCCGATAAGCTTGATTCAAGTAAATTTACCAGTGGCGATAAAAAAGACATGAAAGCACTCACAGAAAAATATGCTAAAAAGCTTGCCGAGCAAATGGTGCAAGCGCCAGACGATTTTGCTTTGCAAAAAAGAAATGTTTTAGCTTTAACAAGACTGACAGCCCAGCTGGAAGGCATATCAGATGCCAATTACAAAACTGTTTTTGAAAATGTGAAAAAGGCGTTGGGAGAATTTCAACAAAAATCCTAATGTCATATTGCTTTTATTTTAGTTTTTAATGGTTATCACGGCATCAAAATTACCCACCTCAATGGTACGCATGTTCCAGTTCACTATCTTTGTTGTACTAATGCGAGTCTCGTCTAAGGAAGAGCGATTGCTGGCTTCTTTGGGTCAAAAGTATATGCTAAAAGCGCTGAAATACAGTGAGTCATAAATCCGCAAACGCTACGACTTCTATTTGTTTGT
>JAHFEG010000048.1 GCA_023248595.1 Myxococcales bacterium | reverse complement strand
ACCGATAGCAATTTTGCAGGAAAAAAAGTGGAGTATTGTTAAATTGCCAAGCCCCATCAAACCAATTCGACTGTCAACCATGTTTCCGGTTTAAGTGTCAATGATGTTTCCGGTTGTACATACCACTGTTTTTCCAAGTTGGGGTCGTTTGGGATCTGTGAATAATTTTCAGGCGTTTGAGGGATTTGATGCGAATCAGCAAGACTTAAGGCGCTATAAAAATTAAAAAGCAATAACCATAAAATGTTAGGTATCATATTAGTCGCCCCCTAAAAAATATCATATCATTTCTCTGACTACCTTGCGCCATTGGCCAAATTTGATACGAGAAATACAAATGAGTAAACGGACAAAAATTGAGGAAGATGGCGAAACACTTGCTGTCGAACGTGATAAATCCAAAAAGCCAAAGCGCTATTTCGTTTTGATGCACAATGATGACTACACAACGCAAGAATTTGTGGTGCACGTTTTGATGCACTTCTTCCACAAAGCTGAGCCTGAAGCCTATCGAATGATGCTCATGGTTCATGTGCAAGGCAAGGCAAAGGTAGGGGTCTACACAAAGGATGTGGCTGAAAGTAAAGTAGCAATTGTGATGGATCATGCGAGGCAAAATGGAATGCCGCTGCTTTTAACGGCAGAGCCAGAATAAGAGGTTTTGTAAATGTTAAGCAAGAAAGTTGAAACGATGATTCGAAAGGCAATGAAAGACGCCC
The DNA here is from genome assembly GCA_023248595.1 of Myxococcales bacterium. Lineage (GTDB taxonomy): Bacteria > Myxococcota > UBA727 > UBA727 > JABDBI01 > JAHFEG01. Next base: position 7,330 of record JAHFEG010000048.1, on the reverse strand, counting down.
ATAAAAGAGGCCATGAGCTTGCAACGGTGGAGCATCTTTGTCTGGCATTATTATCGGATACGGAAGTCATCGAAATCCTTTCACAGTGCGCGATTAGTGTTAGAAAAATTAAAAAGCAATTAAACGACTTTTTAGAAAAAGAGTTGGAAAAAATGGAGGCTGAATCATTTGAGACCAGCCCCAGTATCGGATTCCAGCGCGTTTTACAAAGGGCAGCTGTGCATGTCATGAGCGCAGGCCGAAAAGAAGTGCTACCTGCGCATGTTTTTGTCTCCATTTTTTCAGAAAAAGAAAGTCCGGCTGTCTATATCTTTCAAGAAGCAGGGCTCTCTAGACTCGATATCGTCTCTACTTTGAGTCATAGCGATAGTGCTGCTGGCGATGAGGATGACGATGAAGATGACGATGATTTTTCTGAAGATCAGGGACATGCCTTCGATGACGAAACACAACCTTCTTCAAAAACAGATCCGTTGCAAAGTTATACTGCCAATTTGACAGAGCAAGCACGTAAGGGTGAGCTTGATTTATTGGTAGGGCGCGATCGTGAAATAACACGATTGGTTCATATTTTATTAAGGCGACGAAAAAATAATCCATTATTGGTTGGTGAGGCTGGCGTTGGTAAGACCGCTGTTATAGAAGGGTTAGCCCAACGTATTGTTAGCCATGATGTGCCTGAAGCGCTTTGGCATTCAGAAATCTATATGCTCGATATGGGATTGCTTTTAGCTGGGACACGTTACCGTGGTGATTTTGAAAATAGACTCAAGAATATCATGAAAGCGTTGGCAGAAAAAAACGATGCAATTTTAGTGATTGATGAAATTCATACCATCATTGGGGCGGGCTCTACTTCTGGTGGAAGCATGGACGCTGCTAATCTTTTGAAGCCAGTTTTGAGTTCAGGAAAAATGCGTTGCGTTGGTTCAACAACTTATAAAGAATTTCGATCCCATTTTGAAAAAGACCGGGCCTTGGCAAGAAGGTTTCAAAAAATTGATATCGAGGAACCGAGCGAAGAAGATTGTATCCAAATTCTGCAAGGTATTCGCGGTAAGTACGAAGAATTCCATGGTGTCAAAATTGCGGATGCAGCTTTGCTGGCTGCTGTGCATCTTTCCGCGCGCTATTTGCAAGATAAAAAGCTGCCTGACAAGGCGATTGATTTAATTGATGAAGCGGCTGCAGGAATGAAGCTAAAAGCCCGCCCAGAAAATGCCGAGGCGTCGTTTGCGCATGTGGTTTCAGAAAAAGATATTGAAGAGACCGTTGCGCGTATGGCGCAGATTCCATCCAAACAAGTAAGCCATGACGATAAGCAAATCTTGGCGAATTTGGAAACTGATTTGAAAAAGTTGGTGTTTGGCCAAGATGCAGCCATTGATGAAGTTGTCAGTTCCATCAAGCTTTCACGTGCGGGTCTTAGAGAAAGCGAGAAACCTATTGGTAACTTTTTGTTTTCTGGACCAACCGGGGTAGGCAAGACGGAAGTGGCTAAGCAGCTCGCCAAAACGCTGGGGATTGCCTTCTTGCGATTTGATATGAGCGAGTATATGGAACGTCACACAGTGAGCCGCTTAGTAGGTGCGCCACCTGGTTATGTGGGTTTCGAACAGGGTGGTTTGCTGACGGACAGCGTGCATAAAACACCGCATGCGGTTTTGTTGCTCGATGAAATTGAAAAGGCGCATCCAGATGTGTTCAACATGCTTTTGCAAATTATGGATTATGGAAAGTTGACCGATTCCAATGGCAGACCAACAGATTTTCGCCATATAATTTTGATTATGACCAGCAATGTAGGTGCCCGAGAAATGGCGCAGTCACGTATTGGATTTGGAGACAGCGAACAAAATTGGGCTGATGAAGCGGCTTTCAAACGTGTTTTCTCACCAGAATTTCGTAATCGATTGGATGCCCGAATTGCTTTTGCGGCTTTAAAACCCGAAGCAATGATCAAAATTGTGGATAAATTGTTGGGTGAACTTCAAGCTCAACTTGCTGAACGGAACGTTACCATTGAAGTTTTGGCTACTGCTAAGCAGTATTTGGCACAGAAGGGATTTGATAAAACCATGGGAGCCAGGCCGCTGGCACGGGTTGTCCAAGATAAAATTAAACGACCACTGGCTGATCAATTATTATTTGGTGACTTGAAAAATGGCGGGCATGTTTTGGTTGACTTGAATGAGGCAGGTGAGATTAAGTTTCAGGTTGAGGCCAAGCTTTTACCAGAGAGCGGTACGGTATCGGCCTAAACCGTAAACCATAAAGCATAACGTTATGGTTTACAGTTTTGGGCACGGTCTTGTCATTTTAGTTTTGAACTATATAAAAACTGCATGAATTCCTGTTCACTTGAAAAAATCGAGCCTAGCTTAAAAGAGCGGGCTATGGCTTATGTCGTTGCGAAAGCGCAAAATCCACAGCGTGTGGTGGTAGCCATGTCAGGTGGCGTAGATTCCTCCGTGGCTGCTTGGCTTTTAAAAGAAGCAGGCCATGAAGTGATTGGCGTTTCCCTTCGATTAGCACCAGATGACAGCTCGTCACTTCAAGTGCGCCATGGCCGCTGCTGCTCAGTGGATGATATGACTGATGCACGCCAGGTTTGCGACAAGCTTGGCATTCCTTTTTATGCCATTGATTCTAGAGAACGCTTCAAAAATGTGGTGTTTGATCCTTTTGTAAAAGCTTATCGGGCAGGGCAAACACCCATTCCGTGTTTGGCTTGTAATCATGAAGTCAAATTTGGCGATTTGTATCAAACGGCCAAATCTTTGGACGCTCGTTTAGCGACAGGTCACTATGCTCGGTTGGTGGATTATAAAGGTGTCAGAACCCTGGCGCGGCCTGACGATTTAAACCGCGATCAAACTTATTATTTGTATGGCACGGCTCCCGAGGTTTTACAGAATTTGGAACTTCCCTTGGGCGAAATGGAAAAGCCATTTCTGCGGGCTTTAGCGGAACGCATTGGATTAACAGTTTACAATAAACCAGACAGCCATGAGATTTGTTTTGTGCCCGACGGCAACCATGCCAAAGTCGTGGAGCGGGCCACAGGCCCCGTGCCCAAAGGCGAAATGCAGCATTTGGACGGCCGGCCCATTGCCGAACATAACGGTGTGCACAACTTTACCATTGGGCAACGACGCGGTATCGGTGTGGGTGTGGGCGAGCGAGCTTATGTGGTCGATATCGATGCGCAGAGCAATATTGTGACGCTTGGTTCGCGTCAGGCGCTTGAATGCTCAGAAGTGAAGGCCAGTCCGTTGAAAATGGCAGTGCCTGTTGAGCTTTGGCCAGCACAAGTATTGGTGCAAATCCGAGCAAGGCATGTGGCTAAACCAGCGACTTGGATTTTAAAAGACGGCGAGATTTATTTTACTTTTCTGGAAAAAACCACAGCCGTTGCTTTAGGACAAGCAGCTGTTGCTTATGATGGCGATGTGCTTTTAGGCGGCGGAATTCTGACTGGTCGTCTTGATGGCGCTAAGCCGCGTTCTGTTTAGAATGAATAGCCAAATCCTAAAGCCAATTCAGGAAATAAAAAATGGCTCAGGTCATACGCTTGCCCACCTACTGCTATTTTTGGTGGCGGGATATTTCCATAACCGTTAGGATCTTTTTTGTATACTAAATTATGGTTAACTCCACCCTCTAATTCGACGAAAAAAGAACCAGTAATTGCCCAACGGTAACCGATTCTCAGTGAGTTTCTGATGAAGAGAACCCTTTCAATAGTGGAAACTTTCATCTCTTCTCTTCTGAAAAAGCCTTGAACGATTGATATGCTGCGCTCCTTGCCTAGATTTATCTGGCTCAAATAAGGTGAGTACTCCAGAAATAGACCATGATGCAATGGTTCTCCAGTTAGGTAGTAACGAAAAGCCATATATAAACTTTTCATAGAGAGGCTCTCTGTATGATTTTCGTGATCAAATGTTATTGGCGGGAGAATGGTAAATCCAGCTAAAATCGAAAATCCTTTGTAGATTTTTATTTCGCCGGCAGCGCTATTAATAGGATAGTAGATAAGGGAAAAACGAGGTTCTTTTTTTTGAAAAGTATACTTAGGTTTGCTGGTTGATATTTCAGCATGCGTCGTGAGAGGAGCAAGGAGTAGTACTATGAATATGGTTAAGAACGATGAGATGACGCTTGTTTTAATTAGCATTTAGAACTTTCCCCCTTTCTCTTGACCAAGGCTTCGTAGCAGCAATTCAATTTTTGGGATTGCTGCTCTGCGCCTCCGTGGTCTGGATGGCAGACTAATGCCAGGTCTTTAAATGCTCTTTTATACTTACTTGTGTCGTAACCTAAAACATCATAGCAAGAATCTGTTATCATTATTGGACATGTAGACGGTGGCGATGGTGGAGATGGTGGAGATGGTGGAGATGGTGGCGATGGTGGCGATGGTGGAGTGCTGGTTTTTGTATAACAGGGGCCACCAGATGCGGCACCATCGTCCCATAATTTGCCATCTACCCATATGATGTTTTTACAGCTGGCGCCAGAAAAATCAACATTGGTGACAGTGGCATCCCAAAAGGTGGTGTCATCTAAAATTGCATTTTTAAAAATGATGTTTGATAAAGTTGCGTCATTCAATTTAGCGTTTGTAAAGTTCGAGCCAGTTAAATCAGTCCAAGTAATTGTTTCAAATGATAAATCGACGCCAACGCATTTTGTTCCTGGATGCAAGTCGCATCCATTGATAGTCCAATAAGTGCCAAAACAAGCACCCAAATATAGAATAAGAAACAATAAATTGATTGGAATGAAATGTTTCATAAATAAGATTCTAAATTAAAAAAAATAAAAAAAGTAATTTGCGAGAATATTTCTACATTAAAGAACGACCGTAAAAGATAGGCGTTTTTTAGCAAGGCCATTTCAGCTTAAATTTTTGCTTTTTCAGCCAATGCGTTAAGCACCTTAGAAGGAGAGAAGGGCAATTCGAATAGCCTGATGCCTACTGCATCGTAAATAGCATTGGCAATAGCCGGTATGGAGCTATGCAAAGGACCTTCGCCAGCTTCTTTGGCCCCATAAGGACCATTTGGATCTGGGTTTTCCACGATGAGAGCTTTGATTGCAGGGGTATCGAGTGAAGTTGGGATTCGGTAGTCTAGTAAGCTTGGATTCATGAGCATTCCTTGCCTGGCTTTATCGTTTCCATATTGCATTTCTTCCAGGAAAACTTCGGCAAACCCCATATAAGTACTGCCTTCCATTTGTCCTTCGACCAGCATAGGATTTATGGCCTTACCACAATCATGGGCCACCCAAATTTGATACACTCTCAAACGGCCCGTTAAAATATCAACTTCTACATCAGCAATATGAGCTGTGCAGGAATAGGCGGGAGAAGAGCCAATGGTTCCACCCCGATAGTCACCGCCTCGCGCAAAGGTACGATAGCTTCCTGTCGAGCCAAGTGTGCCGAATTTAACTTCTGTTATCCGAAAAGCTTCTGTCAAAGAGATGCAAATGCTGGTGTCTTCTTGGTTCCAAACTTTTTCATGGCCCAGCAAAATTTGTTCAGCCGGAATCTGCCATTTTTCAGCGACGGCGTTTTGGATTTGCCTGCGTAATTTTCGACAAGCTTCTTGGGCAGCATGACCCATCATGAGAGTAACGCGGCTTGAATAAGAACCTAAATCGACAGGGGTTAGGTCGGTGTCGCTGCTCACCACTTTTACATGTTCAATAGCGACGCCTAATTCTTCTCCGGCAATTTGTGCCAAAATCGAGTTACTGCCTTGTCCAATATCAGAAGCACCACAAAAAAGCGTCACGCGTCCAGAGCGATCAATCTTAACTTGAACGCCGGCTTGAGGCAGGTCGTTTGGGTGAACCGGATAGTTTGTTCCAGAAATATACATACTACTGGCAACGCCAAGCCCGCGCCCAAAAGGTAATTTGCCTCGACGCTCATACCAGTTTGAAGCTTTAGTGACGGCATCCAGGCATTCGCCAAGTCCTAAAGATCCCACAGCTTGGCCGTTGATTGTGGTTGAGTGTGGTGGCACGGCATTTTTTTTTCGCAATTCAATAGGATCCATGCCCAGCTTTTCAGCGATCATATCCAGATGGATTTCCAGCGCAAACCGAGGCTGCACAGAACCATGGCCACGTTTTGGTCCACACGCTGGTTTATTGGTGTAGTAACGTGTGGCGTCAAAAGCATAGGTCTCAAACCCGACGGGCCCGGTTAATAATTGGCCTGCGTAAAAAGCAGTAACCATCCCAAAAGAAGCATAAGCGCCGCCATCAATTTCAATTTGACTTTTGACTGCTTTGATTTTGCCATCTGCGGACGCACCGCAATGAAAATGCATGCGCATGGGGTGACGTCCACGATGAGCATAGAAAACTTCTTCTCTGGTATAGAGGCATTTGACGGGACGTCCAGTTTTCATGGCCAGTTTAGCCACTACAAATTCTAAATCAAATGGTTCACTTTTCCCTCCAAAAGCACCACCCACTGCAGCTTGAATCACACGAATATTATTTTCGGAAAGTTCTAAAACATCAGCGAGTGCTAGGTGTAAATAGTGAGGGACTTGTGTTGAAGAAATCACGGTTAAAAGACCGCGATGATTGTATTCGGCAATCGCACAATGTGGTTCGATGGGGGCATGGGTGGTGTTGGAAAAATAAAAAGTATTTTCGACTGTCACGTCAGATTGTTCTAAGGCCGCTTCGACATCGCCAAAGGCCAGGGAAACATGTTTGGTGATATTGCCTACTTTGGCTTTTTCATTGACCTTTGTTTCAGGCGTGTGGCCTGTTTTCGCTGCCTCTTCTGTACTTAAAATCGCTGAAAGATCCTGATATTCGACGATGATGGCTTTGATCGCTGCGTTTGCTGTCTCTTCATCGAGAGCGGCAACGGCTGCCACAGCATCGCCAATGTAACGTACTTTTTTAAACGCCAGGGCATTTTCATCTTTAGTCCAAGGAATGACCCCGTAAGGATTGGGTATTTCTTGGCCTATCACGACGGCTAAAACACCAGGCATGTTTTCGGCTTTGGATGTGTCTATGGAAATAATGCGAGCATGAGCCTTGGTGCTTCGTTTAATTTTGGCATGTAGCATTCCTGGGAATTGAATGTCATCTGCATACTGCGTTTTCCCAGTTGCTTTATCAAGGCCATCGATTTTTCGTAACCGTTTTCCAATACCGTGAGCATTGTCTTCTTGGTACGATAGCGGATCAACGATGCTGGTTCCATGAGGATAAATAATCTCTGAAGTCATGACTCTTCTCTGCGCATGTGTTGATAGGCTTCTTCGCTGTTCATATGGGGATTATT
>JAHFEG010000027.1 GCA_023248595.1 Myxococcales bacterium | reverse complement strand
ATACCGCTGTCATGGCTCGCGATTTTCATTTAAGCGTGCTGCATACGAACGATGTTCATGCCAGGCTTTTGCCTATCGATAAGTCTGATCAAACTTGTAACGATGAAAAATGGGGAAAAAATGAATGTTTTGGTGGGTTAGCTAGGCGCGTCACCAAAGTGAACGAGCTGCGTGGCACAAAAGAAAATGTTTTACTGTTGGATGCTGGCGATCAATTCCAAGGCACTTTATTTTACAATCATTATAAAGGAGAGGAGGCACTTAGGGCAATGAGCCAACTCGGCTATGATGCGATGGCTGTTGGAAACCATGAATTTGATGATGGTCCAGCCAATCTAGCGCGTTTTATTCGACAAGCTCAATTTCCTGTGTTGGCTGCAAACATTGATGCATCGTTAGATGCTAGTTTGGTTGGTTTGATTAAACCATACACGGTCGTGGAGCGGGGTGGTGAACGAATTGGTATTATAGGCTATATCACAGAGGAAACTGCACAACTTTCTTCACCAGGTTCTTCTGTTCGCTTTTTAGAAATTGAATCCAGTGTCCAAGCAGCAGTCAAAAAACTGCGCGATGCAGGCATCAACAAGATTATTGCCGTGAGTCATGCTGGCGTGGGACGCGACATGAAAGTTGCTGCCCGTGTCGATGGGATTGACGTGATTGTGGCTGGACATACACATAGCTTGCTTTCTAATGAAGATCCTGCTGCCGAAGGACCAACGCCTATTGTTGTCAAATCACCAAGCAATATGCCTGTTTTGATTGTATCTGCTTATGCCTATGGAAAATATTTGGGGTATATTGATGTTGATTTTGATGAGCAGGGCGTTCCTATTCGTTATCAAAGTAAGCCGATTTTGCTGGATGAGAGCATTCCGGAAGATTTAAGTACCAAGGCTTGGGTTTTGGAAATGCGTGCGCCGTTGGATAGTTTAAGAAACGAAATAGTGGCACATCTCGTCAATGATCTAGATGGTGCATCTATACATTGTCGCCACCAAGAATGTAGCCTAGGTAATGCTTCTGCAGATGCTGTCCTTGCCGCAGCAAAACCCTATGGTGCCACCGCAGCTGTTATCAATTCGGGCGGAATTAGAGCCAGCATAGCCAAGGGTGATGTTTCTAGGTGGCAGGTAGTGGATGCATTGCCATTTCTAAATCAAGTCAGCGTTCTTGATATTCAGGGAAACGACATCTGGACGGTGTTTGAACATAGTGTCAGTCGGGCTGAAGACCACAAAAATGATGGAACAGGGCGGTTTTTGCAAGTTGCAGGCTTTAGGATTGCCTGGGACCCTGAGAAACCCGCCATGTCCAGAGTAATTGCAATTGATATTCAAGAGCAATTAGGTAAATATGCGCCAGTAAAAACTGAGTTGTATTATCGTATTGCAGCCAATCGTTTTATTAGTAGTGGGGGCGATGGCTATGGTATACTGGCAAGCCCTGGTAAAAATACGCAGTTTTTATCGGAAACAACGCAAGAATGTTTTATTAATTACTTAAAAAATTCTGCAGAGCAAAATTTAGGTCAAATTGAAGGTCGTATTCAAGCAGTTAATCAATCTAATAATCGTCAAAATTAAATAAATAATATTGGAGCTCAAATTGCGAATAATTAAATTGTTAAATGCCGTGTTGCTACTTTTAAACAGCATGATGTTTAGTAGTGCCTGTACTACAACTAACTCGTCCAAAGAATTTAATTTAACGCTGCTACATACCAACGATGTTCACGCTAGGCTTTTACCCATTAATGACTTTGATCAAACCTGCGATGACTATGAAATAAAGGAAAATAACTGTTTTGGTGGTGTTGCTCGACGATTTACTAAAATACAAGAAATTCGTAAAGAAAAAAAGAATGTCTTGTTAGTTGACGCCGGCGATCAATTTCAAGGGACATTGTTTTATACTCGGTACAAGAATGAAGAAGCCAAGCAGTTTATGAACAGATTGAACTATGCTGCTATGACCTTGGGAAACCATGAATTTGACGATGGACCAACGAATTTAGGACGCTTTATCAAAGGTGTTCATTTTCCTGTTTTAAGTGCAAACATTGATGTGTCACAAGAGCCTTCTTTGGCAGGTTTGGTGAGTCCTTATACTATTGTTACAGTAGGCGGACAGCAGATTGGTATTATCGGGTGCACGACAGAAGAAACAAGTCGCATATCGTCACCTGGGTTTAAAGTTAGATTTTTACCTATTGAAGCAAGTTTGCAAAAAGTGGTGGATGAGCTGCATCAAAAAGGGATTAATCGCATTATTTTGCTAAGCCATTCTGGTTTTATGCGAGATATCGAAATTGCAAAAAAAGTTTCTGGTATCGACGTGATTGTCGCTGGCCATAGTAATACTTTTTTGTCGAATGCCAGCCCAAAAGCAGAAGGCCCGTATCCTTTTGTTGTTTCGACGCCTGGCGGTAATCCTATTTTGATTGTTTCAGCCTATGCTTATGGAAAATATTTAGGTCATCTAAATGTGACATTTAACGAAGCTGGTAGAATAATTGCATATAACGGTGAGCCAATCTTATTAGACCGATCTGTTTTGGAAAATTTAGAAATTAAGAAAGAAGTACAAGCGCTGGAAGTACCGTTGGATAAAATGCGTCGAGAAGTTATTAGCAAATTACCGGTTAATCTAGAGGGAGGTTCACTTCATTGTCGACATCAAGAGTGCGCCTTGGGTGATGTTCTTTCAGATGCAATTTTTGAAGTTGCGAAATCGTATGGCGCTCAGGCCGCAATTATGAATGGCGGAGGCATACGAACAGGTCTTACCAAAGGCCCTGTGACGCGTTGGCAGATTTTAGATGCCGTTCCTTTTCTAAATGAAATTGCAGTGTTTAATATCAGTGGGAAAGATTTGTGGGACTTAGTCGAATTTAGTGTCAAACAATCTGAGAGCATGGTGAATGAAGGCGCTGCTCGATTTCTGCAAGTGTCAGGGCTGCGCTATGTTTGGTCTCCTAAAAAAACACAAGATTCTTGGGTTAGTTCTATCCAAATTTTATCAGCGGAAGGCACCTATGAACCGGTGTTACCGAGTAAAGTGTATCGTCTTGCAACCAATCGTTTCATGCTGATTGGAGGCGATGGCTATGAAATTTTGGTTAAAAAGACCACGGGCGTTGAGATATTATCAGAAACTTTAGATGAAGCATTGATTAATTATATGCAAAGCAACAAAAGCAATAAATATCAAAATCTGGGCGGAAGAATTTTTAAGAAATAGTCTACTCGATTTCAATTTTATAAAAAAAACTCAGCGTTTAGACAGGAGGTTTTTATACTTCAATGACAAACATCAAATCAACCAGGTTGGTTTTTTTCTGCACGTTTGCGATCGTTTTCTTTTAGATAAATTTTTCTAAAACGAAACGTTGAGGGCGTGATTTCAACATATTCATCGTCTTCAATATAATCGATAGCCTGCTCCAAGGTCATTTTAAGAGGTGGAACCAAGATGATGTTTTCATCTTTGCCGGCAGCACGAATGTTGGTTAGTTGTTTTTCACGGGTGATATTGGCGGGAATATCATTGTCTCTGCAATGTTCACCAACGATCATGCCTTCATAAGCGGTTTCATTGGGGGCAACCATCAACATGCCGCGTTCTTGCAAACTGAAGCAAGCATAAGGGGTAACACGACCTTGATTGGTGGAGATCATAACGCCATTCTTACGTTTTGGAATCTCGCCTTTCCAGGGGACAAACGCTTCAAAAATACTGGTCAGAATTCCTTCTCCGCGTGTCATGGTTAAGAAGTCATGTCTAAAACCCATGAGTCCACGTGTTGGGATTAAAAATTCCATGGCGGTAATATGATGCTCGTTGGTATCAAAATTTTGCATCTCGCCCTTGCGTTTTGCCAAAGCATCGATAACCGCACCTGAGTTCTCTTCTGGAACTTCTATGTAGAGACGTTCCAGTGATTCATGGGTGTCGCCGTCAACAATCTTGGTGATTACTTTTGGCTTTGATATGCAAAATTCATAATTTTCTCGGCGCATGGCTTCGATCAAGACGGCCAGATGCAATTCACCTCGACCAGACACGGTCATGCTGTCTTGTTGGCCCGGGGTTTCTTCGATGCGTAAGGTGATGTTCGCTCTTTTTTCGCGCCAAAGCCTGTCACGTATTTTATTCATGGTGATGTTTTTTCCATCTAGTCCAGCCAGGGGACCAGAATTAACCACGAAGTTAATAGAGATAGTTGGCTCTTCAACACGCAAAGCAGGCAAATGAACAATGTGCCCAGGGTCGCAAAGAGTGTCTCCAATCAATACATCAGGGATGCCATAAATGACAATAATATCGCCCGCAGCTGCTTCGTCCATATCAACTTGCTGGATGCCGACATAGCCTTTGATGCGTGTGATCTTTAAGGTTTTTTCTTGTAGATTGACGTCAACATGGGTGACCATATCGCCTTTTTTGATGCTTCCATTTAAAATACGCCCGCAAGAGCCTCGACCTAAATATTCATCATAGGGCGCAGTTGCGACTTGCATCAAAAATGGTTCTTCAATCGAACCGTCAGGAGCTGGAACTTCTTCAACAATTAATTGCAGTAATGGGGAAAGGTTTTCGCGTGGGTCATTAATCTCCCGACAAGCATAACCTGCCAGGCCTGAGGCATAGATATAAGGGAAATTGAGCTGATGATCGTTTGCGCCCAATTCTACGAATAAGTCAAAGGTTTCTGACAAAACGCGATCAGGATCTGCGTGTGGGCGATCGATTTTATTGATAATGACCAGCGGTCTAAGGCCGCGTTTTAATGCTTGGGCTAAGACGTAACGTGTTTGTGGCATGGGTCCTTCTCGCGCATCTACTAATAGTAGTACGGAATTGACCATATCTAAGACGCGCTCTACTTCGCCAGAGAAGTCGGCATGGCCTGGGGTATCAATAACATTGATTTTGTATTCCCCAAATTGCAAAGCGCAATGTTTAGCAAAGATCGTAATGCCGCGTTCGCGTTCTTGATCATAAGAATCCATGACACGTTCTTGGATAACTTGGTTTGCTCTAAAAACTTGTGATTGCTTTAGGAGTCCGTCTAAAAGGGTGGTTTTGCCGTGATCAATATGGGCAATAATGGCGACATTACGTATTTTATCTGGGGTAGTTGTCATTTCTAATCACTAAGTCATGTGGAGGTTGTAAAGGGGATACAATCTACCAAATTGTGGGTATCTGTAAATCTATTAATTCATTTTTATTGTAATAACTTCGCATTTTAAAAATTAAACAGATAAAATAATACAGTAAATACTATTAAAAATGCCGAGAATGAAATGGACATTTTCCCAGAAAAAATTAGAAATCAAAGTGTTGCAGAATATGCAAAAATAAAAGTCGGATTTTTGAGTGGAACTTTGACTATTATGTTATCGATAAACGTGATTGGTATTACTGTGGCAATTGGTCTTTTAGGTGATGAATTTAATGTGTTAGAAAAGGCTGGTTTCATGTTGCTTGTTTTCTCTGCCGCAATGGCGATACTTCTTTTTTTTCTAGCTAAAAAATATTTAGAGAGCATAACCTATCGTTTTGTCTTTATTGAACCTAAGCATATGGATGCTATTGCGAAAGTTGCTAAACGATTTTATGTGCCATTCTTCTTATGTTTAACAGCAAATATATTTTTATCTTTACTGGGAGGCACAACTTTAGTAGTTGGGTTGTTTTTCCCCTAAGTTGCTATTCATTTAAGTTAATGATGCTCGGAAAAAACGATAATGCATGCTGATTTTGTGTCCTCATTAAAAAGCCAATCAAGTCACAGAATTATCCATTTTGATGTTACCCAGGGATGCCAAGCTGAACTTTTAAATGGTGCATTGGTAGATTTAGGTTTGCCTTTGGAACCTGTTTTTCAAGCCTTTCAGCAACTTGGCATCGCGCATATTCTTCCAACGCAGAGCAAAGTGATGAGAAGAGGGCAGGCCTTTGGTTCCTTCCTTCATTTCATGCACGAATCTTGTCCCCTTGGCCAAAGTGGAACACTAAATGATCTCGTCGTTCATATGCGTCGTGCTGAATTGCATCCTATCTCTTCTGCTTTGATTCAGAAAACCTTGGAATTGCTAGGAGAAGGCCTTCAAAAATCCTGTGGCCATGGTGGGATGGAAATCCCGTTAAGGGGCGAGTTGCTCGTCTATATATTTTGCCATGTAGTGACATTTTGTGTTTTGATTCAGGCGGCTGATCCGTTGGAAGTAAGCGCTACAAGGCTACCTCTTTCTTGGCCGTCTTTATTATTGCCTCATGGTGGCAATGATGTTGATGAGCGTGGCTGGACTTTGGCGTTAGCGGAAGGATTGCCAACTTATGAGCAAGAATGGCCTGCGCCATTTACCGATCCTGTTGCACTTGCACTATTGAAAAATGTGGCATCACATTTTGGACCACGAGGTGACAGCTGTCTTCTGCAAAGTGGGATTGGGGTAGCAAAGAACGGTTGCGAGTTTCCCATGTTGGCACGTGCCTTATGGTGTGAGCCTGCCGTGATTGCCACGCGCGCGATTTTAGGTCCCTCTGCTGGGGCGAAAGTGCTTCCTTTGATTCAAATTAGATGTTTGCTGGGGCAAAGAGTCGATATGCAAGATTTAATCAGGCGTTTGACCAACATGGGTGCACGAACAATTTTAACAACGCAGGTGATGGAGCAGGGGGCGTACTCGCAGACACACTTAAGTCTAGTGGCTTCCCATGGAGATGTTGCCAAAATAATAGAAGCGCTTTTGGTGACGGGAGAAGCGTTTGAAGTATTAACGTCATTTGTTGAGCAACATGGATTATTGCATCGAACGGTGAGCGTGCCCTTTGGTCGTGGCCAAAAAATGCAGCAGTGTGGGGTTGTCGAGTGGCTTTTAGGTGAAAAAATCTTAAGAGCAGAGCCGGTGTTGGCTGATTTGTCAGCAATTGTGGCAACGACCGGTTATGCACAAGAAGTTGTGCGCGGCGATGTGCTCGCCGCTTGGAAAAAGTGGCGTGGCTAGCAAACCTTTTCATTTTTGTGAAAAGTTGATAGGTCAAAGAGCGGATGACTTTTGTAGGCAACCTAAATATAAATCAAAATAAGATGGTTGCAGTTATCTTACGGGTCACATTCATTTTCCTATGCCAAGCGGGTTTTTTTGCCCAAGCATCGGAATGCTGCGCCGCGGAAGAGGTCTCAGGCGCCAGTGAAAAAACGCAAATTCCGGATCAGAATCATTCAGAAAATGGATGCACTGCTCAAATTCATAATTGCGGCTGCTGCGCTTCCGTCTTTTTTGCCAGTGCACTTTCGTATATTCAACTAATGACATTGATACAGACTTCCTACTTTCTGCCTTTTGCCGTCGTTAATAAGATGGTTGCCCAAACTTTCGTTGGCAAAGTATTCCGTCCGCCTATCTGCTAGTTTTAAATATCCAAAAGCAGTTTTTCATAAAAAATAGGTCGATTTTTTAATCGAGGGGGGACCCATGCAGATATGTCGCTATATTTTAAGTTTTTCGGTTCTATTAGTCAGTTTTGGTCTAGTCGCAGAAGAAGTCAAACAACAATACACTTTAGAGACCCTTGTTAATCAAGCCTTATCCCGCAGCGATCAAATTCTTTCACAGCAAGCGCGCATTGAAGAAAAACAAGAAGCGGCTGTGCAAGCGGGTGCCTGGAAAAACCCGACGCTGAACGTTAATGGTGGCGTTAAAAGAGCTTTGCCAAGCTTAGGGCCTATGTTTCAAGTTGGTATATCTCAACAAATTTTATTTCCTGGTAAACAAAATTTGCATCGTGAGATCGCTGGATTCGATAAAGAAATAGAAAGCATTTCTCTGGCAGAATCTGAGCTTGCAATTACCACGGATGTTATTCGCTTAGCTTATGAATATGCCATGTACGAGCGTAAGTTGAAATTCGCAGAAAGCCGCAGGAAGCGATTTGAACTTATTCAATCTTATCTGGCTGGGCACATGTTTGCGTCTCCTCAGCAAATAACGACGCGTTTAATTGTAAAAGAGCGTTTGCGCAATATTAATGCAGACTGGCTACAGCTTCAAGGGGCAGTGAAGAGTCGTTTTGAGCAACTCAACTTTTATGTCGAGGCCGACTCACAAAGCAATCCGACAATCGCTGTTCCTTGGTTAAAGGGTGGGCGCGTATTAAGTGACAACGAATGGGCGACCCAAGTAAGAGAAGATAATTTTTCTTTGGCTAGCCAAAAAGTTCAAGTGGAAAAAGCGACAAAAGAGCAACAGCTTTTACGAAGAGAAGTTTGGCCTGATATTTCGCTTTCTGCATTTTATGGACAAGAAACTGCAGGTGACACACAAAGAACGGCAGGTATTGGCCTCGGAATTCCTCTTCCACTTTGGAATCGAAATCAGGCTGGTATTCGCAGCACTTCACTAAAAATAAAAGCAGAAAAATATCAACTGTCACTGAAAGAAAAGCAGACCGAAGCAGACATCAGAAAATTATTAGCGCAATACGAGGCCTCGCGAAAAATCGCTGGGCAATACCCGCAAGAATCTATTGCGATGCTAGAAGCGAATTTGCAAACAATGGAAAAAGAATTTCGTAAAAATCGAGTTGATTTTCTTCTATTCCTCGAGCTCGATGTGCAAGCGGCAGAAACAGTAAACCACGTTTTAGATGCGCAGCTGGCAGTATTAGAAAGCATATTATCGATTTTCTTTATTGCTTGCGACCAAACTCTGCTTTCACAACTTTCAACATTTTAGAGGTTTTTCATGATTCATCGAATTCTTGATCAGTCGTTTCGAAATCGTTGGTTAATTATTCTTGGCTTTGTGGCAGTGGTATTTGCAGGGTCTTATGCTTTGACCAAGCTGTCGATTGATGCTGTGCCCGATATTACGCCTGTTCAAGTGGTGGTGAACACCAAAACAGGTGCGCTTGATCCAGAGCAGATAGAAAAGACGGTTGGCTCGCTTATTGAAGCAGAGTTGGGCGGTATTGCCCATAGCAAAGACATTCGTTCTCTGGCCAAATATGGTCTTTCCCAAGTCGTCATTATTTTTGAAGATGGCACCGATATTTACTGGGCGCGCCAGCAGGTATCAGAGCGCTTACAAAATATTCGGGAACTTTTGCCTCAAGGTTTGTCGCCAGAGCTGGCACCGATTACCACCGGCTTAGGCGAGGTACTGATGTACACTTTATTGGCCAAGCCTGGATCTGAGCTTGCTCAAAAAACGCAAAAGGAACGTCTTCTTTATTTGCGCACGCTTCAAGACTTTGTGGTTCGTAGGCATTTGAAGTCCACCGTGACAGGTATTGCTGAAGTTGACTCGACAGGTGGTTTTAAGAAGGAAATTCATGTTGATGCCAATCCTCATCAATTAGAGATGAGAGGTTTGGTGGTGAATGACCTCATCAAAAAATTGGAAACGCTCGGTGAAAATTTTGGTGGCGGTTATATCCAAAATCGCGGACAGCAGGTCATCGTGCGCACCCAAGGGGCTATCACCAATCTAAATCAAATTCGCGAGATTGTGATTGCGCTTGATGTTTACGGAAAACCGATTCGTGTGAAAGACGTGGCCGAGGTGCGTGAGGACTTTGCGCAGCGTCTGGGAGCGGGCACTTATGATGGCGAGGAGGCCGTATTGGGAACGGTCCTCATGCTGAATGGAGCAAATTCTAGGCAAGTTGCCATGGATGCTGAAGCGGCTTTGGTACAGGTTCCTCTGCCAGCCGATGTTGTAACAAAAATATTGTATTCCAGGCAATTTTTGGTGGAAGCAACCATCAAGACGGTTGCCAGAAATTTGGCAGAAGGCGCGGCCTTGGTGTTTGTGGTGCTGCTCTTGTTGCTCGGTAATCTAAGAGCAGCGTTGTTGGTGTCGCTGGCCATCCCGCTTTCAATGCTTTTTGCGGCGCTGGGTATGAGATATTTTGGTATTTCTGCCAATTTGATGAGTCTGGGTGCCATAGACTTTGGTTTGTTGGTCGACGCCTCGGTGGTAATTGTAGAAAACATTTTACGCCGTTTTTCTGAGGAAAAAAATCCGCTGACATGGGAAGAGCGCGTCAAGGTCGTGCTGGTTTCTGCCAAAGAAGTTGCTGGTACCGTGTCAGTTGGGCTGCTTTTGATCATGGCTGTTTATGTCCCAGTGTTGGCTCTTGAAGGAATTGAAGGAAAACTGTTTCGTCCGATGGTGGAAACTGTTTTAATGGCGTTGGGAGCTTCGCTTATCGTCGCGCTTTTGTTGATGCCAGTTTTGGCGCACATGGTTTTAGGAAGAG
This sequence comes from Myxococcales bacterium, assembly GCA_023248595.1. Lineage (GTDB taxonomy): Bacteria > Myxococcota > UBA727 > UBA727 > JABDBI01 > JAHFEG01. The sequence continues at coordinate 19,702 of JAHFEG010000027.1, read as the reverse complement.
TTAAAAATAATCATCATGACACGTGGCTTTTTTCTCTTATTAAGCGGGCTTATCAGCCTGTTCTGGTGTTTTCACTGCACCATCGTCTCCTCGTGCTGATACCAGTCATGGTTTTTTCTGTTGCCTCATTTTGGGTGTTCCAAACCTTGGGCGCTGATTTTATGCCGGCCTTAAACGAAGGAGATATGGTTATCAATTTGACCAGAGATAGCAGCATCAGCTTGGACAAATCCGTGGATATGCAAAAACAGTCTGAAAAAATAATATCTGGTTTTAATGAGGTGAAAACTGTCTTTTCACGTATGGGAACGCCAGAAAGTGCGACAGATCCGATGGGTGTTCATCTTTCCGATACCTTTGTTATCTTAAAAGACGAGGTGAAACAGCATTCCAAAGAAAAATTGTTTACCAAAATCCGCAATGCTCTTGATAAAAAGGTTCCAGGCCAAGACATCATGGAAAATCAACCCATCGAGATGCGCTTTAACGAAATTTTGGAGGGCAGTCGAGCAGATGTGAGTCTGAAAATTTACGGACAAGATTTAGATCAACTGGTTGAACTCTTAGACGCTGCGAAGCAAAAAATTGAACAAGTGCCTGGTGCGTCTGAAATTGAGCTTGATGCCTTGAGTGCGCTTAGGAAAAGTCCGGTCTTAAATATTCAAATAAACCACGAGTATATTGCGCGTTATGGCGTTGACATTGGCGAGGTCAATCGCGTGCTAGAGTCTGCCATGGCGGGCTATTTAGTGGGAAGTTACTATGAGTCTAATTGGCGCTTTCCCATTGTGGTTCGACTGACAGAGCAATGCCGTGAGAACCCTGACGAGCTGAATCAGTTGCAAATAGCGCTTCCTGATCGCGGTTATGTCACGCTTGAAAAACTGGCGCGTATCGAGAAGAATGAGCAGGTCACCACCATCGCGCATGATCGAGGCCAGCGCTATGCTGGCATTGCGGTGAATCTGTCTGGGCGAGATACGGAAAGTTTTGTCTTTGACGCTAAAATGAAACTGGCATCAGAACTCAAATTGCCACCAGGCTATTGGCTTTCTTGGGGAGGGCAGTTTAAAAATTTGGAACGGGCGCGGGCAAAACTTCTGATACTGGTGCCTATCATTTTAATAGGGATCTTCCTCGTCATGCTGAAGCACTTCAACAGCATGAAACAAGCTCTTCTTGTTTACATGAGTATTCCATTCGCGATGACGGGTGGAATTGCTTCACTTTACTTGCGCAGTCTTCCATTTAGTGTTTCCGCCGCCATTGGTTTTATCGCTTTGACTGGAATTGCCATTTTGAACGCGATGGTCCTCGTCACATTTTTTGGTCAACTTCGAGAAAAAGGCGCCTCTGTCCGGCAGGCTGTGTATGAAGGTTCACTAATTCGCCTTAGACCCGTCCTAATGACTGCGCTCGTTGCTAGTCTTGGTTTCATTCCCATGGCGCTCAATACAGGGCTTGGTGCCGAAGTACAAAGACCGCTTGCTACCGTGGTGATAGGGGGTCTTCTGACATCGACCTTTTTGACTTTATTGGTGATTCCTACTTTATACTTATGGGCTGAAAGTAAAAAATGAGTCTTAAGAGCACTGCCAAAACAGTGCTCCAGACTTGACATGTTTTTACAAAATATTTGCCGCAATTTCTGCAAGCTCAGATCTCTCGCCTTTTTCGAGTCTAACATGGCCAGCAATGCGCTCTGTTTTAAATCGATTCATGGTATGCACAAGGCCATTGTTGGTTGAATCAACATATGGGTTATCAATCTGGTAAGGATCGCCTGTTAAGATGATTTTAGTGCCTTCACCCGCGCGCGAAATAATTGTTTTTACTTCATGGGGGGTCAGATTTTGTGCTTCGTCGACAATCATAAATTGCGAAGAAATGGAACGGCCACGAATGTAAGTTAGTGGTTCAATTTGCATGAGGTTCAGATCAATGAGCTCACGATAACTCCGCGAAGTTTTTTGGCCTTTTGTGGTAAGGCCCATCAGGAATTCGACGTTGTCAAAGATGGGCTGCATCCAAGGATTGAGTTTTTCTTCAATATCGCCAGGTAAAAAACCAATATCGCGACCTAAAGGAAAAATAGGCCTACTAACGAGTAGTCGCTGAAAGACACGTTCTTCTGCTACTTTTTGTAAACCTGCAGCAATGGCGATTAACGTTTTACCTGTTCCAGCTTTTCCGATAAGCGTGACTAATTTAATAGAATCATCAAGCAGTAAATCGAGCGCAAAAATCTGTTCTTTATTGCGAGGGCGAATTCCCCAGGCTTGATGTTTTAAAGTTGGAATGGGCATGACACGGCGATCGCGCAAGTCAACACGGCCAAGTGCGGTATGGGAGGGATTATCGCAATCCCGAAGAACCAAATACTGGTTAGGTGCATAGTAAGGATCAGGTAGCGCCAGACTGTTGTTTGTATAAAATGCGTCGATTTGTTGCCCAGTGACTGCAATCTCGCTATAGCCCGAATAGAGCTCATCTGTTTCTATGCGATCGGGTTCATAGCTTTCAGTTTCAATTCCAATCGCATCGGCGCGAATGCGTAGATTGGTGTCTTGGGTAATGAAGGCTATTTTTTCGATGCCAGCCAATTTTTCTTGCAAATCAAGGGCGACTGCTAAAATTCGTGAGTCTTGTCCTCGATCGGTTGTTATCTCAGGAGGCAGTGTGCGAGCAGTGACTGCTACACGTAAAGTTCCTCCAGTATCTAGTTTGACACCGGTCGATAAAGAACCCTCCTCTCTGAGATTGTCTAAATAGCGACTGACTTGTCTGGCATTTCGCCCTAGTTCAGAAAGTTCTTTTTTGAAATTATCGATTTCTTCTACGACATAGATAGGAATAACAACGTTGTTATCCTCAAAGCTAAACATGGCTCTTGGATCATGAAGAAGAACGTTCGTATCAAGGATAAAGGTTTTTTTCATGGTTTGCTTTTTTCCCTAGAGGTTCGTTTAAGAGAAGCAACAATTCATCATGGCCGATAAAGCCATGCTCCTTTCGAGCAACATACTCAAGATATTCTAGAGAATCTTTTGTGTCGCCAGAAAGCAGTGAAGCTTCCAGGTTTAGTTTTTGGACTTGTTTCTTTAAAGACGCGATCTCACCGCGCAACGAACCTTCCTTGTGACGCATTTGCCAGAGTTTTGGCAAGGCCAAAGGGGCTAGTAGGCAATAACCCACCAGAAAAAGACTAATTGCAATAAAAACTGCAATCCAATGGGGTGATCGCATCATGTTCCTACAGTACCATAGGATACGAGGATTCAACAAAATCACACCCAAAATAAAGCAAGACGTTGATTGATGCTAAAATTCAAACGTTGAGAAAGGCAAAATGCCGATCATGCGTGCACGTTTGATGGCCAAGGTTAATTTTCGTTGATTTTTAGAGGTAAGGCCTGTTCTTCTGGAAGGAAGAATTTTGCCTTCAGGCGACAAAAATCGGCGCAAAATATCGACATTGTGATAATCGATGGGAAGCTTATTTTGCATGTAAAAATCGGAAAGTCGGCGTTTGGCGCTGCCTTTGGCCGTTGGACGCCCCATCAAATTATCTTCTTTTTCTATCACGTTATAAACCTACATATACTTGGTTGAGGTTCGCACTCTGTGTGGTTTTCGCAATTAATTCAAGTGGGTTTTAGCGATAAAATAAATCAAGGCTCCAAATAAGTGTAAACATCGCCCCTAAAATTACGAAGTGACCATTTTTTACCATCATGTTCTTTGATGTAATTAGGCTGGAGCGGGATTTTGCCTCCGCCACCAGGGGCATCTACAACGTAAGTCGGCACTGCAAGCCCAGAAGTATGCCCACGCAAATTTTCAATGATGTCGAGTCCGACAGAAATAGGCGTTCTGAAATGGCTGATCCCTTGAGAAAGATCACATTGATAAATGTAATAAGGCCGGACCCGCATTAAGAGAAGTCGATGATTTAGTTCTTTGACAATGCGCCAATCATCGTTAACGCCTTTGAGCAAAACCATTTGATTTCCGATCACACAACCGGCATCGGCTAATTTACGACAGGCATCCAAGGCTTCGGCAGTGCATTCTTTGGGGTGGTTAAAATGCGTGTTGATAAAGACCGGCTGATGCTTTCTCAGCATTTTGGCGAAATCGTCAGTGATCCTTTGCGGTAAAGTCACCAGATTTCGTGTTCCCATGCGAAAAATTTCAACATGAGGAATGGCGCGCAGACGTCCTAAAATATAATCGAGTCGTTCATCAGAAAGTGAAAGTGGATCTCCACCTGAAACAACAATGTCTCTAATCTCTGAATGTTTCTCAATGTAAGCCAAAGCAAGTTCAATCTGCTCCTTGTCGGCCATAGAATTCGGATCGCTGACTTTGCGTTTGCGGGTGCAATGTCGGCAATAGACCGGGCAATTGTGGGTTGTGTAAAAAAGAACACGATCAGGGTAACGATGGGTAATGCCTGGGACTGGCATGTCCTTTTCTTCGCCCAGAGGATCTTCTAGATCGCTGGGCAATATATCAAGCTCACCAATTTGCGGGACTGATTGTAAGCGGATTGGACAATTGGGATTATCTTTGTCCATGAGAGAAGCATAATAAGGCGTAATTCCCATGTGAAACATGGCATCTGATTTGGCAAAAGCTGTTTTTTCATCTTCTGTGACTTGGATGATACCATCCAGTTGATCAATTTTACGTAGGCGCTCTCGCTGTTGCCAACGCCAATCTTGCCAATCATTTTGAGTAATAATTCCAAGCGCTGTCTCTAATAAATGTTTGGGTGCTTGGACAAAGCGTTGGTTAAAATGGGGAGGGATTGGTCGTACATTATCTTCAGAATTAGCCAAATCACCAGCATCTTTTAGTGCGCCTTTCGCATTAAACACAAATCGAATATCATCTGTGGGAAGGGGGGTCACTTCTCCTTTGCTTTTCGTATCAGGAACTTTTTTAAGCCACTCCTCTTTGGTGCCCGGGCCTTGGCTTAATTTGGGAGTATTTGAAGATATGACTGTGAGGGAAGATTTAGGTTTGACTTGTTCTTGCGATTTTGGTGTTATTGGGAATGGGCTGTACATGAAATCTCCTCTTTGGCAGTTATATTCGTTGCACCCGGGCACTGGCGTAATTTAGATGCGGGTAAAAAATCGGTAATGAAGTATTACTGTTGCAAAAAAAAGGCGCATCGCCTCAATGACGGATCTGCTAGTGGAGTTGCATGTATATGAAAATTTTATTTTCCTTGGGTCTAGGATTTGCCAGTAGCGCCTGGTCGTTGTCGCTTGAGGATTCTTTTCAAGCGGCGCTTGGTAATGAACAGCTCATTTGGGCTGGATTACTATCAGTTCTCGCTGGATTTTTGACCTCGTTGTCGCCTTGTGTCTATCCGCTGATTCCAGTTACTCTCAGCATTATGGGGACGCGGCGTGTGAAGTCGCACTGGCATGGATTTACCATCGCATCGGTCTACGTGCTCGGTATGACACTTTTATATGCGTTTCTTGGTATTTTATTCGTTTCATTTGGATGGCTTGCTGGATCTACGTTGCAAAGTCCATGGATGATTGGCTTGGTTGCTTTCATTTTTACACTTTTATCGATGAGCATGTTTAACGCTTTTGAGTTTGCTATCCCTCAATCGATGATGAATCGTATTTCTCGCAAAGGCGGGGAAGGTTACCCAGGCGTATTTTTAATGGGATTGCTTTCTGGTGTTATTGCGGCGCCATGTACAGGCCCAATTTTGACATTCATTTTGACTTTGCTGGCAGAAGAAGGAAATTTTCTGCGCGGAATTCTTTTGATGATGCTGTTTAGCTTTGGTTTAGGAATCCCTTTTTTAGTTTTAGGAACATTTTCTTCGTTTATTGCGCGGCTTCCAAAGAGTGGCTCCTGGATGAACGTTGTAAAAACCAGTTTTGGCATCGTGATGATGAGTACCGCATTTTACTATTTGCAGTTTGCTTGGAATACGCTGTACGATTTTTTCGTTCGTTTAAGAACTCTTGGGGTGCCCATGTTAATACTCTTAATATGCGTTGGTTTGATCATGGGAGCTTGGCAATTTTCTTTCAAAAACAGATTTAATTTATCGTCATTGATTCAAGGATGCGGTGTCTTGATTATGGTGTTCAGTATCAATGGACTGGCCGCTTCGTTAATTGTGCAGGACAATCTTTGGACAATGGTCACCAAGAACGATAAATCTTTGGCCCGTTTTCAAGAAAAACTTAATGAGGCAAAAAAGCAAAAAAAACCGGTGGTGATTGATTTTTATGCAGACTGGTGTGTTACCTGCAAAAAATTAGATCAGCATACGTATTCTGATACGGATGTGAAAAAAGCGTTAAATCGATTTGCTTTAATCAAAGTCGATGTGACATCTGATACGAAAGAATTAGGTGAACTGCGAAAACGGTTTGGTGTCATCGGTTTGCCGACGGTTCTGTTTATCGACAGTCAGGGGGCGCTACAAGCCTCGCCAAAAATTTTTAGTTTCATCGATGCAAAAGCTTTCTTAAAACATTTAGAGTTGATTAAATAGTCAGAGGCTAAAATGAGCAAAATGGATTCCTTTAAATACATGGAAGATATTTTGTTGGGGCCAATGCGGAGTCGTGCTCTGCTATTGGCAATTAAATTGCAGATTTTTGAATTGCTACAAGAGTGCCCTTTGACTACCCAGGAAATCAGTCATCGATTAAAAGTGAAAAATACGAGTATGTTTGCAAAATTGATGCATGTTTTACAGTGCATGAATTTGATTTGTTTCGATGGGAAGACCTATTGCAATTCAGAAATAACGCACGCCATTTTTTCTTCAGGTCAAGAAAATAATTTTGCCGCCTTTTTTTGTTTTTTGGCAGAGGAAATCGAAAGTCGTTCCACTGCAGATTTGTTTTTTCAAATCAAAGAGAACCAGACACCTGAAACACCAGAAGTTTCATTTGCAGAATGGCAGCTTTATATGCAAGCAATGGATGATGTGGCTATGCTTTCTGCCGAGGTAATTGCCCAAACAATTGATTTAAAAAACATGAAAACACTTTGTGATATGGGCAGTGGCCCTGGCACGTATGCATTCGCTTTTGCCAGGACCAATCCAAAGTTGCAGATCACCCTTTTTGATGTTGAGCCATCACTGATCATCGCAAAGCAAAATTTAGCAGACAATAAGTTTAGCGATCAATTTCAATTTGTAGAAGGATCTGTGCTTGATGAAGATTGGGGTGGTCCTTATGATGCGATTTTTTTATCACATGTGATTCATTTGTTTCGCCCGACTGAAGTTCTGCACATATTGCAAACCGCACGTCGTTCATTGACGTCTCAAGGTAAACTGTGGATTCGAGACCTGTTTTTGAATACAGAAAAGACATTCCCTGAGTTAGGTGTTTTATTATCGCTTTGTGTTTGGACTGAAGGTGGTGCTTATTCTAAAAATTTAGCAACGTATTTGTTGGGCCAAGCGGGTTTCGACTGTGTGAGATATATTAAGCTAGATGCTGCTGGCCAATTTCCGAAAGTCGTTGGAAATTTACTGGAAGCATCGACGGGGCATAAAAAAAGCACCTCACAAGTGTGAAGTGCTTTTGAACTTACCGTAAAGATCTTATTTTTTGACTGGAGCTTTTGGAGCTTCGATGGCTGCTTTTTCAACTGAGATTAAGTGAACATTGAACATCAAAACTTCGTTTGGTCCAATGGTCGCGCCAGCGCCTTGTGCACCGTAGCCGAGGCTGGATGGGATATAAATTTCCCAGGTCGATCCCGTCGACATCAGTTTCAAAGCTTCAGACATGCCAGGAATTGTGGTGCCGACTGGGAAAGTAGCAGGCTTGCCACGTGTTTTAGTGCTGTCAAAAGTTTTGCCACTCAAAAGTGTTCCAGTATAGTCTACAGTCACGCTGTCCGTAGGAGCTGGCTTGTCGCCATTGCCTTCAGTGATCACTTTATATTGAAGCCCACTTGGCAAAGTGACGATGCCAGGTTTGGTTTTGTTTTTTGCCAAAAACTCTTCGCCTGCTTTTTGATTTTTGACGCCAGACTCTTCTGTTTCTTTTTTACGTTTTTCCATGAGAGTCGTTCTAAAGGTCTGCATGGTTTCACGCATTTGCTCTTCGGTCATGACGGGCGACTTTTCTTCTTTTGATAAGCCGTCTTTCATGCCTTTTTGGAAAATTTTTGTATCGACATCAACGGATTGTTCGCTGAAACTTTTACCGGTGCTATAACCCAAGATATAACTGACTTTTTCAATTTCAGTTTTTAGATCACCAAGTTTGGTGTTGCCATCTTTTTTGGGGCAAGCAGCAAGGACAGCAAGCGCTGCAGTTAAGCTAATGAGAACAACAAATTTTGTTTTTATGACCATATGTAAATAACTCCTAAGGATTAACAACAGACTTAAGCATATTTCAAAAAGGTATAAAAGGGCTATTTTGTGAAAGCAAGCGATAAAAGGATGATAACTTAGAAAAAAATCGTTTCACTTTAGTCTATTTCATGCGAAACTAAGGCCCTTGTGATCTATTTATGTGTCGTTTAATTTATTGTTTTTGATTTTGTTGAGGTAAAAATGGCCAAAAGCCCCCTAAAAGATAAAGATTTTATACCTGATGATGAATCGCTCTCGCAGATTTTAGGAAATCGTTGGCCAAGGTACCAAGAAACAGTAGCAGAATTAGGCAAGCGTAAACTTTATCCAGAAATGTATTGGTATGGGCCTTCCAGTGGCTGGGCACCTCGCTTTTGTATTGGTGAAGTCACCGTTTGCGGCATCTATTTAGCTCAAAACCCCTTAATGGGTTTAGTTGGCGTTGGCGACAAAGTTGGTGGCTACTTAGATAAGGATATGGACTTGAGTCCACGTGCGCGGAATCTTTATGAAATGACACCCAAAAAAGGCCCTTTGCGTTGGATTGAAGCTCAATTGGCCACGCGAGGAGATTTAGAAGCCTTTTTGTCGTTGGTTGATGGAAAATTGCGTGCTCTAGCCAAAGAAGGGGTCAAGCCGAAGGATGAGCCCCCACCAGCACGTATTCGTCGCAAAGAACCTGGGCCACCAAAAGAACCAGGAAAGCCAGGACGAAAACCGGTTAAGTCTGCAGAACCAAAAGAGCCGCCTCTTCAGATAGGTCCACCTAAACATTACCCAATTAAAGAAATTTTAACTGCGGGCCGCGGCTAGTTATTTTTTTTGACTGCGCGAATTTCTCCACCAAAAAGAGAAAGTGCTTTTTGCACCACGGGATGGTTTTGCGCCTGCTCTTGAAGGGCTTCTTGTGCTTGCTGCTGAGCGACTTCTCGTGCTTGGGTAATTGTCATTGTGCTAGGCGAGGGCGCTATTTCTTTTATGGCTAGAGTCGGTTTTAGCTGCGCATTTTTTCCATAAATAGAAGCGAGCAGTGATTGCAAAGTGGTATTATTCAGAGCTTCCATGATGCTCTGGTAATGGAACTGTTGTTCTAGCTCAATATCAATCACGACTTTATCTTGTTCATTGGTCACATTGACGAGGCGTGCATGCTCAAGGTGATGACCAATGGCTGTTATTTGTTGAATACATAAATTCACAAAACGAAGCCAGGTTTGATCGATATTGCCCAAAGAAATTTGCGATGTGTTTAAGGCCTTTTCTTCTGGCTTTGCTGCTGAAGTGGGGCGAATGGGAGTGTCTGCGCCTTTACTTAAAGCTTCTAGTCTGGAGATTGCATACATAATGGTCGAGGTTTCGGCCATGAGAGGTCGATCAGCCATCCGCAAAAAAGCGAGCTCAATCATCAGTTGGGGCTGCTCTGAACGAGAGATGGTGTCAATGCTATCCAGTGCCATGGCAAAAAGGCGTTGCAAATCCGCGGCATCAAGAGACTTTGCTTTTTGATCAATTAAATCAATTTCGCTTTTACTCAATTCGGAAAATCCTGCAATAGTTCCGATTGAAGTAGCAATACTTAAATGTCGCAGTTCAGTCGTCACGCCATCGATTAATTGTTTCAAATCGTAGCCATTAAGCATGGCTTTATGAATTATTTCTAAGGCTGTTTTAGCATCTGAGCGAATCAAGGCATCTGTTGCTTGAACGATATTCTGCCGATCAATTAAACCAAGTATTTGCGTCACATCTTCAAGCGAGATGTGTTCTGAAGCAAAGCTAATCACTTGATCTGTTAAGCTAAGAGCATCACGCATACCGCCTTCAGCAGCTTTGGCGATGAGCAATAGGCCTTCTGGGGCAATGGAGATATTTTCAATTTGCAAAATATGAGAGAGTCGATTGGTTATTGTCTCAATATCCAGTCGTTTAAAATCGTATCGTTGACAACGGGATAAAATTGTAACGGGAATTTTATGTGATTCGGTGGTAGCAAAAATAAATTTGACATGCGCCGGCGGTTCTTCCAGCGTTTTAAGCAAGGCATTAAAAGCGCTATTGGAAAGCATGTGTACTTCGTCGATGATAAAAATTTTGAAACGACAACTGCTAGGCTGGTAACGGATAGTTTCTCGCAAGGCACGTACATCATCGACGCTGGTATTGCTGGCACCGTCAATTTCCACCACATCCATGGAAGTGCCATTGGTTATTTCCAGACAATGAGAGCACTGGCCGCATGGAGTATCACTAATCCCTTTTTCGCAAGCAAGTGCTTTTGCCAGGAGTCTGGCAATGCTGGTTTTTCCAACACCACGACTTCCTGTAAAAAGAAAAGCATGCGCAATGCGGCCGCTGTTTAGAGCTTTGCTCAAAGTTTTGACGATAACATCTTGGCCTGCCACATCAAAAAAAGTTTGTGGCCTATATTTGCGAGCAAGTACTAAGTAGCTCATAGATGAAGACCTTTTTATAAAAAAGAAGCCACCACACACATCAAAGACCACTCTACCGTTGCTCCCTTCCGGGCCTGGCGGGGTTTGAGTCGCTTCGATTGCGTGGTAGCAGTGGCGGAGAGAGAGGGATTCGAACCCTCGATAGTGGAACACACTATACACGATTTCCAATCGTGCGCCTTCAGCCGCTCGGCCATCTCTCCTAAAATTCCCTTGTACAATACGCAAACTTTTCAAAGAACAAATACAAAAATTTTGGCGGACAGCGAGGGATTCGAACCCCCGAGACCCTTGCAGGTCTGTCTGATTTCGAATCAGGTGCCTTCAACCTCTCGGCCAGCTGTCCCTTTTTAAGAATTAGCACCCTAACCAAGCTATTTGCTAACCCGCAACCCCCGACTGTCAGAAATATTAAAAAAAATGCTTTTATCAATTAGAATTCTTGGCAAGGCAAGTGTTTGCAGAGTACGTTACATGTAACAATTGATGAAAGGGGTTTTGGGGTGATTGATTTTCACCATGTGACGAAGCGCTACCAGGGTCAAGAAAGATCTGCGCTAGACGATTTGACATTAAGCATCCAGGATGGTGATTTTTGTGTTTTAATGGGGGAATCTGGAGCAGGTAAAACCACTTTTTTGAGACTGTTGTATTGCGCTGAAAGACCGACTTATGGTCGCGTTATTTTTATGAATCAGGATATTTCAACGATTTTGCTTCGAGAAATTCCCGCTGTGCGTCGAAACATTGGAGTGGTTTTTCAAGACTTTAAATTAATTAATAACAAGACTGCGCTGGAAAATGTTGGATTAGTTCTATGGGTGCAGGGACAGCCAGCAAATATGATTTATGAAAAATCTTTATCGATATTGCAGCAAGTCGGTTTGGATTCCAAGGCACATGTTCCTTGTGGTTACTTATCAGGTGGGGAACAACAACGCGTGGCTATTGCGCGTGCGTTGGTTTCTAAGCCTCGGTTGCTTTTGTGCGATGAGCCGACTGGTAATTTAGATGCAAAACAAGCTTCTGAAATTGTTGATTTACTGATCGGAGCTAATTTAAAAGGTGCCACAGTGATTTTAGCAACGCATGATCCAAACTTGAGCGGGGCACATCGCAAAAAAACCATTAACTTATCGAAAGGAAAATTAGTGGGATCTGCATCTGTGGATTTGTAGAGGTGAGGTTTTAATTGGCAAGCCAAAGTAAAGTATTTGAAAGTTTTTTGACGAGAACGCTTTCTCATGTCAATCAAACAAGAGGCGCTTTTATTTGGGCTTTTTTGACGATTGGTCTTAGTCTGTTTGTTTTGACATTTATCCTTGTGCTCCTCTTTCATTTTAGACAGTTGCTTGTTGAGGTTCACCAAAAAACCATTGCCACTGTTTTTTTATCTGTATCCAATGAGACAGAAGCAAAACAATTTGAAGAACAAGTGCAAATGTTGTCGACTCAGATCAAAACGAAGTTGGTGTCTCCAGAAAAAGCACTTCAGAAAGCCCAAGCAAATTGGGATGAGCAATTAGACATCGCATTTCATGAGCAAAAAATTAAAATGCCTTGGGTTTTAATTGTGCACAGTGAAAGCGATGATCCCAGCCTGTCTGATTTCATGATGAGGCAATTAAAAAATTATAAACAGGTGGAAGAAGTTATTTCTCCCGGAGTTGCAATTAAACGTGCGCAATGGACGTTAAGATCCTTGTACGGATTAGGTTGGCTGTTTGCTTTTTTACTTGCAGTTTTGGTAATTGTGGTTGTGATGAACACAATTCGTATCCATGTTTTAAAGCATCTTGTCGAAATTCGGGTTATGCGACTGGTAGGTGCGACGGAAACATTTGTGAGAGGTCCTTATATCGTTGAAGGTTTTTTGTTGGGATTTTTCGGGGCCATATTGGCCTTTCTATTGATAGGAATCTTTTATTTTTGTTGTTTTCATTTTGCCGATGCAGTTTTTTTAAATGATTTGCAATGGCTTGGATTTTACGACACTCCCATCTCGATTTTCTTAAGCGTTTTGATTTTTGGTTCTGCTTTAGGTGCATTTGGATCATTTTTAATTTTGTTACAAGATTACGAAAGTGAATGGAGATCTTCTTAAGTGATGGCAGGTTTAAATTGGATCGCATTTACCATGGCTATTTTAATTCAGGGCTCTGGTGCGATTGCGCTTCTTACAGATATCTCTGATGCAGATTTGGAATTATCAGAAATTAATAAACGACTGTCGCTCAAAAAAGAACTTCTTCAAGTATTGGAGCTTAAGAAACAAAATTTTTCAGAAGTTTTGAGTGGGATTGACGAAGAAATCAGCAAATCAGAATCATACCAACGCGTCTTAGAGATAAAGATACAAAAGGAAAAAGACAAACTTTTGCAACAAGAATTTTTGAGTGAAGCAGCGAAACAACGTTTGCAATACATGATGTTGCAAATAAAAAGGCGATTGCGACAATCTTATCTTGATGAAAATGCAGGGATCTTGCCGGCATTCCTGGGGATAGAATCGTTTGAAAATTATATGCTGCGTCGATATTTTTCTAAAAAGATCGCTTTAAAGAATGTTGAAATTTTGCGCACTACACACATAGCGGCTCAGTTGTATCAAGAACAAAAAAACCAAACAGATCTCGCATTGACGCAATTAGAAAATTCGCGCGCGCTTTTAAGAAAACAGACACAGACGCTCATAAGCGTGCAGCAAGAAAGACGGCAAGCTGTACAAAAAATTGCGAAAGAGCGTGCCCTGACGCAACAACAAGTGAAGCAATTGACGGAACGCTATCAAAACCTATCGCAAGTCATGCGTGATTTGACATCTCAATCCGTTTTTAAAGAAAAAAATAATTCGATCTTAAAGTGGAAAGGGCTTTTGGATTGGCCGGCTGCAGGAAATATTTTTCTATCCTATGGGCAAAAAAATGCTGCGGGATTTTTTGTGCCCCTTCAAGGTATTTTTGTGCAAGGTCGCGAGGGAGATTTAGTGCGCTCAGTTTTTCGCGGTAAGATTGTGTTCGCTGGTTTTATGAAAGGATTTGGGCGGACAATTATTATTGATCATGGGAACGCAGTGCATTCAGTGTATGCACATTTGAACCGTTTCGCTGTGACTTTTGGTGGTTTAGTATCTAAAGGGCAAACAATCGGATATATGGGGGATACTGAGAGTACGGTAGGTGTTCAGCTTTATTTTGAACTTCGTCAAAATGGGATACCACAAGATCCAAAAAAATGGTTGCGCTAGAAAAAAGTGACAAACAATTTTGGATGTAGGCAGATTGCTTCGTTTCTCTATTTAGGCCAAGATTATTTTTATCATGCAGAGGAAATATTTTATGTTTAAAAATGTGACAGGGTTCGTTTTTTTGTTAATATTCGTTTGTGTGCAAACCGGGTGTCGAATTTCAACAGCACAGGGCAACACTAAAATATTAGACCCAAGCGTTGATGATAATTTGGGAGGCACAGGGACAGAATCTGGTGACGTTAGAATTATGGCTGAACGCATGGCTCGGGAAATCGTTGGCATTAGTTGGCCTGCTCAAGGCGTTGTTCCACGTATCTCAGTTTTGCCGTTAGACAATCAAACCAGGTTTCGCATTGATCCTAAACTTTTGCAAAATAAATTAGTGAAAGAATTAGTTACTTTTGCCAGCGGTCGTGTGATGTTTTTAGCGCGCGATAGCGAAATGGCTGTGATGAATGAACGCGCGAAGAAACGTGCTGGTATTTATGATCAAGGTAAATCTTCTAAGGCAATGGCTGGCGCAGATTATTTGTTGAAAGGTGAAATGCGATCGCTCTCCAAAGCTTCTCGTGAAGGCGTGAGTGATTATATCCTTTACAGTTTTTCTCTGATTGATGCAGAAACTGGAGGAATTTTGTGGATGGGAGATTACGAGACAAAGAAACAGGGATCAACTGGCGTTATTTATCAGTAAACTAAAAAGGTTTTAGTATGAAAAATCAAAAAATGATCATGATGCGATTCTTTGGTGCGATGGTTTTTTTATCACTACAGGGCTGTGCGCAAATGCGTTATGCGCAGACCTCTGCGGGGCAAGCGATTGATAACCCCGTGACAGTTCCATTTGATTGGGGTGAAGTTTATTGTGGCAGAGGTCAGGTTTGCGCCGAAATTGAAGTGACGCGAGTTGATTTTGAAAAACGCAATGGTGGTCGGGTGGAAGTGACTTTACACAACCGAACTGGTTTGTCTCTCGCCGGACAAATTGCATTAGAAATTGTATCGGATACGGGAGCGCGTCTAGACTCGACGACTTTTCAAAATATTGCACTGCCCCCAAGACAGGAAATTGTTTGGGAGATGCCCGGCATTTATCATCAAGACGGAAAAATTCGCGTGATGCTTAGACAAAGAACAGCAGCAAAATAAAAGAGAATATTTATGAGAAAAAAAATAATTTTGGCTATCGCTTCTTGTGTTATTGCAAGTTTGCTAGGTTGCTCTGCTCGCCCTATTAAAAGCAGCGCAGATTTATTATCTTCCCAAACGGCAATACCAAGTGTGATTGAGTCAAGGAGTACTGATGGCGCCAAAGATAATTTGGATATTGGTAATTTACACAAATTAAATCAAAAAGCGGGAAAACCTACTTTTGGTTTGATTATGGGATTTTATCAATTGCCATCGACAATGCCAGCAGGAGCAGTTTCTATTTCAGAGGGATATGTTTTCGGAGAGCCTTATCGTTCTTTCTGGTTTCAAAAATCGGACATAAAGCCATATGCAGTTTTGCCTGCTTCGTCGCAGCAATCAGAAGTATTGGCTGCATCTTTAAATAAAATGCTGGATGCGGGAATTCGCTTTCGAGAAATTTCAATGGCAGATGCTGTCAAAGTAATGCAGGCAGAACAAAAAATGATGAAAAGAAAAGAGACGTGGCTTTTTCCAAGCAGTCTTGCTTCTGGAGTTGACTTGTTAGTGTCGGTGCAAAAGGGTTTAGGCGAAACGGGACCGATATATGTAGGACGCGTGATCGCGACGAAGGATGGTCGTTTATTAGCGTTGGCGACTTTTCCTGATGCGGGTCCCTATGCATTGCAGCCATTGATTGATCAGTTGGTAAGCGATGCGTTGCGTCGTCTTGCTGATTCAAAATAAGAGAGATCGTTTTTTAGTAGGGGGTTTAGTGGAAAAAAGTGTGTCACACGCGCCTTGGACAGCATTGGTGTTATCTGGAGGAGGAGCGAGAGGGGCTTATGAAGCGGGCGTAATACGTTACTTGCGCGATGAAATGCCGGCACGTATTAGGGCGCATATGCGATTTGAAGTGATTTGTGGAACGTCAGTAGGGGCCATCAATTGCTGTTTTTTAGCCACTTACAATCATGCACCAGAGATCCAGGGACAGGCGCTGGCTGATATTTGGCAACGCCTTAACATTGAAGGTGTTTACCGTGTTGGTCTTCGAGAACTCTTAAGTATCCCTAAATTTTTATTTGGTTCCAGAGGCCGAGGTGAATTGGATGAAGCCATAGGGCCGGGACGTTTGGGTGGTTTTTTTGATACCTCGCCACTGGAGCAATTAGTCCGTCGTGGCACACGTTGGAAAAATATTGGTGCTAATTTGGCATCGGGTGACTTGAAAGCCTTAGCTGTGATTGCAACCCATGTTGGCTCAGGTCAAACACATGTATTTGTGCAACGTTCAGAACCAGGTTTACCTGCTTGGAGCACAGATCCACAAGTGCAAGCGTTTCACGTTGAGATTGGACCTAATCACGCATTGGCATCTGCTGCGATCCCTTGGATTTTTCCATCGGTTGAAATCGAGGGAGAGGTCTATTGTGATGGCGGTATTAAGCTAAATACGCCGATTTCTCCTGCAGTCAGACTTGGTGCTGATCGCTTACTCGTCGTGGGGCTTAAGACATCTCAAAAAGAAAAAAATATTAATTCGCTTCCGATTGATCGATATCCTTCAGCGCTGTTTTTGTTAGGTAAAATCTTAAATGCCTTAATGCTTGATAAAACAGAGTATGAACTAAAACGGTTGGAACGTATCAATGCTTTGTTAGATGCCAAAGATGAATTAAAAAAAGATTTATCTAAAACATTAAATAACATCGTGACACCTCTTAGAGGCGCTCCATATCGGCCCATTGAAACGTTAGTGATTAGGCCCAGCGAAGATATTGCCAAAATTGCAGGAAGACATTTAAGGCAAGGTGGCGTCGCTGCGAGAGCTGGTGGTTTGATCGGACCGTTACTGCGTCGTATTGGTGGAGGTGCAGAGGATCAAGCAAACGATCTCTTAAGCTATCTGCTTTTTGACGGAGAGTTTGCACATGACTTGATTCAACTTGGTATGCACGATGCAGATGCACAACGACAAGAAATTATCGATTTTTTCGATGCTTCTTGACGACAAAAGAAAATTAAAAGTTTTAGTGATCAAGAAATAAAAAATTGCCCTCCAGTGGTTTTGCCTCTATGTCAATCCTGTAACTGGAGGAGTATCGATGATGCTTGCGCTCTCGTCTTCGCGTTCAATTGCTTGCCATGTAGATTTGAAAGCATTCGAGGATGAGGTGATGCCGCATGTGCACACTCTCTTCGGTGCCGCACTGAGGTTAACACGTTCTTCCTCCGATGCAGAAGACCTTGTGCAGGAGACATATTTAAAAGCATTTCGTTCTTTTGAACAATTTGAAATGGGAACGAATTGTAAAGCGTGGTTGTTTCGCATTTTAACAAACACGTTTATTAATAAATATCGACGTAAAGTTAAAGAACGTGAAATTCTAGATGGTGAAGCACATGCTCCAACTGTTTTCACTTCTTTGGATGCGGCAGGGAAATCGGGCGCTTCAAGTCCAGAAAATGTATTAATTGAACGATTTTTATCGGATGAAGTGTTATCTGCGTTGCAAAAAGTACCCGTTGATTTTCGAGTCGTCGTTCTTTTGTCAGACGTCTATAGTTTTTCTTATAAAGAAATAGCAGAGATGATGACCATCCCAATTGGTACTGTCATGTCGCGTCTTTTTCGGGGTCGTCGTCTTTTGCAAGAACAACTTTTTGAATACGCGGTACGCGAAGGTGTTATTAAGTTGCCAGCATCTCAAAATACATCAGCAACCTATTCACTGGAAGATTATCGCAAACGATCAAGTCGATGCGTTGAGCAACAGTCAATTTAAATAGAAATGGAATAGGTATTGGTGGATAAAATCATAAGAACGTGCACGGCCATATTTTTCTTAGTGCACATTTTTATTATTTTAGGAGGAGGCAGTTGCGCTAAAAAGTCAGAAATGTATTTTTCGACGCTGCCTATTTTGACATCGCCACCCAAAGAATCAACGATTCAATCAGTTTTCAAAAATTCAAATTCTGCTGATTCTGATGAATTTGTTGCCCCTCTTGAGGTCACAATTACCAGAAAACCTCTTAAGTGGGTCAAATCAGGCGGTGCGTTAAATTTAAAAGCTGAGGCGGTGCATGCTTCAGGCATTGTCACTTACGTATGGAAGATCGATGGGATTAAGTCTGGAGTTACCAATACTGAAAATAATTATCAGCTACAAATTCCAGAAATTGTAAGCTGCGATGAAAAAAAAATAATTAGTGTTATTGCAACAGATAATAAAGGCAGGACAGCCCAGGGCCATGTTGAAATCATGGTTAGTAAAACGTGGTGTACTTTTCAGGCTCAGGAGGATCAATTACTAAGCAATCATGTGACCAAATTAGCTTTGGGTGAAAAGGGTAAAATATGGATTGGAACAGATAAAGGTCTTAATGGTTTTGACGGAACTCTTTGGGAAAAGGTAACAGGCGAAAACAGCGCGCTGGGTCGTTCACCGGGTTACCTCAATGAACGCAATTACATTAATGCATTGTTTGTCCAAAAAAATAAAATTGCCAATCAAGATGAGGTATGGATATCTGCTTGTGAAAATGAAAACAGTAATTGTGCTGGTGTGCAACGTTTTATTGGAAATCCGCACGATACGACGATGGTGAACTGGGTTCGTTATTCCAGCGAATATTGCACATGGGATAATTCATACCAAAATCTTTATAGTAATGTCGTGAAGGTATTGGCCAGTAAGCAAGGAAAGCTATTGATTGGAACGGATGCTGGTGTGGATATCATTGCTTTGGATGCCCCCCAAGAACGCCATAAGAATTGTCTGATTCGCGGATATGGAGTCAATGCTATCTTGCCGAATGCTCAAGCAGGGAATGATTGGTACGGTACTGAGGCACATTATTTTTCAAATGGCGCTATATATTGGCATCATCAAAAAGATAAAAAACAAGGTTGGCTTAATAAGACCAATTGGGCAGGAAAAAAAAATGACAGTGTTTCTACCCTGGCTCGCGATGGTGCAAATATTTATATTGGATTTCAAAAAGGGGGTATGGTGCGAGTCGGCGGAACCTGGAAACGGTTTATGAAGCAAAATGATAATAGTATGCCGGGTAATGATATTCGCAGCATTGTGATAGGCAAAAAAGATCGCTTTATAGATGAAAACAAGCATCAATTTTATAGAAGTTCTGTATGGGTGGCAACTTCAACTGGCTTAGGGCGATTTATTCCTAAAAAAGCCATGCAAAATGATGGGGCCTGGGAGTCAGCACCATTTAAGGCTGCAGCAGTGAAAGCCCAGGGCGGATTGATAACTGATGATATCACTGCTTTAGCTTATGACAAAATCACGGATACATTATGGATAGGAACCAATAAGGGCGGCTTAACCCGCTTGCGTGTTGGAATTTTATGAAATATTAAAAATAATTTTCCAGTTTAGTGGACAGTAATGCTCAAATTAGCACACAATATGATACGGCATAGGCTGCTTCCTAATGATTAATTAAAAGATGCGAGTCTCGTCT
>JAHFEG010000026.1 GCA_023248595.1 Myxococcales bacterium | reverse complement strand
GATCTACTTCTTCCTGCTGAAAGGCTTCTAGGGAATTCGCAAAAGTAAATCCATCCAATCCAAAGAAATCTTTAAACGCTTGTGAAGCAGCCTTGTGCGCCACCTTACTAAATGTTGTTCCTAGGAAATTCTTTGCACCGCCCGTAAAACCAGTAAAGAGATCGCCTAAGGTTTTAATATGTCCAGTGCAATACTGCATATGAAAGGCATCAAATACGACTGCTGCTTCTTTGAGCATTCCACTATCAGTCATGCGTTTAATATTTTGCAGCTGATTTAAGCCTTCTGTATCTTTAATACGGGTCAATATGGATTCATAATCGCCCATTTGTCCTTGCAACCGTTGTGCAATTTGCTCGTTTTTAGCCCCTGCGAATTGACGTGCTGCACCTTCTGAAAATTCCGCTCGTCTTTGGTAGAATTCTTGAGCTCCTTCAGCTTTTTTTCGCAACCCTTCGTTCGGAGCCTTCTTCTGTAGTATCTCTTGCACTTTAGCTTGAGTGCGCTGTATCTTCGCTTGCTCCAGCATAGCTTTAGCAAAATCTGTATTTTCTGCTCGCTCGCTATCGCCTTCCTTTTTTGCTTTTTCTGCCTCTTTCTGTATTTTCTCCTCGGTAGCTTTTGTTTCAGTGTCCACATCTTTCAGGATCTGTTCTGCTTCTTCAGACGTCATCTCATCAGAGAATTCAATCTGCTCACGGAAAAGCTCTCGCCAGGTTTTCTCACCTTTGGTTAGCGGTTTGTTTTGATCTGGTAACCAACCCATCCCGCGAAAGATTTCACGTGCGCTATTTCTAAAACAATCAAATCCTGAAGCACAGCGCCCCATCTCTTTTAGATAGGCTTTAAAATGCACACCGCCGTCTGATAAGTTTGGTATAGGAATCGTTGCATAGAGAGCCTTGATATCGATGCCTTCAAGTTGGCCATCAGCCTTGTTTACATCGCGATTAATTTTTTCAAATGCTTCTGTACTTGCTGTATCATCGCTGCTCAATTTGACATTGCCTTGGCCTAGCGTTGCTCTGCTTTGGCCATGCTGATTGCTAAATCCAAATTCGGCACTTGCTGTGCCGTGCAGACCTTTATTGGTTGATTTTGAGTATCCACCACCTAGCATCACTCCAAAATAGCTGTTTTCCATATCCTCTTGAACGAGCTGACCCATTTGTAGCTGTAAGTTACCTTTATCCGTATAGGTCCCATCAGGATTTTTTTCAGCATTAGCGATAAGGGCCCCAACGACTTTCGCCAAGCCTTTGACGATGACCTTAGCTGAGCCGGTCCCAAGTAATGCTGTCATTTCGTTTACGGATGTTCGTTTGTAGGAGTTGACGCCAGCCCCGCCGCCAGTAAGAGTCTTCGCCATATTTCCAAATGCTTTTAGATCCAGTGATAAACTACCTTTGAAGCCACCCATTGTCATCTCATCTTGCAATGACTGTATCAAAAGCGATCCAAATTCTGCCTCTAATTCTTTGGCTTGAATCAGGGCACCTTCAATGATGGCCTCTTCCTCAATACTCATTTTTAATTTGTTTTTAAAAATAAGTTGTGCATTTCTATGGTTTTTTTGCTGCTGCTGCTGGAATGAACCTTCGATACTGGCACTTGGAGCGGTGAAGCCCATAACTGGAACATCCGCTTCAGCCGAAGCATTCACTGCTATTTGCGAGCTGGATGCGCTTGCAGCTTTAATGTGTAAACATTTTGCTTTAATCTCGCCGTTGATACCCTGAATATCCGCTGCCTCAAGCATAATACATTGCTCGGCCGTCATAACAATATTTTGACCAACTACACTAGGTACCGACATATATTCAAAGCATCTCATGGCATAGCCTGCTGTGGCTTTAGCCCGAGCCCAAACTCCGCCTTCCACTGGCATCAAGAACGCAGTGGCGATTTCAACGCCATTAGAAAATATTTTGAAGCCAAGATTCACGCCGTCTTCCCAGACTTGCACATCACTTTCAGCAACTTTAATGGTATTGGCTAACGCTTTCATGAGACGAGATTTAATGCCGGCCCGCAGACTAAGTTCGGCTAAAACTTCGAAACCATCAATACACATTTGGCCTTTGCTCGGTGACATGCTGATGCTTTTGGCATTTAGATTCATATTGCCAAGATATCTGCCACCTTCAAATTCGATAATACCTTCCTTGCTAGTGACGTCCATCCCTTCTTCGGCAAAAAAAGAATTGGTTTTTTTGCCTGCTTTGTATTCCTTATTTTGAATATGGTTAGCGTAGAGGCCCACCCCAACACTAAATTCACCTGGAGTAGCCACCAAATCAAAATAAAGGCCGCCAGAATCTTCTCGCCTTACAAAACTATGGGTTTCATTAAGGGCTAAAAAGTGAACACCTTGGTCACCTTGGATTGCCCATTTGCCATCAGTGGCATTGCCATGAGCACTGGCAATCGTCACATGGTTTTTCGCATTGATATAACCCTTACCAACGTTGAAAAGAGATTCATCGACATTTTCATCCTCACTGCAAGCCTCTTCATTTGAGTGCCCAAAGATATGATATCTACCCTTCGAATCACTCGAAAAGAAATAATTCGCTTGTTTTTTGGCACATTTTTTTTGCTTAGTAGTCCCACCAGACAAAGTGATGTTGCCCTCTGCCGTCGCATTAAAGATTCCAGTCGTTAAATTAAATGACTTCAAATCGATATTATTACCAGCGTTCAATTTTATCTGGCCCGTTTCCCCTGTTTCCAAAGCAGTGCGCAAAGTTTCTTCAGCGTAGTTTTTTGCTTCTTCGTATTGAGCGGTTAACCAGCCCCAAAAACCGCTTTGTTTTTTATTAATCTCTTCTTCACAAATCTTTTTGATTTGCTCCGTCACAATGTCGCCTTCAGTAACATCAACGCTGATAAGATCGGGAGCCTCAAATTTACCACCGGAAATTGTGACCTTTTTCAAAGCTTTAATGTCAATTTTTTTACCGGCACTCCAGTGATTGCTTACATAATCTGTGCAAAATATTTTTCGTCGCTCTTCGTTGTATCCATATGCAATCAAGCTTTTAAACTCAGATAAAATCTTTTTAGAAATAATTACAATTTCGCCATCGGAGCGGGCAATAATATTTTCGCCTTTTACCTCAGCACCAACCGACTCTAAAGTCTTTTTGCCTTCCATCACAACATCACCTTTAGCAATGATGCCAGCCCGGCCTTTTATGCTGCTTGTGATTTCATCTGCCAAAGTTTTAATCAATAAAACTTCATCCGCCAGTAAATTCACATCTTTTGCCGATTTAATTGATCCATTATGGGCAATATTTTTAGCATATAAGCGCAAGCTATCTTTGGTGGTTTCAATAAGGCCTTGAATCACGGCGTCGCCCTCAATGCTGAGGTCAATCTTATGGGCACTTATTCTATTTGCATCCGTATTTTTTAAACCAAATTTCCAATTTTCACCTTTTGGTTTTTCCCAATTCAGCATACGAAAAGATTTTATTTCTCCTTTCAGATAGCCATCAACAATCATTTCAGCAGGGTATGAATTATGCGTATCTTTACAGTGCATTCCTTTCTTTTTTGCTCTTGAGCCCCAGTCAAAAATAGTAAAATCACAATTTTCAACTTCGTTATTTTTCACATAGCTGACCCGGGGAACGGTCAGATTTCTCACAGCGTCGATGGATGAAGACTGCCAATCCGCTCCCGAAGCGGCACTTACAGTCGCTGCTACCCAACAAAAAGGGTTAAAAACACAGACTGCGATTCCGCCCGGGCTTTTTCCTAATTGGCCCGCCAAACTATTATCCCTTGTATCCTCAGCAACCAAATCCCATTGGCTAAATAAACTGTTGCTGTGCTGTTCAATAACCGTTTGTTTGTTTTGCGTAAAATCCAAAACACCATGCACAAAAAGTTTACCCATGATGTTTTCGAAATAATCTGTTTCCAGTTTAAGTCCACTATGAAACTGCATCCAAGAGGGTACCCATGATTCTTGAAATGTTTGTCTTTGATTAACTTCTAAAAATGGAAATTCAGTTTTATTTTCCTGAAAGATTAACGAAACGTTTACAGGTGTTTCAGTCCGATCCAAAGCAGTTATGACTTTATCGATTTCTTTGAAGCCAGACGGAAAATTTACAATACTTTTGGCATGAATGTAGCCCGGGCCTTGCACTTCTATATACCCGGATTCGTTTGTAACAGCCTCAGCCTTAGCGCCATTTAGACCTGATATCGTCATATTTCCACTAGAGACGATATTACCTCTTTTATTGATCAAGCCGGGCGCTTCTATTTTCATATGAGATTTACTTCGAATTACACCGGTGTTTTTTAGCGTTCCCGTTGAAGAAATCTCTGCATTTCCTTCCGCATCAATCCTACCTTTATTCATTACTTCAAGCGCTTCCAATTTCACATTTGCGTAGCTCGTGATGAAACCCGTATTTTCAAAGGTCCCCGATGAAGAAATTCCAATATCACCCTGAGAACGTAAATCGCCATCGTTGCTTAAAGATTTGGTTTTAATTTGCAATTGCGCTAATTGACCACTACTGGCACCGTCGTAAGCCAGAATATAAGGTGGGATATCCCCTTCTTGACCTTTAGTGTTAACCAAAAAAGGCGTATCTATGTTGACTAACAATGACTGCATACGGCCGGCATTATTAAGTCCATAACTAAGTTTTATATCCAACAAATCCTGGGAAAAAATATTGCCGCTATGACTAAGTTTTCCGCCAGTAATGCGACATTCTCTTGCTCTGACAGAACCATAAAGGTTTACAGTATTACTTTGTAGATACAAAGAACTCTTGGGAGCCTCTAGTCCCAAACCTTCTATACCAATAAGACTCTCGGATATTAAATGGATTTCATTGCCACTCATTGTGCAATTGCTTGCATAAATTCCCAAGGGATTTTCGACAACAATTTTCAGATCCTGATTCTTGTTACCCCATCTTATAAAATCAATTTCATGCGCATCCTTAAGCTGGGTAGGTGCTTTGCCATTGACTCTTAAAATCAAGACCTTGGTGTCATCATCAACTGTAATAAATGGAGGAGTACCATCCAAGTCAAATATCTCAAACTCATTAAGCGAAACAGCGTTGACATCAGGCAGCACAGTATCAATGGTATGAATACCATTTTTGAAATCAATACTTGGCTGAAATTTTTGCGATTCAGATGCCTGGATTTTGATATTATGGGCATGCAAAGAAGATAAAAACAAAGCGTTCAGTAGAGAAACGCTAAGCAGTAAACGACTTGCTCGCAAGAAAACGGTCATGACGTATCCTAAATTATTGTCATCATAAGACGAATTTCTATGCTTTTATATTTTATTGGAGCAAGAAGTAAAGGGTGTCCAATGTGTTATTTCGTAGATATCTTACACTAAATTAGTCTCTCAATTTACTGCAGCACAAAGTCTCCAAAAAATTGAGGAATATGAAATCGGGGTGGCGTTGCCATTGTAGGGCGCCACGCCATATATTGACAAGTCTCTGGTGTGCAATTGCCCTGCCCAATTTTGCTCATTTGAACTCTAAAAAAATTAGCTTTGAATCTCTGACCGCTTTTGCCTTCGCCACCAATGACTGCAAATGGAATAGTCAACTGCGCACTCCAGTGACCTGCGTTTAAATTAGATGTGAGCCTTGGAGAAAAATCAATTTCTGTGCATTTAAAAAATTCATGCTGATTATTTTTCCCTGTCCCGTCGGCATTGGTAATTTTAGATGCATAAATCACCCCCTTCGGCGTGACTTCTATTTCGACGTATGCTTGCGGAATTACATCTAAGGCTATAGGCGCAATAAAAAGTTCCACGACTGTTTGGTTCCACATTTCACTGTTATAAGTTTCATAATTATTTTCCTGAATAAAATCACCCTGATTGATAAAATTAACAATCAAAGAAGTTTTCGTATAACAAAGCTCCACATTGGTAAAAATATCCGACAAAGACTTGCCACTTGATAATTTATCTATCCTAAGGCGGGCATAAGATGGTTTTTCCAAATTACATTTTGGTATGGTAATCATATCTACCCCT
Source organism: Myxococcales bacterium (assembly GCA_023248595.1). Classification (GTDB taxonomy): domain Bacteria; phylum Myxococcota; class UBA727; order UBA727; family JABDBI01; genus JAHFEG01. The sequence goes on along the minus strand of JAHFEG010000026.1, from coordinate 24,144 downwards.
GGTTCACGACATGCCGTTAAAATCAAAAAAAGAAATAAAAGCAGTTGACTGATTTCCATGTTTCTCAAGTAAACATCCCGGGTTGATAGGCAACAATCTTACCTGCAAAGGCAGAAGCAGCCACAGTCAGTGGTGAAGCCAAATAAAGTTTACCAGGACCACTACGACCTTGAAAATTGCGATTAATTGCCGAAACTGTTACTTGGGTTTTATTTTCGCTCACGCCAGGACCACAGCCAATACAGGCTCCGCAGCCAGGATCCAAGACGAAGGCTCCTACTTCTTCAAATAAAGAAATTAGGCCTCGAGATTTAGCCCATTTGGCGACAGCATTGCTGCCAAATTGAATGTAAAATTTCGCTTTGGGATGGACTTTTTTTCCAGCAGCCCGCGCCTCACGTGCAACAATTGCATAAAATTCCATGTCATCGAACTTTCCGGCGGTGCAAGATCCCGCATAAGCAATATCGATGGCAACATCGCCAATATCATCAATAAAAGCACCGTTAGTTGGGTCGCTGGGGATACCCAAATCAGGATTTCCAGGATGCGCGACCATGGGCTTTATGTCTGGCAATTTAATCTGATGAACCCCACCAACATACGAAGCATTTTCATCGGGATAAACAAATTTTTGGCGCATTTGCTCAATATCAACATGAGCACGTTGTGACGTGATAAAATCTAGCAACAACTCATCTGGTTCACAAATACCGGTGCGTGCTGTGCATTCTGTTGCCATATTACACAAAGTGGCACGTTCATCTGGTGACATCGACAAAAGACCAGGCCCACCAAACTCCATCGACAGATTGAGCGTCTCTTCGCGTTTAGCAAAAGTTGATAAAATATAAAGCATCACATCTTTTGCACTACAAGAAGAAGAGAGCGCTCCAACCAATTCAAAACGAATGGCTTCTGGAACACTGACAATCGTCATGCCCGAATAAATTAAGGCAGCATATTCCGTGGCACCAACGCCATAAGCTAAAGCATTCACCCCGCCACCCATGCACGTATGGCTATCGGTCGCTTGGATAAAGTCACCAGGTTCAATAAATTCTTCTCTAGCCACTTCATGACAAATTCCGGGCGAGATTCCATCTTTTGCCGAGTAATCGCGCACACCAGTATGCTTTTGAAATTCTTTTTGAATTTGGCTTAATTGATTAATCTTAGCAGAAAACGGCGCCATGCGCGTCACGCCTTTTGCATAAATTAAATGGTCTTCAAAAATAGCAAATTTGTCAGGATTTTTAATCGTATAATCAGGACCAAATTCTTCTTGTAAAAACACATGCACTTGGGCTGAAGTAAATTCGTGGCTATACCCACCATCTACTTTAGCAAAAAGCACATCGCCCGGTTTGACATAAATTGGATTCTGTCGGTCACCGATGCTTTTTTGTGCCAGAATTTTTTCTGTCATATTCATCGGTCTTTTGACATGGCTTAACGAAGGACATTTAATTTCGCCGCTCACAATTTTTTTGGAAAATTGAAAAAGGCCGCCGCTCTCAATAATTTGACGGGTGATAGAATCATACTTGGATGTAAAAACATCTAAATTAAGAGCCTCTCCTGATTCTAAACGTTTTAAAATTTCATAGTCACCCATCAACTGACCAAGATTGATATTATTGCGTTCATGTATTGGTGCAAACGAAGCAGCGATGACAATGCGAATACCGCTGAATCGTTCGCACTGCGCCGCAGTCTCTCTTGAAGAACCTGTACCTTTACGTGATCCACTGACGATCACTTCAAAATTACCATCCATAAGCGCTCGGTCTTGAAAAACACGCTCTCCTTTATGGAGAAGCCCCGCGTAGGCATGAACCGCAATATCTTGAGGTCGATAATTAAAGCAAACCCATGCTGGCGTCATCACATCCGTGTTGATATCATCCAGTAAATCATCTGCACACAAATCTTGCATTTTCAAACAAAGCCCATGATAAAGCTGCTTTTTGAGTAGTTCGAGATCCTTGGTGAGATATAAAACACGTTTATGAGAAGATAATTGAACTTGCCGCATTGATTAGCATCGCTTCCATTTCAAGGGTTGGACAAGGCCATCTATTAGTTTCAGTGACGAAACTGCGGATCTAGACGTATTTTTTGCTAACAAACTAATACTCACCCGTAAATTAACAGACTGCCCACAAGCTGACCACTCGCTCTCATTGATTTGCGAAAGAAATTGAAAACTTTCTGTTTGCAAAAATTCTTTCTTAAAACTTGAGCCTTCTTGCCCGGAAAAGAATATGCCGACGTTCAATGAAACCTTTGCATCATCCATAATTTCGACAGAACCGTTCAGCTCCACGTTTGGCAAAGCAATGCTGTATCCAGGATTGACTTGCACTGGAATGACCAAGTCACAATTTTTTCGAATTAAGGGACCCAAAGTTCCTCCCGACTCCGCCATTAAATTGCCAAATTTCAAGCGCACCAAACGATCGGCCTGCGCCACGAAAGCAAAAGCGGATCCTGCTTTACAGCCCGATCCTCCAATCGTAGGTGTTAATATTTCAAAAGGCGCCGGAGAGACTCCTCTGGCTAAAGAAAAACTCGAGCATAACAAAATAAATAACAACCCTGTCCATTTTATCTTCATCATAAAAGCTCCTTCTAAAGACTGATTTTGGCTTTTTTGATAAATCGTGTGCGAAACCCTTCTACTAAACTAAATAAGCAAGGAACCACAACAAGAGTTAAGATTGTCGACATAAACAAGCCGCCCATCACTGCAACTCCCATGGGCGCTTTGGCTTCGCCACCTTCACCGTGTCCTAAAGCCACTGGCAACATGCCAAAACCGGCTGCAAAGGTCGTCATTAAAATGGGTCTTAAACGCGTCGTTCCTGCTATTAGCAAAGCATCGTACACAGATTTTCCTTCTGCCATCTGGTGCAACGTAAAATCGATTAATAAGATTCCATTTTTCGTCACCAATCCCATCAATAAAATAACGCCAATCATGGTGTAGACCGAAATAAATTGTCCCGTGATTAAAAGCGCACCAAAAGCACCGGTCAAAGATAAAGGCAACGCCATCATGATCACCAGCGGCGCCATGTAGCGTTCGTACTGCGCACATAAAATCATATAAATCAAAAGAACAGCCAATGCTAAAGCCAGTAACATCGATCGAATCGACTTGGCCATGGTATCTGCTTCACCTTCTAAATTGATGGTAACGCTCGCAGGAGACTTCTCTTTTCCAAATGCCTTAATTTGGGAAATCACATGATTTAAATCTTTTCCTGTATAATTTGCTAAAACAGTAACCTGCTCTTCTCCCTCATAACGCTCAATGCTTGTCGGCGCATAAGATGCTTCAATTAAAGATACCGACCCCAGTGAAAGCTGATCACCTTTGTTGCTGGTAAATGTCAAGCTAGCCACGTCACCAACTGTTTCTCTGTTTTGCGCCAGACTCTGCACTCGGATATCATATCGCCCTGCCTCATCTTCAAATTGCCCAACTTTTTCCCCCTCAAACATCGTGCGAGTTCCATGCGCAATTTCTATTGGACTTAAACCCATGTCTTTTGCTAAATCGAGAGAAATATTAACGTTATATTCTTTGCTCTTTTTTGCTTTGGTGGTTTTAACGTCAACAGCACCATCGATATTTTTCTTGATAAACTCTGCCAACACATCAGAAAAATCACTGAGATCTTTACTGTCAACCGATGTCAAAACAATTTGCACATTCTGACTTCGACCACCCCCGCCGCCATTATTTTCACCAACTTCAAACTCCACATGAGCGTCTTTAAAAAATGTCGTTAAATCTTTACGCACACGATTCATAATTTCGTGCTGTGTATATTCTCGCTGGGCAGGTTTTACTAAGTTAACACTGATACGAGCCGAATTTGTTTTTTGATTGCCGCTCGCAGCAACAGCGCTGACGACATTCACGACGCCGGGATAGCCTTTTAATAATTGAGCTGTCAGCAATGTTTTTTCTTTGGTGCTCTGAAGACTTGTATTTTCAGGTAAAGTAAAGCTGACCACAAACGCACTTTTGTCTTCTCTGGGAAAAAATGAAACTGGGATAAAAGTCAGCATAAAAAGGCTCAAGGCGAAACTGCCAAAACCAACAAGGAGCGTTAATTTGCGATGATTTAAACACCAGGTAAGAGATCTTTGATAAAAGCGATCTACTGCTTTTAAGGTATTTTCAATTCGTCCCGCGTGAGTAACCGGCTCATGCGCTTTTAACCACTTGCTTGCTAGCATCGGTGTCAAAGTGAATGCGACAAACAAAGACACCAAAACCGCAAAAGCGACAGTTAAACCAAACTGGAAGAAAAAACGCCCCATAATTCCATCCATAAAAGCGACGGGCACAAATACAGCGCATACTGTAAGCGTGGTCGCCAAAACCGCTAACCCAATTTCAGCAGTTGCGTCCTTGGCTGCAGTTTTAGGATCTTTTCCCATCGCTAAATGGCGATAAATATTTTCAATTACCACAATGGCGTCATCAATCAAAATACCTATAGAAAGACTCAAAGCCAGTGTCGTCATCATGTTGAGCGTAAAATTCATGTATTGCAAAAAAGCAAATGTTCCAATGACAGCTGTGGGTAAAGCCAAAGCGCTAATGAGAGTGGCTCTTCTGTCTTGTAAAAACAACATCACCACAAGAACCGCTAAAAGTGCTCCCAACAAAAGATCTAACTCAACAGCCTCGATTGAGCCTTTAATATATTTAGAATTATCCGTCACGATGGTTAGTTGTTGACCATTGGTGAATTCTGTATTCATACGTTTGATTGTCGCATTTAAAGCATCAGCAATCGAATTGGTATTGCCACCTGATTGCTTAAATATCGATATCAAAACGGTGGGCTCTTGATCAATAAATGCAGATGACTTTTCTTCAGCGATGGTGTCTTTTACTTCTGCTACATCACCTATGCGCACCTGGCTTCGCCTTTGACTAGACACCGGCAAATTCTCTAAATCTTTTGTGCTCTTGATTTTTTTTTGCACGCGGACGCTAAATTCAGATGCAGCACTTTTCAACTTTCCTGCGGGCATATCTAAAATCTGGTTTTGAATACTACGCACAATATCAGAGGGCATTAAACCAAAACCAGCCAAATTATCTTCTTTCAAGAGTACATGCATTTCGCGTTTTCGATCGCCAGCTAATTCAACGCTGGCAACACCTTCAATCCGCTGAATCCTGGGCCGTATGTCATCTTGCGCTAACCTAGATAATTCACCGATTCCTAATTTTTTAGCCGATAGCGTCACGTTAAAGATGGGTGCACCGCCCATTTCAAATTTTTGAATAATCGGTGTTTCAACATCTTTTGGAAGCTCTCCCAAAGCACCAAATACTTTATCACGCACATCTTGGGCTGCTTGATCAGAATTACGTTCCAACTCAAATTGTAAAACAATCAGCCCTGCGCTTGGATAAGCAGTTGAGCGAACTTTCGCTAAACCCGCAACACCATTCACTGCCCGCTCTAAAGGCTCTAGAATCTGCTCTTCCACTGATGCTGGGTCTGCCCCTGGCCAAGTCACCCAAATGGATACCACAGGAAAATCGATGGCGGGATATTGCTCAATCGCGAGTTTCGGTAAACTAAAAAGTCCAAACACAACAATTAAAAGATTTAATATCGTGGCAAACACAGGACGCTTAATGGAAATGTCAGATAAAATCATAACGGCCTTTTAGTTTTTTTGTTTAAACTTAAATACGCCTTCAATAAAGTAACCAGGAACAACGCGCTTATCCGTTTTATTGAGCTGAGCGACAATTAAAAAATGACGTGTAGAATCTGATACGATGGGCACATAGCGCACCACTTTCGCTGGTAAATTATCTTTCAAAGCAGGAAAGAAAATTTGCAGAGCATCGCCTACTTTAATTCGCCCCAATAAAGCTTCGGGTGCATAGAGATAAAGCTCAGGTATACCCATTTCATTAATTTCAAAAATTCCGCCGTTATCCGCAGGTCCCGTTGTTGATTCACCCACAAATTTAATTTGTTTTACCACCACGCAATCATAAGGCGCGCGCAGCTGTGTTTCATTCAGATTCTTGAGCGCGATCTTCCAATTGGTTTTGGCAATTTCTAAATTAATGTTGGCGTTGTCATGGGCAATTTTACTGTTATCCAACTGCATAGGTGAATTGATATCATCATCGCGTAATTGCTTTTCAATTTTAAAATCCCGTTCTGCTAAACTCTTTTGATTCAATGCCTGCTCTTGTTGTAATTTAGCCATTTGCTCTCGCAAAGCATGGTCTCTATTGTCGAGCACTGCCAGCACTTGGCCTTTCTTAAAAAGCATGCCTGGCCTGGCATTGATACGAGAAATGGTGCCAGCAGTTTGAAAGCCAATGTTCGCTTTATTTAACGAAGATACTTGTCCAGATAAACGAATTTCCTGGTCCAAATCATTCTCAATTAAAGGTTTTTCTTTTGGTAATGCTATTTTAGAAGACAACGGTGGCAAACTTGCTTTTTTTTCTGATTGGCAAGAAATATTTATCAGCATAACAATTAATATAAAAAGACACTTCTGCAACATATTCACTCCCAATCAACTTTTCGACCTTACAAAACTGAAATGGGTCGGCTCTTTCCCATCGCTTTTTGCAGCAGCATGTTTTTGATATCGAGATCGGTCACTGCTTTTACCAAATCGACACGTGTACTATTTAAAGTGTTTTCTGCTTGCAGCAATTCTGTTACGGATAAAGCGCCTAAACGAAATCGCTCATACATCCCCCGATAAGCTTCTTCGGATTGAAGAAACATTGCCTTTTGCAGAGCGAGCACATCTTGAGCGGCCACTAAATCTGAGCGTGCTTTTAGCACATTTAATGAAAGCTGACGCTCCAAAGCTGCGACTTGATTCTTTACTTTGTAAGATTCCAATTGCAAAATGCGACGAGATAGAAATCGATCGCCGCCATCCCAAATAGCCCAATCCAAAGACAAACCCATCACTTGTGTCTTTGGCAAAGAAAACAATCCCGTTTGACCAAAATTATGTTCAAAGCGTACGAAAGCATTGATATTTGGCAAGATACTAAGCAAAGGCAGCAGCGAGGATTGTTCGAGTTCTTTTTGGTTTAAACGTGCGACCTTGAGATCAAATCGATCCACAGCGGCATTGGCTTTTGCTTCGACAAGAGTTGGAACCGCTACAACGATATCAACATGTTTGGCATCAGGAATTTTTTCAAATTGAAAAATACGATCAGCTTGATAGTCTAAGATATTCAACAATTGAGCCTGCATATTTTCGAAATTAGCTTTCGTATTCGCTGTTTCTACTTTTGCTTGGCCCACCAAAACTTCCAATCGCAGTGCATCGCTTTTTGATAAGCGACCTAGTCTGAAAGAAATTTGCGCTTCTTTTCTTTGTTTTTCAGCCAATGCAACGCGATCTTCAGCAATTGCGTAGATAGCCTCAGCTTGTTGCACCTGACGATAAGCCATGGCTGCGGAAAATGCCACATTCATTTTAATTTCTTGAGTACCCAATCGCGATTTGGCTTTACGAACTCCGTCGATTAAAGCTCCCGCCAATCCTGCGAGAAAACCCGTCAAAGGTTGCAAAATTGTGATGCTGCCGGATGATGAATTCAATGGCCGAATAAACCGAGGTTGACCATCTTTGTCGGTTTCTTGAACACCTTGGTCGTTTAGAAAAGGGATTGCTGAATCATAGCGACTATAATTCCATGCAGCCGATAATTTAGGACTCATCTGCGCGAAAGTTTTTGCTTGCTGTGTGCTTTTTATTTTTTCATCTATTTTTGAATTTGAAACATCAAGCGACATCTGCAAAGAACGCTCAATGACTTCATCAAAAGATAAAATAAAATTTTCTTTTTTCTCTTCTGCAAAAGAAGAAAAGGCAATTTGAAAAATCAGGACAGTAATTAAAAAACCACACCAGCGCATATGCCTACTCACCCAAAAGACATCTTATCGTTTCACGAATTACAAACTGTCCTACTTCAGACGTCGTTTGCAATCCCCCTAAGTCAGGTGTCACTTCTTGGTTGGTAATGGCTAGTATAACTGCTTGCTCAATCGCCAATAACACGCCCGGTACCGATAAAAAATCGAGCATCATTCCTGCAGTCAACAATGCGGCAATCGGATTTGCCTGTTTTTTACCAGCGATATCGGGAGCTGAGCCATGCACGGGCTCAAATAGACCAATTTTTCCTGGATAAATATTGGCACTCGCCGACATTCCAAGTCCACCCACAAGCCCTGCCCCTAAATCTGTCAAGATATCACCAAAAAGATTGCTAGTAACAATCACATCAAATCGCCCTGGATGGCAAACCATTTCCATTGCCATGACATCGACAAATAAATGATCTGCTTTGATAGACGGATACTCACGCGAAACTTCTTTAAATACCCGCTGCCAAAGACTGCCGCCAAAAGAAATCGCATTTGATTTATCGCCCAAGGTCACTTTCTGACATTTATTTTCTTGAGCATACTCAAAAGCATAGCGAATAATACGCTCAACTCCTTTTCGGGTATGTACGCTTTGATCGATCGCTACTTCGTCCATCGTTCCTTTTTTAAAATTGCCTCCGATAAAAGTATAAAGATCTTCGGTGTTTTCTCGCATCACGACAAAATCAATCTTCTGTTTATTTTTCAAAATACCAAGACTCTCGTCTAGAAGTTTAACAGGGCGCATATTTACGAAAAGATCTAAGCCTTGCCTGATTCCTAAAAGAATTTCTTTTCCATGGGCCATGTCTGGAATGCGCGGATCCCCTAACGCACCAAAATAAATTGCGTCGTAATTAGCGGATAAGTCATCAAGTGCGCCAGCAGGAAGACCGATGCCTTCTTGAAGCCAAAGAGTTGCGCCCCAATCTTTCATCACCACTTCTAGATTTAATTGCAGATGATGATTAATAGCTTCTAATAATTGCAAACCTACCGCAATTACTTCAGGGCCAATTCCGTCACCAGGGACAACGGCAATTCTTCTTCGACGATGCAACATTGCAACACTCCTTGTGCTACATCGTTAACATTCTATCAAAAAATTCACCATCATTCTTATTGTGCCTACTTGGGTTTTTGGGATTCTTCCTCTTGAGTTTCTTGTCGCTCGCCCACTTCTTTTAAAACCTGTTTAAATCTTTTCTTAGGCTTCGGGTTGTTCGCCCGATCTCGAAGCGCCCAAGTATCTTGGAGATCTTGTATTGCTTCTGGATCTGCTGACATGCCCGTGCCGATAATCGAACGCGGCATCACAGGAGGAAACAAACTGGCCATTTAAACACCTCACCGTTTTTTAAAGTATAACTGTTTTCTCTACCAATCGGAACTGACACCTACAAAAACATCAAACGGCAGACCGTTGCCAAGTTTAGACAAGGGAATACTCATTTCAAACCGCAAAGGGAATTGCAGCATATTCAAAATAAAACCCGTCCCCAGTGACCAATGTAATCCTGGATTTTGGTCAAAGCTATTCAGCGAAAAAGCGTTGCCTGCGTCAGCAAAAGCGTATCCTGAGAAAGAATACTTTGGCCAAACAGGGAATTCGACTTCAATACTTTGCAGATATTTAAAAACACCACCTAATTCTGGACCGATTGAGCGTGGTCGATATCCGCGAATACTGCCCTGTCCTCCTAAAAAATAACGCTCACAAAGAGGCAACTTTGATTGCTGCAAAGCCAAAAGCCTGCCTGCTTGAAAGCGACCATTGATTTTGAAATTTTTAAAAATATGCGCAGAAATTTGAAACGCAGACCCCATATTAACAAACTGCAGCTCTGATAGATTTAAAAAGCCGGAGTAAGCACCTGAAATTTGCCCATGAATTTTCCAAATTGATTTTTCATAATCAAATGCAAGCAAAATTTCCCATGTATTGCGCCAATTGTTACGCGGAATAAAAGCTTCTTGACGTGCTATATTTTCATCTTTTAACTGATCGATATTGACTAAATCGACTTGCATTCCAGGTCTAATTTTAAAATAAGTTCCCACCGGAATGGTATAGTGAACACCAACGCCCGTACTCTTGGTATGAAATGCAGAATATTCCAATTGCCTTTGATGCATTTCAAAAAGAATTGAGTGCTTTGAATCAAAAGCCCTCGGCTCAAATAAAACAAAATCAAAAAGTTTTGAAAATGAAGACAGCCTTAGTGATAACGATGTAAAAAGGCCAATTCCAAACCAGTTACGATGTGCCAAAATTCCAGAAACAACAAATCCTTCATCTGAAATGGCCATTGGTAAAACACTCAAAAACCAAGCAGGCTGTTCCACGACTCGAATTAAAATATCGACTTCATCTAAAACATCTGCCTTTACGAGCAGCACCTTCACGTTACTAAAAAAGCCTAATGCCATCAGCTTTTTTTGTAAGAAATCTAGGTCATGCAAACGACAAACACGATCAGCGCGGCCTTGTATCTCTCTGCGAATGACGCGTTCTGCTGTAAAAGAATTGCCTTCAATCAAAAATTGGCGAACATGAATCAGAGGACCTTTCTTCACATGATACGTGACAGAGACGATTCCTCTTTCTGTTGAACTTGCCTGTCTTATCATTCGAACCTGGGGTTTTAGTTCGGCTAAAACATAGCCCTGTTCGCGATAAGGGTTTAAAAGTGCATCCATCTCTTCTTGAAGCAGTATAAGGTTCAAGACATCGCCTTTTTTTAAAGATAAGTCTTTAAGCATAAGCGCATCGCCTGTTAAATTAATTTCATCCAGCTCATATGCCTCCCCTTCTTTCACAGCAAATACCAGACTTACTTCACGATAGTCCGGACTAACTTGAATTTGCGTCGGCAGAATCTCTGCATCTAAAAATCCGCGTCGATGATATTCAGCTAATAATCTTTTACGAACGCCATCTAAATCCTCTTGATTTAAATAATTTAAATCTGCATGCTTGGTCAATTCTTGCGTCGAAATATGCTGATTCCCTTTTATTTTAATGTGGCGAATATAAGCACGATTTTTTTCTTCGATTTTAAAATAGGCAGTGTAATTTTCAGCTTTTAATTGCTTTTTCAGACACACAATTACTTTTGCTTCAAAAAAACCTCTTTCACGATATGCACGCGTTATTTCAGATGCATCATGCAACAGTTGCAGCCAGTCCAATGGGCTCTTTCGCGTATGACGAACAATATTCTCAAGCTTCTGCAGTGAAAAATAATCGCCCCCATTAAAAGAAATACTATCGACTTTCGCCCCAGCTAAATCTGCGGTTTTTAAAAGTGTGCGGCTTTCACAAAAAATCGGCTCGAAAAAAGCTGATGATTGATTGCAAATTAATAAGCAAAAAAATAAAAGCCACATCGTTTGCTAATTGGAGTATTTTTTAAGTAGAAGCAATGACCTCGCTATCACTTACTTTTGTCAAAACGAGAACGACACGCGATATACCGCCCTGACGCTCATGGACCGCACTTAAATTAGCATTCAAGGTTTCAACACGTCCACCTCCCAATTCCAGGGTGACTTTTAATCCATTCGCTGCCACATCACCTTGTCTCGCCTTAATAAATGCTTGTTCTAACTCTGGAGCGAAAATATGCTCCTTTAATCCGCTGCCCTCTAAATGATGGATTTCCACATCTATCAAATGTGCAGCAGCTTCGTTTGCATAATTAATACGGCCCGCTTTATCGATAATTAAAACAGGCTCGACCACATGATTAATCACTGCGCGCAAGACATTGCGAATTTCAAATATTTTAGCCGATTTTCTTTGATCTAATTCTTCGCGTAAAACCAAGGCATTTCTAAGAGCTCTTGCTAATTGAGAAATTTCATCGCGACCTGAAACGCTTAAGTCACGAATACGACCTTGTTCAATCCGCTGTTCAATACCTTTCAACCTAATCAATGGAGCAACCAACCAACCTGGGACAAAACCAATGAATACAGGAATTGCAAATAATAAAATCAAAAATAAAACAAGTTGATTTCTGCCAACTCGAGACAAGGCATCCATCGCCGCTTTGCGACGTGGCCCAATTATCTCACTTACCTGATTTTCTAAATTCTGCAAATCATGACTCAGCGTTGTTAAAGTTAAATGTGCCAAGTTCATGCCTTCTTTGCCAAGTCTTTCTTGGGTGATGCCTGATTTTTTTAAACCATAGAGCACTGAATTTTCAAGCTTGATGGAAATATTGCCTAACTGAGACGATAAGCCAGATTCTATACCTTTAGGCTTTTTAGCGTACAAACTAAAAAGCTGTGTGCGCAAATTCTGAACATCTTGTAAAAGCAGCCGCTCATTTTCGATTTCTGGCTGGGCCTCATAACGCCAAATTGCCACACGGACACTTTCAATACTAAGTCGCACCACACCTATTTTTTGCCAAAACAAGTCACTTTCATCTAATGTTTGTGCGTACCTTGAAACGCTATCGGTCTGCATAACTCCAATAAAGAGTGTTGGTGTTGCAACCAAAAATGCAGCAACTAAGGCAAATCTTGCTCTTGCTCGAATGCTGGGGCCCGTCCCAATCCACTGCATCAGCTCTACCTGACGAGGACTGGCTAGCGCTGTGCGTGCAGCGGTAAAAAGATAGCTAAAATAAGTTTTACTCAAAACGAATCCCTGTGTGCAATCGTTTCAATTTGCGCCTGGCTACCCACGACAATTAATATATCGTCTTCACTAATGATAGAATCTGGCGGAGGCACAGAATACAATTTTAATTCTTCGTGCAACTCGCCTTTATCGTCCACGCTCCTTTTGGGTCTTTGTATCCCAATCACAGCGAGGCGATAACGCTCCGTCAGTTGAGCTTCTTTTAATGTTTTCCCTATCATGTCTTGCCTGGGACTAATATGAGCAACGGTTTGGCCAGTTGAAAGCACAACTTGATCCAAAACACCCGACGACAAAATCGAAGTGGCTAATTGCTCGCCCATTTGCTTTTCAGGATAAATCACCCGTGTTGCACCGACACGTGTTAAAATTCGTCCTTGTAATTCAGTAGCAGCACGAACAATCAACCGGCCGACACCTAAATCACTCACAGCAGTACAGATCATAATACTTGCTTCAAGGTCTGTTTCTCCAAGCGCAATAATTGCAGTATCTGCTTTTGATGCCCCCAAAGAACGTAGTATATCGATATCTGTTGCATCTGCACAAATAGCCTGACCTACTTCATTTTTAATTCGCTCAACGCGGAGCTCATCTTTATCGATAGCAAGTACATCGCCACCGCCAGCAAATAAAGTTTTGGCAGTGTGCCGACCAAATTGTCCAAGGCCAATTACCACAAATAGTTTCAAAGCAACGCACTCCTTTTAGCCTACAGCTAAGCGACCTTCTGCAAATTGATATCCCTTTGGTCGCATGCGCTCTCCAATAGCAAGCGCGAGCGTCAAAGGACCAATTCGTCCCATATACATCAAGGTAATAATAAAAAACCGGCCTAGCTGACTTAATTCACCTGTCGCATCCATCGACAAACCAACAGTCCCAAACGCAGAAACGACTTCAAATAAAAGACGCTCAAAAGAGATTGTTTGAGTCGCTAGCATCAGCATCAATATAAAAGCGATAGCGACTGCAGAAATTAAGATGATGCTTAAAGAACGATTAACAATAACAGAAGGAATACGTCTACCCATTAATTCAACTTCATCGCGGCCAGTTAACATGGCCCTAACTGACATCAAGGCAACTGCCAATGTCGTCGTTTTAATACCACCACCAGTAGATCCGGGTGAAGCGCCAATAAACATCCATATAACACTAAACAATACCGTCACCGAGCTAAGCGCGCCCATAGAAACCACATTGAAGCCAGCTGTGCGAAGTGATACCGATTGGAATAAAGAAGCCATTATTTTATCAAAAATACTCAACTCTAAAAGCACGCCATTATATTCAAAAAATAAAAAGAGCAGCATTCCAACGACATCTAGCAACAATGTCGATACGATAACAACTCTGGTTTGAACATGTAAACGATTCCAAATGGCTGTTGGATTTTTGACGACCCAAACACTGGGATTTGTCAAATCCGACATCACAAAAAAACCGATACCACCCAGGGTAATTAACACCATTATGATACAACAAACCCAGCTATTGCCTACAAAGACCATTAAGGAATTAGGAGCCAAACCAAAACCAGCATTACAAAAAGCAGAAACTGAATGGAAAATCGACCACCAAACCCGTTCACCAAAAGAAGAAAATTCAATTCCCCAACTGAAAAACAAAAAAACTGCCCCAAAAAATTCAGCAATAAAAGTGCCTGCGGCCACAGCCTTAATTAGTGATTTTAAGCCATTCGACGTTGACACATCTAAAATCGCCCACAAACCAACCTGACGTCTCGTATGCAATTGGGTTCCAATTAAAACGGCAAATGCGGCAGATAACACCATAATACCCAAGCCGCCCACTTGAATGGTGCAAAGAATAACGGCTTGCCCAAATTGGGAAAAATAAGTGCCGACATCAACGACATTTAAACCTACAACACAGGCAGCAGAGGTAATGGTAAAAAGAGCATCCCAGAAATGAGTTCCTTTTCCATCGACGGTAGCAGCAGGAAAAATAAGCAAAAAAGTACCAACAGAAATAATTCCTAAAAAACTTAAAGCCAACGTTTGACTGGGCCGCAAATGGACATGATCCACCCATTTCTTTCCCCATGAAGTATCCATCGCATAAAATAAAATATTGATAAGCAGCCGCAGGGCAACAACCGCAGCGCTCAGTCTTGGAATGGGCAACATGATAAAAGCAAAAAATAAGACCAGCAAGTTGACCCGTTCAACAATAAGCAGATTAGTCCAATTGGATCGATTTAAAATAGCCATCTGCAATAAATAGCTAGCAAAGCCCAAGACCAAAGTAACATCAAGACCGATCACAACGCTGCGCCAAAAAGCAGACAGTAACAGGTCCATCGAAAATTCAATGACCAAAGTACAAATGATGCAAATTGCCGCCGCGACTTGCACCCCGCGAAAGATTTGATTGTTCTTGTCTTGTAAACGTTGCATTTCACACCACACCATTTATCACATGCCAAGACATATCATGACTTAAAGCAAGCGACCAATTCGTTGTCCCATTTTGATTTCAGCATGTAGGGGTTTTAAATCCAACCGGCCAGCCTTAGGATGAATCAACAAAACAATCGTTGAACCAAATTCAAATAAACCCAATTCTTCGCCTTTCAAAAATGTTTTCCCATTATATTGACGATGAATTTTGCTTCTCTGGCAAGAGTTGGTGGTTAAATTTGCATCAAAACGAACCCGTACTTTTCCAACCATGGTTGCTCCTACCGCGACAATGATTGCTGCAGGCATTAAATCTTCCCGACGCGCAAGAACACTCACCAGCCGTTCATTCACACAAAATAATTGATCAATATTGCTCACAGCCCATGGATTCACTGGCCACAAATAGCCTGGCAAATAAATGGCTTCTAAAACTTGAGCAGAAAAAGGTGAGTGAAACCGGTGATAATCACGAGGAGAAAGATACAGTGTCGCAAAGCTTCCACCTTCAAACTGCGCGGCCAACTGCGAATCCCCCAGTAACGATGACACATCATAAGTCTTACCCTTCACTTGTAAAAGCTGTCCTGCATGAATTGAACCTGATTGGCCATAGGCGCCATCGCAGGGGGATACTATTGCGTTTTCGTCCATCTCAATAGGGCGATTTTCTTTTTTTAATTCCCGTGTAAAAAATGACTGCAGTGAGGAAAATTGGTCAATTGGATTTTTGACATCACCCCAATTAATCCCAAACCAATGGGCAAAAAAGAGAACTTGTTTTTGCACAAACCACTGGGGAAATTGCAAACTAACTAGCTTGCCCATAAAGCAAGACATCATATTTTTGGGAAGTAAATAAAGTGTCGACTTTAGAATCCAATTTTTAAACGGTTGCAGCAATTTCATTTTCTTCTTCCAAAATCCAATTTTCCAACTGGGCGGCAGAGTTGCCAGATAAAAGTTCTTCAATAAAACGTGATTTAATTAATTTTTGTGCGCGTCCATCATTTTGCAAATAACTACGCGGATAACATAAAGACAAAAAGTCTTTTGCTCTGGTAATAGCCACATAAAAAAGCCTACGCTCTTCTTCAATTCCTTTTCTCTCTCGTAAAGAAAATTCGGAAGGAAAACGCCCTTCGCAAAGCCACACCACAAACACATGGCTCCATTCGAGGCCTTTGGATTGATGAATACTGGACAAGGAAACCTTCTCTTCGTCTTCTTCATTGCACTTTGCGTCTAAATTTTGCATCAGCAAAAGTTCATTTAAGAAAGATTCAAAAGAACCATAGGATAAGGCATATTCAGCCAATTGCGAAATATCGTCAATTCTATCCTTCGCGTTAAAAAAACTTTTCAGCAAATAGTCTTCATACCCTGCTTTAAGCACATATTTGATGAGTTCGCTCACCGAATTAGTTTTAACCATGGGAATCAGCCTGCCCAGCAATTCTAAAAAGGGAACCACTCCAGCTTTCGATAAATCTCGTTGTGAATCATGCAACAGTAATTGGATAGAACTAAGCATGTCGCCACCTGATTTTTTTTGCGCGGCCTGGTAAAGCAGCCACGTTTTATCGGCAGTGACACGCCCCACACCAGTATAAAGTTTGATGCCTCTTTTAAAACTAAATGCTTCATCTGGATTATAGATAAAGCGCAAATAGGACATCACATCTTTCACGTGAGCCTGTTCAAAAAATTTAATTCCCGAACGTACCTGAAAAGGAATACGGCGACGAAGTAATTCCATTTGAATTTCAATCGCATGATGATGGGCACGATAGAGCACAGCAATTTCACTAAGTTTTACGCCCGATTTTCGAAGTTCAAGAATACGCTGCGCAATAAAATTCGCTTGTTGCGATGCATTTTGACAAGAAACCAGCGCCGGAGACTCCCCATTTAGACGAGCAGGAATAAGCGTTTTTTTAAAACCAACTTGCGCATGAGTAAGAGAAGTATTGGCTACACCTAAAATCGACGCCGTCGAGCGATAATTAGTATTTAAAGAGAGCAAAAGAGCATCGGGATAGCGCTTGGAAAATTCGAGCATATTATATATGTCTGCTCCACGAAAACCATAGATACTTTGCGCATCGTCACCGACCACCGTTAGATTGCGATGGGAAGAAACCAGCGCATCGACAATCTCGCTTTGCAGACGATTGGTGTCTTGATATTCATCGACCAAAACAGCTTGAATCTCTTTTTGAATTAAATCGCTAATGACGGGATGCTCCGTCAAAAGCAACCGAAAGTTAATTAATAGATCATCAAAATCCATGACATTCATAGCCAGTTTTTTTTCCATAAAGGCCAGGGCGATTTGCCCAATTTCTGTTGTGCAAATATAAAACCGAGGAAATCTCGAGAAAATGATTTCATGCATCGGTGTCAAAGTGTTCATGGCCAAGGAAAGTATTTCGAGTAAAACATCCGCTTTTGGTAATTTTTTATGAGATAATTCCGCCAACTTTTCAGCAAGAACCGCCTCCATGACTTCTTTGGCATCAGCACGGTCCAGCAGGGTAAAATGAGTGGTATAATTTAAAGCCGGCGCATGCTGTCTTAAGTATTGCAAAGCAACATGGTGAAAAGTGCCGCCCTACACCAGACGTCCATCGTCGCCACGAAGTTGCTCCAGGCGACTTAACATGCTTTTCGCAGCACGATTGGTAAATGTCAGTAATAAAATTGCCTTGGCTGGAATCCCGTCTTCAATAAACTTAGCGACCCGATAAACCAAAGTTCTTGTTTTTCCCGAACCAGCACCTGCCAATACCAGCAAAGGCTGCGCTTTCGCCATCACAACGGCGTATTGCTCTGGGCTTAGTACATGCTCATAATTAATTGATAAAGCCACTTATTTCTCTTTTTTTCAAATGGACAATCACCGCCCCGTCACCACCTAAACGGCCGCTCGCATCCAATATCATGGTTACAGAAGAATTTTCTGCCAAAAAGCGTCGTACGTATTCGCGCAAGACGCCACTTCCTTTACCATGAATCACACGAATTCGCCGGTGCCCCAAAAACAGACAGCGGGCAATAAAAATTTTAAGACGCTGCGATGCAGCTTCTCTCGTCAAGCCATGTAAATCAAGTGTTGCATCGATTGTTTTATCTTTTTTTAGCCGAGGTGAAGGTAACTCCACTGCATCACTGATCATATTTGAGGTATGTGCTGGCAGTTGCTCAATCGCATCTAAAAAAAGGCGGCGTTCAGCTTCGGCAATTACAAATGGCTTCTTGGGCTGACGCTTTGACATCTAAAGCAGCCATTTAAAGTTACCACCATAAGATAACGCCAAACCAAAGAGCGTATTGCTACCCAAGCGCCATGGGTCATCCATCTGGGCACCCACAGTAAAATTAAGCAGCGCCGACAAACTAAATCCGCCATAAATCGGTACTTCTACCTTACTATCGGTCAACCAAATCATGCCCATGCGGCCTTTTTCAGGGGTCGTAATAGGAAACATTTTACGCACTGAGGACTCTAGTCTAAAAACCAACGTACCAATATTCCATTTGCCAGATGCGCCTACTTCAAAACCAGAAGCAAACGATTGGACTGCTAAGTCGCGGCTAAAATCATAACCCAAAACAGCTCCAACTTGAAAATTTTCTAGAATTGCTTTTGGTTTTCCACCGATACCAAGCAATAACCGGCTATCATTGACACGTTGCGGCCAATATTTAGGAGACAAATTGCTCATCCAAATATTCGGCCATAACTGAGTTTCATAAGCAAAATTTGCTAAAGCGCTCAGACCTAAAACAGGTAAAAAAGGGTTTTCTGCCACTCGGGCAAACGGTAAACGCACTTCAGCAGTTATTTTAGTTGTATCTTTAATAGGTCGAATCTTAAAAAAGGTTCCCTTAACGTTTTTTACGTCTTCCAGAGTCCAATCTTTTCTATTCTTGTCTAGAGTACTTGCAAGTTTCTTAATATCATCAGAACTCTCACTGTTTGGCTGGAAAAATTTTTCACTAAATCCAAGCTCTGCATCAATTAGAGGACCATGATATTTCAATGCTGCTTTTGCATAAATTAAAATGTTTAAATAATTTTGATCCCAAAATCTAGCTTCGGTAAATCCAGATCGGTTCTCTTGATGTTCACTTTGCCATACTGGCAAATCCCCACTACTATGGTTGGTTTTCAATCCAAAGTC
Organism: Myxococcales bacterium; assembly: GCA_023248595.1. Lineage (GTDB taxonomy): Bacteria > Myxococcota > UBA727 > UBA727 > JABDBI01 > JAHFEG01. Next base: position 4,901 of record JAHFEG010000026.1, on the reverse strand, counting down.
TAAGTCGGAAACATCAAATACTAAAGCATAACCTCTATTACCTGGGGCACTTTTTATAAATTGATTTGTATCTTTATTGGTAATACCAGCTTCTAAAGCTGCATGAACAATTTCCGGAATAGACGCTGAGGCATCAAGCAAATCGCGTTTTTCTCCAATAGAAATAGTACCTTTGGTATCTCGTTTTCTAAGCTCACTCAACATTTTCAACGAATCTTTGCTACCTTCAAACAAAGATGTTTGCAAAGAGCTTGCGGCTAAAGTTGAACTAGCAAATAGCCCTTCTCTTTTCATGAAGTCATCGATGGCGATAAGAACTTTTTCAGTCACTACAATACGATAAGATTCAATATCATTAATCGCACGTTGTCCGATGGTCCCCTTTTTAGAATCGCCACCAATTAAAATAATTGGCAACCCAAACTGATTTTCTTTTGCAGCTTTTAAAATACGTTTAATATACATCCCTTGGAGAGATAAGTGCACTGCCCTGCCGGGCCTTTCCAGTAAACTTTGTGCCAATCTCTTTGGGACAGTAGAATAAATTGGGGTTGCCGTTGCAGTCTGATCCAGAATCGCTAGTTCAGTATTTGGTTGCGCCGCAAGCAAAATACCACCTAAAATAGCGTCGAAGTCAGCTTGAACCCAAGCATGTTTTTTACCTTTCACTTCTTTTTCGGGCAAACCCAAATGCCCTAAAGCAAGGTGGTCTTCATTTAATTTTAAAAACTCCTCGGCATCTTTTGCCTCAGGACCACCATCAATAACAGGATAACGACGTATTTCTAAACGATTAATATAACCTTTTTTATCTGCCCAAACTAAAACTTCCGTCACATCTGAGGCTGAAACTCTAACCAGCGGCGCTACGGAATTAAGACCTTCTTGATGATTATTTTCTAAATCAATATCATCGCGCGCTGGCAATGCGCCTTTTATATCTGAAGCAAGAGATAACACTGCATCAAATACAGGAGAAGAAATAGCTGCACCTGCACTATTGCCATTGTCAGCAAGTCCAATCACCAGATCCGCTTTGCTGGCACTCGCACCTGATTTTTGAATAGATTGCTGTAAAGTTAAAGAGGAAACACCTTTAGGGAAAAAGCCTTGTGCAAGATCGACCATGTCCCCTAGCGCCGAAAACTGTACTTTCATATCTCCCACGTTGGCAATGCGGGATTGAAGCGCGGCAGGATCGCCATGAAGCGCTAACACATATGGTGCTTTTTCTAATAGTGTTTTATCTTGATACAAGGCACTTAAATCATAACGACTAGCGCCCAACGCAATTGGATTTCGCGCCATCAGCAACGCATGGGTTTGCTTAGCCATGGCCAGAGATTCATTATCAGAGCTCAAAAGCGCATCGCCAAGATCTAAATAACGTGTCGGAATCTGCGAACGTTGCGATAAAAGCTGATCCACAATGCCAAAAACACGCGCAGTTGACGCCAGCTGTCTTGGAAAGAAAATTGTCTTTTTATTAACTTGCGGATAAACACCAGCCACCGCTTCAATATCATCAATCTCCGCTACTTCCTTGGGCCATTGAATTTTATTTTTTTCGCCAGAAATATCAATGGCAAATATATGAACTACTCCTATTTGGTGCAATTCCCATTTAAATTGTCCATAAATACCGCTCAGCTCACGACGGAGAAAGTTATTATCTAATTTTTCAATTGTACCTTTATCATTGAAGGAAAAACCAAAGGCCTGCGCACCAAACAATCCCTGTACTGTTCCCTGCTGAACAAGACTTTTCTGTGCCAATTCTGTTTGCACCAAAATATTTTTTTCGATTTTTTCAAATGAAAAATAAACCACATCTTTGTATCGAAATGCCACAAAATTGGCATCTTGAAGGACAAAAGGACCCAGCTCAGTGTCTGAGAGCTGACTTAAACGAAATAGTGGTGATCCATAAAAAGCACGTTCACTGCCATGCACCCCTTTGATTCCTCCAGTAATAATCAAACGGAAATCAGCAGGGCCATCTATTCTTTCTACAAAGCCTAACGATGGAAAAAAAAGACTCAAAAAAAATATAAAATAGCAGGACTGTAATACGTGCATCTTTTTGCCATGTGAAGTTTAAATCAAATCGCCAGGATTTTTTCCAACCGCGCGCTTTCGACTTAATCGAATTTTTCCATCTCGATCAATGCTAAGAACTGCGACATTTACTTCATCCCCTTCTGAAAGAACATCCGCTACCTGGTTGACCCTAGCATCGGCAATCTCAGAAATATGGCAAAGACCTTCTGTGCCAGGAAACAATTCAACGAAAGCTCCAAAATCCATTAGCCTTCGAACAATTCCCTTATACACGCGATTGGCTTGCGCTTCCCTTGTTAAATCTTCAATGATCTTAATCGCTTTATCAACGCTGCTTGATCCAACAGCAGCAATATGCACTGTGCCATCATCATTAATTTCCACTTTAGCGCCTGTTCGCGCAATAATATCCCGAATCATACGACCACCTGGACCAATAACGTCACGGATTTTATCAGGATTAATACGCAAGGTCACAATGCGGGGCGCAAGCTCAGACAATTTTTCCCTCGGGCCACTAATTGCTTTTTTCATTTCTTCTAATATATGCAACCGACCAACGCGGGCTTGCTCCAAAGCGTCTGTCATGATCTGCCTGGAAAGACCGTCGATTTTAATATCCATCTGGATAGCAGTCACGCCATTTTGCGTTCCACAAACTTTAAAATCCATATCTCCCAGATGATCTTCGTCACCCAAAATATCGCTCAAGATTGCCACGCGTTCTTCTTCTTTGATGAGCCCCATGGCAATCCCTGCCACCGGTGCTTGCATTTGAACACCTGCATCCCACAATGCCAAAGTCGTTCCGCAAACAGACGCCATCGATGAAGAGCCATTGGATTCGGTAATTTCTGAAACAATGCGAATGGTATAGGGGAATTTATCTTCACCCGGCACCATCGTCTCAACGGCACGTTCAGCCAAAGCACCGTGCCCAATTTCGCGCCTTGATGTTCCTCTTAATGACTTCGCCTCACCAACAGAAAAAGGAGGAAAATTATAGTGCAACATGAAACGACGAAAAGATTCACCAGTTAAGGTATCGAGTCTTTGCTCATCATCTTTGGTTCCAAGCGTGACGCTGACAATGGCCTGTGTCTCGCCTCTGGTAAATAGCGCAGAGCCGTGTGTACGTGGCAAGATGCCTACTTCATTGCAAATTGGTCTAATTTCTTCATAGCGACGTCCATCAATGCGTTTTTTCATGTCCAACACATCAAGTCTCATCAACTCGCTTTTGATATCTTCAACATAAGAGGTAATTTCTTTACGCTTTTGTGTGAAAACTTCTAAACCAAGTGATTCGGTCAAAACACTTAAGGTTTTTTCTTTAGCATCACCCATTAATTTATAGCGCAATTGTTTTTCAGGGGTTTTCAATGCTTCTTTCAAACCTGAAGACATGACAACTTCAGACACAGACTTAAAAAATTCTTCATCGCGAAGATTGGGCATAAATACAACTTTTTCCTTACCCATCTCCCTGCGCATCTCATGGCAAGCAGCAATTACTTTTTGACCTTCTTGATGAGCAAAAAATAAGGCATCAATCAATTCGCTTTCTAGAACTTCATGGGCGCCGCCCTCTACCATCACAATTGCGTCTTTAGAAACAGCGACAATCATATCGATATCGCTTGATTTGCGCATCAGCATCGTCGGGTTTGCAACAAATTGACCGTTAACCCGACCAACACGCACACCAGCAATCGGACCACTTAAAACGCCAAAAGGAATGTGGCTGATGTGAAGCGCCATAGAGGCTCCACACAAAGCCATAACATCGGTATCATGTTCTCCGTCATGAGAAACGACAGTGGCAATCACCTGCACTTCATTGCGGTAACCATCAGGGAACAACGGCCGAAGCGATCGATCGATAATACGCGCATTCAAGATTTCGCTATCACGCGGCTTTGCTTCTCTTTTGAAAAAACCACCAGGAATTTTGCCCGCAGCATAAGTTTTTTCAACATACTCACAAGTTAATGGAAAAAAATCTGCTCCTACCTTGGCTTCATTGGCTGCACAAACCGTGACTAGAACGACAGAGTCGCCCCATCTCACCCACACAGCGCCTGCCGCTTGCTTGGCAATCCTACCAACCTCAAAGGTCATAGGCACGTCGCCGATTGCAGCACTTTTTTCGGCATATTTCAATGAATTATGGCTAAGTTCAATAGCGCCCAGTTTGGACAATGACATGAATGCTCCCCATTTATTTATGAGCGAATGATAAAGGCGCACACAATTGTGCGCCCCATAATATTTTTTATTTACGCAGACCCAGCTCAGCAATCAGGGTCTTGTAACGGCTATAACCTGTTCGTTGCAAATACTTGATAAGACTACGACGACGCGCTACCAGCTTTAATAATCCCTGCCTGGAATGAAAATCTTTTTCATGGGTTTTAAAGTGTTCGGTTAGTTGGTTGATACGCTGCGTTAGGAGAGAAATTTGAACTTCAGAAGAACCAGTATCCGTCGCATGCAGTGCGAATTTTTCGATAGTTTTTTGTTTGCTTGGAATAGACATATTGCCCCAATTACGAGCCACAGTTATGGCACGTTGCCACCTCTTCTACAGTTACAAAACCCCATGTTTTGCACCGCTTAAAGGGTCTTAGAATGAGGGGCGTTATGGCAAGAACAAGCCCAACTGTCAATGGCCCAAACAAGACCAGATACCAAACCCGAGGTGCGTCGGACAATAACCATAGACAAGCACATGCATAAAAAGGCCAAACCAATGTTTCATCCCATCGAATCAGTCAGGCTAATTCAACGAATTATTAGACTCGCGCAGGATGAGGAGCCCACAGGGTCAGCACAGACTC
>JAHFEG010000025.1 GCA_023248595.1 Myxococcales bacterium | reverse complement strand
CTCAACTATGTAACGTGCGTTTCCTCAAAAGATAAAGTTTGAGCTAAATAAAAAGCTCCCGAAGGGGAGCTTTTTAGTGTGGCCGGTAAAGTCAATTAACCGTCAATGTCACCAAAACGATAGGTCACGCCAGCGACAAATGAAAAGGTGTGACGCCAATCTTGTACATTATCGAATCCTGTTTGTGCGACAACATCAAGCGCGCGGGTAATTGCATAAGTTGCGCTTAGATGAAGTGGCGTTTTTTGTCCAATATGGGAATGTTTCCCATCTGTGCTCAGAGAACCAAATTCGGTCGAAATCCCAGCAATAAAGTTGTCAGTTGCTTGATAGCTTAACTTAAGGGGAAAATTGAAGTCGACAGTGTATTGTTTCTTGTTTGCACTGTCTCTCCAATGAATCAGGATAGTGTCATGGTAAAATGCCAAAAATCCAAGTTTGTTTTTAATGACTGTGAAAGCAGTTGGCATGGCAAAACTAGTGGTTTTCACAACCTCGCTATCAAAGTGGAGGGGTGTGCTTAATGAGGCCATGGCGGCGACATGAGGAACTGCAAAGAGAAAATAGTTTAAGCTTAAGCTGACAGAAGGGTCTGCTTTCAAATTATCAAAAGTCATAGAGTCAACTTTCATTCCATTCCAGCTGAGTCCAATTTCAAAATCGTTGGTAACGCCATACTTAAGAGATAAATTATTCAAAGAATAAAATGCGGGATCCTTTTCTCCATGAGCTCCTGTTTTTAATTTGAGTGTTGTTTCAAATGAATTCATAGGCATGGTAAAGGGACGTGACATAACTGCTGTTGAATAACGGTGCGTTGATCTGGTGACTTGCAGTTTTATGCTTTCTTTTAATGTTTCAACTGGCTGTTCCAAAATTATGGGTTCGGTTAGTGTTGGTTCTTTTTCCGCGAAGCCAACAGTCTGCATGCCTAAAAAGGCAATGAATGTGGCGAAAGATAGCTTTAAATAGTGCATTGCAAGTCTCCTTATGCCTGTCAAGTTAATGCACAGTCTGAAGATTTATAAAAAATCGTCAATGGGAGAGGGGAATGAATTTGTATAAGCGGCAAGTCTTGCTCTCCAATATAGGGAAAACAGGTCAAGCCCGGCTGCAGGAGTCTTCTGTTCTAATCGTGGGAATGGGAGGATTAGGGTGTCCAGTGGCTCAGTATCTCTGTGCGATGGGTATTGGTCGGTTAGGGCTAATCGATGGAGATGTTGTCGAAGCCAGCAATTTGCATCGCCAAATTCTCTATGGCGTGAATGATATCGGTCAAAAAAAAATTAATGTTGCCAGTAGACGTTTAAAAAAACAAAATCCTTTTGTCTGCATTGAAAAATATGTGACATATTTAAATCATGAAAATGCAGAAGATGTCATCAAAAAATACGATTTAGTCGTTGACGGCAGCGACAATTTTTATTGCCGATACTTGGTTAATGATGCGTGTGTATTATTTAAAGTTCCTTTTATTTCAGGCGCAATTGACCAATTTGAAGGTCAGCTTTCTGTTTATAATTACGGTGATGGGCCCTGTTATCGCTGCTTATATCCTGTGCCGCCATTGCCAGGACAAGTGCAAAACTGTGAAAGAGCTGGAGTTTTGGGGGTTATGCCGGGAATAATCGGTACTATTTTGGCAATGGAAACTGTTAAAGTTTTATTAAGATTGCCAGAAATTTTGTCAGGGCAAGTGCTTCAGATAGAAGCGCTGCGGATGTTATTTCAATCATTTCGACTAAAACGTCGAAAAGAATGCTCTTCATGTGGCGAGCAGCCAGCCATTTCTAATTTGCAAGTTTCTAAAGAGCTGGCGGCGCAGGTGTCGGTGGGATCTCATTGTCAGGGCCGCAGATATAGGGTTTTACTGCAGCTTTCGACCTAGAATGTTTTTTTTGGCAAACGTGTTATGAGACCATGCCGTGGCGTTTCCATTTTCCCGAGCGAAAACGCCATTGCGTTGCTGCTGCTAGCAAAAGTTCTTGTAAAATAAGGGCGATCCACATGCCGAACATGCCATAGCCAAGCGTAAAACCAAAACAATAGGCTAAAGGTATCATGAAAAGCCAGGTGGTTGAGATAGATAAATACATGGTAAAACGGGTGTCGCCTGTTCCATTGAGAGCACCAGCGGTGGTCATGGAAAATGCAACAATGAGTTGAAAAAGCGCTAATACCATTAATACTTGGCTGGCCAATTCTATAACGGCTTGATCGCTTTGGAATAATGAAACCAAGGCTGTGGGCATTGTCCAAAAAATAATCCCGAAAGAACCCATAATCATGAGGGCCAACTTGACAGCTGACCAATAAGACCGATGCAAGGCTTTCATATTTTGCGCGCCAGTGCATTGTCCTGTCAAAATACTGGCCGTTTCAGTAATTCCATAAACAGGTAAAATACTGAGACACATGATTTTAGTGGCAATTTGGTTGGCAGCAAGTTCGTCTTCACCTAAACGTGCAATCATGGCAATGACAAAAGTCCACCCCCCAGTGTCTAGGAGCCAGCGGATGCCTACAGGAAGACCAAGCTTGAAGAGTTTTTGGCAGGTATTGGTGAACCACTTCAAAGGTATTTTGGCATCTTTTATCAGGTAAGTCAGGAGAACCACCATGCCTACGACATCAGACAAAATAGTGGCATAAGCAGAGCCGTCCATCCCCATAGCCTGTATTGGACCAAATCCAAAAATGAATAGTTGGCAAAGGATTCCATTAAGAACACACATCATTAAATTGATAAACATGGGCAGTTTGGTATTACCAATACCTTGATAATAGCTACCGATGGCTAAGGTGATAAACCAAAAAGGCGATGCAATCACGCGAATAGAAAAATAATCCCGCGCCATTTCCTGCAAGGGCAGGGAGCCGCCAAAAATACCAAAGATTGTATGGTTAAAAAAAGCCAGAGCCATGACGATAACGCCACAGGGAATGCTTAAGAAAACACCTTGCCAGACGGCTTCTTTGGCAAGCCCGCTTTGCTTGGCGCCAGTTGCCTGGGCAACTAAGATTTTTACGCTTTCAAAAAAACCAATAAAAAACGAATTAATAAAGAAAATAATAGTGGTCGCCATGCCCACCGCGGCCAATTCTCTTTTGCCAATTTGACCGACCATAAAAGTGTCGGTCACGTCCATAATGGTAAACGATAGCATGCCCACCATGAGTGGCCATGCCAGGGTTGCTACATCTTTCAGACTACCCTGAAATTGTAAAGAAACTTTAGGTTGCATAACGCCTTCTTTTGCGTTCAAAAGCCACTCTCAATTACATGAATACTATGCAACTAGGCAGCAATTAAGACGCGCCAGAAATGTATATTAACAAGTTTAAGATGGGAAGAGGGGAACAGCTTAGGCGACATCAGGATCTCATAAGCCTAAGATATCACCCACTTTAAAAGAGTAGCCATTGAGTAACTCTTTAATGGGAAGACGTTTTTTTCCATCAAGCTGTGCTTCGTAAAAAGAGACAATCCCGTCAGATGTCTGCACGCTTAAGTACGTGGAGGCTCCAGTCACTGTTCCGGGTGCAAGTTGGGATTTTGGCTCGTTCACGTCTAATGTCGCGGCGTTAAACAGACGAAGCACGGCGCCTTTGTGGAAAGTGTAACTGCCAGGCCAAGGCTGCATGGCACGGCAGTGATTTACAATTTCACGGGCACTGAGATGCCATTTAATTTCACCAGATTTTTTTTCCAGTAACGAAGCATAGGTAATTCCTTCGCTGGCTTGAGGAATTTTAGGAAGTGTTTTTGTTAAGAGCAGAGGTAAGCATTCCAATAAGGCTTCTTTGCCGATTTGTGCCAGTGTTTTACTAAGGGTTATGGCGTCATCGCTTGCTTTGATAGGAATGGAGACCGTACGATAAACATCACCAGCATCCAGTTCAGGGACAAGCGCCATAATCGATACGCCTGTTTCTAAATCACCGCTTAAAAGAGCATGCTGAATAGGTGAAGCACCTCGCCATCGTGGCAATATGGAACCATGGATATTAATAAAACCGAAGGGAGTAATACCTAAAAAACGTCTCGGGATAATACGCCCATAGGCAACGACAATGGCTATATCAATGTGGGCCTTTTGGAAAGCAGCATAGAAATCATCTCCATCGGGTGTATCTTTTTTAAGAGAAGAGGGCTGGCATATAGAGAGGTTATATTTTACAGCTAAGTTTTTGACGGGTGGTGCATGAATTTTTTTTCCGCGATGAGAAGGTTTATCAGGCTGACACACCACCATGGCAAGTGTATGACCATTTTTTAAACAAAACTGTTGCAGGCCTTCCAAAGCAGGAACTGCAAATTCAGGGGTACCAAAAAAAGCGAAATGAGCCATACGTACTCTTTAGTAAAAAATTTAACTTGAAAAGGCATTGTGAAGCTCATGACAGAATACTCGATCTTTTAAAAGAGTTTGCTAACATGCGTAAAGCAAAGGAAACTAAATATGATGCGTCACTTTTTTATTTTGTTGCTAGCTGTGGTGTCGATTGCGCATGCAAGTGACTCTTTAACACAAACTCGGATCGAAACCCATTTGCTCGCCCCCAAAGAGGCGCCGAAGTTGTTAGACACGAATGGGTCGAAGACAGTGCAGCCTCAAATCGGTTTGCTTAAACCCGTGCAAGAATATCCTGTATCGACGTCAACAATTGGTCTCATCTTGCCTCTTAGTGGTCCATATGCCGTGTATGGAGAGCGAGTTTTGATTACTGTGCAAATGGCTTTAGGAATGCCCTTTGTGAAATTCAATGGACGTCCTTTTATGGTGCAAACCAATGGAAATCTGAATTTGGTCATCGGAGATTCTAGAGCAGATGTTCATGTTGCTGAAAATCTGGTGCAAGACTTGTTGATTAAGCACCAGGTAATAGCAATCCTAGGTGATTTATTGGTTGATTCTTCAATAGGTGTTGCTAAAAAATCTCAGGAGCTTTCTGTTGTTAATTTGTCGTTATCACGCGTTGAAGGTTTGACCGGTGTTGGTTCTTGGGTGTTTCGACTTGGTTTGACGACGAGTAAACAAACCCATGCCCTGGTTGAGCGCATGATTACCGTTCGATCATTAAAGAAATTTGCAGTGCTTTACCCAACGCATCCTTATGGCATCGAAATGAAAGATAGCTTCATCAAAGAAGTCAAAAGGTTGGGTGGCGAAGTGACCGTGGTGGTTCCTTATCAGCCCAGTGAAACAACTTTTATGAATCATGTCGGTCAATTAGGTCACCGCTTTTTCGCGAAAAATCCAGATTATCAGGCATGCGTGCAGCAAGCAAAGAATTTAACTGACGCTATGCGCATCAGAAAAGCTGAAGAAAAATGCAAAGATCTGGTGATGCCTCAAGTTAATTTTGATGTCCTTTTTATCCCCGATTTTCCTAAAACGGTGAGTTATGTGGTGCCTACTTTAGTCGCACAAGATTTTTTGGTCTCACAAAATGAACAGATTGTTAAGTCTTATCATAAACGGGCCAAAGATGTTCGCCCTATCCAATTGCTTGGTCCGAGTAGTTGGAATGGAGATCTGTTAATGCAGCGTTTGGGTGATCAGATTGAGGGTGCCTTGTTTGTTGATGGCGTTAATTGGGCTAGTACGAATCCACAAATGGCTCCATTTTTGACACAGTATAAGCAATTAGCCCACGGAGATCCAAGTTTGATAGAAGCACAAGCATACGATGCTGCACGTCTTTTGCGGTTTTTATTAGAAACTTCAGAGTTGAAAAATTTGATTAAAACACGGTTGGATTTACAAAAAGCCTTGCTGCAAATTAAAAATTTTACTGGGCTCACGGGACCCATTTCGCTTGATGCTTCAGGAGATTCAGCAGCGCCTTTATCTTGGTTTGTTTTTGAAAAAGGCCAACTCCGCGCGTTGTAGATATATAGATTAATTGGTAGATTCAAACCGAGCAGTGTTTTGATCCTAACAAATTTGAAAAATTTAAGTAGGTCGTATGATATCTGATATAAAAGCAGAAAGCGAAATCACATCTTCAGATGCAAAGCTTATCGTGCAAAAAGCGCAAGAAGAAGTCGAAAAGCTGCTTAAAAAAACAGATGAAGAAATTGCTGCGCGCGTTCAAGAAGCAAAAGACATGGGCACAAAGAAAGGTTACGAGAAATCCCAAGAGCTTAAAGATAAACTCGCCCAATTGGAAACGTTAGTTTTGAGTGAGGTGAAAGATGGTGTTTTGCACGCAGCATTTATTGTGGCCGAAAGTATTTTAAACGCCGTTGTAAGTGCCTCACCAGATGCTGTACTAATGGTCGCGCAAACCGCTTTGAGTGAAATTTCGGAAGCGTCGCATATTTGGCTCCGTGTTAACCCTGTGGATGCACCTATTTTTATTCAAAACAAACAAAAAATAATTGATGGATTGGAGCGCGTCAAAGATATCGATATTCGAGAAGATCGACAAGTGGGTCGTGGTGGTGTGTTGATTCAAACAGAATCAGGCGTTATCGATGCTCAAATTAAAACGCAAATCGAAGAAATGGCTCGGCTATTAGGGGTGTAAAACATGGCTCGGGTAATTAAAAATATAAAAGATTCGGCTGAAGAAGCGACAAAAGTAGTGGTCACAGAACCAAAACAAGTGAGTGGTGGTCGACTTATCGATCGAGATATCTATAAAGCAGGCCAGATTGCCAAGCAGATTGTAAAAGATGGTGAAGTAGAAAGAAAGAGGCGTTTATCTGAAGGGCTTAAAGAAATTGCCCTGGCAAGCGAAGAGGCCATGGTAGATGGAGCTGCAGAAGCATTTGCTGAAGTGGCTAAAGCTGCCATTACTGTTTTTCAAAATAAAGCGAGTCGATATGTCGATGTGGAAAACGATCTGCGCGTATTGGTGCAAGAAATTACGAAGAAAATTTTAGGAGCACCCCCTCAAATAGATGTCAAAGATTATGATGCAATGGTGGCCAAGGGTATTGATCAATTACGAGGTCATCGCAGAATAAAAATGCAATTCCCGCTTGGTGGACTTGCAAAATTAAAGACGGAAAATAGCAAATTGAGCACGCATTTAGAAAAAGAGATTGATTTTGATTTAGAAGAAATATCCACTGTGCCTGCAGGTCATGTACGTGTTGTGACAGACGTTGGCAGTGCACTCTGCCAGGAAAGTGTTGCGATTCAATCTCTTTCTCAAATTATTTAAGGAAAACATGAGTCAATGACGAACGCTGCTATCAACGAGAAACTGTCAATCTTGCCAAAGCACATTGCAATCGTGATGGATGGCAATGGGCGCTGGGCTAATCAAAAAGGCCTTTCACGCATGGAAGGCCATAAGGCTGGTGTTGATGCGGCGCTGGAAATAGTGAAATACTGCGGCGAGTTGAAAATTCCCTATTTGACACTATACGCATTTTCATCTGAAAATTGGCATCGACCCAGCGAAGAAGTTTTAGGATTGATGAGTCTTTTATATGGTTATTTAACTAAAGAATCGGACTCGCTTATTAAAAATGGCGTGTCGCTACATACTATTGGCGCCAGCGATCGTTTGCCTGAACTTGTACGCAAAGCACTTTTTTCTGTTTGCGAGAAGACCAAAGGTGGGACACGTTTACATCTGACGCTCGCTTTATCTTATGGTGCTCGTAATGAAATCACACGCGCTGTTCAAAAAATAGCAGGCGACGTGCAAGATGGTTTGATCTCGCTTGATAAAATTGACGAAACTCTGGTGAGCGATTATTTAGATACCAAACAAATGCCAGATCCCGATTTGTGGATTCGCACCAGTGGAGAAATGCGTCTTTCTAATTTTTTGCTGTGGCAATTGTCTTATGCCGAGCTTTATGTCACACCCGTATATTGGCCCGATTTTACACGCATCGAATTTGATAAAGCTTTGTACGATTTTCAGGCGCGGGAACGTCGATTTGGGTTAACCTCTGAACAGATTGTAAATCCCTCTTAGAAAAGATGAATTGAGAAAAAAATGAATTTATTGTTTCGGGTTTTAAGCTCAGTGGCATTGTTGCCTTTTGTCATTTATTTATTGTGGCAAGGTGGACTTGGATTTACTTGCTTAATCTTGGTGGCTTTTGCTGTGTCACTATTTGAATACACCACCATGGTCATGAACCATCATCGCGGTTGGCAAGTCGCTAGTATTTTAGTGAGTTTGATTGCTCTAGTCTTCATTTCTGCTGCCTTGTCACCGATAGGGATAATTGTTTTAATCGGAGCTTTGTGTTTTGCCATTGGCACCTATTTTACATTAAATCCAGATTTGCCGCTTTTACAATTTGAGAAAGTTTGTGTTTTGCTGTTTGGTGTTTTTTATATCGGCAGTGGACTTTTATCTGTGTATCTCCTGCGCACGGGAGGAACATTGACTGGCCAGAGCGACTTAGGATTACAGTTTATTTTTCTCTTGCTGCTTGCGACTTTTTCAAATGATACTTTTGCCTATTTTGTTGGAAAGTGGCTTGGGAAACATCATTTAAGTGAAAAAGTGAGTGCTAAAAAGACCTGGGAAGGATTTTTTGGCGGCGCACTTTTTACTGTTGTCATTCCGTTTGCCATTCAAGCTCTATTTGCCAACATGGGCGTGATGTTGTTTGCCTTACTGTCTGCCCGCGACATCTTTTTTATCACTATCCCTATCATTTTTCTTGCACCTTTGGGGGATTTAATCGAAAGTCGCATCAAACGTTTTTATGGATTTAAAGATTCAGGAAAGATTTTACCAGGCCATGGGGGTTTGCTTGATCGCATTGATGCTTTGTTGATTACCAGTCTCTGGGTAGCTGCATATGCTTTTTTTCTGCGAACAACATGGTAGTCGGTCTGCTGCAATTTTTAAGTCATCGAGGTTTTTGTGAGCGCAGACAAGAAGCTTTCGGATGTGAGCTTGGCTCGACAGGAACGTCGCGAGCATATTGTTTCTGCAGCTAAAACATTATTAGGTGCTTTTGCTGAAGATGATTTTGATCCCGTGCATTCTATGCTTTTTCCTGTTGATGTCGTCATGGTCGCAGGTGCACCTTGGCTTAGAGATGGTCTTGATCGCGATTTTTTTAAAGACGAAGCAGGATATCGCAAAATTGGTGGTGGTGCCAATACGCCGGCTATGGCCTATTTTTTCCGCAGTGCAGTTAATCTTATTTATTATTTAAAACGACAAGGATTTTACATCCCCAGAGGGACAGGGTTACCAGTAGCAGGTATGGTATGTTTTTTTGACTGGGATGATCGTGGTCGGTTTAATTTTTCGCCAGATCGCAGTGCTATTGTAACACTGGTAAAAGATGAACAGGTTTCTCAGGTCATTATGGCTGTTCAAAAGAATATTGAAGACAAAAAAAGTTACACAGTATGCGAGGTCAATATCCATCCTGGTGACCAAACAGATCAGGCTTTAATTGGCTATTCAGATTTACCCTAGATTTAATCCAGATGTTGCATGAAAATAGCAATCAATAACGCTACGAGAAACATAAAAAAAGCAAAAGCAAGATGAACCGCCACATGACTCGGCCTTGGAAGACGAGTGCCGAACATGGACTGTTCAGGGGTAACCCATAACTCATCTTCTGCTTTTGGATCAAGGGTATGGTGAGCGTGTCGCTCCATGTGTTTCTCTTTTTTTTAAGCACAAGTGGGCTTTACGTCGCACATAACATTTGTGAAAACCGATTTATTCTTCAAAGGACGCACAAATATTAATTCATTTTCACTAAACGGTTGCTTTTCACTCAGACTTCCCGTTAAGACATGACTGTCTGTTGAATTTGAGGTTGAACATAATATGGCAAGCAGAATGGTTGTTGAAAAAATACCTTTAAAAGTCATTCAGCGTTATCATCACAATTCAATTAATAATTTTGGTGAGCACGAAACATTGGTGGAGGCAGTCGCTAAGCGTCCAGGTTTTTTTGGGCCAAATCCGGTTGCATATTTATCGATCATGGCCCGAAGGCCAATGGTGCAATTAAGCGATTTAGATGAAGCGCTACTAAATGATCGCACTTTGTTACGCGCGACCGCATTTCGCTCATCGCTTTTTCTACTTTGTAGTGCAGACTATCCCCTTTATTTTCGTGCGTTATATCCACAACTAAAGGCAAGTGGTTTTAAACGTCTTGCTGAAGGAAATATCAGCGAAACACTTTTTCATAAGATGGAAAAATTTTTAGTCGAGGCTAATTTTGAATTGCCGCAAAGCCATGACCAAATAGTCGATTTTCTTTTCTCCGGTAAAAAGCAGATTCCAGATGTGGATGTGCAGCGGTTACTGTTGCGCAAATTGTGTGATGTCGGTATTTTGGCGCGTACCCATACTAAAGGCTGGAAGGGTAACGATTTCTCGTATGCCTTGATTAAAAATTGGATTCCAGAATGGCAGCTAACGCTTGATAATCCAGAGACGGCGCGTACGGAGACGATCCGTCGTTATTTGCGTTGCTATGGACCTGCTTCTTTAGAAGATATTGTCTGGTGGACGGGCTTGCCGGCGATGCAAGTGCAGCGCTCTGTTTCTCATTTGCGCAGAGAAGCAGTTCGTATTCCAGTAGAAGGGTATAAAGATGATTTATATGGTCTTCGGGAAAATATTGATGAAATGAAGAATCCAGGAGACGCACGTGAAGAAATTCAGTTCTTACCTCCTTGGGACCCTTATACCTTTGGTTGGTTAAATCGCCGTAGACTGGTTGATCGGGAATTTGTAAATTGGGTATATGATCCAGTTGGTAATGCGACAGGAGTCATTGTCGATAGTGGTAAGGTGATTGGGCTTTGGCAATTTAGAGATAGCCAAACGAATATTTTAGAATTTCATGTTTTTGCGCCTTATTCGAATCAGTGCCGGAATGTTTTTCGTCGAGCTGAAGAGCACTCTTTGTTGCTGGCTAATTTGTCAGGTGCTACTGCGGTTAATATTTTTGAAAGACCTCTGCTGCCATCTTTGTCTGAAAGGCCGCTTGGTTCTTTTTTATGGCCATTAGGCAAAGAGCCTCCCTTCAAAACTCCGGATGAAAGATTGTTGGAAAGTCCGATGGAAAGAAGAACTTCCAATACTTTTCGCAATAGTTACCTTGACAGCGAACACGTTGTCAGGGCATCTTAAGAGCGCGCAAAGATACAGTAGACCTCTGAATCTAAAATTCGTCTTTCAAGGCACTGTTGGAAATTTGCGCACGCAGGACTTTTTTAGCAGCTTGATAAGTTTTTTCTTCTATCCAGGTGCTCCATTTAGATTGATAATTCAAAAGAAAATAAAGGGCAGCACCGTCAAAATCGGTTCCCTTATCCTCAGCCCATTGGAGACATTCCGCTATAATTGTTTCATCGATATGCATCTTTGACAAAAAGGAAACAACCTGAGGAGCGTCTTCCATTAATTTTTTGCTAATAAAGTAATTTCCAGCTTTTCTGATTTTTTCGCCGTCGGCAACGATGAAGGGCTGATTCGCAGAATGAACCATATAAACAGTTCCATTTCGTAAAGCATTCTCAGCCTCATTGGAAGCGCTTGAAAAATAAATGACATGATTGCCAAAGCCATTTTCAATGATGAATTGACTGACAATATTTTGAAATTTCGTACTGTCGCTATCAGTCAGACCATCGTGGATGCTAAAAGTTTGTGGCTCTGCGCAAGCTGAAAGCAAAACGAGCATCAGTCCGATAAGAAGTGACCTCAATCCAATTCCATGTATCATAAAATCTCCTTTATAGTTTCATATAAAGAAGACGTGTTTTTTGGTTTAATTTCCTGAAAACCATTTTTGGCGCAGCCTTGTAATTTTTTCCGATGCATCTTTCATGATGGTAAGAACGCAAACATCTTGCGGTTTTTTTTCTAGCATTAAATCGGTGCACAGTAGTTTTCCGCGTCGAAATACATGAATTTTAAGAATGTCTTCAGGTTGATAACGCGATAATAAACTATCAAAGTTAGTGGAAGAAACGCGTAGATCATCAAAAGCCACTAAAGTGTCACCAGTACAAAGTCCCGCTTTTTGGGCAGGCCCATTTTCGAAAAGGCAACTTAAGCTTAAAGCGTTACCGCCTTCATGCGTGATTTTAGCACCCAGGTAAACATCATTTTTTTTGGATTGCGATGTTTCTTGTTCCCGTAATTCACAAGCAATTCCAAACGACGCAAATAAATTTTTCCACGGTAAATCATCGGTGCCATGAACAAGTGTTGCAAAAAATGAAGAAAGAGTTTCGCCTGCCACCTCTTCGGCTGCTTTTATAATATCGGACTCATCAAGACCATTCATATCGTCTTGATTGTATTGCTTCCATAAAAGACGCATGACGTCGTCTAATGATTTCTGGTGATTTGTTCCTTGGCGAATCGTGAAATCTAAACAAAGTGCTACCAAGCTTCCTTTGATGTAATAACTGACACCTGCATTTGGAGAATTTTCATCGGGTCGATAAAATTTTGTCCAGGCATCAAAGCTGGAATCTGCTACCGATTGTCTGAATCTTCCTGGTGTTTGCAGGAGTGATGTCACGGTTTTTCCAAGGAGCTGTAGATAGCTTTCCGGCGTGATTAATTGTGATCGAAGCAAAAATAAATCATCATAGTATGCAGTGAATCCCTCAAAAAACCATAGTAAACTTGTGTAATTTTCCTTGTTAAAATCATAAGGCGTTAATGTTCTTGGTTTTAATTTTTTAATGTTCCAAGCATGAAAATATTCATGACTAAAAAGACCGAGTAAGGTGCGGTAATTTTCTGTTACCTCTTTTTCATGTTGCTGCGGCAAGCTATTTGGTTTGCAAATTAAAGCACTGCTGGCACGGTGTTCCAGACCTCCGTAACCATCGTCTTCAAGCCGCAGTAAAAAAGTGTAGTGAGCAAAGGGGGCGGGCTTGTCAAAAAAATGGATTTGAGTCGAGCACAATTGTTTTAAGTCTTTGCTTAATCTATTTAAATCCCCGCGATGTTTTCCTGTTACAATCAATCGATGAATAGTATTTTCTACATCAAATGTAATTTCTTCTAAATCACCGATGAGAACTGGATGATCAACTAATTCATCGTAATCTTGTGATTGATATCGACCAAAGCCATTTTTGTCGATTTGCAGAGGTGTCATTGCAGTATGAAGTCGACATGAATTCAAAGGAGGTTGCTTGGGCATTTCGATTTGGATTTGGTAAGGATGGTTCTCCCACCCATGAGGTCTTAAAAATAAACTGGTGCCATTGAAAAAACCGCCTTGATTGTCGAGGAAGGCGGCCCGAATTGATAAGTCCCATGCGTAGATATCGTATTCAATTGTAATCTCATCTTTACAGGGTTCACATAACCAGGAGTCTTTATCAATTTTTCTTAGTGTAATAGATTTAGATTTTGAGTAGGCATGAATGGCCACGATATTCTTTGCGAATTCCCGAATTAAATAACTTCCTGGAATCCAGGATGGTAGCGAAAATATTTGTCCCGATATTTCTGGAGAAGCCAGTGTACATTGTACACGAAATAAATGGGCAGCAGGATTTTGCATGATGACATTGAAAAAAACAAAGTTTTTTGGCATGGTTACCTCGCGGACTTTTCTATAGCAGTAAGCACCCCGGATTTACAAAGGGTTTTAATTAAACGCTTGCGTCTTCATATTTGGCAAGCTAGTTTACGTATCAGTGGAGTGGCCTGTATGCTGTTCCCAAAATTTGAAGGAGAAGTAAATGAAGAAAAATATGTCGGTACTTTTAAGTTTGATATCCATTCTATTTGCTCTATCAGCAACTGCTGAAGGAAATTTTATCCCAGTTCCTACCGTTGAAGAAGCGCCTTTGCGTTTGTTCGGTGGTATTGATTCAAATGTTGGTTTTGATTCTTTTAGACTCAATCATTTGCAAGGTGCAGGTTCTGTTGTTTACGGTGTAGGCAGTGGGCTTGATGTTGGTTTTGCTTTGCATGGCGGAGTGATTAACAATAGCGGTCTTTTCATGACAGGCAATGCAGCTAAAGGACTTGTTGGCGCCGATGTGATGCTGCGCTTTTTAGGAAACATCACTGATATGTTTTTCATGGGCTTGCAAGCGACAGTCGGTTATAGCAACGACATGACTTTCGCTGATCTGAAATTGGCAAGCAGTATTCCTACTGCTGTTGGACTGGCTATGGGCCTTAGTTTAGCTGATGTTGTTCAATTGTATGTGTTTCCACAATTTAATTTTGGTGGCAAGACCGCTGCAGAACAAAAGCCTGATGATATAAAAAATGCTGTTGTATGGGGCAGCCAAATTGGGATGAGTGCGGCTATTGGTGCTTGGGTCAACATGGGTGGAACGAACCTCGTGATTGAAGCCAGACCTGAATGGGCAAGCGTGCAGGATTTAGGCAACTTTAAATCAGACAATTTTTCAACCAACGTTTTAGTTGGTCTTGCTTGGGATTTATAAATCAGAAAATAAGTTCTTAAAGTTTAAAAAACCCTCCTTGTAAAGAAGAGGGTTTTTTAATTACGTGATAGATAATTGAGCAACGCATGAATGCCCAATTCATAGCTATGGGCACCAAAGCCACTGATTTGCCCGATACAAACTGGCGCTATCAAAGAAGTGTGTCTAAAATTTTCGCGAGCATAAACATTGCTTAAGTGAATTTCTGCACAGGGCAGACCTGTGCTTGAGATGGCGTCGCGAATGGCAATAGAAGTATGTGTGTAAGCCCCTGCATTGATAACAATACCATCGGCCCATATTGCGGCATCATGTAAGGCGTCAATAATAGCCCCTTCGTGGTTGCTTTGAAAATGATTGATTTCATGATCCTTGCCGAAGAGATGCATGATGTTTTTTTGAATATCATCGAGCGTGAGATTTCCATAAATTGCTGGCTCTCTCTTGCCTAGCAGATTAAGATTGGGCCCACTGATCATAGTAATTTTGGCCATTTTAAATCCTTTTGTCCTGCTGAAGCGTTAGGTAATCATAACCGTTTTGCATGAGATCGGTAAAGCTTTTTTGGTTTTTTGCGTGTATCAATTGGCGCATGTTTTCTAAGACAGAGGACAATTGCTGCAAAGATTTATCTCCATAAGGGTTTAGAGCTTGAATCTCAAAATATAACTGAGGATTTTCTTCTGCGACATGGCGCGCAACTTTTAGTTGTGCATCAAACGTTGAGCTTGATAAATTCATAAGCTTATGAGCAGTTTCACCGCTTTGGGCTAGCACGGAAAAAAAAGCAATGTTGAGGGCATGCGATAATCCAAGCAAATATGCCATGAGGCGATCATGCTCGTCAATGTTCATTTGATTTATTTTGACCATTGTTGCAGTAAACAGATTGCTTGCTTCTTCATTCGCTTCTTGGTGCCCCAAATCGACTATAATTACATGCCGATCAGCCAGAAGCTCAGTGTTTGGTCCAAACATAGGATGAACTGACGTTACTTTAGCGCCTGTTTTTAAAAGTGCATCTAGCCCTGGGCGAATAGGATCTTTTAATGAGCTGATATCGAAGACTAAGCCTCGAGGAGGATCTTTGGCAAGTTCAATTAAAATCTGAGACGTCATGGATAAAGGAGTTGCTACGACAATGATGTCGTGTGAAAGGGCAGATAAGTTATGGGGATAGATATTAGTAAAATTGAGATCGCATTTTTGCGGATCATGAATTTCTGTATAAAAGCCTTGTGAACTTAAAAACTTGGCAAACCATAAACCCATTTTGCCAGCACCGCCTAATATTAAAGCTTTTTTGGTGTTTTGTGTGGAATTTCCCGCGAGGCGATCTTTTTCTTGAGCCATCAAAGATTCTTGCATGAAAAGATGCAAAATCTGTTTAGCAAACTGAGCGGAGATTTGAAGTTCCTGGGCTGCTCTAATGGAGAAATCCGTACATTGTTTTTCGCGAGAAAAATCTCTGATCGATGAACCAGAGGCATTTTTGAGTTGCCCGATTTTCTTAACAGTTGACAATCTTTTTTTTGCTAAGTGAAGAACTTCGTAGTCGATTTGATTGATTTCAGCGCGTAATTCATCAAGTTTTAGTTTTGGCATTTAATGGTACTCCCCAGTCAACGATGCGCCATTTTTTTGAACGTGCGACGCGTAGCAAGCGAAGATCAGGATTAACAGCGACAGGTAATCCAACTTTTTGAAGCATCGGTAAATCAGTAATCGAATCAGAATAAAAAAAGCAATCACCCAGCGAAATATTTAATTGATCTGCATAATCTTGAGCGATGGCTAATTTGCCGGCTCCGTAACAAAGTGGCCCCTCACTTTTTCCGGTGTAAAAGCCATGGTCGTCAACCTCAAGTTTCGTGCTAAGGCAGTCATCGAGCAAAAGTTCATCCGTGACAAGCTTTGCTAAAGGGTAAAGACTCGATGTTAAAAGAATAAGTTTGTGGCCTCGCTGCCGATGCTCTTTTAGAGCAGTTAAGGCACCGGGACGATAAAGATTTTTAATTTGGGTCTGATAGAATTGGGCGATTTGTGAACTCACCAACGCGTTATCTTCACCTTTTAAGCGCATCAGTCCAGTGTGAATATCTTTTTCAATATTGGTAATGCCAAAACCATAGCGAATCAGTCCAGAAATGAGCTTGAACAATTGCCAATTGCTTAAACGTCCTTGGCGCCATTCAGCGAGCATCCAAACGCTCACAGAGTTAACAGCAAGAAGTGTTTTGTCTAAATCAAAAAATGCCAGGACCATAGAAGTTATCTCCTCAAAGGCATTAAACATCTTTTGAGATTTTTTTAACAGAGAGATCAACAAAAACGCCGTAATGATCGCTCGGCTCAATAGACAAATGAGTGGTAAATCGGTGTTTATTAGTAAAAAGTAAGCCGCTTTTCTGTACAGCGATACGCCGCTGAAGATCTCTGGCAAAAATATGATCAAGTCGTGCAGGATATTCAGTTCCTTTATATTGTTTTTCATAAAGATTGTTGCAATCTGTTGCTGTGAAAACAACGTGGGGCGTATTTTTGCACCAAGCAGTAATATTATTGGTAAAATTATTTGCTAAATCGACATCGCTGCTAGCTTGATCAGCGGGTCTTCCCATGGCGGACAGATCGTTTAAATCTCCATAATGAAGAAAAATTGCGTAAGCAATGGCGTTTTTCCACCAGTCAGAAACAATGGTTTGGTCTGGCATCGTCCAAGAATCGTTTTTATAGTAAGGTCCTGAGTTCATGTCTCCAGCAATAAAAACAAGGTCCTCTGATCTTGAATTTTGTGATGTGTAAAGTGTTATTTCGCGTGCTTGTTCCATGCGAATATCCCATTTTTGCGGCCATGCTAAAAGATGCGCATTGCATAAATGGAGTGTGCCTAATCGAGGATGGTAGATAGTGATGTGATGAAATCCTCTTAAAATTTGTGGACCTGGAAAAAATTCAAAAGAATTTTGTGAGACAAAAGGTTCAGCATGAAATAAAAAATCTGGACCTAAAATATTTTTTTTGACAAAAGTAATTAGACCGTCGTTATAATTGTCACGAGGACCAATAAAAGATTTATACCCATTTTCAGATGCTATTTTTCCAAAATAAAGAACGTCTTCTTCTTGCCAAACTTCCTGTAAAAAAATAATATCTTTTGCTTGTTCAAAAATCAGTTTCGGTAATTGTTGTCTTCTCTCGTTTAGGTAAGGTGTTTTTGCATAATCGATATAACCAAGCAGTTGCACATCGAGTAGCCCCACATTGTAAGTTAGTATGCTCAGCTTTTCTCCTTGCAAAAAACTCGAATCCTTCAAACGCATCGCATTTTCATGCTGCATTTCTTTTAAAAGGAGACTTGGATTGGGGGCTTTTAAAAAGCGAAGCTCGTCTGCATATGTAAATAAATCACTAGCAGTTCTAATATCGTCATTATTTATGGCCTTTGCCAGATGATGGAGCGCAGGTGAGCTTAAAAGAAGAGCGTCATCTTTTGCGTGATGACCATGCGCTCTTAACCAGGTCGGTTTTTGGTGAAAAGCGATGGAAACTATCACTAACCCAAGTAAGAATAAAGCGATGCTGCGTTGCATAATCGTGGGACTCTTTTTATGATGTTATGCCTTTTATGCAGGACTGGATTAATTTGGTGATTTTGTTTGAGGAGTGTGATCGTGATTTTAACAGATGAGCAAATATTAGCGCATATGAAAAAAAGTGAAATCGTCGTGACGCCTTTTCGTGTAGAATGTTTAGGAAGCAATAGCTACGATGTGCATTTAGGAGAAATGTTAGCTTGCTATGAAGATGAAGTGCTGGATGCAAAAAAGCACAATCGTATTAAGACATTTTTGATTCCTCCTGAAGGTTACGTGCTTGATCCCACGCGATTTTATTTAGGAGTGACTGAGGAATACACCGAGACCCATTGCCACGTTCCTTTTTTAGAAGGCAAGTCGAGTATCGGAAGATTAGGGATTGATATTCATGCGACTGCAGGCAAAGGCGATATTGGATTTTGTAATTATTGGACACTTGAAATTTCGGTGAAACAGCCTGTGCGTGTTTATGCAGGGATGCCGGTTGGTCAGCTGATCTATTTTAAGATTGATGGCAAGGTTTCTACGCCGTATCATCAAAAGACATCAGCGAAGTATACTGGAAAAACCAAGGCACCTATGGAATCAATGATGTGGAAGAATTTTTAGATGTTTAAGAAAATATTAGTGGCCAATCGAGGTGAAATCGCGTGTCGTATCATTCGTGCATGTCACGAATTAAATGTTGCGGCTGTGGCAGTCTGTAGTGAGGCTGACGAGAAAGCGGTCTATTTACAAGAAGCTGATGAAGTAATTTTTATTGGCCCTGGGCCTTCTTCGCTTAGCTATTTAAATCAAGATGCTTTGTTAAACGCAGCACAAGAACGAGAATGTGAGGCGATTCATCCTGGTTATGGATTTTTGGCAGAAAATGCCTTGTTTGCGACAAGATGTGAACAGCAAAAATTAACCTTTATTGGTCCGAGGCCCGCGCATATTCGACTGATGGGGGACAAAGCAACAGCGCGTGAGACGATGAGAAAAGTTGGGTTGGCAGTCATGCCTGGTTCACAAGAAGTTTTGCGGTCTTTAGAAGAAGCCATGCTTTTGGCTGCAGAAATCGGCTACCCAGTTTTGTTAAAAGCAACTGCCGGCGGCGGAGGCAAGGGCATGCGCCTGGTGCACTCTGCAAAAGAAATGAAAGATAATTTTTTGCAAGGGAGCGGCGAAGCACAAAAAGCATTTTCCAATCCAGATCTTTACATGGAAAAATATGTGGTGAACGCACGTCATATTGAGTTCCAAATTTTAGCAGATGGTTATGGAAATGTAATTCACTTAGGGGAGCGAGAATGCTCAATTCAAAGAAAGCACCAAAAGCTTTTGGAGGAAGCACCGGCATTTGGATTTAGCGAGAAAAGACGCGCTGAAATGGGGCAAAAAATTTGCGCAGCTCTCACCTCGATAGGCTACTTGGGTGCAGGCACGATGGAATTTCTGTTAAGTCAAACAGAAGAACTTTATTTCATGGAAATGAACACGCGTATCCAGGTTGAGCATCCAGTTACTGAGTTAGTGACGGGAATTGATTTGGTGGCATGGCAAATCAAAATAGCAGCTGGGGAAAAATTGGCGTTTTTGCAAGAACAAATCACATGGACAGGTCACGCGATTGAGTGTCGTCTCAACGCAGAAGATCCCAATCAAGATTTTAAACCGTCGCCAGGTTTTATTACGCGATTTGACATGCCTGAGCACTCACCGCAAGGTCCCATACGCCTCGACACTCATGTGACAAGAGATTATCAAATCCCACCTTATTATGACTCGATGATTGGCAAATTGATCGTGCATGGTAACGATCGAGGCGATGCGATTAAACGGATGCAAAAAGCATTAGGTGAAATCGTCATTGAAGGCGTGTCCACAACTTTAGATTTGCAACGAATGATCGTTGGGCATCCGCAGTTTGCCATTGGCGGTTATGATTGTGGCTTTTTACAGAGGATAAAATGGCAAAAGTAATTTTACAGCCCATTGGGTCTGTGGCGGCTGCAAATTCAGAAACTTTTAAGAGTCACTTGGCACAAATGCAAAAACTCGATGAAATTCTGGATCAAAAGCGAGCGAAGGTCAAACTCGGTTGGGGCGAGAGCTATCAGCAACGTACCCGTGATAAAAACAAGATGACGGTATGGGAACGCATTGATGCTTTGGCAGATCGTGTTGACGCTATATTTCCTATCAACACATTTGTTAATGATGGTGAAACGTTTGGCGATGAAAAAGCGGCCCGCACTTCTCCTGCAGCTGGGGTTATTACGGCGTTTGTAAAAGTGCATCAGCGTTGGGTAATGGTGATTGCTAATGACAATACCGTTGCTTCTGGATCTTGGTGGCCAAGAACACCAGAGAAAATTATTCGTGCCCAAGAAATGGCTTTAAAATTACGTTTGCCAGTGCTGTATTTGGTAGATTGTTCAGGGCTCTTTTTGCCGGAGCAAGGTCGTACTTTTCCGGGAAAATATGGCGCGGGTCATATCTTTAAAATGAATAGCGCACTTAGCAATGCAGGTGTCCCTCAAGTCGCTGGTGTATTTGGAGATTGTATTGCTGGTGGCGGCTACATGCCGATCATCTCCGACAAAGTTTATATGACTCAAAGCGCGTATATGGTCATTGCCGGCGCTGCATTGATTCAAGGTGCCAAAAGTCAAAACTTAAGCTCCCTCGATATTGGGGGTGCCAGCGTTCATGTGCATCTTTCTAATTGCGCGGACTTTCGTGTGCCCGATGATCAAACTTGCTTAGAGCGCATGCGTGACGAAGTGGCTCACATGTCTGGCAGTGCGGTAGATTATTATCGCAGTGGCACAAAGTCATCGTTGCCTTTGTATGCGCCTGCGGAATTGAGTGGTCTTATTTCGACAAAACCGGGAGTGGCGTACGATATAAGGCAAGTGATTGCCCGTCTCGTCGATGATAGTTTGTTTTGGGAATTTTGGCCGGATGTTGGTCAAGAAGTTGTTGTTGGTATTGCAAAAATTGCGGGCCTTTACGTGGGAATTGCTGCCAATGTGCAAGAGTTGTTGCCACATCCAAAACACATCGACAAAAAACGTCCTGGTGGCATTTTATATCGAGAAGGTGTAGCAAAGCTTGCTGCGTTTAGTCGTGCTTGTGATGACGATGGGATTGTTTTGATTTGGTTGCAAGATATTGCTGGATTTGATGTCGGGGTAGAAGCTGAAAAACAAGGGCTGCTGGGATTTGGTTCGAGTTTGATTTATGCCAATTCGATTCGAGAAGCTCCGATGATCACTGTTTTATTGCGCAAAGCTTCTGGCGCAGGTTACTACGCCATGGCGGGCATGCCTTATGAGCCTTTAGTCCAATTGTCGACGCCGATTTCTCGCTTAGCGGTGATGGATGGCCGAACTTTAGCCATAGGCGCTTTTAACAGTAGGCTCGATGATAATTTTGCCATTGTGACCAAAGACCCCAAAGAAAAAACACAGATCGAAACTGGCATGAAAGCGGTTCAAGATCGCATTGAAGCTGATATGGATCCTTATCGATCAGCCAGCCAAATGGATACCGATGAAATTGTAAAACTTAGTGAGCTCAGAAATTATTTGATGTGTTTTGTAGAAGCTTGCTACCAAAATCAAGGTTATCGACGGATTAAAAACCCACGTATTTGGTCGCTACACGATTTGCAAATTCTGTCCCAAAATAGTTTGTTTAAAAATTCTTCTAGTTTGAAAGTAGAGACTTTAAAATCAAATAACATAGAAGAAACACCAAAAGAAAAATCAACGCAAGACCATGTTGTTGCTCCGATGGAAGGACTGTTTATTGGCGTGCTTCTCCAGAAGAAGAACCTTTCGTTAAGGTGGGATCGACAATAGATCCAAGCAGCACACTTGGGCTTATGGAAGTTATGAAATGTTTTTATCCTATTCGCTATGAAGGCAAAAAAATCCGAAAAGTAACTAAACTCTGTGTAGAAGATGGAACATCGGTAAAATCAGGCCAGGTGCTATTGGTTTTAGAACCTGTAAAATAAAATGCCCCGCTCGATAACGGATGTTTTTTTTTACATCTTTTTATACCCATGTGGTTCGAAGATAAATTGAAAACCATGATGGAGTAAAATCATATGAAGTTATTAAAAGCCTCTTTTCTGATCGTTTTGTTGGGATTGCCTTTGATGGGCAGCAATTGTGGTGGGACGGTTATAAAGTGCGATGGGCTTGATAAAGCTAACTGTGAGATTGCAGACAACCCCAAGCAGTGCAAATGGGAATCAAATATAGTACCTGGAGTAGACGCAAAATGCGAAGGACCAACAACTCGCACTCCTTCTTGCGAGTCTTTGGTCGTCGTGACCCCCAAACCCAGTAGCCAACAGACCGGTGCAGATAGTCAGGCATGCAAAGATAAGGGATGCGTATATCAATTACGAACCGACACCGTTGATGCATCTTGCAGTGGACAGCCCACGGAGCCTGCAACTTGTCATGCGTTCAATAATTCAAAGTCTGAATGCGGAGCCTGGGGATGTACTTATACAGATGCTGTTTCTGCATCTGATACAAGTAAATGCGTCGATAATAAATAAGTTTTGTCTCTAAAGTAGCAACGAGAAAAAGTCTGCCTGAAGAGGAGACTTTTTTTCGAATGCAAGATATCCTCTACCAGACTAAGATTCGCTGTAGGACGTATGCCGGATGTATTCGACTCCGCTGAGTGCTAAAAAAATCATATAGAAATGGGAGTCGTGTCAATGCAAAAAATTATCCTTGGTTTGTCCTTAAGTTTAGTGATGTTCGTTGGTGCATGTGGTGGTTCTACTGGAGTTCCTGAACAGTGTTTTAGTTCTAATAAGGCTGATGGAACCCCTCACTGCCTGCCAATATATCCTGTCAATTGTTGTGCAGGTCTCTCGCTGCAAAAAGATAAAACCAATTGTCCAGTCCGGGCCGGTTTGGTGGGCGGTATGCCAATGCGCTGTATGTAGTCAGTCGAATTTTGCTGTTCTTTGATAATATGCCATGACGGTTGTGCCACGGATTTAAATCGTGTAGGCCAATCGCATGGCACGCTATTTAATTGGGCTTGGTTCCTCGCACCCTGCAGGATTTGAATACATTCAGCGAGCAGGTTTGTTGCTCGATATGCCTTCTTTTATAAAAGTCAAAGGTGTGTCAGCACTTTATCCAAATCCGGCTATTGGCGGTCAAACACAATTTAATTTCGTCAATGCTGCATTTGCTATATCGACGCTTTTGCCTGCAGATGGTTTGTGGTTTATTTTAAGATCGATTGAACAAAAATTAGGCCGGATTCGCTTAGGTAAGAATGGTCCACGTACCATTGATTTAGATGTGTTGTGGTGCGTTGAGGGCAATGTCTCAACATCTTACTTAACACTGCCTCATCCTGGTTTATTTGTTCGGCCGTTTGCTTTAAATCCTGCGATTGAGGCGGCTCAATCAGCAAAATGGCCTCGTCCTCAGAAGGCTTGATCAACACCAAAGGAAATTACTGTATTTTTGAACCCTGATTTTGGTCCTGCCACCGGAACACCCATATCAATTCGAAATACGCTACGACTTAATGGTAAATAAAATATGCGGGCTCCAATGCCCAAGGCATGACTCAATTGGAAATTGACATCCTCATCAAAAGCCGCACCAAAATCATAAAATAAAACGCCGCCCAGGCGAAAGGCTCCAACTGGCAATGAAATACTGCGAAACTCGACATTGGTATTAATAATATTGGTTCCTGAATAATACTCTGGCACCAAACCTCGAAGAAGATTACCTCCTAAAGTAAAAGAGGATTTATTGAGATCGTTCCATTTTTTGCCATAAACACTATTAAATAAAAGTCGTCCTATGCCAAAGAGTTGTGGTGATACCAGCAATACTTTTGTTTTAATCTGGCTATTCACAAATTGACTTTGCCAGCGTGTTTCGCCTTGTAGACTGAGCTGCATGAGCGAATCATGGATTGGTAAGAAAGTAAAAGACAAATTAAAATGTGGACGCCAAAAATTTTCATCGCTGAATAAAAATTTGATGCCGAAGTCATTGGTAAGCGAAATTTTGGGGCCGAGTGGAATCCATTCTTGCAAAAGAAATGTGTTGTAATTATGCAGTGGGTCAAAATAATTCCAAAAGTAATCGTAGTTAATTGAGAGAAAACTTTGGAATTCTTTCACAGGCGAGACTGTTTTCTTAAATTCTTCTGATAGCAATGTTGGCTTTTGGTAGCTAAAACCGTATCCCCAAGTCAGATTATTTTTGCTGTTGCCGCCGAAAGAACGTGTCATACCTGTATGGCCATTGATTTTTAGCCATTGGTATTTCTCCTTGGCGCGATCCTTATCCATGACAAAGCGCGGCGTATAAAGATAATCAAAATTAAATTGATATCCCCAAGATGTTTGCTGAGAGTCGAGGGGATATTGTAGCTGCATTGAACCTTGACTGCCCTGAGACTGCCCCGATGCGCGATCCAAAATAAGTCCCTGATCAACGGAGAATTCAAGGCCAGCGTTCAGAAAATTGGGATCAGCGTATCGGGCTAGTAATGTCAGTAAATATGGGCGTAGAGAAAACTGGAATGCTGCTGCTTTATTGGTGCCAGCGAGATTGTTCTCAGAAACACTAAAATCTAACTCTCTTAAATCTGAACCATTTAATTTAAAATTTCCATCGAAGCGAAGACTGAAGGCCTCTTTGGTGATGACGAGCAAGTCCACTTGATTATTCGTCAAAGGTTTGTTTTTTGGAAATACTGGTAGAATAAGTGCCAGCGTACGGACTTTGGGAAAGAGAAGTTCAATCTCTGTTTGAATGAGCACATTGGTATGAAAGGTGTCACCTGCTGACATGAGGAGCTGGTTAACAATTGTTGGATTGGTCGAATCAATGTGAAGATGATTTAGAAAAGAGAGAAACCCATCCTCATGCCCAAAAGGGCTTAGCGTGTAGACATGGAACTTTCGAATGATTTTTTCACGGGGATTTGGATCAATTTCTAGGTTGAATTGAGCCAGTGTTTTTTCTGTGAGCTGTTTTTCAAAATCGGATAAATCCTGATAAACTTGTGCATCTGCATCATTGAAGACAAAAAATGTTAAAAAAATAAAAAAAAACTAATCTTGGTAAGCATTATAGACTCAAAGTTTCTCAATCTGCTGATTAAGCAGAGCAAGGGGATCTTGCGCGTTTTCAAGGCTGCGAATCTTGAGTATTAAATTGGCCCAATTGTGTTCAAAATGATCTGGCGCTGTAAAGCAATCGTTGTATTCACATTTTGCTTATTTTGGGGTAAGTAGGGCACTTAACAATGATGCAAGTATTTTAGCATTGATTCAATATGAGGAAAAAATGGCAGGCCTAAATAAAGTAACGGTGATTGGTAACCTCGGACGTGATCCCGAAGTTCGTTATACGCAGTCGGGAACTGCCGTGTGTAATTTGCGAATTGGGGTGACGGAGCGACGTAAAGAAGGCGACAATTGGACAGATCACACAGAATGGTTTTCTGTTGTCTGTTTTGGAAAGACAGCTGAGAATGCGAATAAATTTTTGAAAAAAGGCCGACAAATTTATGTTGAGGGACGCTTGCAAACACGTTCCTGGACGGACAAAGAAGGACAGACGCGATATACAACTGAGATTATTGCTAATCAATTGCTCTTTTTGGGTGGAGCTAGAGAAAACAGCAATGAATCACCTTCCGCTTATCCAAGCTCTACATTTTCTGCTCCTGATAATAATACAAATATCTCGGCAGAATTTGAGCCAAGCAGTGGTTATATGGAAGATGATATTCCTTTTTAAGTATCTCGTTAGTGACAGGCTGTCATCCCGGACTTGTTCCGGGATCTAGACCAGAAGCGTTTAAATCTAGATTCCGTAGCAAAGATGGAATGACAAACAAAATGAGTGGTGCTTAGATTTGGTTTTTTTCGAGGGAGACTGCTTTGATGAATGTCGAGAAATTGCTTGGAAATCAGGTTTCTTTGTTGGATTATAAATGTACGGCGATTAGCAAAGAACGCCTGCATCTTCCAGGTCCTGATTTTATCGATCGCGTCTATGCCCAAACTGACAGAAGCCCTGTTGTTCTGCGAAATTTAGCCTCGATGTTCAACCATGGTCGACTGGCTCAGACGGGATATTTAAGTATTTTACCCGTCGATCAAGGTATTGAGCATTCTGCAGGTGCGTCTTTTGCGCCCAATCCCGATTATTTTGATCCCAGCAACATTATAGAGCTGGCCATAGAAGGTGGATGCAACGCCGTCGCCACGACTTACGGTGTTTTAGGATCAGTTGCTCGTAAATATGCACATAAAATCCCATTCATGCTAAAAATCAATCACAGCGAGCTGCTTTCCTATCCCAATACCTACGACCAAGTTCCTTTTACCAATGTGCAGCGTGCTTTTGACATGGGCTGCGTGGCTATTGGTGCCACTGTTTATTGGGGCTCATCCGATTCCCGTCGCCAGCTTCAAGAGATCAGTGAAATTTTTGCACACGCCCATGAGCTTGGAATGTTTACCGTGCTTTGGTGCTATGTGCGTAATAATGATTTTGTCAAAGACGGTGTTGATTATCAAGGATCTGCAGATCTAACAGGGCAGGCTAATCATTTGGGCGTAACCATTGAAGCAGATATTATTAAACAAAAATTACCTGAAAATAATGGTGGCTACAAAGCTGTCAAATTCGGAAAAACTTCTGAACTTGTTTATAGCCAGTTGACGACAGATAATCCCATTGATTTAACAAGATATCAAATAGCTAATTGCTATATGGGACGAGCCGGTTTGATCAATTCAGGTGGCCCTTCTGGTAAAAACGATTTAGAGCAGGCGGTCTTGACAGCAGTCATTAACAAGCGTGCCGGTGGTACTGGTCTCATTTCTGGACGCAAAGCATTTCAAAAATCCCGGAAAGAGGGTGTGGAACTTCTGCATGCTATCCAAGATATTTATTTAGATTCAAAAATTACCATAGCTTAATTTCTGGAATATTTTTTAGGAAAACAGTCTTATCTTTATATAGAAAGGGAGTGTTTTTTGAAAAAAAATGGCTTGTTTCTTTTAGTGGTTTTGATTCATTTGTCTGCCTTTAGCAAGAAACCACCTCCAGAAGAAATAGGTTCATCATGGAATTACGCGTACCTGTACGACTTCGATGGATTATTTGATCAAACAGAAATACTTGAGTCTGATAGATATAAGAATACCAAATCTGATGAAGAAAAAGAACAGATATTGGAAAAACACTTTTTACAAAAAAAAATGGAGGCTGTGCTTGCTTCGCTAAAAGTCCCCGGAGCTTTTTTAGTGGCAGTATCCGCTGTTTTGAGTGCAGGTTATTATTTTAAAATCCAACAGATCCTGCCATGGCCAAAAATAAATCCAATTATTTTGGCGTCAAGTTCACTGAGTGCAACACTGATGGGATTATCTCTTTTTTATTCGCCAATTCAAAATTTTTCTGAATGGGTAACAAGTATCGTGTCAGGGACAATTTCATCTGCATATCAATATTTTTCTGGAAATACATTTGATGCACTAGAAAAGTACGAAAGGCTTTATGTTCGAAAAAAACCTAAGATAAAACCTGGACTACAACAAAGTATTGAAAAACAATTGCGTATTGCTCGAACAGGAGAGAGTGATTTTTCTAGTACAGACGAAAAAACATCTGCTCAATTCGCTACACAATTAATTAGCAGTGTTCTATCTTTTCCTCGAGAGATTAAGGAAATATCTTATGACCGCGCTCGTTTTGATGCTATTTTTGATTGCTACAATGAAGATACTAAAAAAGAATTGCGTCGATTGGTAGTGGGTTATGTCGCTAAAGAACAAGGGCAACTAGAAATACAAAAACATGCTGTTTATTTTAAAGGAGCGCCAGGAACAGGGAAGACGCGTGCGGCAAAATTATTGGCTAAATTTTTGCAGGTTCCTTATCAGGAAATTTCTCTTTCTGAAATTTCGAAGACAAAATTTGTTGGTTCACGAGATAAGGATATTGGCCCAGATCCTGGCTTAATTGCAAATGCAATGCTGAAAGTAGGGGAAGAGAAAGAAAGTGTTCAAAATTTTGTCATGTTGATTGATGAAGCTGATCGAATTTTAAATGCTCATACGTCTGATAAAATGAATGGGCTTGCTAATTACATGTTGATGTATTTAGACCCAAATCGAAACTTTTACTATAACGAGTTTTTTAAAGCAGAGATTGACACGTCTAATATGTACACGATACTAGCAGGAAATTTTGAAATTAAAGATGAGGCACTTCGCAATCGCTTACTTATTATTCCTTTTGGAGCAATCTCTCCTACATGTAAGCGAAAAATTGTGTGGGAGGAATATTTTCCTCAGATATTTAAAAAATACGAACATTCGAAATTTTTGCTGTCGAAAGAAGATTTTACAGAAGAGGATCGGATAAGCTTTGATAAACTAATTGAGCAGGACATTGATCCAGGCATGCGCACCATTTATCTAAAAATCGAAAGTTATTTGGCAGATATTATTTTAGAGAAACTCGAGAAAAAGATTTAGCGGCTAGCTTCTAAACTTATGACCTTGATGGGGTCTAAAATCGACGAGGTTCGGGGCAATTGAGATCTGCGCCTCGCATTCCCGCGGTCAAGCGTGCCATTTCGGCTCCATCTCTTGCCATATCAAAGCAATGTCGTTGTTCCTCTGGATATTCAGGATACGGGTTGCTCCGAGCTTCTGGAGGGCTCATGGCTTCTGCTTCCCACAGGGCCGCCATCAATTCTAATGCTTGTGGTGAGGCAATCAGGCCTAGCTCAATAAATAGTTCAATAATATTAGCATCTGCAGCATTGACATGTAGCGTGTCAATATGATCTTGGTTATGGTTTAAAAAATGGATTAGAGCAGGATTTTGCAAAAGAAATAGCACTTGATCGGAGTCGTCGGTTATAACTGCTTCTAGAATGGCTTCAAAGGGGCTGAGAACTTCTATTTCCTCCTCTGCATCCATTGGAACAACATCTTCTGGAAATAGTTCACCAGCGGCTTCTGTTTTATTAAAGGCGATGGCTATATTTTGGGTTAAAGTAAAGGCAAGACTAATAGTAAACAAAAATTTTTTCATTCAATCCCCGGCTTTAAAAGAAGATTCAATATGTCTGTATTATTCTTATGTCAACAATTAAATTTATGGCACAATTACTGTTATGAACACTAAAAAAAAAGCCAAAAAACGTCTTGATAATGCAATGGTTGAAAAGGGTATTGAATTTGATATAATAAAGGCCAGAGCGCGCATACTATCTGGCGAGGTGATTGTCGATGATCATCGTATAGATAAGCCAGGGCATCTTATTCGTGACGATGCGTTGATTCGTTTTAAAAAAACTGATCTGCTGTATGTTTCTCGAGGTGGATTAAAATTGGAAGCTGCGATCAAAAATTGGCCTGGTCCAATTGAAAATGCTGTTTGTATTGATGTCGGGTCTTCTACAGGCGGGTTCACCGATGTGCTTTTAAAACAAGGCGCAAAAACTGTTTTTGCTGTTGACGTAGGGTATAATCAATTAGCTTTTTCTTTACGAAAAGATCCACGTGTCCAGGTTTTTGAGCGCACTCATATTGCACGAGTTCCTGTTGGAACTTTTAGTCCGCCGCCGACAATTGCCGTTGTCGATGTTAGTTTTATTTCTTTAGAAAGCGTTCTTCCAAAATTGCTTTTACATTTATTTGAAAATGCCTATATTTATATTTTAATTAAGCCTCAGTTTGAAGTAGAAAAAAAGCTGATAGAAAAGGGTGGTATTGTGTGTAATCTCGAAGCGAGAGTAGAATCGAGAGATCGCATTTTAAATTTCACAAAAAATCTTGGATTTGAATTACTTGGTTTTTCCGAAAGTCCCATTACTGGAGCAGACGGGAATGTCGAGTACATTGCTGCATTTCAACGTTGAATTGGCCGACAAAAACATTTTTTATAGGATGAATGTCGGATGTATCCGGCTCTGCTAAATGCTAAAAAAATCAGATAATAAAGAGGAGTCGTGTCAATGCAAAAAATTATTTTTGGTTTGTCCTTAAGTTTAGCGATATTTGTGGGTGCATGCGGTGGAACTGTTGCAGTGCCTCCAGTGTATGCCACCTGTGTTGAAGATAATACTTGTGTTGCGCTGAATTATTCACTTAAGTGTTGCGCTGCAGGTAAAACATTACAAAAAGATGAAACGAATTGTCCAGTCCGGCCTGGTTTGATGGGCGGTATGCCAATGCGCTGCATGCCAGTCGAGCAAGAGTGCGTACAAGAGAATACCTGCGTTGCAGCAAACCCGACACTAAAGTGTTGCGCTGAAGGTAAAACATTACAAGTTGATGACTCATGTAAGGCAAAAGTAGGCTTTGGTGGCATGACGTCAATGTGTAAGTAAAAACTCGGTATCGGTAATTGAAAAGGAATCCCAAAACCCTGGGATTTAACAATTCATGGGGGTGTACAACCGGAAACATCATTGACACTTAAACCGGAAACATGGTTGACAGTCGAATTGGTTTGATGGGGCTTGGCAATTTAACAATACTCCACTTTTTTTCCTGCAAAATTGCTATCGG
>JAHFEG010000024.1 GCA_023248595.1 Myxococcales bacterium | reverse complement strand
CGCAGCTGTATTATCTTTCACAATGTTAGTGGGATTGTTTTTCAAAAATGTCAAACCAACCGCTTTTTCGTCCGTCACAATAAGCTTCGCTTGCTCGTTTTGGGGATCCCAGTAAGTTTGCTGACCCAACTTGTCGATCTGATAAAAAGATTCTCGCCCCTTAGCAAGCATGGCATGAACCCATTTCGGCACTTGCATCCCCTGGTTTTCCATCCGCAAAACAGATTCTTTTACACCAAGGGCATCCCAAGATTCAAATGGTCCGAGCTCCCAACCAAATCCCCACTTCATGGCGTTGTCGATTTGCATGATATCATCAGCGATTTCAAAAAGCCGATTCGCAGAATAAATGCAAACTGTCGCCATCGCTTTAAAAGTTAATTGGCCGGCTCTATCGTCGGCATTACTTAAAAATTTGATTTTTTCGCCAGTATTTTCCATGCGCCGAATAGCGCCCAGAGATTCAAAACGAATCTTTTGTTTGGGCTGATACGTCAGCGTTTCAACATCGAGTGCGAGAATTTCTGCACCCGCTTTTTTATAAAAACCCTGTCCACTTTTTTGTCCAAGCCAGCCATTGGTAACCATTTTTTTCAAAAAATCAGGAATCGCAAAACTATCCTTGCGCTCATCATTTTTCAAATTATCAAAACAATTTTGTGCCACATGAACAAAAGTATCTAGACCAACCACGTCTGCTGTTCTAAAAACCGCACTTTTGGGTCTACCAATTGCCGGCCCGAAAATGGCATCCACTTCTTCAATGGTATATTTTTCCTCTTTCATGAGGCGCATGATTTCCATCATGGCAAATACACCTATGCGGTTAGCCACAAAGTTTGGTGTATCTTTTCCGTAAACAATGCCTTTGCCTAGAATGTCTTCGCCAAACCAAGCCATTTTGGCCATAACCTCTGGGCTGGTCTGAGGACCGGCTACTAATTCCAACAGATGCAAATAACGTGGCGGATTGAAAAAATGCGTGACTAAAAAGCGTTTTTTAAAATCTTCAGATCGCCCCAGCAACATGCCATCGATGCTTAAACCCGAAGTATTGGAAGATACAATCGCATCGGGGTGAACGACATATTCAAGCCGCTCGAATAGTTTTTGTTTGATTCCCAAATTTTCAACAATCACTTCGATGACCCAATCACAAGCTTTGACTTTTTCCAAGTCATCTTCCAGATTGCCCACCTCAACCAATTCTGCATGTTTCTTAGAAAGAAAAGCGGCTGGCTTAGCAGATAAAGCGTTTTTAAGACCTTGCAGGCTCAATTTGTTGCGAAATTTTGGGTTAGTCTCGGTCAATCCCGCGATTTTATCTTGTTCTGATAACGCTTTGGGTGCCATGTCTAACAGCAAACACGGTATTCTTGCATTGGCTAATTGCGCCGCAATACCTGAGCCCATCACCCCAGAGCCAATAACGGCCACCTTCTTAACCCTTGCAAATTTCAGTGTTTTTTTTATCTGATCTGACATTTTTTTTTACCTCCGCCTAATGGCCCCTAGCATATGAATAGATTTAAAGCTATCAACAAGCGAAACGGCCTGAATAGTTTCAAAAACTGAAAAACGTTGACCAACAATTCAAAGGCTGATAGATTTTGGCCGTAAAATATCGGCACAGTGGGGTCTTTTATGATATTAAATAGTAAGCAATTGGAAGAGCTAGAAAGCATACATGATTCCGTAGTAGAGTTTGAAGAAGACGCTGCCACTACAGAGAATGAGAACTTTGATGAAGGCACAGAAAGCGCGCTAGCGTGGCGTCGCGGAATGATTGAAAAAGCTGCTGCCAATATTAAAAAAGCGCACAAAAAACCAATTGACCCACAAGCTCCTTATTCTTTAGGCGCCCTTCTCTTTGACAGAGTCACTAAACGCTTTGCCCGCGTCGAGGCTGCTTCGCCAGGCGTACTACAAGTTATTTATTTGGCAGGCGGCGAAGCCTATATTAAACAGAATCAACACCATATTGCTTTTGAGGAAACAACTGATGCACATGCTTCTGCGCCAGCTGAAAAATCGAAGCTAAAAGCAACTCCAGCTAAAAAACCAGCGCCAGCAAAAACGAAACTCAAAAATCAAACGGCTCCTAAAAAAGAGGCGGCTGAAATTCGCGACATAAAAGCTGTCAAATCATTGATGCCAAGTAAAACACCTGTACCTAAAAAGAAGCCTAGCGCAGTCCCAAAACCTGCGGATAAGCCAACTTTGAAAACGGTAACCAAGACAAAAACACCTCAAAAAACAGTGAAGCCTGTTTTAAAAAAGACAGCGAAGGCAAAGCCAGAAAAGAAAAAAACTTTAGCTAAGTCACATAAACCAGCAGCCAAACCAACAAAAAAAATGGGTAAGCAAAAAGCAAAAGCAGTTTCACACGCACCTCACTTAGCTATCAGCGACCCGGTAGCAGATCCTAATGGGTATATTAAACAGTATTTCCGTCTTATGAGCAACAAAGAATTGGCAAATGTCACGGGGCTTTCTGAGCATACTATCCGTCGTAAATTGGGCGAATGGGGATTTAAAAGACTTAAGTAAAGTAGGAATGATATGCAGTTTAAGAGATTTCAGATGCGCTATTTAACAAGTTTTTTTATTTTGGTTAATCTTTTTTCGCTTGGTTGCTTATCGGAAAGCGATCAAAAAACAAATCTCTATAATGACTTGGTGCTAGGAAGGAACTACTTTGATAGCGGCCATCTTGTTTCTGAGACGCAAACACTTCCTGGTTACTTAGAAAAAATTACTTTCCAAATAGAGGGGGGCGCCCCTGATGTTGAGATTTATTACCGCACTGGCAATTTGGCAGAGCTGGACGTAAACAACCATCTAAACACATCTTGGTCAACGGCAGCCCAGCTTCAGATTAATGCACTCGATATCCAGGGCAATGCTTTTATTCAATTCGCAGTCAAAGAAAATGATTTTACACATCTAAAAAAGCTGAGCTGGATGTTTGAAAGCGCATTTAGTCATTTTTTTAAATCCAGCTGGGTTGCTAGAGAAGAATGGCATGCACGGCTTCCTAAAAAAGACATTTCCACATGGGGACAAGAATGGAATAGCTTTGCTATCCATCACACCGCCGGACAAGCAGCATCTTCCCTAAAAGCTGTCCAAAATGTACAAAATTACCATATGGACGCAAACAAGTGGAGCGATGCCGGTTACCATTTCCTTCTTGGGAATGATGGTAAAATATACGAAGGTCGCTCTCTTTTATTTCAAGGTGCGGATGTGAAAGGTCACAATGCTTACACCGTTGGCATTGTTGCTTTGGGATGTTTCGACGAAAAAGAATGCGATGGCACAAAAAATCCACTAGTCACGAAAATGACAAAACCACTACTACACGCATTTGGCGACCTAATAGGATTGTTGGCTCACAAGAAAAACCTGACAGAAATTACTGTTTCAAACGTAAAAGGGCATCTGCAATTTTCAGGGGCCAAAACAGTTTGTCCTGGCAATATTATCATGAACTATCTCGATGACATCATTGCCATTGCCAAAGAAACTCTAAAACAACTTAAGCTAATGGCAGCATAGAAAATATTTTTTGAATATTACCTTGCCACTCAGTCCGATAAAGCTGCAACATTTTTTCTGCCAGCGTTTCTCGTTTTTCTACAAGGTGAAACAAAGGTTTTAGAAATTTCTCTTCGCCTTTAAATGCGCTTTGAGTCTTACTCAAAAAGCTCAGTCCATCTCTGCTAATTTCCAGCAACTTTTCGGCCATGGTTAAGATACTGCGGTTTTTATAAACTCCCTGAAAGCCTTTTCTTGCTGCTTCAATTTGCATTTTTTTTAAGTCTTCAACATTTGGCTGCTCCATGAGGTCATATGCCTTTTGCCTAGAGAGTGGCGCATATAAAACTCCTTTCCAAAAAGCAGCCAGCGCACGCAAATGGGATGGTGGACCGACATCGGCACTACGTAATTCAATTTGAGGCTTGATGCGCACTTCAGTAAAAATTGTGGTTAAATGGTCAGCAAAGTCTCGTAAAGATGCGCTGTGGCCTTTGGCGCCTTCCTTCATGAAAATGCGAAAAGGGATTTTGGTCATCTCAACGTATTGTCCTTGTCTTCTGATAAAATACATCGGCACATCTAAAACATAATCAATCCATCTTTCAAAACCAAAATCTGAAGCAAATGCCACCGCAGGAAACCCGCACCTGGCTGGATCGGTATCATGCCAAACCATGGTTCTTTCACTTAAAAAACCAGTGGGTTTTCCTTCTGCAAACGGACTGTTGGCAAATAAGGCCGTCACAATCGGCGAAATGCTCAAGGCTGTTTGAACGGAAAGTACCATATCTGCTTCGCTCTCATAATCCATGTTGGCCTGCACCGTACAGGTGCGCAGCATCATGTCTAAGCCACGAGAACCAACTTGAGGCATATAGGAACGCATAATTTGATATCGCTGCTTGGGCATCCAGGAAATATCACTTCGAGAAGCTGTTGGATGATAACCCACCGATAAAAATCCAACACCTAAATCCTTCGCTGCTTGATTGGTAAAAGATTCATATTCACTGATTTCAGCATCAACCTCGTGAATAGAGCGAAATGGTGCCCCAGAAAGTTCTACCTGCCCGCCCGGCTCTAAAGTAATAGACGATCGATCATCCATTAAACCGATGAGAGCATTGTCTTCTAAAATGGGCCTGTCAGGCTTCCCTTTTTCTTCTTTAAGTAACAATATACTTTGTAAAAGTTGACTAATTCCAGGCATTTTACCATAGGCCAACGGTTGGCAGTGTTTCAAGTCATAAGCAAACTTTTCGTGTTCGACACCGACTAAAAATTCTTGGCGCGTTTTTTGTGCATTGACAAAAAATTGGATTAAGTCAGCATAGGAAGAAATGGGGACATCTAAAGGATCGCCCTCATCACGGCTATATGGTTTCGGTTGACTCAAAAAACACCTCAAGTTGGTTAATACATCCACTACGCTTAAATATTTCTGAGGAAAAATAGCATGCAACGTCGCTATCTTTATATCATGGATCCCATCAACTCTATTAATCCTCGAACTGACACCACTTTCTATTTCATGTTAGAAAGTCAAAGTCGAGGTATCGAAAATTTATTCTGCACCATTGAAGACCTGATCAATTGCGATGGAAAAGGATTTGCCAGTGTCGAGCATATTCAAGTATCGATGCCCACAAACGAAGGCGAGGCACATTTTCATCTTGGTAAAAAAGAAACAGTCGCATTTGATGATTGCGACGTTATTTTTATGCGCAAAGACCCACCCGTCGATGAACGATTTTTAGCTGCTTGCATGCTGCTTGATTGTCATAATTCTCATAACACGATTGTTTTCAATAATCCTAAAGGCTTACGCATTGCCAACGAAAAGTTATGGGGTTTGCATGTCGCTGCTCAATACATGCCCAAAACTGTTGTCAGTTCTAATCTTCAGGTACTCATAGAAGCTTCTCAGCATTTAGGCCGCGTGGTCCTTAAACCCTTATTTGGATCAGGGGGCGGCGGTATTTTGGTTATGGAAAAAGATGATCGAAATCTTCGATCGGCTTTAGAATTACTCACAGGAAATGGCAAAAAGCCAATCATGCTACAGCAATATCTTCCCGGTGCCAGACAAGGTGATAAGCGCCTCATTTTACTTGGTGGAAAACCGATTGGAGCACTTCTAAGAGTGCCGGGGGCGGATGATCATCGCGCCAATTTGCATGTTGGCGGAGAAGCACAAAAATCCCAAATCACCTCGACAGATGAAGAAATTGCAAAACATCTTGCTCCCCAATTGCTTGCACTGGGTCTGCATTTTGTAGGCTTAGATATTATTGACGGTAAAATTACGGAAATTAACGTCACTAGTCCCACTTGCTTACAAGAAATCGATCGGCTGGAAAATCGCCAAGGCAAAGACAAATTAAATGTCCAAGTTCTCGATTATATCGATCAACTCTTGCTGCGGATGCCCTAAAAAAGCATATTTTTTTACAATCTGACCACCGATCAAGTGCTCTTCAATAATCTGATCAAGCACTTCTGGTGTGCAGGAATGATACCAAACACCTTCCGGATAAACGACAGCGATAGGACCTGACTGACAGACACGAAAACAGTCAGCCTTGGTTCTTCCGATATAAATTTCACTACTTTTTTCAAGTTCGCTGATGCGTCGTTTTAAGTGCACCCAAGATTCTAGTCCTTGTTCTAGGCTACAACATTTTGGCTTCTGTTGATCGCAGCATAAAAAAATATGCCGCTTAATCTTATCGAGGTGAAGATTTTTAACGGTCGATTCTAACGTATCGGTAGGCATGGTTTAATCTACTCTTAAGGCAAAAATTTTCCGGGATTTTTCAATTTTTGGGGCAAATACTCGTCAATTACAAAATTAAGTCCATGCAAACTCAAAGCCTGTTGCTCGGCGCGAACTTCCATCTTGAGTAATTTTTGCAAAGCATCTTGCCAAGGTTTATGGGCTTTAAAAAAAGGATCGTTTTTAAGGGCATCATGAGCACGTTTTCTATCTTGGTCTCCGAGCGGATGCGTTGCTTTTTCCAAACCATAATGTTCAATATCTTGTGGCGTTAATCCCAAATAAGTGGCATTGGGCACGCAGAAAAATTGATTAATATGCGCAGCATTGCCCGAGCCCACTTTTAAGGTTCGGTAAATATTTCCAATTCCATAAGGATCGCAATCTGTAAAAGCATACACAGGAACCTTAGCTGACTCCGACAACCGACGGACAAAGCGTCGACAAGCACGTGTCGGGACGCCACCCATGCTTACCAAAATACAGTTCGCTTGTTTCCAATATTTATGACTTTGCAGACGCTGAAACATGCCTTGTGTTTCAATGCACAAAATAAATGAGGCCTTGGTCTGAAATTCTAAATGCTCAACCCACGACGGAACAGAATATGCACCGGAGCCAAATTTCGTGCAATCAATAATTATTTTTTCGCCAGTATCTAAATCATAATCTACAACTTTTAATTCGCCAGCAACTGCACCGCCATGTTGATCAGGAATGAAGCGCAACTGTTCACGGGTCACACCTTCAATGGCAAACATCGCCTCGATATCATCCATGATCGCGTCAGATTCAGGCTGCTCCAAAAACCGCGCATCGCCCCAATTTTTGGATTGATAATAGGCATCTCTTTTGGTGGCAAAATCGTCGCTCATCACCAAATCTTTGCTAAGTGACATCATTTTTAATGTTTGTGCAAAAGCTTTCACTGTGTTGACGCTGAGCGTTCGCTTTTTAACACCTTTGCCAAGTTCAAAAAAACCAGCCTTCTTGTCGTAACTCACATTGCTTAAACTTCGCAGCGGCATTTTAATGCTGGGCGCTTTTATTTTTTTGATTTCACTGTGAATCGCCATTGCCGTATTTTTAATAACCGCCAACGTCGCTTTATCTTTTGCAGCTGATCCTTTTTTAGGTTTATTTTCAGCCATAATTATTCCGCCTCTTCAACTTCAAATTGATGCCGCTTCACACCTTTTTCTGGTAGAATTTTTTCT
Source organism: Myxococcales bacterium (assembly GCA_023248595.1). Lineage (GTDB taxonomy): Bacteria > Myxococcota > UBA727 > UBA727 > JABDBI01 > JAHFEG01. The sequence continues at coordinate 23,895 of JAHFEG010000024.1, read as the reverse complement.
CGGCTTTTTTCTAAAACTTGTTGTAACGCTTCCACGGTTGCAGCTTTTTCTGAAGCAGCAAAACCCAAAATATCTTGCAGTGCTTCCCCAATCGGATTTAAATATTTTTCAATATAACTACGTTTTTTTGCTTCATCTGCTTGGCGTTGACGATGCCTTAAAAATCGTTGCAATCTTCTTCCGCACTCCATCAGCGCGAGCCTAATTTCTTTCATAATTTCCGGATAATGCGCAATCGCTTCTTTCGATTCTGATGTGTAAGGCACCCACACCGAAGCAATATGCATCATGACCACAACGGGTCCCGTCGGCAAAGCACCTTTCGATTGATCCAAACCATAAGATTTCCAGGGCGCCGTCACAGCCGCTTTGCTCATTGCACATGCCGATGCTTGATATTGCAAAGGCACACGATTGGCATAGCGATAGACTTGCATCAAGCCATCGGCTTTCAGACCTTTTCCATAAAACAAGCCGACTTCTACTTGAAAGGGATTTCCACGATAGACAGCAGGTGGTCTCGTCACTGCCGTTACAAAATATCCATCTTCTTTGGAAAGGACAGAGCCTTCTTCATCTCTTTTTAAGGTTTGAACTGTCTTTAATGAATCTTCTGACTGCTTTTGATTCTCTTCTTCTTTGGCTCTGTCAAAGGTAAACTCGACTTGATCAATCTCTTTTTTTGAATTCTTCTTAAGTTTTGCTTCTGCAGCTGGTTCTGACACAATGCCAAGAAGTGTTTTTTGTTCTTCTTGATCCCAATGCTGCGATTCTACAAACAACCAATAAAGCGCTTTTAAAATACTGTCCTCGCCCATGGGAGAAAGACAGTTCGTTGGTGGCGGTAAAAGTTTAATTGTTTGAATGGCTCCGTATAACTTTTCAGATTCCGAACGATTCAAAGCAGCTGCTTGCTGTTTTGGTTTTATCTGAGCTGTTTGACATAAGTCCTGCACAACCTGTTCGGTAACACGGGAAAATTCTCCTCGCAAAAATGTGCTGACCGTTTCTTTTTTAGCGTCATGCAACATTTGAATCAATGAACCAAGTTCAACGCCATGAGGGTGAGGTTTAATTTCTTGACCAGCTTCAGGCAGTTGATCGACCAAACGTGGAAAACGATGTGCCCTGTTTTTTGGATCAAAAAGCGTAATGTTGGCATGAGGATTCGACAAGGCGGTCTGACTCATATAGGCAAGTACGCCGTGACGACCTTCTTTATAGGAGGCTTCCATGGAAATGGTAATGCAGGTTCCTGAATCTTGATTTTGCCACTTTGCATCATGCGATTCTGATTCACTGACAATTTTTGCTTCATTCTTTTTAGTATCAATCTGCAACTTCATGGTAATCGCAGGCTTCCCTTTGCCTGTTTTACTAATAACCTCAGAAGGCTTTCCTGTGGTCATTTGTCCGTACATCACGGCCGCAGAGATACCAATCCCTTGCTGTCCTCGACTCTGCTTAAGCCGATGGAATTTAGAACCATAAAGCAACTTGCCAAAAATATTGGGTAAATGGGTTTTGACAATGCCTGGTCCATTGTCCTCAATTGATACCTTGAATTGATTTTCTGATTCTTGGGTAATCCTGACAATCACTTCAGGCAAAATACCTGCTTCTTCACACGCGTCCAAAGCATTATCGACACCCTCGCGCACAGTGGTCAGAAGCGCTTTTAATGGGTTATCAAACCCTAACAAATGGCGATTTTTGGCAAAAAATTCGGAAATCGAAATTTCTCGGATCCGACTCGCCATCGTCTTTGCGGTTTCTTTGGGAACTTCCTTTTTTCTCACAGGCAAATCCTCTTTCTTTAAACTTTCTAAACTCTGCTAAAGCATAAAATGGCACTTAAGATGTCTGCACACAACGCTTTACAAAAAAAATCATCTACGATCCTTGGACGCTATCCGGACTAACGCGTTATGGTATAGCCAACTTTAATGTCTAAGCACTAAATTCTTTAATGGATAGGTCTTAACTTTACTAGCAGATCTGGAGATCTTTATGCAAGCCAGCAAGATTACCGCAGTACCAAGAACAAAGCAACCTGCCCCTATGATAGACAAAGATCTGGATGCGGAAATCATAGAACCGACGGAAAAGGGTGAAAATTTATTCAAGCTTGCAGAGAAACAATTACAACGTGCTTTTGATGTCATTGCCATTGATGCTTCTTTGCAAACTATTTTGAAGCAGCCTAAAAATGAAATCATTATTCATTTTCCTGTCAAACTCAGCACTGGCAAAGTGCAACTTTTTAAAGGCTACCGTGTTCAGCACAATAACATCCTTGGACCCTTTAAAGGGGGCATTCGCTTTCATCAAAATGTCTACCTCGATGAATGCAAAGCCTTAGCCACTTGGATGACCTGGAAATGCGCCTTACAAAATTTACCTTTTGGCGGCGGAAAAGGCGGAGTCAAATTCGATCCAAGTCTGCATACAAAAGAAGATCTAGAACATATCACGAGGCGTTTCACCCATGCTCTAGGCAACAATATTGGGCCAGAATGGGATGTGCCAGCGCCAGACATGGGAACGAATGCGCAAATTATGGACTGGATGATGGACACTTATAGCAACATTGTTTCTATGTCAGATAAGCAATCTGTCAAAAGAGTGGTCACCGGAAAATCCACTGTTTGTGGTGGTAGCCCAGGTCGCGAGGAGGCCACAGGACGAGGAATTGTCCACTGTATCACCCAATGGGCCGACGAAGCTCGCTTTAACTTAGCTGGTGCCACCTTGGCCGTACAAGGATTTGGTAATGTTGGATCCAATACAGCCAAAATATTGTCCCGCATGGGAGCAAGTCTCATCGCTGTCGGTGATCATACAGGCTATTGGCGTCACCCTGAAGGCTTTAACCCTTATAAATTAGCTGAATACGTCCGCCAAAAAGGAACATTGCAAGGCTACCCAGGCGGCGAGTCCATGACCCGCGACGAATTCTTTGCAACCAAATGTGATATTTTTATACCAGCAGCCTTGGAACTACAAATTTGCGAACATGAAGCCAAATTGATGAATTGCAAAGTTGTGGTTGAAGGTGCCAATGGCCCTACCAATGTCGAAGGCGAAACAATCTTAGCGAACCGAGGTATTCACATTATCCCTGACATTTTAGCAAATTCAGGAGGCGTGGTTGTTAGTTATTTTGAATGGCTCCAAAATAAACGTAGCGAGACCTGGGATATTGAGGATGTGCGCACACGATTAGAAACCCGCATGAATAATACTTACCAAATGGCCTCCGAGAAAGCCCGACATCTTCAGATTGACATGCGAACTGCCTGCTATGTCATTGCCCTGGAAAGACTACAAGAAGTCTATGCCCGCCGCGGCATATGGCCCTAGTTGACCCAGCTCACCGTAAGTGTACAATCTGGCACTTACTAATGAGGTTACAATATGACTGCCAAAGAGGTTCTAATTTGGCCAGATCCTAATTTGTCCAAAACGTCGATGCCAATCGAAGAAGTCGATGAAAGCATACGCGCTCTAGCGTCTGAATTAATTGCAACGATGGAGTATGAAGGTAATTCAGCCGGCATTGCGGCCCCGCAGATCGGCATACATAAGCGCATTTTCATTGCTCACATTCCACCTTCAGATAATAACGGCAACGGAACCAACGGCCCTGAAGCTTTTATCAATCCTGAATTTATTTTAAAAGAAGGCGATTTGCATTGGGAAGAAGGTTGCTTGTCCATTCCTGGTGAAAGAGGCTGGGTGACACGCTCATCACGTGTGATCATGCGTTATTTAGACTTAAATGGCGAACAGCAAGAAAAAGAAGCCTTTGATTACTTGGCAGGATGCTTTCAACATGAAGCCGATCACCTGGATGGCAAACTTTGGATTGATTACCAAAGTCCTTTAAAACGCAATTTGGTGCGCAAGAAAATGTTGAAGCTTAAAAAACAAAATGGATGATCAAGTTCTGAGACCATCACCAATCGCTCACAATGTCGATGCCGGCGGGCTTGGTCTACGATTATGGCAATACCCAACAACCCCAAAAAATTCACAAAAAATTTTCCATGTTTTATTTCTACATGGATATTACGACACTGGGCGTAGTTTCGATAGTTTGATTTCTTGTCTTGATCCTGACATCCAAGCCTGGAGTCTTGATTTTCGAGGACATGGCCAAAGCGATAAAGCGCCACCGGGAGCAAGTTATCATTTGCTTGATCATGTGAAAGATTCTTTTTCCACAATTACCCATTTAAACAAAAAAAATATCACAATTGATTTATTAGTCGGCCATTCGATGGGTGGAAATATTGCTTTAATGTTGGCAGGTTCTGCCCCTGAAAAAGTAAACGGACTCATGCTTTTAGATAGCCTTGGTGCCCCTGCAGAAGATCCTAAAGAACAACCTGCCCGCTTGGGGTTTGCACTTGAGGCCATGCTCAAAGAATATCCACCTCATTTTTGTCACAGCCAAGAAGAAGCAATTGCTAAGCTACAAGCAAACAATCCGCACCTAACACTGGAAGGTGCCACAAGAATGGCAGAGCACATGCTCTGTTCAGATCCGCAGCATCCAGGACGGCTTCTGTTTGCCTTTGATCCACGTCTTCGTGGTCCAGCGCCCCACCGATATCCAGAGGAAACTTGGCAAGCTTTTTGCGCAGGCGTGAAGGGCCCGACCTGGATATTGCAAGCTGAGAATGGTTATGCGGCTCCAGATGGCGAATATATGAATCGTTTGAAACATTTTTCGCATATGAAACTTTTCACAATCCCAAAAGTAGGACATCATCTACATGTTGATGCTCCTGATATTGTTGCTAAGTATGTCAATCAATATCGATTGTAAAATTTTATTGCTTCTTACGAGTATACTTCATGCGTATTTATGCTCTTCTCATTTGTTTTTGTTTATTAAATAGCTCAGCAACTGCAAATTTTTTTGCACTTTCTGACTATCACCGCTTTGGTCCTATGACCAATCGCTCGCAAAATCCCATCTATCTTTTATTTTTAGATGAAAGCCTAGAAAGAGGCGCGGCTTCCTTGAAAAAAAATGACTGGCATTTATCCCTAGACACCGTCTTTTCCAACATACTTGAGAAAGATTGTTTTTATAGAGATCAAAGCTACTGCTATATCAATAACGGAGAATCAATTGATATTGATGCAGAGCTTTGGCGTACTTCTTTTAAAGCAGCTTATGGCGTCAGCGATATTTTTAGCGTCGGCATGGAAATTCCTTTTTTTTCTTACTCCGGAGGATTTTTAGATGAATTCATTAATGACTTTCATCATTTTTTTGGTTTCCCCAATGGAGGCAGAGAGCTCATCGATAACTATCGTTTAGTTTATAAAATCAAAAAGGGAAAAGCATCCTATCGTCCCCAAGTTAAAAATTTTGGCCTAGGCGATCTTGTTTTTTGGAACAAGCTGCAAGTGATTCATGAATCTCAATTGATACCGGCCTTAAGCCTTAAAGCTTCTCTTAAACTTCCGACAGGATCTCCCAATCACGCAACAGGAAGCGGCTCCCCCGATATCGCCCTTTCTGCCTATTTAGAAAAATCATACCAAAGATTTCATAGCTATAGTCATTTAGGGGTCATTGTCATGGGTGGAATGAAAAGCTTAAACCCAATTTTAAACGTCGCCCAACTTTCTTTCGGTCAAGCTTTTGAAATTAACGTGACTGAGTATTTATCATTTATTGGACAAGTAAAAGGTAACACACCGATCTTAAAAAATATCAAATCCGATGAATTTGCTTGGCCAGTTTTAGATTTAAGTTTTGGCTTTACTGGCGATGTTCCAGTCTCTAACCAAGGCATTAAGATTCATTATGAATTTGCGTTTTCTGAAGATGTGCTTTGCGGCGGTCCATCCGTTGATTTTTCCGTATTTTTTAAAACAGGTGTGGTGTTTTAAATTTACTCAATCGTCATAAGTAAAGCACCGCTATCAACAGAATCTCCAGCCTTGGTAAACACTTCTTTGACAGCACCATTTTTAGGAGATTTTAGTTCATTTTCCATTTTCATGGCTTCGACAACAACCAATCCTTGTCCTTCTGTGACTTCTTCTGATTCGGATACTAAAACCCGCACAATTTTGCCTGGCATAGGCGATAAAATCCGCACAAATCCGCTTTCGAAAAAATGCGTCGCCTGAGCATCTTTCATTTTTTTGCGTCGTTCATCCAGCATTTCCAAGTCAATGACGCGGCCACGCACACGGACTGCCATACGTCCATCAAGCGCATTAGAAATATTGAGTCTATCTAAATCAACGTCGTAACTTCTATTATCAATCAGAACAGTCACGATTTCAGATGGCATCGCGTGCGCATCTAGCGTATAAGACCTACCTTCAAGAGAGACATAAAAAAGATGAGGCTGATCCGAATTTTCAACAACAATCTCGTATTCTTTCGAGTCAAGAATGCCAATTAATTTCATTTTTGCCATGATTATCCTTAAAAGCGCACTCCGGGCGATATGACTGTCCGCCATTTTGAAATAGCTCCAGAAGCACCACCATTTAAATTAACATTTACCTTTGTTTGTAAACGTTGTTCTCTCTCAAAACTAAATAACGCAGCTCCCAGCAATGCCACAATTTTATGCTCCTCTTCAATCCAAGAAGGAGACTCTTGATGGTGTTTCTCAATCATACCCGTATCATATTCTCCTTTTATAAATTCGGAGAAATTCAACAGTTGCCTTAAAAACATCGTATTCGTCGAGCACCCCTTAACGGTCACTTCTGAAAGGGCCCTATCAAGCCTTCGGATGGCCGTTAATCTGTCAGACCCCCAGGCAATCACTTTTGCAATCATAGGATCGTAATCTGCAGTCACTTCGGTACCAGCATAAATACCAGTATCGGTCCTAACGAAGGGACCAGAGGGTTGGCGAAAATGGCGAATAATACCCGGAGTTGGTAAAAAATTCTGCCGCGGATCTTCTGCACAAATACGTGCTTCAATAGCCCATCCATTTGCAGGAATCGTCTCAGAATGAACTTTTAAGTCTTTTAATTTTTTTCCTTCAGCAACTCTAATTTGCATTTCAACTAAGTCTAAACCTGTCGTCATTTCAGTGACTGGATGCTCGACTTGAAGTCTCGTATTCATTTCCATAAAATAGAAATTGTGATGGGCATCTACTAAAAACTCAATAGTCCCAGCTCCGACATAATCAACAGCGCGCGCAGCAAGTCTGGCAATCTCACCCATTTTCTTGCGCATTCCTTCGTCCACAAAGACGCTGGGTGATTCTTCAATCAATTTTTGATGACGACGCTGGACAGAACATTCCCTTTCGACAAATGAAGCCACATGTCCATGATTATCTGCGAAAATTTGTACTTCGATATGCCGAGGTTTATGTAAAAATTTTTCAATATAAATGGCACTATCAGAAAAAGAATTTTGCGCTTCACTTCGTGCTGCTAAAAAAGCAGAAGAGAAATCTGCAGCGCATTCTACCTTGCGCATGCCTTTGCCGCCACCGCCGGCAGCGGCTTTTAACATTACAGGAAAACCGATTTCGTGAGCATATTGGAGTGCAGAAAATTCATCCTGTACGGCCTCTTGCAAACCTGGCACAACAGGAACACCCGCTTGCTTCATCACTTGACGTGCACGCGTTTTAGAACCCATAGCACGCATAGAAGAGGGCTTGGGGCCAATTAAAATCAACCCTGCATCAAGAACGGCTTGCGCAAAATCAACATTCTCCGATAGAAATCCATAACCAGGATGAATCGCATCTGCGCCAGAACGTCTCGCAACATCGATGATCTTATCAATATTTAGATAGCTGTCTTTGGCTAGAGCCAAACCAATATGATATGCCTCGGTCGCATAACGCACATGTAATGCTTTTCGATCCGGGTCAGAATAAACGGCAACAGTGGGAATTCCTAAATCTCGACAAGTTCTCATGACGCGCGTCGCGATTTCACCACGATTTGCCACTAAAATTTTTTGAATCGGTTTTGGATTCATTATCGCCTTTGTTTAAATTTTTAAAGAGGAATATTGCCATGTTTTTTGGGTGGCAAAGTATCGCGCTTGTTTTGCAACAAAAGCAATGCTTGGCAAAAACGCGGTCGCATCTCTTCCGGCAGGATTACCTCGTCGATATAACCTAATTCTGCAGCTTTGTAGGGATTTTGAAATTGGCCGGTATAATCGGCAACCAATTCTTGAAATCGCTGTTTTTTATCTTGAGCCTTACTAATTTCTTCCCGCATAATAATATTCACAGCGCCCTCTGCACCCATGACAGCAATCTCCGCAGTCGGTAAAGCAAAATTAAAATCAGCACGCAAATGTTTCGGCCCCATCACGCAATACGCGCCACCATATGCTTTTCGCAAAATGATAGTGATTTTAGGAACAGTCGCTTCCGCATAAGCATATAAAAGTTTTGCACCATGTCGAATTACTCCGCCATATTCTTGTTCCGTGCCTGGTAAAAAACCAGGAACGTCCACGAACGTTAAAATTGGAATATTAAAACAATCACAAAAACGCACAAAACGAGCAGCCTTGTCTGACGCGTTAATATCAAGCGCACCTGCTAAAACCTGGGGTTGATTCGCAACAATACCGACAGCCTTTCCCATCATACGCGCAAAAGCGATAACGATATTTTGTGCAAAATACTGCTGTACTTCAAAAATGTGTTTGTCATCAACAACAGCGCGCAAGACATCTCTAACATCATAAGGACGATTAGGTTTATCTGGAATCAATGTTTTTAATTTTTCTTCACGTCTTTCAGGGCTATCATGACAAGTAATCGATGGCGGATTTTCAGCATTATTAGAAGGCAAATATGACAATAGTGTACGCACGGCTCCGATTGCCTGCATATCGTCATCGTAAGCAAAATGTGCCACACCACTTTTGGTATTATGAGTACTAGCCCCACCTAACTCTTCCATGGTGACTTCTTCATGGGTCACCGTCTTAATCACATCGGGACCGGTTAAAAACATATAACTGGTATCGCGCACCATCAAAATAAAATCGGTTAGAGCTGGCGAATAAACAGCGCCGCCCGCAGAAGGTCCCATGATGACCGATATTTGGGGTATGAGCCCTGAAGCCAAGGTGTTCTTACAAAAAATATCAGCATAACCTGCTAAAGAAGCTACACCTTCTTGAATCCGCGCTCCGCCAGAATCACTAAGACCTACGACCGGTGCGCCTGTTTTCATTGCCATTTCGTAAATTTTACAAATTTTTTGCGCTACCGTTTCAGAAAGCGAGCCCCCAAAAACTGTAAAGTCTTGTGCATAAAGAAATATTTGGCGACCTTCAACTTGACCAAATCCTGTCACGACACCATCACCCAAATTTTGCTTATCCTGCATGCCAAAGTTCAAGCATCGATGGGTGCGAAAACGATCCATTTCTACAAAAGTTCCTGGATCCAACAAAAGCTCAATGCGCTCTCTTGCGGTCAATTTGCCAGCTTTATGTTGTTTTTCAATGCGCTCTGAGCCTCCTCCAAGCAGGGCTTGGGAATTCTGTCTAACGAGCTCTTCACGTAACAATTCATTGCGCATTTTGGGCTCTAACATGATCTGCACCTATTTTTTAAAAACTCTTGCATCAGCTAACCTAAAACAATTTTGAATTCAAATTCATTCTTCTTAAAAACCTGTGGGCTGGCCCGCTTGCTGTATTTATATTTTTATGATGAAATCATGGCATGAATGAAACGCAATTTGATATTGTTTCTTTACAGAAATCGCTTCTGTCGTTACGCCCTAAAGACCGACTAGACAAGCTTCTTAACCATCCTCAAACACTCGCCGTCGTACGCCAATTGCCGGCACAAGATTTATTTATCACTTTAAAAGAAGTGGGATTGAACGATAGTCTTGAGATTTTAGAACTCGTCTCGCCAGAACAATTTCAAAATTTTTTAGACTTAGACGCATGGCACCACGGCCGAATGGATCCCATTGCGCTAGGTACTTGGCTAGAATCAATTGCTTCAGCCAACCCCAAGAGGGCCGTCCAAATTTTTCGCGAACTTGATGTTGAATTAATCAGCCTATTATTAAAAATGTATGGTCAAATTTTTGATGTCAATGCGGAAGAAGAACCTCAAGAAATGGGCTTAACGCATAGCACGACCCCAGATGGCCGCTACATTGTTGTCCTAAATGCAGATAAAGCCGAAGAAAACATCGTCTATTTTTTGAAAGATGCCCTCGAGCAGCTTTATCAACGCGATTTTAGTTTTGCTCTGCGCTTAATTGAGAATGTTCGCTGGGAAACAGCCTCGGTCTTAGAAGAAGAAGCACTGAAATGGCGGGATGGACGCATGCAAGACATGGGGTTTGCTCCTTTTAATGAAGAAAAAGAAATCTTGGCATATATCGATCCAACAGCCAAAAGTCATACCCATTCACTCAATATTTGCGCTACTGACAAACCAAACACCTCTGTACTGTTACGAGAAATCAAAGCAAATCGCTTTTTTTACCAGGCTTTGGCTAACGCTCCAGATGATTTGAAACAACGCGTTTTAAATGAACTAGTGACCACTGCCAATCGTGTTCATGTTGCTTTAGGCATTGACCTTGGTGATGTGACAGCATTGCTTGACACTGTCACGCATACACTTAACACCATTGAGACAGCCATGGCCTATTTGTCGAAGGGAGATAGCGTCCAGTTGCAATACGTACTTGCGCAAAACACAATGTTGCGTCTGTTTCAGATAGGTCACTCATTGGCCTTAAAAATAGGTCGCGACTTTCGCAAAGTGATCGCCGATCCCAATTCTGGTTTATCTGGAAGCGGACTTCTTCGCTTGGACTCCCCTTTAGCTGAAGTCGCCGCTGGCATACTTTTGTCTGAGCCTATGTATTACGCAGGTTTAAGCGACCTTAAAAAAATAGATTATCGACGTTTTGAGGATCTAAATGACATCGCCAGTACAGCCGCAGCAATTGCTGAATCAGTATTTCGATCTTACTTAATAGGCCCAAAAGGAATAGGCGTTACTGAAGAAAAGCTTCAGGAATTGAGAAATGACGATAAAGCAAAAATGCCCACTCACGGCGTATTACTTGCAACTTGGTTATGCCATCAATTGCTGGATAGTCACCCCAATGTTGCACCCTTAGAACAAGCACAGGTCGAACAATTATGGAACAAATTCCATGCCACACCAGAGCATACAAGCTTTTCCAATGAGGACATGAATCAATGCCATATTCTCATCGAAAAAGTTGCAACCAGCCTTGTCCCCTCACCTTCTATGAAAACCATAGAAGAAGCAAAACAACGCACGTCAAAATACATTCAACTCGTCATGGATGCAGTTGCCAACGAGCTATCTGCGATCCAAAGCAAACCAATCGATTTGCGTTTTATTTCAAGTATTTTGGTTAAAAAACATGAGGGATACGAACAACAACGCCAAACTCTTTCATGAAATTAACGGGGACGCAGGCGTGCACTGCGCCTTGTTTGTCATCAAAAGTCGCACTTTTTGAAAGTGGATATGCAGGCTGATGCCAAACACCTGGAGCAATGGAAAAACCTTTGTCACCACGAAAACGAAAAGCAACAAAATCAGATGGATAAATTTCATCCGGATTTTCTGGATTTTTGCCCTTAGCCAACAATAAAATAAATGGTTGATTATCATTAGGAAAAACAATTTGACTACCATCTGGATGGTAATTAGCTTCATGCGCATAAATAGAATCTTTATCTCTGGCGCCTGTTATATAGTCGCCGCCAACCGCAGCATTGATAGCCCGGCAAGAATCATCTTTTTGCCAGGTCATGGTAAAGCGGCCTTCAACGATGCCCCCTTCATTTCCCTTTAATACGGGACGAAAACCATGTGATGGCCATTTAATAACTTTCACAGAAGCTTGATCAAAATTGTCTACAATTTCGCCATAACCTTTGGTGTTTTCTGAAGTTGCTTCGACAACCGGCGCATCCACAAAATTTGATCGCAGCAAAGCTTCCACAGTAGGGCGTGCTCCAGTTTCAAAAAATTCTTCCGTGCGGCACGGCAAAGGGTTATTATTCTCTGCGAAAGCACTGGAAGAAATCGCCAGCATCAGTAAGTACCAAAAAAAAATTATTTTTTGCATCAAGAACTCCCAACTTGATTAATTCTCAAATCAACTCATATGGCTGGCAACAAAGCTAACGATCTTTTTTAAAAACATCGACCAATGCCCTTAACACTGTATTATCCGCTACTTTTAGTTTATCTAATTCGCCCTTATCAAGTACCATTGCTCCGCATTTGACGCATTCGTCAATGTCTACAAAACTAATCCGAACCGATTTTAAGTCATCACCACATTTGGGACATTTCATGAAATGTAAGTTTTTTTGCAAATCACGTTGCGCTTGATCATTTTTTTGTTTTTGTTTTTTATGAAATTGATGTTTCTTCTCTTGTTCTTCACGCGCAAAAAACTCTTCTTCAGAATGGCTTGGTTTTGTTGACATAAAATGTCCCTCGACAATAGACTGATGTTTTTTAAGCAAGTCTTTCGTTTATCCTTATGCCGTAAAAGATGCAAGATAAGTTATTTTTTCTGAAAGGAATTGGCACCATGCATTTACAGGTCAAAAAAGCGATATTACCCGTCGCTGGTCTTGGAACGAGATTTCTACCTATCACCAAAGCAATCCCCAAAGAAATGTTAGCAATCGTTGACCGCCCCATGATTCAACTCATTGTTGAGGAAGCGTTTTCTTCAGGGATTTCACAAATTATTTTGATCAACGGACACCACAAAGGAAATATCGAAGATTTTTTTGACACTAACTATGAACTTAACGATCTTCTTTCTAAAAAAGGCGATATTGCCAACTTGGAGATTTTAGAAAAAATTGAGAAAAGAGGTTTTATCTGCTCATTGCGTCAAAAAGCAGCCTTGGGACTTGGTCACGCAATTTTATGCGCCAGGCCATTAATAGGAGATGAGCCTTTTGCCGTTCTACTTGGAGATGACCTGATTTTTACAGATTCACATACCCCGCCGGCTCTTGCTCAATTGGTGGAAAATTATTATAAAACCGGTATTGCTCAAGTCGCCTTAATGCAAGTTCCTCAAACTGAGATTCATAAGTATGGGGCTGCCGAAGGCGTTGCGGATCCTAAAAATTCTCGCAATTTTATCATCAATAATTTAGTTGAAAAGCCGCCTAAAGGAACAGAGAAAACAGATCAGGCTGTGGTTGGTCGTTATGTTTTAACGCCTGCAATCTGGGGTATTTTAGAGAAATTAGCGCCTAGCAATGATGGTGAAATTCAATTGACAGATGCACTCGTTCACTTAATGAAAAATGAAGGGCTCATCGGTTATCGCTTTTGCGGATCGCGTGTAGATGCGGGAGATCGAATTGGTTATCTGCGCGCTAATCTGACGCACGCATTATTACGTCAAGAACTAAGGCAGGATACACTTGCACTTATGAAAGAGCTACTTCAAGAAGATAGCACCTCTGTAAACTCTCGCAGCACATCCTCAGAAAAACGATAATACTTTCCATTTCTTTCTACAAAACCCTGATTTTCTTCTCGAGACATACCGAGACGATCTTTCTTATCGACAGCGCCAAGCAATTCAAACAATTCCATATAACCATTTTGCATTTTTTGAATAATGCCTTGATATGCAATCTCATTCGCATGGTCATACTGACACATACCTGGCAGAAATATTAAATCTGCTATCAAATCTTCTTGCTCTCTTATGGAATAGTAATAAAAGGAATTTTTATAAGTTGCTTTTTCCAATAAGCTCTTTTTGGCATTGAGGTCGTATTTTTTAAGAAACAGTTTAGCCTGAGCACCTATTTTTATGTCTCCCCATAACTCATAAGCATTCCTCAAATCACTATCTTCATAATTGCTGAGTGAACATTGTTCTACTAAGTGTTCCTTCCATTTTTCAAATGAACATTTACTGCTAAGTTCCTGTTCAACATTTTTAATTGCAGCGTTAATATCAGCCAACGTTTCGACGTCTTTTTGGATTTTCCAATATTCTTCAGTAGAGACAGCTTGCAAAAGTCCCGCTTCTTTTAGGCCTGCCAACATGACACCACTTAACTTATCTAAGATCCATTTCTCAGGTGGCATTATCCTAGGCAGACTTTTTCGTAATTGCTCCGCTTTAAATTCCTCAACAAAAGATTTAAATTTATCTATTTTTTTTTCTCGGAGCGCTAATAAAAGACCATGAACCTTAATCCCTTCTTTAACCGGCTGAATAGAAAAATGGATTGCTGCACGCATTGAATCATTTCTCACTTCACCGATATCATTTAATAAAAGTGCTGCTTTTTCTTTTAGTTCTTCGCAAGTTTTCTTGTGTATTTTCTCAAGTGGATTTTTTGCAATTTCCTTTTCGAGTGTTTGATATTGCTGACAAAAAAGCGACATGCGACTACTTATGTTTTTCTCACACCACAATTCCTTAGCCCTTTGCGGTAAAGATAAAGGCCATTTTTTGTCGACAATTTTTTTTATTTTTTGCTGAATTTCTTTTAAAAATTCAAGCTGTTCTAAATATCCATCGATTTTTATCGTTTCTAACTGAGATAAATTTGATGCCTTTTCTTTAGAAAGTTTTTTAAACCAAGATTCATGTGGATTTCTTTTTTCGTATTGATCTTCTGCCCCAGCATTCATTTTTTCTTTTTCAGAAAAAACTACGGATGCTTCCTGCGTTACCGATGTAGCAACGACATCGCCCGAGACTTTAGCTGTTATTTTTGGCATCACGACACCTCATTTTTATCTAAAAGGGGTATCGAGGAAAAATCTTAAAAAGTTGTGGAAAACATTTTAGTGTTGCCAGTATTTACCAACATGAACATCTGCTTTGGGTTTTACATTCGGAATCAAAGAAAGCTGCGCATCTTCCATTTCTTTTTGCACTAACAAAGCAATCTCAGATGCATCTTGATTTTGGCATTCTACGACAAGTTCATCATGAATCATATTAACCAAAAATGCTTCTTTAAATTCTTCTGTTAATCGCCTATGAATTCGCACTAAAGCTAGTTTGGCAATTTCTGCTCCGGTTCCTTGTATGGGCATATTTTTTGCCAACCTTGAAATTTCACCCAAAGCTTCTTTATTTTCCAAAGTCGCTTTATCAAAAACCAGACGCCTTCCTAAAACAGTTTCAGCGTATCCATTTTCCATCGTTTTTTCGACACATGCGTCAAGATAGCGTTTGACCCTAGGATATGTTTTAAAATATTGCTGGAAAAGTTCTTCTGCTTGCATCTCACTGATTTGTAAACTCCGAGCAAGTGATTTAGATCCCATCCCATACATGAGGCCAAAATTAATTGCTTTTGCACGCTGTCTTAAGTGTGCATTTTGATGCTTATCGACAGGAACACGAAACATCTTTGTGGCAACTTCGCTATGCAAATCAACATCTCTGGCAAACGCATCTAAAAAAACTGGATCTTGAGATAAAGAAGCTAAAATTTTGAGCTCGCATGCTGCATAATCTGCCGTGATCAATGATTTGTTTCTCGGAGCGGTTAAACAACGATGGAAAACCTCTCCCGAAGGCAAATTTTGCAAATTGGGACTATGACAAGCAACCCTTCCCGTGGAAGCACCAATAGGCTCAAAGGTTGCATGGATCCGTGAAGTAGCAACATCGATATGACACAAAAAATTATCGCCATAGGTTTGCACCAATTTAGCAACTTCCCGATACTGCAAAATAGCATTTGCTGCAGGATGAGCAAGTCGCGACAAGGTGGATTGATGGGTATCATATAAGGAATGCCCCACAACTTTTTCCAGGGCATCTTTAACTTCTTTTCCGCTATCCAGATTGACTGTGCAGTTTCCGAATAGGTCTACCAATTGTCCAGAGGCTAAATTCTGCAAAGCCACTTCTCTTGCTTGCAACATTTTTTGTTTGGCATCTTGGATTAAGCCTTGCCAAGCCATGCGATCCACGTAGAGACCATGGTGTTCCATGCTGGCAAAAGAACGAAGCACACGATTTTCTAGCCGCGACAATTGGCGATATTGCTTTTCCACGATAGCAAACAATGCCTCGAGTGATTCGATCGCTTTTTTTGCTAGCTGTACGGCTTCTTCAGTGGTTCTTGCGGTAGGCAAATATTTTACAGATTCTTTGGGGTTTACAATCAGCTGCAAAGTCTTCAGACAAAGCGGCTGTGCAATATCTATCTTCTGAGCCAGCAATAATCGCAAAAAAGGTTTGGCATTATCAAACAAAACCACACGATCAGGATCCTGCAGGACACGCGCATTATGTGATAATTGGTCATCTAATTCGATCAGTTTATGTTGACGGCCATTGGTCAACAACATGGACTTAGGCAACTGATTAAGATCGGATCCCACTCCTATGGGTATAACCACAATCAGGCGTAATTGCTCGCTCAAACTAGAAGTTCCATCTAAAATCATGCTTTTCTTGGCTTAGCACACCTATTCCAAAAGGATAGGATGACCCATTTAGCTTTATATGGCTGGCTATTTTTCCACGAACAGAGGTTGACCGGCTCCAAATTGAAAGCTATGTAGCTGGCACTTAAATAACTTGGCTTGAGAATTTTTCAAGCTTTTTGGCTTTATCCATAGATGACTTATATTTCGCATGAGGAATATGGGTGATAAAGTAAGAGGAAATAATGGCTCGTTATCTTGGACCCCGTCTCAAAATTGTTCGCCGCCTCGGCACACCATTGCCTGGTTTAATGCGCACCGATCCCGATCTGCGCAGGCCCTATCCACCTGGACAACATGGTCCTACCAAAAGAGCAAAACTTTCAGATTACGCTTTGCGACTTCGTGAAAAACAAAAACTACGCTTTCACTACGGCGTCAGCGAAAAACAATTACGCCGTTATGTGGCAAAAGCTTTTAAAGCCAAAGGAAACCCTGGGCTTACCTTGCTGACTTCGCTAGAGCGTCGTTTGGATAGCGCACTTTTCCGCGCTGGCTATGCTCCTAGTATTAGTGCTGCACGTCAAATGGCAAGACATGGTCACGTAACCGTCAATGGTCGTAAAGTTGATATTCCTTCTTATTCACTAAAAGCTGGCGATGTAATTGCACCTCGCGATACTTCCAAGATGAAAGAAGCAATTGGACAAAATCGTCAAGATCCAAACAATCTTTCGCTTCCATCATACTTAAGCGTTTTAGAAGATAACAGTTTTAGAGTGACCGTGGCTCCGGCCAGAGAAGATATTCCCGTCATTGTTAACGAACAATTGATCGTTGAGTACTACTCAGGTAAGTAATTGTCATTGTCAGAATAAAGAAAGGTGTGGCATAGTTGCCATGCCTTTTTTAATTGCGCCCGCTTTTTAGGAGATTTTTATGTCACTCAATGGGATCATGCATTCTGGGCCTGTTGCGCTTTTTGTTTTAGTTTTATTGCTTTTGTTTTCCGTGACCAGCTGGGCAATTATTATCCTAAAATACTTGAGCCTCAAAAGAGCAGCGCAAGCTTCCAATGAATTCACTGATGTCTTCTGGAAACTAAGACGCTTTGATGAAGTCTTTGAAGCTACCCATCGCTATCCCAATAGTCCATTGGCGCAAATATTCATAAAAGGATATCAAGAGTTGATGCGTCTTAAGAAGGATGACAGAGCAAAAGAATCAACCGAGCACTTAGGTGTTTCCAGCGTTGAGAGTGTTGAACATGCTTTGCGCAAAATCTCTCTCGCACAAATGGCGCAAATGGAAAGCCTCGTTCCTTTTTTAGCTACCGTTGGGTCCACATCACCGTTCATTGGTTTGTTTGGTACGGTCGTCGGTATCATGGCATCATTCCATGAAATTGGCCAACAAGGTTCAGCAAGTCTGGCAACTGTTGCACCTGGCATCGCCGAAGCATTGATTGCCACTGCAGCAGGTCTTTTAGCTGCTATTCCTGCCGTCATTGCATACAATTATTTTTCTGTGCGAATTCGTTCATTGGGCCAAGAAATGGACACGTTTTCCAGTGACTTTGTCAACATTATCAAACGTCACTTCGTATAAAAAAGGCCCAGAAGCCCTTATTTATGGTAGGGCCCATTTCTCAAAATTTCACCGGCACGGTAAATTTGCTCTGCTAAAATACAGTAGGCCAATCTGTGCGGAAATGTCATTTGCGAAAGCGACCAAATTTCACTGCTTTGGCTGAGGACTGACGGCGATAAGCCGCTGGCTCCACCAATTAAAAATGTAATGGGTTTGCCTTGGTGTAAAAGACGTTCTAGGGCATGGGCAAATTGCGCCGAAGTTTGGGCTTTGCCAGTGCCATCTAAAGCGATACGCCAAGAGCCGGCAGAAGCTTTCAACAATAAAATTGCTTCATCTTCCTCAGCTTTGAAACTACTTGCTTTTGATTTGCGTTTGCCTTCATGAATTGTTTTGAGCTGTGGAGCTAAAAGTCGGCTGGTTTTTTGCAAATACGCATCACCCAATACGCGAAAGGGATCTTTTGCATCATCTCCAACCATAACCACAGACAGTTTCATAATTATTAACTGGGCTTAATGCAGCAATGGAGCGGATTTAGGAGCGGTTTCTTCTTTTAGAGGCATATTTTTTGCATCGGTCCAAAAACCTTCCAAATCGTAGTAGCAGCGCATGCTATCAACAAAGCAATGAAACACGACATCACCACAATCAACCAGTGCCCAGCTTCCTTCTTCAAATCCTTCGCTTCCAATCGGAGCTCTACCATTGCCTTTTAATTCGGTTAAAACTTGCTTGGCAATTGCTTGAACCTGTCTTTCACTCGGAGCTGAACAAATGACAAAATAATCGGTAAAACTGGTGAGCTCAGAAACATCTAAAATAAGGACGTTTTCTGCTTTTTTATCAAGTGATACGGCAGCGCAAAGGCGTGCAGTTTCAAGTCCATTTAATATTTTTGGTTTGGATAGTTTACGGTCAGATGGCTTAGATTTTTCAGTATGAGATAACATTATTACCTTTTATTGGCTCGGCTTAATCTGGGCCCAAGATGCCATAAAAGAAATTCAAACACAAGACCCCCTCTTTTTTTGAAATTTCATTCTTCTTTTAGCAATTCTTGAAGCCATCTATTTGGCGAAAAAGAAAATGTACCCCAACCGCTCTGGGCCATCAAAACGATTAACAAGACCAAAAATTGTCGGGGTATACACATCATCCGCGCATTCTTTTATAGGTAAGCAACCATTTATTGAACACCTCCACTTTAGTGTCGCGCTCTTCTTGTGTTAAAGAATTACTGGCTTTGGCCGATCGTATTTGTTCCTCTAAATATTTGATATAAGGATCCAAGTTGGTGGTCATGGCCAAATTTTCCATCACTTTTTGAAGTTCAATGATTGCATGAACCATCTCTTTTTGTTCTGCTTCTAAGCGCATTATTTCTTTGTCCAAAAAGGCCTGTTGCTCTTGATGGGTTTTAACAGCTGCCAGCGCTTTTAAATATTCATTGTGTTGCCCTTCGTCGATGTAATTTACCACTTGATTTCTGATACTCTTCACATGCGCAGGACCGCCAAAAATCCACCATCCGTGCCATACGACATCGGTCACCTCGACACTCACTTCTCGATGCTTCTCAAAATTTTGATTGGCCTTTTTATTTTCCTCACTATTTTTCAGCTCAGACTTAGTAAGTTTTGCATCTAGTTCTTTGGCTTGCAGCGACATCATTTCTTTGTTCAAAATTTGTACTTTTTCTTCAAGATCCTGGGTTTGCTCTTGAATTTTTTTGGCTTCTTGACCGTCAGCCGGGGTATTTTTTTCGATGTCTGCTAACATACGGGCGATGGTACTTCCATCAGCTTGCCATTTGACTTCACCCATCTCTAATTCTTCTTGAGCAGCATCATGGATGTCATCAAAGAAACTGCTGCCATCAATAAAATAAGCCTTAGGTTCTATGCCTGCTGAACGAAGCTCAAACAGATCCCCAAACCAACTGATTAATTCCTTCCGATCTTGCCTGTTAAGAGAGCCTGCCCGGTTAAAAATACCAATCAGATTTCCTGAAAACGATTTTGGTAGCATACGTCGAATATTGTTAATATTTGCGTTACTCTCCAACGAAGCCCTATCTTGATCTTTTGCATCTAGAACAATGGCAATTGCGTGGACTGAAACACCAGACAAAGCATTGGCAATTTTTTTGGCATTTTCGGCATCAGTAACACCGCCATCCGTATCGATAAATCCTGGAACATCCCATAGAGTTACGTCATAATATTCATTTTCCACTTTATATTTATGAACGTCTACAGTTTGACTGCGACCACGGGCATTTAATTTAACGTTATAAGCTTTATACTCTTCCACATTCACCAGCATGGACACTTTGCCACGATGCAGCAAAGGAATGATGATATCTCTGGTCTTGCCTCTATATTTATTTCCCTTGATGTGGTTATACAAAATATTAGCGACAGTTGACTTGCCAACACCTGATTTACCCAGCAGCAAAATATTTAACACGGGCTTAGAACAAGAATCACTTTGACAGGTATCGGCTTCTACCCCTGATAGAACAGCTCCAGAAAGTAAATTAAGCGATAAAAAAAATAAAATTAATTTTCTAGTAAACACAGCTATCTCCTTATTGTTTTCTGACCAAAAAAACTTCTGCATTTGAAAAAGCTTCATCAAATAAAACCATTGTATCTAAATCAAGCTGCCGCAGAGGAATGGTTATAGTTAACTCTGATCGCTTCCAATCACGGCTTCCACAGCGAGAGGTAAAAAATCTTAGGTCTTGCTCATCGATAACATCTTTTATCGTATATTTTTTATAATGATCTGTTTTCAGCTCCAAATTTCCAGCTTCAATTGAATATTGTCCCTCAATCAGCAACGCTATCTTGTCTGTCTTTTCGGACATATACACGCATCCATAGTGAAAGCTTTGATCGCTTCTGAATTGCAAATAAACGCGGGAACCTTTCACTGGAGAAGAATTACCAAGGAATGCTCCGTACCAGGTGCCCTCTAGGCTCTCTGACAAAACAAAACTGCCAGCCAAGCTCTTTGGAACAATACTCGAGCCATAATCAGGAATTCCTGCAGGAAAGTCTTCAAGTGGCTTTTGTAGAAGGGCCATCAGATCAAATGGATCGATGGGCTTCTTCTCATCTTGGACCTGTTCTTCAGATTTTTCTGGTTTATCAGGTTGGGGTAGAGGGCTCTCCTCTTCGAGCTTATCAGATTTCGGTGGTGGATTCTCCTCTTCGAAGCATCCCGTCAAAAAACACAAAACTAAAATTTGAAAGTATAGTTTCATTTTGCTGTCCTAATATTTGAACCATTTCATCGCATCATAACGATTGGTGGAAACTACTTTCATTACAATAAACGCATCGGTCAAGTGCCCTGGGTAACCATCTTCTTGAAGCTCCAATGCTTTTTGCAGACTTTTGTTAAGCAGTAAAAAAATTTTTTCCTGTTCGCTGCATAAAGAGAGATTATTATTTCTTGGCTTTTCACTTTTCCTTATCGACAAAAACAGTTATCTTCATTCAAATTTATTGCCAATGGAGAGGCCATGTTCATTCAATTTCAGACTCACCCAGATGCTTATCGTCATTGGCGCCTCAAAATAGAATCTCAAATTGCTCGCCTTGTTCTCGATGTGAAAGAAGATGAAGGTCTATACAAGGACTACAAATTAAAACTGAACAGCTACGACCTCTCTGTTGACATCGAACTCGCCGATGCCATTTCTCGCATCCGTTTTGAACATCCCGAAGTAAAAGTCGTGGTGATTTCTAGTGGAAATGAGCGGGCATTCAGTGCTGGAGCCAACATCTTCATGTTGGGCCAAAGCAGTCATGAATTTAAAGTGAACTTTTGTAAATTTACCAATGAAACCAGACTGTACATGGAAGACGCTTCGCTACATTCCGGTATTCACTTTATATGTGCAGCCAGCGGAACCACTGCTGGCGGCGGCTACGAATTAGCTTTAGCTTGCGATGAAATTATTTTAGTCGATGACGGCAATTCTGCTGTTTCACTTCCAGAAGTTCCTCTTCTTGGTGTCTTACCAGGGACCGGAGGGCTAACCCGTGTCGTTGACAAACGCAAAGTTCGTAAAGATTTAGCCGATGTTTTTTGTACGATCTCCGAGGGCATTAAAGGTGAACGTGCAGTTTCTTGGAATTTGGTCGACACTGTTGTTTCCAAAAGCCATTTTCAAGATGCCGTCGAAAAGCGCGCTCAAGAAGTTGCTGGCCAGACAGATAAATCGATAAAAAAAGACATTCAACTCGCCCCCATTATTTGCCAGAGCAGCAATAATCTCTTTCAATACGACTATGTACATTTAGAAATTGATATCGAGAAACGACTCGCCACAATTACCATCGAAGCACCTCGAACACCACAGCCAGAGACTGCAGAAGAAATTTCACAACTTGGCAGTGAACTTTGGGCGCTAAAAGCCTTTCGTGAACTGGATGAAGCAATCTTAAAATTGCGTTTTAACTTCTGTGACATTGGCCTCATTATTTTTAAGACAAAAGGAAATCCTGCCCATATTCTGGATGCAGAAAAATCACTTTTGCAACTTACTAAGACATCACAACCCTTTTGGTTTGCCAAAGAAGTTTTACTACACATGAAACGTGTTTTAAAACGTATCGATGTCACCAGCCGTTCTTTAGTAACTTTAATTGAACCACATTCAGCATTCGCTGGTTCTTTAGCAGAGCTCGTGTTTGCAGCTGATCGAAGTTACATGCTGAGCCACAGTGAATCTTTTATCCAGCTCTCAAATATCAGCCATGAAACTCTACCCATGGGCAATGGCCTATCTCGCCTTGAAGCACGATACTATGGGGCACCAGATATGCTAGAAAATGTACGTCACCGTTTCTCGGAGGGCCCTATCGATGCCAAGACTTGTCAAACTTTAGGCCTTGTTACATTTGTTCTAGATGAAATTGATTACGAAGACGAGGTTCGCCTGTTTTTAGAAGAACGAACTTCGTTATCGCCCGATGCCTTAACGGGGATGGAAGCAAATTTACGTTTTATTGGACCCGAAACTTTAGAAACCAAAATATTCTCCCGGCTGTCTGCTTGGCAAAATTGGGTTTTCATAAGGGACAATGCGACAGGACCCACGGGCGCACTGAGCAATTATGGCAAGCCAACGCGGCCACAGTTTGATTTTACCAGGTGCTAATCAACCCTTCCTGACACGTTTGCGTCAGAGAAGGTTTGTATTTTTTTGATGCTTTTTTTAAGACCTGTCGATGGGAAAGTCAGTGAAGCGTCGTAGTTCTGGTAACTGCTCATTAAAAAAACCTGGCTCTACGACATCTGGTTGATGATTTCTCCGCTAAATTATCTATCTTGCCGATATATTTTGTGAAGGCCAAGACCTTCCTTTCAAAAAGGTATAATCATGAAAAAGATAATATTAGCTTCCTTGTTTTCTGCTTTCTCGCTGACGGCAAATGCAACCTCACTTGCTCCCGACCATCAAGCTCTTACCATTAATTTTTTTAGCCTTGGAGCCGGAATAGATACGAAGCTTTATCAAAAAATAAAAAAAGTCTTAGATGATGAATTAGAAAAAGGAAATTTTTCTTTTTATCAAGAAAAAGCTGTTGGCCATGAAGGTGAACGCTACCTCTGTCTGGACAATGGCAGTCATTCAACAGATGCTATTTTTGCCAAATTAAACAGCTTAAAAAAACCAAATGATTTGGTAACCATGCAGCAACACCTTGTTAGATGCAATAGACCTCTTTTGAAACCGTAGAATTTGGGAATTAAATTTGAGTGAAGATTGTTCTAGTTATCATGAAAACAAAATATGAAAAACTATCAGGCTTATCTGACGGCGTCTTTCGTCGGT
>JAHFEG010000023.1 GCA_023248595.1 Myxococcales bacterium | reverse complement strand
GACAGCGCAGGCTGGCATCTAGATTATCGACGCTGTCAACGTTTAAACTAGATTCTGGAACGAGTCCAGAATGACAATTTTTAAACACATATTTCTTAAAGCGTTTGTCGAATAAACCAACACACTGGATCAACCCCGCTTCTTCGAGCGCTTTCACAGCACGACGCAGGGTGCTGTCACAAATTCCAAAAAGTTGACTTAGCTCTTTTATTTTAACGACGAACTCGCCAACAGCACCTTTGGGCAACAAAGAAAGCTCTGCCCAGATAAGCCTGGCACGTGGTGATAATTTTGTGTTGCGAATAATTTCTACAGGCAAACAAACAGTATTTGTCATAACAACACCCCCAAGCTTTTAACCAAGCTTGACATGTGGAGTCGAGATGTTAGTTTTTTCTCGACTCCATAAAGTGGATCTGCCGCGCCTAAAACTTTTGACGGATTGGGCGCGGTACTTTTTTTGATGCACACCATGTGAATCAAAGCAGTAAGAAGACCATAAATTAAAACTGAATTTGAATGCAAGCGAAATTTTTAATTTAATGCCCAGTATTGCTTTTAATGTGGGAGTGAGTAAAAAGCTGCTTTATGACAAAAATAAATTTTTTTCTTTTCTTTTGTTTTTTCTCCTCTTTCGCTTTCTCGTATACTTTAGATGACCTGCTAAAAGGCAGGGTTTCTGTGCAGACTCTTGTCGCTGCTGGCGTTCGAATTGAAGATTTAGAAGCAGATCTCAGTAACCGACCCGATAAAACTGAACGCGCGCAATTGAAAGAACTCAAAAAGACAGAAAAAAACCTGCTTCATTCAAGGAAACGTCCTCAAGGTGAACCTAAAAAGAATAAGCATTTTTTTGGAGATGCAAACGCAGCACGAAACGCTTCTCCAGAAGAACTCCAACAGTATAATCAAATATTAGAAGCTCTAAACTTGTTATACCAAAACAAAGCAATAAACAAATCTACTTATGATGAATGCAAGAGCGTCATCTGTGATTTACAATTTGCACACGCGCATAACCAACAAATTTGCCAAGAACTTTCGTTGTTTTCTCGCTCCAACACTTATGGTCCAGATCGTTTGCCTTTACACGTTGCGGGTCATGAAGCGCCCTTCGAATTGAAAGCAGGACTTATGTTAAGTAGTCTTGTTAACGCCTATAATTTTTCGGTAAAGAACAACCTCCTCGCAGATTTTTTTACTCATGGATTAGGAGCGGGCAGCGGGTGCCTCGAAGCACATATCCGGAAATTGGAGAATTGGCATAAAAAAATGCGAGGCTGTGTAAAGCAACGCAATGAGACGCAATCTAATTCTACGATACCCGCGCAGATATTGCCTGCAAAAGATGCTGTTTCCCAAATTATTGAGGACCGTTTTGAGCAAATAAGGGAGCAGATGCTGAATGACAGCATTGAAGCTTTCAATGTGGAAGCTCAACGTTTAGCAAATGAATTTAACGGAGAAGTGGGCTGCGACGGGAAACGTCTTAGCTGTGAGCTTTTCCAAACTGCGCTTATTGAGGCATCAGGAGTTACTTTTGATTTTGATCCTGATTCTCTTATTTTAGCCAATCACGCATCTTATTTAGATATCACGCAAGTTCAAATGGCTTCTGGGAGTCTAAAAAAATGTCGTATCCAAAAATCAGCAAACGACGGCAATTGTGGATTTACAGCCTTGGGTTCTACGCGAGCAGAGTTTATTAAAAAGGTTCTTTTGGCGTATAAAAATGGCGGCCTTTCTAACCAGTTGAGACAATTAATTGAGCAAGCCATGCACGAGGCGAATACTAACTCTATCGACGGGTGGGCCAATATGTTTTCAAGCCCAGGCTACTGGATGAACGAAACCCATCTGGCAATTTATGCCGAGCTTTATCATGTAACCATCCATGCTTATGCGCTTAATCATGAAACAAATACATTTGTTCCTGTGCAGACATTTAACGAAGGTCAAGTTCAGCAAGCCCATATCGTGGGCCTCAACCTTGAACCTGTTTTGTTGGGACAAGCTGGTCCGCATATGTCGCTTAATCACTATGACGCTTTGCATATCGAACAAAGCGGCACGTTGCTTGATTCAATCATGGAAAATCTTGGTATACAAGAACCAGTTGGCTCACTGCAAATGCAAATTTTAGAAATGTCTCAAATTCCTCTATTGGCCTTGCCTTTTATGTTTTTAAACCACGCGAATAAATAAACGGCCATCGGATTAAATTATTGCTTAGCAGTAAGCCGGCAAAAATAAACACTGCTCCTAGATAGGCGTTCCAGTATACTTGCTCGCCTAAAATTGTTACACCCAAAAATACGCCGATGACAGGAAACAACAGAGTTGAAGTCGACACCGCAGAGGCACCCGCCAATCTGATAATGGCGTAGTAAACTGGAAAAGCGATCGCGGTTCCTAGAAGAGAGAGTCCACAAATACCGCCGATGGCTTTAAGCGAAGGCATGGGCAATAAATAAGGCTGCTCGATGACGAGTGCTAGCGGTATTAAAAAAAGAGAGGCCAGCAATAATTGCGCTGCGGCTGAAACTAACGGAACCACGCCTTGCAGATTTTTTTTCGAATAGACCATGGCGATGGCATAACTAATTGCCGACAAGAAAACGAGAAAGGCACCAAAACCATTTCCTGGTTCTTTTTCCAGAAGCGTCGGGAAAAAAACAATGAATACACCTAAAAATCCGAGAATAACGCCAGTTGCTTTTTTGGGTGTCATTCGTTCGCTATTGATAAAAAAATGAGCCAAGATAATTGTGCACACAGGGGTCGTGCTATTCATAATAGCGGCAAGCGAACTGGAAATATAAATTTCGCCAAAGCTAATCAGGAAAAAAGGCAAGCTGCAGGCAAAAATTGCCATGACGGCGAAGTGTGGCCAATAAGATCGAAATGGCCAAAGACGTTCTCCCTTGGCTCGTAAAAAAGCATAAACTAAAATTCCGCCCAAGATTAATCGGCAAGTGACCAAAGTAAGTGGCGGTATCTCATCGATTGCTAATTTAATAAACAAAAACGATGGCCCCCAGCAACAGGCCAAAACGCAGATAAGAAAAAGTGTTTTGATTTTAACTTTGAGGTCCATGTTCCGATCCAAGAGATGCTTTTGTTTTTGCCTCTGTGATGGCTTTCCATAACGCGAGGGTCAATGCTTTGATGCCAACGCCGGTGACGGCGCTAATTTCCAAAATGGGGATTTGCTTTTTCTTTAAAAAAGACTTTAGCTTTTTAAGTGATTTTTTCTCTTCGTCATTGACGATATCTATTTTGCTAAGAACAACCAGTTCTGGAACATTGCAAAGCTCTGGATTGAATTTTTTCAGTTCATTTCGAATGGTTTGATAACGCGTCAGCAAGATTTTTTCAGAATTATTTTCAACAGCTTCGCCTTCAGCAAAATACGCAGGGACAGGTTCAATCAGATGGCACAAAATACGGACGCGCTCTAAATGTTTTAAAAAGCGAAACCCAAGGCCTGTTCCCTCAGAAGCGCCTTCAATTAATCCAGGAATATCAGCCATAATAAAGCTGTGTCCTTCTGGGACACTGACGACGCCGAGTTGTGGAATTAGGGTGGTGAATGGATAATCTGCAATCTTGGGTTTGGCAGCGCTCATGCGTGAAAGCAGCGTTGATTTTCCTGCATTGGGAAAACCTAAAAGTCCCACGTCCGCCATTAATTTAAGGCTAAGACGCAAACGTTTTTCTTCGCCAGGAAGGCCGGGCTTGGCAAATTCTGGCGCCTGTCTGGTCGATGTGGAAAACCGGGTATTTCCAAAGCCGCCTGAACCACCTTGGCAAATAATTTCTGACTGTCCGTGATGTGTTAGATCGGCAATTAATTCGTCGGTTGCCTCATCAAAAACTTGGGTACCGACGGGAACACGTGCTGGTACATCTTCGCCCTTGGCACCGTATTGATTTTTACCGCGACCCTTTTCGCCATTTTTAGCAAAGAGCTCTGGTTGGTAGCGAAAATCTAATAATGAGTGCACGCCTTCGTCTGCAACAAAAAGTATGCTGCCACCATCGCCACCATCACCGCCGGCAGGTCCACCCATAGGAATAAATTTTTCTCTGCGCCAGGCCACGCATCCGTTACCACCATCGCCTGCTTTGGCATATAATTTGACTTCATCGACGAATTTCATATTTTACTCTTGCCTTTTTAACAAAAACTGCACAAACACATCAAACGACTGAAAATTTTGAGGAGATAACTTATGCGTAAAGTTCAATTTTTCTACGACGTCGTTAGTCCTTACTCCTGGCTTGCCTTCGAGGTTTTTTCTCGTTTCAAAACCCCTTGGGAAATTGACTTTGAGCTCTGTCCCTTTTTCTTAGGGGGGGTGATGAAAGAGACGGATAACCGCGCTCCTTCTTTATTGCCCGCTCGCGCACCCTATATGCTCAAAGATCTCATGCGCCAAAGTGAATACTACCAAGTCCCTCTACAAATTCCCTCAGATTTTTTGACCAACACCATTACCGCTATGCGTCTTTTAACGGCCGTCAAAGAAAATGACCCCAGTAAACTAGAATCTCTGTCTCGCGCACTTTGGCAGCGTCATTATGGCGAAGGCCAGGAAATCTCTTCTCCTGAAAGCTTGCTTGCTTGCGCCGCGAAAGCAAACATTCTACCAAACGAAGCTAAAAACTATCTTGAGCTTACTCAAGATCCGGCAATCAAAGAAAAACTGAAAACCACCACCGCCATCGCTATCAGCAAAGGCGCCTTTGGTGCTCCCACATTTTTCATACAAACACCTGATGGCGAAGAGATGTTTTTTGGATCGGACCGATTTCATCTTGTTGCGGCAATGCTTGGCAAAAAATGGAACGGACCTAAACCTTAAACATTCACTGGCTTGGCAACGACCACACGGGCTGGGCGAACCAAGCGCTCGTGGAGCATATAGCCTTTTTGGAATTCTTCTAGTACTTGTCCACTGGGAACGTCAGCATTTTCACGTTCCATGACAGCTTCGTGTTTTAATGGGTCAAAAGGTAGGCCCAATGCGCTAAAACTCTGAATTCCGAAACGGTTTAAGGTGTCTTGAAAGTGCTTGAGCACCATTTTAAGGCCGGTAATTACTGTCTGATAGGATTTATCTTCTGCTTTTGCCCCAGCATCTGCTGCTAAAAGTGCTTGTTCTAGGTTATCAAGCACTGGTAGCAGATCTCGCAGGAGTCCTGCCGAAGCAAAACGCACAGAAGTCTGTTGCTCTCTTTCTGATCTTTTCTTAAAATTTTCAAACTCAGCGGCCAGACGCAAGTAGCGATCTTGTACCAAAGCCATTTCGGATTGAACCTTGTGAACCAAATGGGGCACATCTTCTCGGTCTTTTTCTAAATTCTCGTCGGTTACTAGTTCTGGCCCAGCAAGTTCTACCAATTCTTCGTGGGTCTCAACTGAGTTGTTTTCATTGATGTCTTTATCGTCTTGGATTGGTTGGCTCATAAAATTTCCTTAAAAATGTAAAGTCTGCGCCCGCCTAATTTAGGCATTGGCCCATCATCGTCAAGAGACCGACATCCGCAAAAATTTCTCTCAATCTTGTTTAGTTCGATTCAACAGGATTTAATGCATGGCCTTTGAGAACACGCAGCCATTCAGGGAAAACCTCAGCCACATCTTCAACGATATCATGAGGCAAAATGCAGTGTGCCAATCCGTGATGTGACATAAAGGCCATGATGCCTGCTTTGCCATCAATCACTTGTGCGTAAATTTCAGGTTCTAGGGTAAGCCAGCTGATATTTTTATCCGCTTTTTGGAAAAAGTACTTTTGGGCCTGCTCTGATGGCAGGCCACTGACTTGATCTAGTCGGTTACGTGTCACCCAGCGGCGAATCAGATCGTATTGCTCGTTTTTAGGAAGGCTTTTTAGCTCGTCCAATTGTTTTTGTCTTTGTCGCAGTTCAAAGTCATCAGTTTGGGGCTTTCTTTGCATAGGCAAAGGCGGGCGTTTGGTTTTTTTATTTAATTTTTGCTCAGAAATTTTGTCGACTTGTGCTTGTGTTACAAGACCGGCGGCTAGAAGTTTGGATTTTAAATCAAGCATAAAGAATCCTACCCCACTGTTGGTTTTGCGGAAGAAAGCCGTTCTAGCCAGAGCTTGGCAGAATTATTGTAATTAAGAGGATAAATAACCAGGAAAGCATAATGGTAGTTTGGATAGCATGATTTCAGATTGCTGCAACACCGGCTACATTAAGATGCTGATAAAAATGGATGTTCTAAAAACCACTTCGATTTAATTAAAACTTTGCTTTTTTGTGGATAACAGAAGTAATAGCCCTGGGCGTTATCTACCCCTAACAAATGGGCCATTTCTAATTCTGCTTTGGTCTCTACGTGTTCCAGAATCGTTGGAATTTTTAAACGTTTGGCCATTTGGGTGGTCGCTTTTACGATTGCTTGTTTGGTTTTGTCTTTTTCTAGATCACGACAAAAAACTCCAGATAATTTGATGTAATCAGGTTTTAAATCTTGCACGAGTTGCAAGTTTGCAAACCCGACTCCAAAATCATCAAGGGCAACGGCAAAGCCATTTTTTCGAAGTTCATTTAAGGTTAAAAAGAATGCTTTTTGATTCACAATGGCTTGTTGTTCCGTGAGTTCAAAAACGATTCTTTCTCCCTGATAGCCTAGCTGTTCACAAAGAGTGGCAACTTGTGGGGCAAATTGCTGGTTAATAAGTGTGCACGAACTCACATTGATAAATAATTTCCCTTGATTTTTAAAAGATTTTGCCTCTTTGAGAGCGGCTTTTATGCAAAACATATCGGTATCAAAAAGACGCTCTTTTTTGGCTGCATATGCAAACAGGACTTCAGGATTCCACAAGGAAACAGATTGGGGACCTCGTGCCAAACTTTCCATCCCCAAAGTTGGATAAGAAGTAGAATGTAAACTAACGATGGGTTGCAGTAGTGCTTTGATGTGGCTGGTATTTAAAAAATTATCAAGCCGGCCTAGATGGTGGACGGATCTTTTTTGTAAAGACTGGTCACGGGTTTTCAATGATGAATGGCTTTGCAGCTGGTCTAATATCGGTTGGCTTAAAGGCTCATTTTTTTCGATGACCAAGTGAGCGCCGGCCTTCAGTGTTAGTTGGCGTACCTCATCACTTAGTTGTTCACCCACCGCCACAATTAGGGTTTCTGGAAAATGGGTAATGATGTGATGCATTAGTTTAAGACCTTCTAATCCATCAGTGGCATCAAAGATTAGATCGGTGATAATAATGTGGGCGGTTATTTGGGATAGCAAAGCTTGAGCTGCCGCAATTTCTTCGCAACTCATAATTTCTGCATCAAAATGGCTTAACTCCTTTGCCCAAGTAGCAGAGGTCAGCGCGTGATGTGCAACCAATAAAATCCTGCGAGGCTCTTTTCCCATGGAATTTTATCTCGGCGAGCTTTTAAACTCATCATGAAAATAACGATAAAGAACAAAGCACAAATTCTCTCGACACTCAATGAGTTGTTTTGTAGCAAGCTCATTTTTGTGCGGCTAATAATTCTGTAATGACGAAGGCTGTTTGCAATAAAAAAGGTCCGGAAACTGATTTGGAAAACAGTTGAATCAAAGCCAAGGGAAGACTTAAGCCCAAGCTGATGACCAGAAAACGAACAGGAATTTGCTCCAGCGGCATCGCCATTAATTCGTAAAAAGAAAGATAATAAAGTGAATAGAGTGTGGTCAGCAATAAAATAGCAAGAATCGGATTTTTCATGCTTAGGAAAAGATCTTGCCCTAAAAAACCACTGAAATAGAGGCGATCAAAAACGACGCTTATAAAAAGTGCAAAAACAGAAAAGGCGGTACATGGGATATTTGCTAAGCTGTGAACATCGAAAAAAACAGCAAAAAATATGCCGAAGATTAAAGAAGCAGCGATCCATGGCCAGGCAATTCGGTAGGAAAGTCTTTTAAAAAAAACGAGGGCACCGCGGCGATGCAGGACAGCAAAACCAATGCATGTAAAAACAAAAAGAATACAAGCGCGAATCCAGATAAAGTTGTCTACTTTTTGCGAAAGTGTTTCTGCTTTCCCTATCTCCATATCAACTGCTAGCAGCCACAGAAGGCCTGTCATTGCCAAGGTAATTAAGGTTGTAAAAACAATATTGATCCAAGGAGACCGCGTGCTAACACTGTCGTTAAAAGGAGCAGCCAATGCTGCTTTTAAATCCCGCTGTAGTACAAAAATGCGTTCGTCATTCGGCAGAATTTTTTTGATGGAATTAATGAGAAGGCGTGCTCGCGTAAAAGAGTGCGCTTCTGTGTAGATAGAGGTTGCCGCGATTAAGATAGCGGGATCTTTTGGAAATTTTTTGAGAGCTTTTTTTAAGAGTTCCAATGTTGGCTCTTGATCAATTGGGCTTGTGGACGCAAAAAACCGCGCCAGCAAAATATTAGCAATGGCGTTGCTGTTTTCAGGGCATAATTCGTAGTAAAGTTCAGCTTCGGGTAGTATTTCTAGATATAATTTTTGAGAAACAGCCTCGGTGACAACTTTTTCTAAAAATTCTTTTTTAAGCTGAAAGCCCAACTCGGGATTTTGTTCTAGATCTTGATTTAATTCGCGCGCCTTTAGCAAAACATAGCGTTCCGTTCGATTGGAGAGGATCTGCTCAATATGGTTAAAGCGATCGCGCATTTCTTGTTTGAGCGGATCTTGGGCTGACAGTAATTTGGCAGTGTCGGATAGGCGGTTTCTGAGAAGTTCTAATTCTTTATTAACTTCTTCTTTGGAGCTATTGGCATCGATGTTTAGCAAATCCAAATATTCTCTTGAAAAAAGCTTGGTTGTTAGCTTTTTGATTTCTTCTGTGACTTTTTCTTCAATGAACGTCACACAGTCGGCAGTGTGTAAAATAAATAAGGCATGTAGGGCTTCTTCTTCACTGATGCCGAGAGCTAAGAGCTCGTGGAGCGCGGCGTGCATTGTCTTTCCTTGATTCGCCAATCTTGTTATTCTTTGCTCCAATTCAGATAACTGCTGCTCAGTCACCTTCCATTGCGTGGCTGCTTTTAATTGAAGTGTCTGTTTTTGATCGCCAAGGACCTTGATGATGCGATTGAAGGCAAAGCCATTTTTAACTTCAGTCATGTGACGACATAAAGAGAGGATATCTTGAGAAATAACGCGTGGGTCTGACGCGGCTAGCGCATCTGTTTCAAACCAGGCCACCCCTTTTTCCCAGGAAAAAAGTTCGGTTAATTCCTCGGCTGTTTGTGTGTGAAAGCTTAGATTGTTGCGGATAGTTAAAGGTCGTCCAACTGCGAGAGATAATAGTTTAATGCTGGAGTCGTGCTTAACCAGCAGCCATCCGGTTACTAGCTGATGGGACAATTTTAGCAATGTGGCGGCAATTGAGCCAGCGGTTATGGTGTCTGTTTCGGTTTTTGGTGAGAGACTTTCTTTGAAAATTTTAAATGCGGCACGAAATTCAACGTGGCTTAGAATTGGTTTGAATTCTTCGCTGCCAGCTAAGGCAAATTGCTCAGTCCCCGATAGCATGCCTTGAGAAATTCTTTCCCAGACATTGATCATGTCAAAGGGACCGATAACGCGACCATCTGAAAAACGAATATTATACAGCACTCTTCCATCGAGTAATTCTTTGCTGTCTAGTAAGTCTTTGGCGCCAAGCTGTAGGTTTGTGTCTGATTGATCTGCTTGTAAATGATAAAGACTTTGACTGATGGCGCTTGCAAACGCGTGATCAATTTCTAGATCGTCAATGTTGCCAAAATTTTTAGGATCATTTTTTCCCAAAACCTTTTGGGCAAGTGGAGCAGTGTCCAGATCTTCTTCTGCCGATTCCATTTTAGGATTCGCGGAAACGGTGGGCGCTGAAATATTCTGTTCAGGTTGAAGATTGCTTGACGAGTCATGTTGTCCAGGGACAGGAATTATTTTATCATCGGGTCCAATGAAGCCGCCAAGGCGCATGGTGTTTAATTGCTCGTTGGTAACGGTAGAAGTAGTCCCATCTGGGCGAATAATGAAGAACCGACTGTTTGCAGCCATCGCAATCTCCCTGCCGGTTTTAAAAACCAAAGCAATATTACTTTATTACTGGTAATCAGACCTGGGGTCAACTTTGTGGTGAACGAGAAATGGTTTGGTTTTCACCAAAGATAGAAATTAAAATTAAAATCAGGTTATGTTTTAAAACGGTTTTTTTTTGATTTCTCCCTATTTGACAAAGGTGGTTACAATGTGGAAAAGCAGACAGGAATTTGAGGCAGAATTAATTGCGAAGGCATGGGAAGATAAAAATTTTAAAGAGAAATTTTTAAAAAATCCTAAAGACGTTGTTGAATCATTAAGCGGAGAAAAGCTTCCAGCAGACATGCAGGTTTCTGTTTTTGAAGAAACGACTACCTCTGTCTGTTTGGTGATACCGCGCGATCCAGACGGAGAATTATCGGATGATGAGCTTGGTAAAATTGCAGGAGGCGTCAAAGTGGCACCAGAAGAGCAAGCACGTTATGCGGATAATGTTTTTACCAGAATTTAGTTTTTAAGGAGTTTTCGTGGCCCGAATTTTGCTTTTGGCATTTTTCTTTTGTTCTGCCCAGCCATTATTTGCCATTCAAGAAGATGTTAATCCGATTTTGCGGCACCCTGATTTTCTGTTTTCCGGCAATGAAGAAGCTAAAACTAATTTTTTAAGCGCAAAGGCGTTTAAGGGTGGTTTTGGTGTTTATTTGAAGGGGGACCAAGATCATGTTTGGCAGTTTAAAAGTGCTGAAGATGTTGGCTTTTTCTCGTTTGGCAAGAATATGCTATGGCGCACAAGCTTTATGGTAGAGGGGCTTGCGGATTCAGGTAAAGACAAAAAAGTAGAATTTCGCATGAGACAAACAGGTTATGATCTTTCAACCGCTTTTGAGCTTCTCCACAATGAGGACGATGTTTTTTATATCGGTTATCATCATCGTTGTCGGCATGGTTCCGATCATGTAACCGATCAAAATGTGTTGACTCCAGATTCTGCCGATAGCTACGATTCGCGAGTTGTTATGAGATCGGGTTTAGAGATTGGCTATAAAGCAATATTTCGGATAGGAGCATTTAATTTGATCAGCAACAGTGATCTAAATACCTATTTGTGGGGGCAAAACATTGATATCAGTTTTCAACCTCGCCTTGCTTTGTCATCAGTCTTGCAAGTTGAATATGCACGATTCAAAAATGTAACACCTTTTTTTAGTGCCGGCTTAGGAACTGCATGGATAACCTCGAGCAATGACAAGTCAGTAAAACATTACTGTCTTTGGTCCCCTGTCAATGAGTCCAGGTGGCGGTTTTCTCCAGCGGCAGCCTTGGGCTTTTCGTTACCAGGCTCTGTTGGAGATTTCCGTGTATTTGCTTCTTATACAAGCAAACTTGATACTGGCTTTGGCAAAACAACCAAGGATGCGCATTTTATTTTGTTTTCCGCCGAATTCTGGCTTTGAAATTTATGGTGCTTTGGTTTTACTTTCGGGCGGTGTTTATAATAAGATTTTTTCACATGGAGGAACTTATGAATGCTCTAAACAAATGTAAATGTCTGCATCATGGTATTGTGCCGGGCTTAGTTGTTTTACTTGCGTTGGTCGTTTTGCTGGGCAATCTCAATATTTTGACTGCGGAATTAACGGGGATCTTGTGGCCTGTTGCTTTAGCCTTAATTGGTCTCATGAAAATGTGTGCCAATAAATGCAACTGTTGTTGCAGCTGCGGCTGTACTTGTTGCAAGAAAGATCAATCTTGTGCCCCGTCTTGTTAAGTTACCGTAAAAGAAAAAATAAAAGCCAGGTGTCATGCCTGGTTTTTTTTATGCTAAGAAGCAGTTGAACGCAAAAGCCAAGGATAAAACATGCGCATCGAACAAGACATAAAGTTGGATTACAAAGATGTATTGCTAAGACCCAAACGATCCACGTTAAAAAGTCGCATGGAAGTGGACTTGAATCGGAGCTATACTTTTAAAAATAGTGGGCTTGCTTGGAATGGGGTTCCTATCATGGCCGCCAATATGGATGGCGTTGGGACTTTTGCAATGGCACAAATTCTGCAGCAGTATGGCATGCTGAGCTGTTTGGTAAAAAGCTATCGTGCGCACGATTATAAAAAGCAGGGCGCACCATCAAAAAGCCAGAGCATAGCGGTGAGTACGGGTACCAGCAATGCTGACTTTGATAATCTGCAAGAAATTTTGGCCCAGTCTGAGTGGTTGCAATTTATTTGCATTGATGTTGCCAATGGATATTCGGAACACTTTGGCGATTTTGTAGAAAAAGTACGAATACAATATCCAACAAAAACACTGATTGCGGGCAATGTGGTTACTGCAGACATGACGCAGGAATTGCTTTTGCGGGGAGCAGATATTATCAAAGTGGGAATTGGGCCCGGTTCCGTTTGTACGACGCGTATTCAAACAGGTGTAGGCTATCCACAATTAAGTGCGGTGATCGAGTGTGCAGATGCAGCGCACGGATTGGGTGGACACGTGATTGCCGATGGTGGATGCACCTGCCCAGGTGATGTTGCCAAAGCTTTTGGGGCCGGCGCAGATTTTGTGATGCTGGGTGGCATGCTGGCAGGCCATGATGAAGGCGGCGGTCAATTAATAAAAACAGATGGAAATAAACGGGTTGAATTCTATGGCATGAGTTCTGAAACTGCGATGACTTTGCATCATGGAGGGGTTGCGGAATATCGATCCAGCGAAGGACGCACCGTGAAAGTTCCCTACAAGGGTGGCATTAAAAATACCGTGCAAGATTTACTCGGGGGCCTACGCTCCACTTGTACATATGTTGGCGCACGCACGCTTAAAGATTTACCGAAGTGTGCAACTTTTATTCGGGTCAACAGTCAGTATAACGATGTTTGGGTACGAAAATAAAGACGATAACGTCGGCTTCAGATGGCATCCGTCATCTGTCCGATTTGCTTTTTAAAATGATTCTATTGTAGGATAAAAACGTACTTGCCAGATCACATGGAGTGGTTTGGATCAAACAAGTACCGCGCGTTTAAATTTTGAGAAAGAAGCGCGCGGCAGACACATACAAGCGTCGGAAAAACCAATAAACGTTCCGATGCTTTTCGTCAAGCTCAGGTTTACGCCTGGCTTAAATGGAATTGTTTATGGAAACCTCTAAAGTTTGCATCCCTGTTGAAATTATTCGCAATTCAAAACTATCTCCCCGTGCCAGACTTATTTGGGCTGAACTTTCGCTGCTGCCCAAAGGTGCAGTTGGTGAGTTTGTGGTCAACCAAAAAGAGTTGAGTCAGCAATTAGGAATTTGCGTGAGTACGCTTCGTCGTGCGATTCAATCTCTCGAGGAAAATAAACTAATTCAA
Organism: Myxococcales bacterium; assembly: GCA_023248595.1. GTDB lineage: Bacteria > Myxococcota > UBA727 > UBA727 > JABDBI01 > JAHFEG01. The sequence goes on along the minus strand of JAHFEG010000023.1, from coordinate 18,634 downwards.
TATGTTGGTTTATTCAACAAACGCTACAAGAAATATGTGTTTAAGGGCTGCCATTCCAAACTTGATTTGGAATCCAGTCCAAACGTTGACAGCCTAGATGTCAGTCTGCACCAGCATGATAAAACCGTCGAGGTTCCTCCCGCTAACAACAGAGCCGATCCTGATCATTTGATCTCTTGTTTTATGAAAGAATATGGCGGTTATTTTATCAAACAATTTAAATATTTTGACGGCAAAGAAGATCGGCCAGAGCTAGTTCAATTAATTTTAGACATCTTCAATAAAAAGCGTGACTTAATTTATGCCAAAAATGTTCGTCAAGAGTTGCAAGAAAAACTGGTTGAGTTGCAGTTTGTTTTATTTGGCACCAGAACGCTGGTGTATGGGCATGCCGATTTTGCCGTGTCAGTTTGCAAAAAGCGCCAAGAGTTGATTCAAAACAATGGATTTAACCGAGCAGCAGAAGTCGTAAAAGCTGCTTTTGCGCGTGATGGACTGCAAAATATAGACATAAAAAATTGTGAGCAATATTACGATCTGGAAAGCGTGGCGCTTAGCCTAAGAGGGTTGTGAAGAAACAGAAAAATCTCATCGTTGGAGCCGCTGGAGTAGCAATCTATATACACCGACGTTGGTACGAGAACGATTGTTGCGCCTCAGCTAAAACATGAAAATTGTTTTTATTCAGGGCATTTCTTTATCAACAATTGTTCCTTGGTGATAAAGTATTTTCCATGCATCTTTTACTTTACGCCAAATTGTGCTGCGTCTCGTGATTCTTGTTTTATTTTGAATGAGGACATATGTCAGCAAATAATTGTCTGGAGTTATTTGTGTGAGTTCGAAGTCTTTTGCTTCCCAGATATCTTGGTACGATGGATCACTGTAACGCGCAAGCAACGTCTGTATTACATCCTGCTTGGTGTAGACATTTCCGGATGCACCCACCTCCCAAAATTCATCGCACATCTGATCTAAAATATCTTGCCTGGTTCTTCCAAATTGATTGGGATGGTGGAATATGGGCTCACGGTTTTTAAGTTCTTCTAATAATTGCATATGATGTAAATCAAGAATAAAATTTGGCGGAGGGGGTGAGATTCGAACTCACGGTAACGTGACCGCTACGCTGGATTTCAAGTCCAGTGCCTTAAACCGCTCGGCCACCCCTCCACAAACGCCAAATATGTGCCGTACATGCCTTTTTTCAAAGCAATTGGCAAGGGCTTTTCTTGATATCTATTTGGCTCGATTGAATTCCATTTGGGCAGCTTCAGCGCCTTTGTTTAAAATCGCTTCACTGGCCTTTATGGCAGACTGAATTTGTTCATCGAGAAGAGCTAATTCTTCTTTCCTGTAACGAGACAGCACATAATCTGCTTCGGTGCCTTTGATGACAGGTTTGCCAATCCCGATTCGAATTCGAATGAAATTATTGCCCAAGCAACGAATGATATCTTTTAAACCATTATGCCCACCAGCGCCGCCACCTATTTTGACCCGCAGCTGCCCTAAAGGCAAATCAAGTTCATCATGAATAACGATGATTTGTTCCGGTGAAATTTTATAAAATGCTGCTGCCGCTTGCACGGATACGCCGGAGCGATTCATAAAAGTTTGCGGTTTTAATAGTAAAACATCTTGCTTTGCAAGTAGGGCCTTGCTGCAAAATCCATGAAAACGATTTTCAAAAGAAGTTTGTCCTGCGCCGTGTTTTTGCAAAGCATCTACCACCATGAAGCCTGCGTTGTGACGCGTGCTTGCATATTCTTCTCCAGGATTTCCCAGCCCGACAATAAGCCACATCATGCTGCCCACCAAAATAGTTTCTGAATTAAAGAACCAAGCATTTTGTCTTTCATTAGACTCATCAAAATACAACTACTTTGCCAATCAAAACATATTTAATTCAGTGTTTTTGAAATAAAAGGTTATGAATTGCCTGTTTAATCAGCACATTTTGGCTACAATGGAGCACTCATGAATTTTTGTTACGGGATTGTTATAATTCTGCTGGCTTTTTTCAGCGGTTTCACTTTTGCACATAGTGATTCTTCTGATGATGATTATATCTATGCCTTTACTGGCATTGCCACGAATCAGACAATTCAAGTTGAGGCATATCGGCCTGATATTGGCGGAGAACAGATAATCTGCTTTGATCTAAAAAGTCAGCAATATCGAAAGTGTGGCACCGATGATACTGAAGCATTGCATAACATTCCCATATATTATGATTTGGTCGGAACGACCGGTGACAAGATGTTTTGTTTTGATCGAAATAATGAAGTTTACATCAGTTGTTTATCGCTAAATGAAGACCACAAATTTATTCATATTCCAGAAGGGTTTGAGTTGGCAGCTGCCACAGATTACGAGTATGGCCATGTTACTTTTTATTGCCGCTGGTTGGAAAACCCTACATTAACAATTGACTGTGATTTAGCCTCTCATAACCAAGCTCCAGATTCCGAATATGCGTTGAAAATACCCCCAGGAAAAGTTGTTGCTGGCGTAAGTCAGGATCACAAGAATCCCTCTTCTTCTTGTGGAAGTAATCACCATGTCGAGAAAAATGTTTACTTTATTTCGCTGGAAGATTATCAACGCCTAAAAGTAGGATTGAACAAGCGATGGGATGACTATAAAAAAGCATTTCCAGAGAGGCGGTAGTCCAAAAGTCATGACTGTGGCCAGGATCAACACATTTGTTTTCGTGCTTCTATTGAGCATATCTTTTTCTAAAATGGCATATGCGGGGACAAATCCTTTCATTGCAGAAATCATAAATGCCGTTGCCTATCAAACAGATTGGTTGCTGTCATTTTATGCAAGAGCAATGAGAGAATATCCCTCATCGGATGCCTTTAAAATCAAAGCAGTTGAGCCGGCACCGAAGATATCAGGGGATTACAATCAATATCACTTGCAAGAACTCCCTGATATTATAGCAAATGGCCAACTTGCATTTGGTACGCAATTAGGTTTTCATATCCGCGGCGGGCGATTTTATAGTCACTACGGTATCTATATTGGAGACGGCAAAGTCCTTCATAAATCTGGTTACAACAGCCCTCCTCATGTTGTTTCCTATAGACGTTTTTATGCAGATGCTCTGGCTCATTCAGGGAGTAGTGAGATGCCGCTATGGAAAATTATTTGGGAAAACCCTCTTCCTGAAGAAGCCATTAAATCGAGTATTAAAGATTGGAATGCGGACAGCTCAGATTTCAATATTTTTTTAAATAATTGCGAGCATTATGCCACCAGGCATATTTTGGGCATTGCATACAGTGAACAAGTCACGGCGTGGGCGTGGCTTGCGACAACTTGGGTCATGGCAACTTTGCCTCTTGTGCATCTCTCCAATAACGCCAAGGTTAAAATTCTCCCAGCATTATTTCCGTTTGGCGCTTTTATTTTGGGTGTTGAACGCCCGTGGATGGCTGTTGAAACAGTATTAGCGGTTACGATTTCATTTTTAGGCCAAGTTAAATTTAAAACATTTTGAGCATTTCGTTGTCTAAATCGCATTAAGATGAATATCCATGATGCAGGATAACAGGAGTCTAAAATGTTTCCACTGGTCGAGAAACATATTGCCGATTTGAAGCCTTACGCTCCCGGCAAAACATTTAGAGAAGCAAAAGCAGAGTACGGCATTCAAGATTTTGTGAAGCTTGCCTCAAACGAAAATTGCTTAGGGCCATCACCAAAAGCAATTAAAGCAATGCATCGGGCCTTTGTTAACGCGCATTTATATCCACTCGAGGAAAGAGAGAATGTGGAAGACAAAATTTGCGAATATCATCGGCCGCACCATCTAAAAGCAAAAAACATTGTACTGGGCAATGGCTCCAATGAATTGATTATCTTGTTGGTCCGCGCATTATTATCGAGGAACGAAATACTCCTGAATGGTTGGCCATCATTTTTAATGTATCGAACAGCAGCCAAAATTCATAATCGTCAAGAAATTGCCGTGCCGCTGACGTCAGACTTAAAGTATGATTTAAAGACGATGTTAGAAGTAAGTAGAGGTCCCCAAAGCGACCAATTAAAATTAGTATTCATTGCTAATCCCAATAATCCGACTGGTTCCTATGTGACGCAAGCAGAGATGCGTGATTTTATGGAACAGATACCAAAACATGTAGTGATTGTCGTTGATGAAGCTTATGCTGAATACGTAACACAGTCAGATTGCGCGCAATCAATTAGTTGGGTCCTAGAGCGACCTCGCACGGTGGTGCTTCGTACTTTTTCAAAAATTTTTGGGCTGGCAGGCTTAAGACTGGGTTATGCAATTTGTGATATGGAAATTGCAGATGTGCTACATCGTATACGCGATCCCTTTAATGTGAACTGCTTTGCCCAAGAAGCAGCCAAGGGAGCTTTAGATGACACGGAGCATCTACAGGCATCTAAAGAAAATAATCAACGAGAACTTTTCAAAATGTATGCTAGTTTGCGAACGCTTGGCATCCAAACAACACCAAGCCAGGGCAATTTTGTGCTCTTGCATTTAAACGAAAGCATGCCAGAAGCTGAAGAGATGATAAGAAAACTGCTCTCGAAAGGTATTATCGTTCGCGGTGTAGCAAACTATGATTTGCCTCGCTCCATCCGCGTGACGATTGGAACATCCGAGGAGAATCAGAAATTTTTATCTGCGTTATCGCAAATACTGACTTCCTGATTACAGAAAATCTGATTTTGAGCTGCCTAGACAGAACTTAAGACATCCGTTAACTTTAATGCCAATATTTAGATTTTTGACACTGAGGGATAAACGCATGCATACACAGAGCAGTAAAATCAATTGGATAATTTTATCGCTATTTTTTCTCAGTTTCACTGGCTGCAAATGTGCTCCCGATTTAGCGCTAAACAGTGCCCAAGAAAAGGCATCGACTCCAATCCAAAACGATTTTTCCCAGGCTTTTACTTGGTCGCAAAATTATGACTCAGCAACACAGCAATTATCTGTCGATGTTCATTTAAACGAAGGCTTTCATGCTTACGCGGAGGGAGAAGAAACTGGAGTTCCTGTCGACTTAGAGATATCCGATTTGAATGGTTGGCGCATGGAAGGAAAACCACTGTTGCCCTCGGGTGACAAAGAATTACTCGAAAATGAATTTAGTGTGGGCGCAAAAGTGACAGGCGGCAAAGGCATGCTTCGAGGGATTCTGAAAATGCAATTATGTTCAACCACTGCTTGCGATCGCCCTCGCCAACATCCATTTGAATATATGATGCCAAGGGGGAGTCAGGGGTGAGCACAACAGATGAACCAAAACAGCGTGGATTAAGTGACGATAAAAAAACCCATCAGCCTTTTCAATTGGTCGCAGGGTTTACGCCGACGGGTGACCAACCTCGGGCAATTGCCGCTTTAATTGACGGTCTTCAGGAAGGAAAAAAACATCAAACCTTGCTTGGCGTCACGGGGTCTGGCAAAACTTTTACCATGGCCAATATTATTGCTCAGATAAACAGGCCTACCCTGGTTTTGGCCCACAATAAAACACTGGTGGCACAGCTTTACCAGGAGTTCAAAGCTTTCTTTCCGAACAATGCTGTCGAGTATTTTGTCAGTTACTACGATTATTATCAGCCCGAAGCCTATATCCCGTCTACCGATACTTACATCGAAAAAGACAGCGCCATCAATGAAACCATCGATCGCATGCGCCATAGAGCGACACGCTCCTTGTTGTCTCGAGATGATGTGATTATTGTGGCCTCTGTCAGCTGTATTTATGGTATCGGCAGTACCGATAGCTACAAGGAAATGACTGTTTCTGTCGAAGTTGGTCGACCATCAGGGCGCGATTCTTTCTTAAGGCAATTGATCGAAAGCCAATACGAGCGTAACGATATTGCTTTTACGCGAGGCACGTTTCGAGTTCGAGGTGATATCGTCGAAGTGTTTCCTCCCCATGAAGAAGATACTGCCATTCGCATTTCCTTCTTTGGTGATACTGTTGAATCTATTAAAATTGTCGATCCGCTTCGAGGAAAAACAATTGGAAGCCTTGAGCATGTTACGTTTTGGCCTGCCAGCCATTATGCGACGACCAAAGAGCGCATGGATCGTGCGGTTAACAGCATTCGCACAGAGTTACAGACAAGGCTGCAAACATTAAAAGAAAATAACCTGCTTTTAGAGGCTCAAAGGCTCGAGCAAAAAACGTTGCTTGATTTAGAAATGATGGAGACGACGGGTTCTTGTAAAGGCATCGAGAATTATTCTCGACATTTAACTAGCCGTGGGGCAGGTGAACCACCTCCGACCTTGCTTGACTACTTTCCCCGTAATTTTCTTTTGTTTGTTGATGAGTCTCATCAAACTATTTCTCAAATCGGAGCAATGTATCGAGGCGATCGATCGCGAAAAGAAACTCTCGTGCAGCATGGATTTCGTATGTTGTCTGCTCTCGATAATCGACCGCTCAAGTTTGATGAATTCGAAGCGCTCACTCATCAGGTTGTTTACGTTTCAGCTACGCCTAAAGATTACGAATTAAATAAAAGCGAAGGCGAAGTGGTCGAACAATTAATTAGGCCCACCGGTCTTTTGGATCCTGTAGTCGAAGTTCGGCCAGTACTAACACAGGTTGACGATGTGATTCATGAGGCACGTATTCGCAAAGAAGCTGGCGAGCGTGTTTTGGTAACAACACTTACCAAACGTATGGCAGAAGATCTTGCTGATTATTTTCAAGATGTTGGAATTCGAGCAAAATATTTGCACAGTGATATTGATACCATCGAGCGGACGCAAATTTTAAGACAACTTCGTGAAGGTGAATTCGATGTTTTGGTAGGGATCAACCTCCTTCGAGAAGGGTTAGATTTGCCTGAGGTATCTCTGGTCGCCATTTTAGATGCGGACAAAGAAGGCTTTTTAAGATCAGCTACAGGTTTAATTCAGACAATTGGTAGGGCTGCCCGAAATATAAATGGTAAAGCAATTTTATATGGCGACGTTATCACCGACTCCATGAAAACCGCTATTTCAGAGACCAATCGTCGACGAGAAAAACAAGCTATTTATAATCAAGAACATGGTATTACGCCGAAGACAATTAACAAAGCGATTGTTGATATGTATCAAGAATTTTTGTTTGAAGAGGGAGATGGCCCGGGTCCTGAAAATATCACTGCTGAGAATAAAGAACCCATTAACCCAATTGTGGCCGAAAAGCAGATTCTGAAAATGAAAAAGGAAATGCAGGCTGCTGCGAAAAAAATGGATTTTGAACGAGCAGCCAGTTTAAGAGATGCTATCCATGCCTTACAAAAAGATTTGATCCGCTTAGAAACATTATAATAGGAGCAAGTGAGAATGTTGTTGAATATCATTTTAGATGTGGTGATTATTGGGTCTGGTCCTGCAGGATGGACGGCTGCACTCTATGCTGCTCGCGCCAATTTAAATCCTCTCGTCTTTGAAGGTACTTCACCTAACTTGCCTGGTGGTCAATTGATGATTACTTCGGAGGTTGAAAATTATCCGGGATTTCCCGAAGGCATTTTAGGGCCTGAGTTGATGGCGCTTTTTAAAAAACAGGCAGAACGCTTTGGCGCGAAGGTAAGAACAGAAAATATTGCAAAAGTTGATTTTTCTAAACATCCATTTACGGTTACAACTGACGACGGGGAAGTCATCCAAACACGAACGGTAATTATCTCAACGGGTGCTAATGCCAAACTTTTAGGCATTAAAAAAGAAAAAGAATTAATGGCGCAAGGCGCAGGTGTTTCAGCTTGTGCAACTTGTGATGGCGCTTTCTATAAGAATGTTGATGTCGCTGTTGTTGGTGGTGGTGATACCGCCATGGAAGAAGCGAATTTTCTGACACGTTTTGCCAAGTCGGTTACCATTATTCATCGTAGAGAAGAATTTCGTGCCAGCAAGGTCATGCTTGAACGTGCAAAATCTAATTCGAAAATTAAATGGGAATTAGGCAACGAAGTGGAGGAGATTTTAACATCTCCAAGACCCCCGTTGAACCGTGAAGCTGTCAGTGGATTAAGATTAAAAAACACTATTACAGGACACTTAAAAGAAATACCCGTCGAAGGTCTATTTGTTGCCATTGGACATCAGCCAAACACCCAATTATTCAAAGGCATTTTGCCCATGAATGAAACAGGCTATCTTCAGACTACAAAAAACAGCACTAAAACAGAAATCCCAGGTATTTTTGCCTGTGGCGATGTTCAAGATAGTGTCTACCGGCAAGCCGTGACTGCTGCTGGTTCTGGATGTATGGCTGCTATCGATTGTGAACGGTTTTTAGAAAGTGAAGGGCATTAAATAGATGGTGACGTCGATTGAAAATAGTTGGCCTGTTTTAGCTCAAAGCTATCGGGGGCAGTGTGGCCAAAATCCCTGTGTGGAAACGAACCACTTTGGTGCTTTCGCTGTGGTCAGTGGCAAGGGCGAGCTGATATGTTCTGCGGGTGACGCGTCACACATGACCCATTTTCGCTCGACAGCCAAGCCATTTCAATTGCTGCCTTTTATGCTCGACGGTTTAGATGGAAAAGTTTTTGAGAATGGACAAATAATTGATTCTGCCGATATTTCTCTTTTGATGGCCTCTCATTATGGAGAAGAGCAACATACTGCCAGAATTAGGCGCTTGCTTGACTTGTCCAAGTTATCACAAGCAAATCTATTGTGCGGAATTCATCCTCCTTTCGACAAGGGGACACGCAGAAATTTACTGCGTACCCAAGAAAGCCCGAGCGTGGTTCATAGCAACTGTAGCGGAAAACACTTGGCCATGTTGATGGTTTGCCAGAAAAATCACTGGCCATTGGCAACATACCTGGAAGAAAATCACCCGCTTCAACAAAGAATAAAGCATTTAATCTTATCGATAGCAAATGCGGTGCCTTCGCAGCTTGGCATTGGCGTCGATGGATGCAATTTGCCGACATTTGTTTTGCCATTGCAAAGTATTGCCACCGCTTATGCTGAATTTGCTTGTCCTTCGCCCCGCCTTGCACAAGAAATTAGACACGCCTTATCTAAACTGTTTGCAGCGGGTATTTCTCATCCTGAAATGATTGGCGGGAGCACCAGCTTTGATACAGCACTTATGCAAGCCTTGCCCCAACAAATTTTTGTGAAATCTGGCGCAGACGGTGTTTTGGCAATGGCAATTGCTTCATCTAAGAAATATTCGAAAGGTCTTGGCGTCGCCATTAAAATTGCCGACGGGGATTTTTCAAAAAAAGTCAGACCTTTGGTTGCCATTGAAATTTTGCGACAACTCGAAATCTTGCCACTCGAGAGAAGTGCTTTCGATGAAAAATTGGCGCCTTGGATTTCTTTGGAAGTCACTAATCTGAGCGGATTTAAAACAGGTTTTTGGAAGTTAGTATTTTAGTCAAGCTTTTAACGACCCATACAAGTCACGCTATTTCTTAATTTCTGGCTGACGGACTTAAGCGTTGTATGGCGCGCAAAGTTTCATCTATGTGACGGGCAATTTGCAGTTGCGAAGAAAAGACATGGCAAATAATTCCATTTTGATCGATTACAAAAGAGGCGCGCGGTGGAAGAATTCCTAAGAAGCTTTTTAGACCAAAACTTTTTCTAACTTTTCCACCCTCATCGCTTAAGACTGGATAAGGCAAATGATGTTCTGCGGCAAAACCTTGATGTGATTTGACCGAGTCATCGCTAATACCGAGGACTTGCGTGTTAAATGCATCAAATCCTGCGTAATTATCGCGAAAAGAGCAGGACTGGCTCGTGCAACCTGCGGTGTTATCTTTAGGATAAAAAAAGATAACCACATTTTTTTTGCCTCTAAAGTCCAAAAGAGATACCATGTTGCCACTTTGATCTGAAAGAGAAAATTGCGGAGCTTCTTCGCCAACGTTTAACATGATGAACCTCGGATATTAGTTGCAAACCTATAACGTAAAAAGCGGGTATGTGAAATGGATTTAATGCAAGCAGCCGTTCTCGGTGTCATCCAAGGCGTAACAGAATATTTACCGGTTTCTTCGAGTGCGCATTTGGTTTTGGTGCCCTTGCTTTTAGATTGGCATTTTCCCAAAGATCAAGAATTTATTTTCGATGTGCTGGTGCAGCTTGGTACGTTGGTGGGCGTTATTGTTTATTTTGTTAATGATTTGTGGCAAATTGCCACTCATATGTGGCTTGGCTTAATGCAAAAAAAACCGCTGGCCACCGTGGAGGCGCGCTTGGGTTGGCTGGTCATTTTAGCAACGATTCCGGCTGCCATTGCTGGCGTTTGCTTGAAAAAGTATGTGCAAGCGTATTTTGAATCGCCACGGGCCGTCATGTTTTTTTTGTTAGTGACTGCGGGACTTTTGATTCTTTCGGAATTTTTGGGAAAGAAAAAGCACACCGAAGTAAAAACCAAAGAAGCTTTAGCGATGGGTTTTATGCAGGTTGTGGCTTTAATGCCAGGCATTAGTCGTTCAGGATCGACGATTACGGCAGGCGTATTATCGGGATTGTCAAAAGAAGCTGCTGCGCGATTTTCTTTTCTCATGTCCATTCCCATTATGATTGGTGCCTCGCTGGTTGCAGGAAAGGATTTACTGGAGTCAACTGCCAATTTTTCGCAAATGCTTTGGCCGCTTCTGGTCGGTATGACCACCTCGGCAGTGACTGGTTATTTTGTAATTCGTTGGTTCTTGGGATTTTTAAAAACACAAAGCCTGCTATGGTTTGCTCTTTATTGTGCCCTTATCGGTGGTTCGGGATTAATTTTTTATGGATGAGACCAATTTAGAAAACACAGATTGCCGTCGATTTTCAGCATGCCCTTTGCACTTTTTATGGGATGGCAAAGGCCCAGCACGCAAACTCGTGCAGCTTGGATTTGCGACAATTATTTTAAGCATGAGCTTGAAAATGGGCGATCGCCTGTGGCCTTCTTTGGGCTTAAATCAGGTGGCGGCGCCGGGCTTAATGTTTGGTGGATTGCTTTGGGGATATGGACAGCTCAAAAGCGTTTGGGTTGTTTTTTGCCAAAGGCACAATCGCAATTCAGAAAAATAAATTTGGCGCCCAGAAGAGGACTTGAACCTCCACGAAGTTGCCTTCACTGCATGTTGGATAGGTTAACTTATGACTTTAACGCGCCTGGAATGGAGTGCAATTGTTTTATCGCTCAAGGTGGCGGTCGTGGTCGTGATCTTTATGATGCCGCTGGCTGTTTGGCTTGGATATCAATTGGCGCGCACGAAACGACTGTGCTTGCGTCTTTTTGTCGAGACAATTGTTTCTTTACCCTTAGTGCTCCCTCCCGTGGCGACTGGTTATTTGCTGCTCGTTTTATTTCGCTCCGAAGGCCCTGTGGGTTTATTTCTTGCCCAAATTTTGGGCATTAAGGTTCCCTTTCACTTCTTAGGCGTTGTGATTGCTGCGGCCGTGGTTTCACTGCCTTTAGCTGTGCGCAGTGTACGGGTGTCGATGGAGGCAATTGAGCCGCATTTAGAAGAAGCCGCTTTGACTTTGGGTGCATCGAAAAGGCTGACTTTTTTCAAAATTACCTTGCCGTTAGCTTGGCCCGGTATTTTGAGCGCAGCCATTTTAACTTTTATTCGTAGCCTTGGAGAGTTTGGGGCGACTTTAGTTTTGGCTGGTAATATTGAAGGCGAAACACGAACCTTGTCTGTGGCTTTATGGACTTATTTGCAAGAACCTGGTGGCGAAAAGGCAGCATTTCGTCTATTGATAACCTCCATTTTATTTGGTTGTATTTGCCTTTTTTTAAGTGAATTATTTGTTCGAAAACTAAGAAATGTGCGCACAGATTAGAGGATTTTTATGAAGAAAGCAGTTGTGTTGTTATCTGGAGGTTTAGATTCTGCAGCCGTTTTGGCTATGGCGAAAGCCGATGGTTTTGAAGTTTATGCTTTATCGTTTGCTTATGGCCAACGGCATCATGTTGAGCTGAATGCTGCCAAAAAAGTGGTGGCTAAAATTGGTGTTTGTGAACATAAAATTATTAATTTGGATATGCGCGCCATTGGCGGGTCCTGTTTGACAGATGATACCAGCGTTCCCAAAGATCGCATTTCCATGGACAGAAGTGAAGAAGATGAGCCTCATGCCGTACCCATTACTTATGTACCGGCACGAAACACTATTTTTCTTTCATTTGCCTTGGCTTATGCCGAAGTGATTGGATCTTTCGATGTGTTTTATGGTGCCAACGCCGTCGATTTTTCTGACTACCCTGATTGTCGTCCCGATTATGTTCAGGCCTTTGAACACCTGGCTGGCTTGGCAACGAAAGCAGTGAAGGGCAAGTCCTTTCGGATTCATGCGCCACTTATTTATTTAACAAAAGCGCAAATCATTCAGGCCGGTACGAAACTTGGCGTGGATTTTGGCCTCACCCATAGTTGCTATGATCCCAAAGGGGATTTGGCTTGTGGGCACTGTGATTCGTGTTTATTTCGCCGCCGTGGTTTTCTGGAAGCAAATATAGAGGACCCAACCCATTATTTTTAAAGTTTCATGATATTTTGAAAAGAAGAGATTTTCCTAAAAGGAGGGTTGGCTTTGCAACTCTATGCACATCGGGGAGCGAATTTAAAGTTACCCGAAAATACAATGGAAGCTTTTCGGCAAGGACTTTTAGATGGGGCAACTGCTTTAGAAATGGACGTTCGTCTCACAGGCGATGGATCTGTCGTGGTTTTCCATGATGAAGATGGCTGGCGTATGGCCCGCGAAAAAAATCTGGTGGCTCAAACATCATGGGATGAAATGCGTAATTGGGATTTGAAAAAGGGCATTCGTTCAATGCCTATTAAAACACAATTTTTGAATCAAGCTTTTCGAGTTCCCTTGTTGGCAGAAGTGTTAGACGCTTTTCCTCAAACGTTTTTAAATATTGATATTAAGCCCAGCAATCTGCGTGCAGTATCGTTAGTTATAGAACTAATTCGAAAACATAAAGCGACCGAGCGTGTGCGGTTGGCGAGTGCTTCGTTACGCGTGCATCAAATGTTGCATGATTTGCGCTACGAGGGTTTAGTCGGTTTAAGTCGCTTAGAAGTCATGGCAGTTTATTTTGCACCGGAAAGTCTTTTGCAAAACATGCGTCTACGGGGACGCGCGGCTCAGGTTCCTTTGGCTCGGGGACTTTTTAGATTCGATCAACCCTGGTTTATTGAGAAATGTCATCGTCTGGGTCTTACTGTTGACTATTGGACCATCAATAACCGTGACGATGCCAAACGTTTGGCTAAAGTTGGAGCAGACGGAATTATGTCGGATGATCCGGCAACTATTTTGATGGTTTTGCCTTAGGCGTTTTTAAGTTTTTTAAGATCGCAGACAAATTGACTTTCGGCTCATATTTGAGCTCTTTGGCCGCAAGCGATCCATCGATTAAGCAGGTGTATTTTAAATGATCCAATTCGCCAGGTGGAAAAGACACGAGACGATAACGAAATGCCGAGCGCATCAATGTTCTTAAAACAAATTCAGGAATACCAAACGAAGGCGTTTTTAATTTTTTAATTAAACGCGACAATGGCGCTTGACTATCGCCAACAATGTTGAAAATGCCGCGGATGTTTGGTTTTAATGAAAGTTGGATGGCTCTGGCCACGTCGCTGGCATGAACTAATTGAACCATAGGATCGTATCCAAGCAGGGTTGGTATTTTGTCGAGACGAAAGTATCGACTAGGCGCATTATTTAGTTCTGAACCTACAATGTGGACAGGTCTTAAAATAACGGTTTCAATATTGGGCTGCTTCCAAAAAAATGATTGAATCATCATGTCTAACGCAACCAGGTCACGCATTTCAGGACTGCGATCTGCACCGTGCAAGGGTGCATCTTCTGAGAGAAATCCTGAAGAGGTCGCACATGGCCCATAAAGATTGGCAGTCGAAAGAAAAATAAATTTTTTAACTTCAAGTTGCTCAGCAAGTTTTAAAAGTTGGGAAGTAATTTCTAAGTTGAAATAATAAGCAGAGGAGGCGCCCCGATGCTTTAAAGGATTGCGAATGACGCCCATGTGAATAATGACATTTGGTTTTCGTTTTTTAAGTAAAGTAAATGCGGACTTGCGACGCAAATCTAACGGATAAAGTTCTACTTCTTTGGGCTTTTGCGGAAACGCGCGTTTGTCGGCGCCTATGATGTGGTGTGTTTGACTCAAACTATTTGCGATAATTTGCCCAAGGGATCCGCTGATGCCGGTAAGCAATACTTTGTCTTGTGCCGCAAGCTCACGGGTTTTGTTAATGAAGGGGGTTGCGTTCATGATCGTCTCTTTGGGTTAAACGAGGTCGCTGGCAGCATGCTCATAGACATTCATATTATTTTAAGCAAGAGCTGCGAGGACAATGCTTGTGAATCGGTCTGGTCTTTTTGTTTCAACAGTTAAGAATTTAATTATATTCGGATCATATATTGTTTTATGGTTGTTGATCTTTTAAATAAAGGCAGTATTGTGCCCGCGTATTTTAATGATTTATAAATGGAACAATAAATGAGTTTTCGCTACTTGCTTATTATTAGTTTGTTTTCGATGCTGACAAGTGACTTCGCTGAAGCGATGGATCCTCCACCTAAAAAATTCGCATCATTCGATCCCAAGTCTGCTGTCCCGCGTAGACGAGGACGTCTCCCTAGTATCCCTCCGCAACCACATGTGCAAACACACTCACTTTCTCAGAATACAACATTATATCTAGTTCAACCGCCTCAGTATCCAGAATACCCGGGATCGGTCGGGGGACCTTTTCCTCCTGACGCGTTGGTTGCGTATCCCCCTCCTCTTGGTGGGGCATATGGGCACCTGCCATATGGGTATCCGCAGCATCCCCAGTACCCTGGACAATATCCGCAAGCACCCGTTGGCGGATATGGGCACCCGCCATATGGGTATCTGCAGCATCCCCAGTACCCTGGACAATATCCGCAAGCACCCGTTGGCGGATATGGGCACCCGCCATATGGGTATCTGCAGCATCCAGTTAATATGGTACCACCGCCGCAAACCCAAGCGCCTCATGCTTCTTCGGATGTGCCTTCATCGAGCAAGGATGCAACAAAGGATGCAGATGAGTTGAGGGCTACGTTAAGTCAAGTGCTTTCTGCATTAAAATCTATGCAAGAAGAAAAAGCAGCCAAAGCCAAAGAAGAAGCAGCGGCCAAGGACAAAGCAGAAAAGGCAGCCAAAGCCAGAGCAGCCAAAGCCAAAGCAGAAGAAGTAGCCAAAGCCAAAGAAGAAGCAGCCAAAGCCAAAGCAGCTCTTCGCAGAGCAGCCAGAGCAGCCAAAGCAGGGAAAGTCAGCCAGAATGTTTCTTTGGGTGGAGTAGAAGGTGGTCCTGGAGAATCTTTGGAACCTGTAAATGTGGATGCGTTGTCAGTCCTAGGAAGCGACTGGTTTTTAGCACTGCTAGGTAGCGACGGGTCTGGGGCATTGCCCGAAATCCCGGGACCTGCCGTTCTGGGTATGTTTTCAGACGCAGAACTTGACGCGTTTGTAGGAGAACTTCCAGGTGACGGGTCTGAGGCATTAGTAGAAACTTTAGGACTTGAGACGGTTTTTGATGTAGGCGAGTCATCTGTCCAACCGTCGCAAGTGCCTCAAGCTGCTTCCGGCAGTTATTTGAGAAAGAGAAACCAGGCAAATAGGCAAGAAGCAAGATTGCGTGGACTAAATTGCATTAAAGACCCAGGCACCACGAATCCAGATGGTAGTGTAACGTGCGGGTCATGCGGCAGAGAATACCAGAATTTGACTAGATTTCGTGCCCGTCAATATAGTCTTAGGGAAAAGTATGTAGATAAAAAATTTGTATCTGCCGAGGTTTTAAAAAAATACAAAAACAAAAGTTATAAGGAAAAAGATAAAGGTTCATATGAGGATGAAAATGGTGAAGAAGTGCTTTTCTGTGGTTCCTGTGGGCGCATATTCTCAAATAGCGCGAGCCGCAGTGCTCACCTGGCGAGATGTGAGACAAGAAAAACAGCGATGGTAGCGCTTTTGGCGGAGGCTGAAGAACAGGAAGAATGCGAAGAAGAAGAGCCTGAAGAAGAACGAGAAGAAGATAACGGATGATTGAATTTGATTTCTAGATGGCTGTTTTGAAATTGCACCATTTAAGTCATTGCTTTTTTAAATAAAGGCAGGCAATGTGCCGCGTATTTTAATATTTATAAATGGAACAATAAATGAGTTTTCGCTACCTGCTTATTATTAGTTTGTTTTCGATGCTGACAAGTGACTTCGCTGAAGCGATGTTTCGTCAGTGGCAAGAAAGGGAACCCCGGCAAAATCAAACCCAGCCGCAAAGGCCACTTGCGTATCCGGGACAGCAACAAGCCCAACAACAAGTTGGTCCATACGGGCAGCAACCATATCTAGAAGTCCAACAAGGAGCAGATGGGCAACTGTATCAATTTGGATATTCTCCTCAGTCTTTTGGTGTTGCACAAGGGCAACCGGCATTGGGGCATTGGCATCCCCAGCATCAAGAACAGCATTTACAACCACCCGTTCCAAGTGTGGTGTCGATTCCGCAGGAATCATTGCAACTAGGGCCTCGCTCAGGGGCAGTTTCATTTTCCCATTTGATAGTTCAACGATTGAGCGGGAGGATCGCAGACTTAATCCGTTTGGTGGGGAACATGGCGGCTCAAATATCAAATTTGGAAGAAACTCAAAAAAGGGAAAACCGTGATAGGGAAAAAAAAGAGGAAGAGCGTGTTGCTCAGCTAGAGCAACTACGGGCACAGTTACAACAGGCACAACTACAACAGGCACAACTACAACAGGCACAGCTACAACAGGCACAGTTACAACAGGCACAGCAGGCACAGCAGATGCAGCAGATGCAGCAGATGCATATGCTGGCACAGCTACAACAACGGCCACCATATATGGGATGGCGACCACCACAATTTGTGCCGCTAGCGCAGGGCACAGATCCAGTGCTTTCTGATTCGTCAAGCGAATCTGGGTCTTCAAGCCCTGTTGTTGTAGTTCCAATTCCGACATTGTCTTCAGCAGCAGCCGCTCCTCTTAAGTCAACCGCCGTTAAAAGAGCAGCGCCATCTAAGGCTTCTAGGACATCTAAGGCTCCAGTGTGCAAGCGGAAAAGAAGTAATATGAAATATGTGCCCGGTGCTCCCACTGAAGAATGCCAGGGGGTAGTATCAACTAAAAATTATAATAATCGTTATCAGGATAAAGACGGTAAAATTTGGTTTGTTTGTCAATACTGTGGGCGAATGTTTGAACGCCAAAATGCCCACACTATGCACGTAAACGCCTCTAAGAAGAAAACAAGACCTGAAAACACAAAGAGTGGTTCTGCCCAAAGCCAAAAAGCTGTTTCGGGTGCTTCGAATATTCCGCCTGAAGAGAGTGAAGATGAGTGCGAAGAAGAAGAGCAAGAAGAATCTGAATAATATATTCAATAATCTAAAATGGATAAATAAATGAACATGAATCGACTCCTTTTTCTTGGTTTATTTTTAATGCTTGCCAGCAACCATTCTGCGGCAATGGAGAATTCAGACCGAAAAAATCCCCCAGCCCAGCAGCGATCGCGGATACCAGTTAGGAGACAGTCAGCAGCACCACAGCGACGTCCAGCGCCGCCGCCGCCAGCTTCGCAAATGCAGCAGCCACAAGGGCCACTATATTCAGGAGCACAGCAATTTTCGTATCCGCAACCAATTAATCCTGGGTTCATGCTCCAACAGCCAGTACCCTATATGCAACAATTTACAGGATCGTATCCAACTGGGTCGATGCCATCAGCACAAACTCAGTCGCTGCGCCGGCCGCCACCACAACAACAACAGCAACAACAAACTCTGTGTGCCTTCACGTTAGAAACACTTCTACATAACCTTTTATTTACAGACACTGTAAACAAATTGGCGGAAGCAGCCTTTAAAAATCTGGAAAAGAAAAAACAAACAAAAGAAGAACGAGAAAAAAAGGAAAAAGAACAGGCAGAGCGTAGAAAGCGAATTAAGAAATGGGTAAAAGAAAATAGAAGAAGTGCTGAAGAATCTCGACGAGAAAATTGCCCATCGGGTGCAAATGCGCGTCAATGCTTTCAAGAAGATATGACAACTGTGAGCTTGGGTGGATATGCTAATGTGGCCGATACGGCTGAAGCGCTCAAGTCAGTTAGCGAATCGGAAGAGTTCGAAGATGAAGAATCTGAAGAAGAAGAATCCGAAGATGAAGAATCTGAAGAAGAAGAATCCGAAGAAGAAGAATCCGAAGAAGAAGAACCTGAAGAGGAAGAATCCGATAATTGAAAATAAAGTACATTGATTGCTTTTTTAAAAACCCTCTTGGCTAATGGCGAGAGGGTTTTTTGTTGGACTGCGCTTTTTTAAGGGGAACCGGATCAAAGCCGCCTTGACAAAAAGGCTGACAACATAAAAGACGCTTTAAGGTTAAGTAGCTTCCCTGAAGTAGTCCATGTGTTCTGAGTGATTCACGTGCATAATGAGAACAAGATGGATAAAATCTGCAGGAAGGTCTTTTAAACGGGCTAATGAAGCGCTGATAGATCAGGATCAGTATGAGTGCACATTGTAAAATAAAGCGTCGAATGAAAGA
Source organism: Myxococcales bacterium (assembly GCA_023248595.1). Classification (GTDB taxonomy): domain Bacteria; phylum Myxococcota; class UBA727; order UBA727; family JABDBI01; genus JAHFEG01. Next base: position 8 of record JAHFEG010000023.1, on the reverse strand, counting down.
CATGCTGA
>JAHFEG010000022.1 GCA_023248595.1 Myxococcales bacterium | reverse complement strand
ACCTTCACTACACAAGTATGAAGCCCGCCGGCTGCAATCGTTTTGACTGGACCTAAATCTGACGGGACCGCACTTTGACCATCGTTATTTTTCCCCCAACAGGCAGCCGCATTACCCGCCCTCACCGCGCAGGTATGATATCCGCCAGCTGCAACCGATTGGACTGGGCCTAAATTGGACGGCACCGTTCTTTGACCCCAATCGTCATCTCCCCAGCAAGCAACTTTATCATCCACCTTCACTACGCACGTATGAAACCCGCCCACTGCAATCGTTTTAACTGGACCTAAATCTGGCGGGACCGCACTTTGACCATTCTCAACATATCTCCACCAACAAGCAACTGTGTCGTCCACCCTCATCGCGCAGGTATGAATGCCACCGGCTACAACCGCTTTGACTGGACCTAGATCTAATGGAATTTTGCTTTGGCCATGATCGTTATGTCCCCAGCAAATGACTTGGTCATCGCTGTTAATAACACAAACATGATAGCCCCCTGCCGAAAGCACAACAGGCGGCTGCTCTTTCCACGGCGTTTTAGTCTCTTCGTCTTTTTCTTTGCGTTTATGGCGAACACGTTCTTGCTCTTGCACATGTGCGCGGGCCCAAGCACCAACCTCGGCAGCATCAACACCTTCCAAAATACCGGCAAATGCTTGATGTGCGAAGTGAAGCGAAAGCAGTGTCTGCGATTTTTTCACAGAAATCGGATTAACCACTTGGTTTTGCTCGGAAGCTTCGATCAGAATTACTAACTCATCATCTCCGACGATGTTTTGCTCTAACAACTCGCTCAAGTAGGCCAGAAAGTTTTCCGTTGGCGCCACTTCAGCAGTGTGCGCAAAAGCAGAGCAAGAAAGCAAAGCAGCGATAACTATGGATTTGAGGAACATCATCCAGGCAAGATCCTCAAAAATTGATTCCACAGCACCCACATTTCACAGAACCAGGATTTTAGCATAGGGTGCTGTTTCACAATAGAATTTCCAGAACTTTTGACTTTTAAACCTGGAATAACCTCGCCATGACCGTCGCCCATAGTATCCCAGCAAACAATCGTATCGTCCATTTTCACGGCACATGTGCGCTGGCTACCAGCGGATATTAATTGCGCGTAACACAAATCGGGCAGAACCATGTGTTGACCATCGGGTTGGAGTCCCCAGCAAGAAACCAGATCACTCGCCTCCACGACGCACGTGTGGTAAATGCTAGCTGAAATTGATCTAACGAATCCCAAATTGGACGGAACAGTGCTTTGACCAAAAGAATTAGACCCCCAGCATACTACCGTGCCATTCATCTTCACGGCGCAGGTATAAGAGCCACCAGCGGATATCGATTGGACTAAACCTAAATCCGCAGGAACCGTGCTTTGACCATGATCGTTACGCCCCCAGCATGCTACCGTATCGTCCCCCTTAATCGCGCAGTCGTGATTCTTGCCAGTTGAAACCAATTGGACAGGACCCAAATCCGCAGGAACCGTGATTGGACCATAGTCGTTATGTCCCCAGCAAACCAGCACCTTGTCAGCGTTCACTGCACACGTATGGTCATAGCCAGCAACAACCGATTGGACAGGACCCAAATCAGACGGAACCTTGATTTGCCCGCTGTGGCCAAAAGCATTAACTTTCCAGCAAGCAACCGTATCGTCCACCTGCATCGCGCAGGCATGAAAGTTACCAGACGATATCGATTTGACGGGGCCCAAGTCGGACGGAACTACCCATTGATCTTTCCTTGGACCAGAAAAATTATCCAACCAGCAAGCGGCCTGGTCATTGACATCAATAACGCAGACATGCTTATGCCCTACTGAGAGTATCCCCCCTGGTTTCAACTTCCACGGTGTCTTAGTCTCTTCGTCTTTTTCTTTGCGTTTATGACGAACACGTTCTTGCTCTTTCACATGTTCGCGTGCCCAAGCACCAACCTCGGCAGCATCAACACCCTCGAGAATACTGGCAAATGCTTGGTGTGCGAAGTGAAGCGAAAGCAGTGTCTGCGATTTTTTCACAGAAATCGGATTAACCACTTGGTTTTGCTCGGAAGCTTCGATCAGAATTACTAACTCATCATCTCCGACGATGTTTTGTTCCAGCAACTCACTTAAGTAGGCTAGAAAATTTTCCGTCGGCGTCACTTCAGCGATGTGTGCAAAAGCCGTGCCCGAAAGAAAAGCAGCGAGGAGCATTGATTTCAAAAATCTCATGACGACACCGCCAAACCTGCTGCCTCTCTAAGCCAATGTCTAAATTCAGCCAGTTCATTTTCATTCAGATTTGACATCTCAATACCGGCAAGAGATTTAAAATTCAAGAAAACATCATCGACTATTGTCTCTAAAAAAGAAGACTTACGTTTAAATATTTGCGAGTAACCAAATCGCCGCAATTCTTGCAGATGGGTTTGCAATTTTCTATCGACATGCGACGCATCATTCCACCTCAACGCTTGTATCGAATTAAAATGCTCCTGAGCTGGCACAAAATAGTCCAGACTTTCTACGCTGGTTAACCATTCCCGAATCAAGTTTTGCGCCTTAGCAATACGCTGATGGGTTGCTGGTAACAAAGAGGAGGGTTGCTGCTCCGTGTAAATAAACCCAGGCTGAACCTTACCAAAAAGATTGCTATCCGCTTCTTTTAAAATGTCTTGAATATGACTGCCTGAATATTCTCGATAAAATCCTTCATCAAATCCAGAACTTTTGGATTGCATTGCAAAGTTCATCAGCTCGTCATTGGATTGCCCAAGTGAAACAAATAAGGTCTGCACCGGAGTCTCTCGATCAATTGCACTCCGAGCCATGGCTAGTTCATCAAAATTGATTGCAGACTGACCATCGGTCATCAGCACAATGTTCGCCGCTGCCAAGGGCTCGCCTAATCGATTTTGGGCATCAGCAATAAGGGCCAGTGCTTGAATCAACGCAGCCTGAATATCCGTGCCACCACCGGTATTGGCAAAATTAGATTGATAACCGTCAACTATATTCAAGGCTTCCTGAGTGCTGGTTATCTTCACCGGAGTACCTGGTTTATCATCAAAAGGAACTACTACCACTTTATGCCGATGCTTTCCGCTGAGACTAACATCGCTAATAGCTCGCGCGGTAAAAGCTGCAATGAGTCCTGCTTGAAACCTAGCCAAATCCCCTGACATACTTCCTGAGGTATCGTACAGTACAATAGAAATACGCTCACCTTCTTCGATGCCATGACCGGTGGGAATCAACACACGATGTCGTCTGACAGGAACGAATACATGCCCATTTTGCAAATTTTCTTCCAGCGAACGTCCTGGGTTAAGCGACAAAGATTTAGATAATTCACTAAACCGCTGCAAAAGCATTAAGTCGCTGCCTCTTGGCTGCTTAGTGTCCCTCTGCCATGTCTTAACTTCTTCAAACTCGGGACGTGGTGTGGCATTCAAAATAAAATCGGTCAGTGGGCTTAAAATCGAAAGCAACTGATAATCATTCATCTGTCCAGTTTTAAGCAAACGAGCAACTTCTTTGGTAGCAGCATTTGCTCCGACAGAAACCAAATTGTATTTTTGACGCAACAATTGCTGAACCAGGCCAGGCAATGATTGATAAAATTCTTGCACCCTCGCAATTTCTTGAGAATCTGGGTGAGCCAATTGGTTAATGTCTTTAAGCACTTCTTCCAAGGTTGACAAGATCACCCTAGGAGATTGAATTGTTCCGATTCCATCCAGCGTTTGTCCGAACATGGAAACAGCCTTCTGGATACGATAAATCTCTTTATATGAAACCGATAGTTTTCGCGTTGACAGCAAGTTAGCAGTTTCTCTTAACCAAGGTTCCAATCCATAATGGTTTTTTTCATGTATCTGCACAGCCTCTTGATAAATGGATTTAACCTGCTCACCCGATGCTCCCAAAATAAGACCTTTAGTCTGAGCTAAAGCATCAAAGATGGCCTGACCACTTTGACGCGGATCTAAAATCAAGCGCAAAAGAACCCGAATTCCGCGATCCCGAAAAGGATTTCGCACACCATCTGTCAATAAACTTAAAGATCCAAGCTCAAGCTTGGAGGCGAACTCCTGGTTGTCCATCATGTTCGCCGGATCAATCACTTCCTCTTTTTTGGAGTCCGGTTTTTGCTCTTTTTCTCGCTTTTGAGATGCTTCTTTAACACGCTCTTGGTGACTCGGTTTTTGATCGCTTTGGTCAGGTTCGCCAGGCGCCCCAGGTTCTTCCTCTGATTCTGGCTGCAAAGTATTTTCGAGTTCTCGATCCGAGTACTCATCTTTTTCTCCATCTTCGCCGTCTTCGTCATCTTTTTTGTCTTTTTTATCTTTCTTGATCGGAGTTGGATCGTAGACGTGCCATTGACCATCGTGATACACTTCCACCCAAGCATGGGCCTCGCCGGGCATCACCAAGTAGCTCTTCGAATCTTTTCCAGCTTTGTGTTTTTTGGCTCGAAATCCACCAACAACGCGAGAAGGAATTTCGTACACATCACGCAGCACGCCTACCATTAAAAACGCAGCCATGTCGCACTGAAAAGCACCAGCATTTAAAGCATCAATTGGATCCTTTTCTGCACGGGCGCCCACACTGTAAAGATACTTTCCCGAAATGTGATTAGCCACAGCTTGAGCCACAACCAAAGCATTCTGTTTTTGGTTAGGCGAAACTTTGTCAAACAAATCTGCGCGGATTAAAGCAGGCCATTGTGAATCCGTGAAACCAACTTCTCGGGTTAAGATTTCAAGCACCTGCGGGTTCAGCAATTCCTTAACGCCTGTTTGCAAAGGGATACGAACTTCGCCTAAGTCTTCGCTCATTTTCAGTTCATAACCACCGTTGGCGCCTCGCAAAATGCGCGCTCTGGGATCGGTCGGTTGCAGGGGCTGAAATCCTGGAGGCAAAAAGAGGCGCACCTGTTTTTTCCCATAGGTGCGCACCACCATTTCTTTTCCTGTTGCAGATGATGAGGCCGGTGTTTTAAAACCCATGGGCAAATCGATATCTTGCAAAGGTATGGCCGCACCGCGCACGACTTCGGCATAATAAGCCTGTCCCCAAAAAGGCGTCGCAAAATTGGCTTCAGCAATTATGTACTGGTCATCTTTAGAACCTTTTTCTTGGTCTTTCTCAGTATCTTTCGTATGCGGTTCATAGCCTTTAGGCATTTCCTGATATGAAGGCTGAGGCTGAGGCTGAGGCTGAGGCTTAGATTCTGATTTTTCCTGTGGCGCAGCCTTTTTCTCTTCTTCTTTTGCGGGTTTCTCTCCATCACGATCAAGTACTTCAACAGGTACTTCAAAGCGATGTAGATAATCTCCCAACATGCGCAGCGCCAAAAGATTCGACTGGCGCTCAATCAGACTATAGCCACTGCTGGTTATGACCTTGTCAGCATCATCCAATACTGCTTGAATCAGCTCAAGATCCATGTCTTGGCTTCGAGCATGCCAATGTTTCAAAGCATCGTTGACCTGAGCCAATGGACTTTTAACATAGACACCATTTGCCTGCTTACGCATAGACAAACGTTCGAATATAGCAGTGCCTTGCTCCAGACTAAACACCCGTGAGAAGGGATCTTCTTTAGGATAAAGCGCTTCTACATAGGTCGCTAGTAGTGCCTGCCTGCGAGCATTTGCATCTGTTGGCAAACGCTCAGCATGGACACCGGCAAACCCCAAACAAGTACTCAAGCAAAGAATCAGAGTATTGAATCGCATTTGGATTTTTCCTTTTAGTTTCTTTGAATTCTCAACTCAAAATCACCACCGTCATCGACATTAAGGCTCTTTGAGTATTTGGACGCTGCAGCGATAGATTGCTGAGAATCCGAAACTAAACTCAAAAAAGTCCGTTTAAAGCGGTCTTGCTCTTCTTTAAGATTTTTGAGCAATTGCCCTTCGCGGTGATCACGAAGTGTGGCTTCATTGATCGTCATATTGAATTCTAAATCTGCCTTGCCATCCTGATTGAAAATCAATTTCACATCACCAGGCCCCACGGTAGTCATAACCAAATGGGCTCTCCAAAGCGACAAAGTCCCAAGCGTAAAAGGTTTTTTCGTGGCCTTTACGAGATATTCATCATCAGCCAAATTGGACAGTAAGAAATCAATAAAAGCTGAATACATCACCACTTCTGGGATCTGCTGACGCAAGCGCTCGGTGTAGTCACAAGAAGGAAAATACACAAATGGCTCATCATAACGACTCTTTTTATGTCGTTCTTCTGACTCGCAAACAGCCTTATTGGTCTCCAAACGCATGGCTTCTGCCAAATTTCTGTAAGCGACCTTAAAGCCTGCATCTGTCTCCATCATGACATTCGCCAATAAACGCATTTGAGCAAAATCCACTTTGGGCGGATCTAAGAAAACTTCACTTTTGGCTATAGCCTCTGGGCATCCATGAGCCAGCGCTTGTAAGCGACGCTTTTGGTCTCTTCTCGCATCTAACGCAGATTGATCCGCTGCAGAAAGCCAGTTGTAAACGAAACATTTAAATTGAAACCGGTTTAACAAAGCCGGCGCAGTAGAGCCCTGTCCATTGGCTTGAAATTGAGCGCTTAGCTCAGGTAAATTGGAGTTACTGGTGGCAAAAACTGTCTCTGTCTTGGCTTTAATCACTTTGTTACCTGCCAGAACCTTTCGCTCATTCAAAAGGCTGAGCAACGCTGACAAAGCCGCTGGATTTCCTTTCTCCACTTCATCGATCAAGGCCACTGGATAGTCTGCTAAACTGCCTTCGGTATTAACTTCAAAAACGCCTTCTTTGGCTTTCTCAAAGTTCTGTCCACCGACGAAGGCTTGTTCTGTCATCATTTGGTGCAGTTGCAGCTGAAATGCCTGCCCGTTTTCACCTTTGAACATCCATTCTACAATTGCCGATTTAGCACCACCGGGGGGGCCGTAAAGAAAGGCATTTCCCTGGAAAAGACGGGCTACCGTAAGCGCATGGTGGGTATTTTTTAGACTCTTGAATTCATTGTCAAACAACTGAAACCGAGTTCTCAGGTCATCACGCAACTTCTTGATAACTTTTAGGCCATCGTCCGTCAGACCATCGTAAGCATAGGTCTTGCCTTCAGCCTTGACCTTAAAAAGCTGAACCATTTGGGATTCAGCATGCAATAAATTAGAAAGCAAAAAAAACATTATAGATAAATATTTCATATTAGACCTTGGTTGTTTATTCAGGGCTATACTATATAAAATATAGCTTGTGTCAACAGCCCTTTAGCGCAGGCAATAGGGCTGGTGGGCAGAATTACAGCATCAACCAGCAATGACGGCTAGAATGCGCTTAACAAATTGTTGTCTCCAAATTGGCGCCACCAACACTTTCCAGCGATAAAGTCAAAAAGAGACGGCTGTTTCTTACTGCCGAAGTGCAGTTTCCAAGGCAGCTTTTCTATCTGTTTGGGCATCTCGATATTTGACAATAATTGGAGTGGCTACTGACAAACCATGCGCTTTGGCAAAATCGCCTTTCGCTGGTCTAGAACCAGGAACAACCACGGCGCCTTTGGGGATTTCCAAAGGGACACCAGGCTTTGAAGAAATAATGCGCTGGTTTGGTAAATCAAATACTTGCGTACTCGATGTCAAAATAACACCAGCAGCAATCACCGCCAAAGAACGCACGATAGTTCCTTCATAAATTCCCGTGTTGCCACCAATAAAGGCATCGTCTTCAATAATCACAGGCATAGCACCAATTGGCTCCAGCACACCACCGATTTGCGCCGCCGCTGACAAGTGCACACGCTTGCCAATTTGAGCACAGCTACCTACGAGAGCATGGGAATCAACCATTGTTCCTTCGTCTACAAACGCCCCAACATTAATATAAGCTGGTGGCATGACGGTCACATGAGGAGCAACATATGCGCCTCGACGCACGGATGATCCGCCGGGAACGATGCGTATTTTTTGTTCAGAAGCAAAATGCTGCAAAGGCAAAGTGTCTTTATCATAGAAAGGTAGGGCTTCATCGCCCATGGCAACAACAACGCCTAACTTAAAAGCAAACAGAATCCCTTTTTTGACCTGGTCGTTTACTTGCCAAATACCCTGCGCATCACAAGATGCTGTGCGGATTTCACCTTTTTCCAGCGCGGTTAAAAATTGATCGCAGATTTTATATGCAGATTTTCTGGTGTTTTCCTGACGAAGTTCTTCACTGGTCAGGTCAAAATAATTTTGCATTTCAGAAAACAATGTATCGGTCATAAAATTCCTCGAATCTTATTGTCATTCCGGACTCGTTCCCACTACTGTCCAAAACGTTTTGATGGATTTAGTCCCCCTTAGAAAAAGGGGGCAGGGGGATTTTTCCCGTTTTCGACGATAAAAATCGGAAAATTCTTTCTACCCGTTTTAAAAACTGTCAGCTATGTCTCCGGTTTAAGTGTCAATGTTATATCAGGTTTATACCATTATTAAATCCCCCTACCCCCTTTTTCTAAGGGGGACTAAATCCATCAAAACGTTTTGGACAGTAGTGGGAACGAGTCCGGAATGACAATTAAAACCTCACAATAATTTCAAACACAACTTTTTGTACACGCTGACAGCTTCACGCAAGTCGGCAACATCAATTGATTCATCATCCGCGTGTGCCTTAAAAATAGAACCCGGTCCGATCAACAAAGGTTCACCTAAGCTCTTCAAATGCGGCACATCTGAACCAAAAGAAACCACGCACGTTTCAAAACCATCGACAGCAACAAACATCATTGGCGAAGAGCTAGATAATATTTTTATGGTTGTGTGAGCAGAAACAAGACCTTGCAAGACAGCTTCCAGTTTACCTGCATCTTCTGTGGTACGCATAATACCTTTTGCAGAAGCATAATCAGCAATCACGTTGGCAGCAACACCACCTTCAAAGCGTCCAATATTCACAGTGGTTGCTCCAAATTGGTTATGAACTGGCCAAGCATAATTTAAAATTTGATGCACATCCTCGTTCAATTGATGCAAAGCCGAGAAACCACTTTCCGGATATGCGCTGTGGCCAGCCTTACCCGTCGATTCTAATTCAAAAACAATGCTGCCCTTCATACTGCTGGCTAATTTTAAATCTGTTGGCTCGCCATTAATCACATATTGTACTTGTGGCAAAAAATTCTGAACTGCAGCTTTGGCTCCATCACTACTGGTTTCTTCTCCGACCACAAACAGCAACCCGACTTCTTTCACGCCACCTTCCATTAGTTCTTGCAGCGCGCAAATCATCGCCGCTGCAATCCCTTTGGCATCGCATACGCCTCGACCCGTGAGCTGTTTACCATCACTACTAAGGGACGGCGCCATGTAAGGAGGAACTGTATCTAAATGGGTTGTTAATAAAATCGAAGGTGTTGCCCCTTTGCAAAAAGCAAAAAGGTTGTCACGACCTGCCAACGAACCAACCTGCTGACGTTTCGTCGACAAACCCATGCCTTGGCATCGTTTATCTAGATAATCTATCACTGCTGCTTCATCTCCAGTACCGGAAGGAATCTGGCATAAAGCAATGGTTAGCTCGACAACATCTTGTGATTGATAGGAAGTCATTTGTTTTGAGTTGCCTTTTCTTTTTCCAAAATTTTTGACCCAAAAATGTCAAACTGTTCTTGATGAAAAGATCCTCTTGGTTTTACTACAATTGGTTTACCCACATGCGCTTCAATCAAATGAAGCATTTCATTTTCATCGCCATAAATTAAATCCACGACTTCGGGGTGGGCATGAACAATCACGCTTGGTTCATTAAAGGTTTTAACCCGCTGCATGAGCATGCGAAAAACTTCGTAGGCAATGGTTCGTTTGGATTTTAAACTGCCTTTACCGTCACAATAAAAGCAAGCCTCACACAATTGATGCTCGAGGCTTTCTTTGTTGCGTTGCCTCGTCATTTCCACCAGTCCTAGCTCACTAATCTTAATCACGTTGCAGCGCGCTTTATCTTTTTTCAAAGCATCGAGCAAGGCTGAGACAACTTTATCGCGATCATCGTGACTTTCCATGTCGATAAAATCAATGATCACCATACCGCCAATGTTGCGCAACCTCAATTGATAAGCAACTTCGCGCACAGCTTCCAGGTTGGTTCGCAAAATGGTTTCTGCCAAATTACGTTTGCCAACAAATTTTCCAGTATTGACATCGATTGCAGTCAGCGCTTCTGCTTGATCAATGACCAAATATCCGCCTGAACGAAGCCAAACCTTGCGACTCATGGCTTTGGTAATTTCGGATTCAAGAGAAAAATTCTCAAAAATTGGATCTTGTCCTTGATAGAGCTCCAACTTTTCCACCAAGCGTGGGTCTAAAAATTCCAAAAATCGCTTGGTGCGTAAGAATGATTCTTGATCATCAACCACGATGCGATCGAGGTGATCATTGGTCATATCGCGCGCGCATTTTAGCACCAAATCTAATTCAGGCTGAACAAGACTCGGAGCAGTTAACAATTGCTTTCTTTTTAAGACATCTTGCCAAATGGAGACTAAAAAGGCGCAGTCTCCCCGTAATTTTTCGTCTAAAATCCCCTGAGAAACTGTGCGAGAAACAAAGCCACAGCCCTTGGGCTTTTGTTCTGATAAAATTCGCCTTAAACGATCCCGCTCGTTTTCGTCTACAATTTTCCGACTAATACCGATATGATCATAGGTCGGCATAAAAACAACATGGCGTCCAGGCAATGAAATATTACAAGTAACTCGAGGACCCTTCGTTCCAATCGGATCCTTGGTCACTTGCACTAAAATATCTTGCCCTGCCTTTAGAAGTTCTTCTATTTTATACTTCGCACGTCTACGGCGATCGAAAAAAACTGCATCTTTTTCTTCCGGCTCTAAAGGCAGTTCGGGTACATCATCGCTCAAAGAAGATTTCTCAGATCCCGGTTCATTCAAAAATTCTTCTTCGGGGGCTTCTGGTGGAGCAACATCCCCTACATATAAAAAGGCGGCTTTGCCAACGCCAAGCTCAATAAAAGCGGCCTGCATCCCCGGAAGAACGCGTTGGACTTTTCCTAAATAAATATTACCAACCAGACCTTTGTCTGCTTGACGCTCAATCAAAAGTTCGAGCACAACTCCATTTTCCAACCAAGCGACTCGGGTTTCAAATGGAGCGACATTGATAATTAGTTGGTTACTCATAAATTAGCTTAAACTCTAGCGCGTTTGAGCATTGGAGTGCCCACATAAGTATGTTTAATGCGACCCAGGTTATAGATTCTTCTTTCTGCCAAGGCCTTAGCAGCATCCAGCGTTGTAATATCTTCCTCTTTCGCAATATTAAAAATATCCATCACGATATCATAAATACCAGTCACCTGTCTAAGCGCTTGCTTGCGTTCATAGCCGACCAATTCATTGGCGACATTGATAAGACCGCCAGCACTGATCACAAAATCAGGCACATATAAAATTCCGCGCGCTGCTAAGTCTGCGCTGTGTTTATCTTCCTCAGCGAGCACATTGTTAGCACTGCCAGCAATAATTTTGCACTGTAAACGAGGAATAGTGTCGTCGTTAACTACGCCTCCCAAAGCACATGGCGCAAAAATATCGCAAGGGACATCATAAATACTATGAGGAGCTACAAATTGAACAGAAGGATATTCTGCCAAAACCCGATTAATATTTCTTTCGTCGACATCGGTTGCAATGATTTTTGCTCCTGCTGGAATTAAGTGTTGCAGCAAGCTAAATCCAACCTGGCCAACGCCTTGAACCAATACCGTTTTCCCTACAAGAGAGTCATTTCCAAGATGCCATGTTAGTGCAGCTCGAATCCCTTGAAAAACACCAAAGGCCGTCAACGGACTTGGATCTCCCGAGCCACCAAAAGTACGACTAATACCTGTGACGAAATTGGTCTCCATGCGTACCCATTCCATGTCTTGCACAGAAGTTCCTACATCTTCAGCCGTAATATAGCGTCCTCCCAATGTTTGCACAAAGCGGCCAAAAACGCGAAAAAGCTTTTCACACTTTATGGTTTTTGCATCCCCAATGATCACAGCCTTTCCGCCTCCCAAGTTAAGACCTGCTGCAGCTGATTTATAGGTCATACCTCGTGACAAACGCAACACGTCACGCAATGCTGCTTCTTCACTTTCATAAGGCCAAATCCGGCACCCGCCCAGCGCAGGACCAAGCGTGGTATTATGAATAGCGATAATAGCTTTTAAGCCCGTTTCCTTATCGCTGCAAAAAGCAACTTGTTCGTGATCTTTTCTGGAAATTTCTTCAAATATTTTCATTTTTTTACATCCCTACTTCACGAAAAGAAACCTGCAAAAACGCGATTCGCAGGTCCTTTCATCACCATATGCAGTTGAGTTTCAAAATTTGCAGCAGGCGATTTTTGAACTTGAGCAGTCACATAAAGATCGCCGCCAGGTAAAGAAACAATAATTTCCTGATTCTCCAACAACTTTTCAGCCTCCACCAAGGCTGCAACACCAGCACATGCGCCTGTGCCACATGCTTTCGTTAAACCAACACCACGCTCCCAAATTTTCAATGACACTTCAGTTGGACTGGTCACTGTCGCAAATTCAACATTGGTCCGATTGGGAAAAGAAGGATGATACTCAAAAAAAGCACCAATGCGCTCAGCTTCTGCATCGCTCACTTTCATATCCAAAACCAAGTGAGGATTTCCGATTGATACCGCAGTTGCCCGAACTTGTGTTTGATTTAAACCCAGCTCTTTTGGCAATAAAAGAGTAACGTCGCACATCGATCCACTCGCTGTCGCATGCTTAAAATCAGCAATCCCCATTTCAACGGTGCACATCTCTTCATCAAGCTTGAAAGATTTAATTCCATCATCTGTCAATAAGGCGCCCTCGCCATTTGGTGGTATTTTACCTTCATCAGCTAGCCACTTAGCGACACAACGAAATCCGTTGCCGCACATTTCTGGAATACTACCATCAAGATTTGTGATATGCATGTACGCAACTGTGCCCGGTGCTTCAGATCGAAAAACTGTAATGATGCCATCGGCACCGATACCTCGATGTCGATCGCAAAGTTGCATTCTTTTTTGTAATGAAAGAAAAGGTTCCCTTTGTCCTGGCTTTTTAACAGACAAATGCATTTCATCAATAATGATGAAATCATTACCCAAAGCTTCATATTTGAAAAAACGCAATTCTGCCATATAGACTCTTCAGAATAGGATATTACATGCAAGGCTTCATGACTCAAATCAAACAATTTTGCAAATGGAGAGCACTGCTCCCCATACTTCTGCTACCAGCCTGTTTTAACCACGTTCAAACACCAGATATCTTGCAAAAGCAGATAGCTTCGCAATTCCAAAAACAAACTTTCTGGCTCAAACAAAGCCTTTATGCTGGCCCTTTTTATGACGATAATCGTTTTCAATTGCTGCATCCTCGCCAATTTGAAGAACTTACATATTTAAAAACAATCGATGGGGATTACATATTGCCTCCTCCGTCTAATGAGATCATTCCTGTCGGAACCCGCATCGAAATTCAAAAGATAGAATGGCCAACGGGAATAGCTATATTTAAAAGACCAATTTTGACTCCCAGGCATTGGCCTTGGGTCTACACGCGCCTTGCGAGAGCACGCGGTCCGGTCACTTTAAACCGAGATCAAACCTATATTTTAATTTTGCCCGACACTGTCCGCGATGAAAAAAGTTTTGCAGAATGGAAAGACAGTTTATTTTCCAAAGAAGATAATAATGAATGGCTCATGGCTTATGATGAAAAAATACGCACAGCCATTTTTGAAAAAACGCCACTGATCGGCATGGATGATCAAGCACTCTTTGCTGCCATGGGTCAACCCGACCACATTAGAAGAGAAGGAATGGTACTTGATGGTCATAAAGGCACTAAAGAAATCGCGACGTACGGTACTACAATTATTATTTTAGAAGATAGCAAGGTCACGAAAATAGAAGAAAGTAAGAATTAGCAAGCGTTCATGCCCCCGGTGTTGTCATACCAGCGCAGGTTGAGAGATTTAGTCCCCCTTAGAAAAAGGGGGTAGGGGGATTTTCTCTATCTTCGAAGAGATGGTTCGAAAATTATGACTACGGCACTGTATATTGCAGAGCGATTGCTCCTCGATCGACCAGCATTTTAACAACTTTCTGATAATTTAAATTGGTTGCATCTTTTTCATAAGCATTTAGCGCAAAATCCAGCGCTGTCATTTTTTCTCCGGCAGCAGATTCTGCAGTCGCGTTAAGCGATTCTAAAATACGGATATCATTCAACAATAATCTGAGTGCTTCGATTGCTTCTTCATTTTTCAAATCACTTAAAATGGCGCCCCGAACAGCATGCATCAAAATAGTTCTAAACGAGAACGAATCATAACTGCGATTATCACGAGCGTTTAAATCAATCGTTTTTAATTGTAGCAACTCTCGAACGACAGCGACATTTGGTTCTCGCGCAGCTGCTGCCAGAGGCGGATATCCAACGTAACGGCTACTCAATAAGCGATCAATAATAGGTCTATTAATATCCAACTGACCTGATTCAATTTGATGCTTTAACTTTTTAATTGTTTCCAAAACTTTTTCTTCATTAAAAATTTGATAGGTGTAAAGCCCAAAGCTTGACTCTACTTGCTCTAGCACAAAGCCTTCTTGAAGATCTTCGATAGCTGCTTTGTGAGGCTGAACTATAACGGGATTAAGGACCATTTCTCTTACAGCTTCAAATGAATCATCTGCAAAAAACGCAGCCTTCTTGAAACCGCTCGGTTTTGAGTCTAGCGCTTCACGTGACATTTTCAGTAATGCGCTGTCTGATTTGGAACGGCTTATGGGGGTTATAGGCATCGTAAACTCCTGTTTTTCCAGAAACAGTTACGACAGCGAACTTAGTCCCAATTTAAAAATGCGTTCCATACTACCTTGCGATTTTCTATCAACCATGCAAAATCGCGGCTTCTTTATTTTATATGGGAACAAATTATGATGATGCCAATTGCCAAAGAACGCGCTGTTGCCGTGGATTACCAATTAACTTTAGATAGCGGCGTTCTGGTCGATGCCTCTGCAAAAGATGACCCACTGTGGTTTATTTGCGGTCGAGGGCAATTGTTGCCTAAGTTTGAAAAAGAGATCATGGGCTTAAAAGCCGGTGATACTAAACAATTTTTGCTCACGCCCGAAGAAGGCTATGGAAAATTTGATCCAAACAGAGTTGTTGATATCAAAAAAGATCGTTTAGCCGCAGACAACTATATGCCAGGCGCCACTATTAATCTTCGTTCTCCCGATGGCCATCAAATGGAAGGCCGCATTGTCTCTATCGACAAAGACAGCATTAAAATTGACTTGAATCCTGAGCTGGCAGGGCAAAACTTACACTTTAGCGTTTCTGTGATTGAAGTGCGGCTGGCCACCAAAGAAGAACTGGTCCACGGCCACGTACACTCACCTGGTCATGATCACCACGACCATGGACATGAAGAAGAACACGTCCATGGCGCTGGATGTCGTCATTAGCTATTTGCTAAACCCAAAATTACTCAAAATGCGGCCAAAAAAACCACCCGATGGGCCTTTATCATCGGGATTTTCTTTTTCCCAAGGGTATTTTTCTTTACAGACTAGGCAGCCAGTTTTTTTATCTTTTTTTCCTTTTTCACAACAGCCTTCGCAGATTTTTATTTCTGGGCCGCACGCACAATTCCCTTCGATAGTTGGCATATGGCCCGATTTGTCACCATAAGCTTCTTTAAATTCGTTACAAACTGCGCAGTGATAATCCTTTGTAGCGCAAGCATAAATAGTACCACTGTACCCTCCAGGTGCTCCCCCAAACGAAGATGGCGCCTCTTCTGATTCTTCTTCTGTTTCTGTTTCTATTTCTGTTTCTACTTCTTCTTCTGTGACCACTGCGTCCACACCAGCCAATTCTGGTGTTTCCGTTCCTGCCACATCTGCATCTGGCTCACGTTTATTTTCGCAAATTTCGCAATGCGGCAGCGAATCATCATTTGTAAAAGTACAGTGAGGGCAATCCCAAACAGCAAAAGCTGACGTCGTGATCATTAAAAGAAAACCGCTTAAAATCAACTTAAAATTATACATAAATTCTCCCTTTATAAAGCCAAACGGTACCATTTTTGTTTTCACAGTCAACCACGCATAAAAAGTGTTAATCCTGTTTTTTAATCAATTGTGCTATTTGATGGGTTACATTACTTTAAAAAAACCATGGCTAAAATCAAACGCGAATTTCATTTTGTTTGCACTTCTTGCGGACATTTCGAGCAAAAATGGATGGGTAAATGCCCTGGCTGTCAAGCTTGGAACACCCTTGTTGAAGAAGCGCGCATTGCTTTAAATCAAAATAAAAATCAAACTAGCCGATCACCAACACCTTCAGTCGCCACTCGCATCACCGAAGTCACCCACGAAAATACCCGTCGTCACTTGGTTGGCATCAATGAACTTGACCGCGTTTTAGGCGGCGGCCTTGTCCCAGGCAGTGTCATTCTCATTGGCGGCGAACCCGGTATCGGTAAAAGCACATTGCTTTTGACAACTGCTTTTCACGTCGCGAAGTCTGGCTTGAAAGCTCTGTATGTTTCTGCTGAAGAATCCATTTCACAAACACGCATGACCGCAGAACGCCTGTCAGCACTGCACCCCAATCTATACTTAATGGCCGAAACCAATCTCTCAGCCGCGTTACTGGAAATCGATCGATTAAAACCTGATGTACTAATTCTTGATTCCGTACAAACTATTTATGCTCCAGAGTTAGACTCCGCCTCTGGTTCCGTTAGTCAAGTTCGCGAAGTCACTGCTCAAATCGTCCATCGCGCGAAAGCAAGTAACATGACCACCTTTTTAGTGGGACATGTCACCAAAGAAGGCAGCATTGCGGGTCCTCGTTTGCTAGAACATATGGTGGACACGGTTCTTTATTTTGAGTCGACGCGTACGGGACCTTATCGTTTTTTAAGAGCACATAAAAATCGTTTTGGATCCACCAATGAAATGGGTGTGTTTGAAATGCGTGGCACTGGCCTTGGTGAAGTCGCCAATCCTTCTGAATTCTTTTTAGCCGAACGACCCGTGGGAAAACCAGGATCTGCTGTTGCTGCAGCAATTGAAGGCACAAGATCACTTTTAGTCGAAGTTCAAGCTCTTTGTGTGCCCAGCTTTTTTGGTAACCCTAGAAGAACCGCTGTCGGAGTTGATCAAACCAGGTGTGCAGTTTTGGCTGCAGTTTTAGAAAAACAAGCAGGCTTAGTTTTATCTGGCCAAGATCTTTTTATCAACGTTGCTGGTGGCACCAATCTGGTTGAACCCGCAGCAGATCTGCCAGTTGCCTTGGCTATTGCTTCCAGTCTGACCAATCGTCCCATCCCTCCTCACTTGGTTTGCTTTGGAGAAATCGGTCTTTCTGGCGAAATCAGGGGTGTCCACCGCGTTGATGCCAGATTAAATGAGGCCGAACGCTTGGGATTTACCACTGCAGTCATTCCTAAAATCAATGCATCGCAATTACCTAAAAATTTCAAAATCCAAATTATTGGCACCAATTCATTAGAAGAAGCCATTCAAGCGGTTCTAGAAGAATTCCCAACAAGGCCAGCTGCAAACAAAAATCCTCGCAGTAGCGCCAATTAATTACTTTTTAGCTAATATAGCTTCTAGGAATAAATTGTTCCTGGTTTTGGCTTTTGAATTTCAAAATAAGGTGATGCCACATGTTTATTGTTGATTTGCAGTGCAAAGAAGGTCACACCTTTGAAGGTTGGTATGAGTCGACACAAGATTATTACGATCGATTAACCAACCGTGAAATCAGTTGCCCTTTGTGCAATTGTTCTCAAATAGATCGTCGCCCTTCTGCTGTCGGTCTTTCTCAAAATCAACACAAAGCTCCTGATAAAAATTTTCATGGACTTCAGCAATTGGCTCATACAAAAAATGCCAAGCATGTCAAAGTCTTAAGCGACACACCTATTTCTTTAGAGACACAAAGAGCAATTGCGCGCATCTTGCAAAAAGTACGCCAAACACATATCGATGTCGGAAATCAATTTGCCAAACGGGCTATTTCTATGTCTAGAAACGATGAACCCTTTGAAGCGATTATTGGGGAGAGCTCACCGGAAGAAGAAAGAAGGTTGGACGAAGAAGGTGTCCCCTATTTTAAAATTCCGGTGCCGGATATCGAAAATAACTAATTCAGCCACTAATATAATTGGTTTTTTCAACTCCATTTAGCGTTTTTAAAATTCGAGCTGAAACACGATATGGATCTGCGTTTGCTCCAGGGCGACGATCTTCAATATAGCCACAACGTTTATTGGAAACTGGCTCCGGTATCCGAATCGAAGCGCCTCGGTCGGATTCACCCATCTTAAACGTATTGATGTCGCAAGTTTCGTGCAAACCTGTCAAGCGATCAGCCAAGTCGGCTCCGTATTCAGCAATGTGTTCTTTGTGCAATGCAGACATGGCTTGAACCAGTACAGTAATGGCATTCCAACCCGCTTTTTCATCCCGTGTTGATTTGGTGGAAAAATTGGTGTGCATCCCTGCCCCGTTCCAATCTCCCGATACTGGCTTGGGTGCCAAACTCACTGTTATACCCATGTCTTCACCCAAACGAGATAACAGCCAACGAGCCATCCATAGGTGATCTGACATGTTTAACGGATCTGCGCTCTCCGAAGAAAACCCACGATAACCAATTTGAAATTCCCATTGTCCGGGCATCACTTCTGCATTGGTCCCATAAATAGCGAGCCCTGCCTCTAAACAGGCAAGAGCATGCAGCTCACTTAATTCGCGTCCAAAAACACGGTCGCTTCCAACCCCGCAATAGTAAGGTCCCTGTGGTGCCGGATAGCCATTCGCTGGCCAACCAAGTGGTCTATCATATTGGTACAAAGTATATTCTTGCTCGAAACCAACCCATGGCTCTTGTTTCTCTGCGCCTTGAGCCATTTCTTCTCGAAGCCAAGCACGGGTATTAGTTTTGTGCGGTGTCCCGTCAGCATTCATCACTTCGCACATGACCAAATAATTATTATCTCCTCGAATAGGATCATTTACAAAATTGACCGGCTTTAAAACTAAGTCTGAGACATGTCCTGCTGATTGATTAGTAGATGAGCCATCGAAACCCCATTGTGGTAATTCTGCTAAATTGACTTCGCCTAACGTCAAATTTAAAATACGCATCTTGCTGCGCAACTGTTGTGTTGGTTGTGTTCCATCAAGCCAAATATATTCTGCACAAGTCAGCATTTGCGTATCTCCATAGTTCTAAAGATTCGCATACTACAAATAGAAAACAAAAAACATCCAGATTTTTGCTTATTATAGAAAATAATCTTCCGAGCGGTTACATCGAAGAATAAATCACTTTACCTACTTCTTTTTCCTCATCACGGGCTTGTTTACGTTCGGTCTCTAGCCCTGCAGCTTCTGCTTCTAGATCACGAAATCGATAATAAGTTTGGCCTAGATCATTAATTTCTAATTCTCCACCCAATTTAATCACTTCACGCGTCAGTTCTCTTTCACCTGGCTGCACACCTGCAGACTTTTTCCAAGCTTCTTTGAGTGTGATTTCGCCTATTCCCCTGCCCGTGAGTCGATTCAGCACTGCCCAAAACAAACCGCGGCGGCCATTTTCATGATTGACCTTCTTTTGTTCTGATCCTCTTTTACTCCAACGCACCAAAGGCAGCATGAAAAGCGCCAGCGAGAACCAAAAAGGAATCCATCCTAAAAGTAGCGGCGTTCCTTCAGGCATAGGAGGGATAAAACCCAAATGCTTCGCTTGTGCGCCGGCCGTAAACATCCATTGCAATTTTGCCAGCGTCCATCCACCACTAATTGCAACCGTGCTCATCAATAAATTAAAACCATTCAGTCCGGCAATCAAAAAATTTGACCCGCCCGTATTGCCTGTCAGTGGTAACAGCTTTTCTTGTCTCGCCCAGATTGGTTCTGGTTGTTCTACCACTCTATCTTGCGTGGTTTTACGTAGCATAGGGAACAAGTAAAAGATGCCGCCGCCATCTGAAACTTGGACTTCGCCTTCATAATCCAGCATCAATCGTGCCATTAAGGGATCGGCTCTGTCTCTGGACAGCCCCGTGACACGCATCACGTCTGATAAACCAATGCGACCTTTTTGCGCGCGTATTTCTGCCAATATTTTGCGCTGCATTTCCAGAGGATCGACCAATGGTTTCGCTGGTCCAAAAAAGAACCGATTCACTTTTTCATAGAATGGTACTTCGCTTTTTTGTCGTCTATGCTGGTAACCATGCGCACCTTGATACTGAACAGCAAAAGGTGAGAACGGATGAAAAGTCCAAAACAATGAATCCATCACCAGCCGCAACAGCGTGTGAAGCAGCATGGTACCACCAAAAGAACCTCCGCGATCATCTCTGTCTGACTTGTTGGCAAAGGAAAGGCCAATCAAAATAGCAGCAAAAATTGCCACATACGCGACCATAACCACTGAAATCCAAGCACGAACAATAAATTTAGAAACTCCCAATGTGACTTGCTTTACTTTTTGCCACACAGCATCCAAAGCCTCAATTTTTTCCCATGGTTTGCTAAAACCAGAAGGGAATCGAAACAAAAGTTCGCCTTTCTCCGTTGCTGACAAATGCCCACGATATTCTGCGACTAAATAATGCAATCCAGCCTCGGCATCTTTGAGACTTAGTCCACTTTGGGTTGAGGCATCCGCAATAGTCAAATCTTTTGACAAGCCCACAAGCGTCTTCACCAATACCTTTCCAGCTTGTTCTGCTTTCATTAGTTGAGTAGTCGCAGTCATAAGAACTCCTAAAAACTAAAAAATCTTGAAATGAATTTTAAGCACCAATCTACAATTTAGAAAATGGATAAAAAGACCTTTTACTTCCTAAAATAGTTGGTATATGGATTGCCGCATGCCAAATCGAAAGCCGAGATGGCGGAACAGGTAGACGCAGGCGACTTAAAATCGCCCGGGTAACTCCGTGCGGGTTCGAGTCCCGCTCTCGGCATTTATTTTCCACGTAAACGAATCGCTTTTGACATCAATTCTGTTGCTTTTCCGTTTACTTTTTGTAGCCAGTCCGTCACTGCTTTGACGTGATCTTTCACACGTACTTTTGACCAAATCTTGGCAACTTTACCATTGGGATCGATCACCACCGTGGTGCGAATCGTCCCAATCGACGTTTTGCCGTAATTAGTTTTTTCGCCAAAGGCGCCGTAAGCTTTATGAATTGCTAAATCTGCATCACTCAATAAAGGAAACCCCAACCCATATTTACTTTTAAAGCGCACATGACTTGCCAACGAATCTTTGGAGACGCCTAAGACCACGGCATCGCATTGTGACAGTTCATTGAGTGCTTCATTAAACTCACAAGCTTCTGTTGTGCAGCCTGGTGTTAAATCCTGTGGATAAAAATAAAGCACCACCCAATTCCCCATGCTTTGCGTTAACGAATGCACATGGCCATCATCACCAGGAAGTTCAAACAAGGGAGCTTTGTCGCCTTCTTTTAACATTGATTTCTCCTTATTTTTTAAAACTCAAACATATTTCGATACCGAAAAACCGCTATTTGACGATGATAATTTTCTCTAAATCGTCCGATTTGCTGGCGCCGCTCTTCCATGTCCTCAGTCACAAAAAGATGCAGCTTTTGATCGCACACCTTTAAGTCTAACCGTGATCCCAAAATAAAAGGAATTTTTTTAACAGGACCATCAAAATAAATACAACCATCTTGCATTTGGCTGGTAATCGTTACTTTGTTTTTTTCACCCACAAAACCAAACAAAAGACTTGGCGCCATCTCTTGGGAAAAATAAGGTTCTCTGACAACAACCTGCATTCTGAGATCATTAATAGACTGAACTTCACCACCTGCAGAGACAATAGCACCAGAAGAACCTACCGGGGCTGCCACCCATATACCCGAGCTTTTTTGAAATTCTTTTTTTCCACCAACCGATATCGTATACCGACTCATCGCAGCAGGATTTTCATGAGCAATTAATACCTCATTTAAAGCTTTAATAGGGAGTTCTTGATCATTTAAATATCCGATAATACGCATCACTTTTTTGACTGGTAATTGCCCACTTAACAGTTGGTTGAACAAAATTTCAAATGTCTCGCTCGTCGCCAAACAAAGAGAGCCAACCGATCGAACAGGATCAGAATTAACACCAAGCAGAGGGTTCTCCTGAATATCATGTGCCGCATCTAACAAAGTCCCATCACCACCGATAGTAATAACAATGCGCTTTTGAATAAGACTTGTTTTAAGCGTTCCACGAGAACACTTTAAGTAGTCCACTTGGTTTTTTTGTAAAATAGCACAAACTTTTTCGATACTATCAATGTGTAAATCATAGCCTGCTTGCATGTCATTTATATCGTCGTCGCCAGGAACTACTGCCGATTTAAGCTTATTTTCTTGATAATATTCGAATCGGGTTTTTTTAAGAACCAGTAGAACTTGCAGCCGGCCTTTGGCATTTTGAAAAGGCGTTAAATCAAATTGATCGGACACATCTTTGTTAAACGATACAGGCATGCCATATCTTCTAACAACTTTTGCTAAAAAGTCTACCTTTGAGCTTGGATGATGATCGCTTCTTCCCCATTTAACATTCGACCTTTTGCATTGCTGGCAGCAATTGTTATCTCGCTCATTTGCCACCTCTGCATTTTGTCTTTATTGCAAAAAACAAGCAATGTTTCTTCTGCACCTGTCCCAAAAATAACGACTATTCGATTGGTTGATGGCAACGAAAAAATCGTCCAGCCAATTCAAAATCCCCCGTACCCCCTTCGCGTGCCCTTTGGGTATCATAAAGGGGAACTAAATCCTGAACATGTCTTCGTCATTGCGAGCGCAGCGAAGCAATCCAGAATACAAAAACTGGATGGCCACGTCACTAACGTTCCTCGCCATGACGAAAAACAAGAATCCCTCATAGGAACAGCCGACCAAATTCATACACCAGCGACACCTAAAAAAGCCTACAAAGTCCCCATCGACTATCCTGATTTTGCGGCAGATTTAAATCTAGAAGGCAGTGTCATCGTTCTGATGGAGGTCACCTCTGAAGGAAAAGTACAAAAAGCTTCCATCAAGAAAAAACTTGGCTTTGGGCTCGATGAATTTGTACTTTCCAAAGTACAAAAGTTTGAATTTGAAGCTGCTCTCAATTTTCAAGGCCAACCTGTTAATAGCATTTTTGAACATGAAGTCCGTTTTGAATTAGACTAGATTCAGGGCAGCTACAGCGCAGTTCATGAAAATAGCGCCATATTAGACGTATTAAACAAAGTGTGTTCCAAAACTTGCGCCCCCAAATCTATGCGTGTTAGACTAAAAAGCGTATGACAAAAGAATTACCTTTTTAGGCTATCGTTTTCAAGGCGCTACCGCCATGGTGGAAGTAGCGCCCCAGACGATATCTAAAAGCCTGGCCCGTGATATTATCCGAGGCTCAGATTACTTTAGGAAGCGCCGATAATATAACCGACTCAGATAAATGGTTTTCGGACTTTTGTCAAAAAGCCGCCAATTTTCCTAACCTGCCTTAAGGCTAATCTGAAAATGCTTTGCTTTAAGTCCTGTCGACAGGAAAGTCGGTAAAGCGTTGCAGCTCTCTATCGACGATGTCCATCATTTTTTCACCGGCAATATTTGCTGGTTCGTTCATGATAATATATTCGATGAGACCAGCATCTAAAAGAGGACGATTGTCTTTGCCGTTTAACAACGGAAATTGAGCACGCCATTGATTTTGAAAAAAGTTGTACAACTGCTGAGCGTAAGCAAGTTTGGGTTTGTCATCACTGCAGGGTTTTCCGTTTTCAAATCGATATTTCATGCGCAGCAAATCAGTTTCACTTAGGTCCTCTTTTCGTTCTGGCTTTGGTGTGGGTTCGGGTTTTGCGTGTGATTTTAATTCTTTGAATGTTTGTTGCCAATTACTAAACGGTGAGACTGGATAGGGAGACGGTTGTGGGATTTTTTCGATGCTTTGTTTGTCATGACAGCGCAGGCTGGCATCTAGATTATCGACGCTGTCAACGTTTAAACTAGATTCTGGAACGAGTCCAGAATGACAATTCTTAAACACATATTTCTTGTGGCGTTTTTCGAATAAACCAACACACTGAATCAACCCCGCTTCTTCGAGCGCTTTCACGGCACGACGCAAGGTGCTGTCACAAATTCCCAGCAGCTTACTCAACTCTTTGTGCTTCACCACAAATTCGCCAACAGCGCCTTTGGGCAACAAAGAAAGCTCTGCCCAAACAATGCGGGCCCGTGGCGATAAATTAAAGTTGCGAATAATTTCTACAGGCAAACAAACAGTATTTGTCATAAACACTCCCAAGTTTTTTACAAAACTGTCCTAGTTCAATACATTTGGGACAACAGCCTCCTTTTTTAGGTTAGCATAAAAGTTCTCCGCAGGTGTCAATCCAGCTAAAGAATGGTGTGGTCGCATGTGGTTAAAAATCTGCTGAAATTCGCTGAGCGCGTGCCTCATGCCACCTAGATAAAGTGGCAAATCATAAACCTCATAAAACTCTCTGCGATATAAACCATTAGTTCGCTCGACATTCCCATTCATTTTTGGCGATCGCGGAGGCAGCACATAAAGGGGTATGCCGCATTTCGCGCACTCCTCTTCAAAATGTTTCATAAATTCACTGCCACCATCAACCTGAATTCCTTGTATTTTGAAAGGAAGATCTTGTATGAGTTTTTTGAGAAATTCTGCAGCACAGGCACTTGTTGCCCGTGCATAAACATCGACGATAGACCACTTCGATACAGGGCAGCTTGCGGTAAACTGCTTGAAAGAAAATCCCAGCAGACTCACTGACATGCTATCTACTTGGATAATTTCTCCGGCAACCTTAGGATTTAATTGATATTTGATTCTTTTTGCGTGCTACCTCACCGTCGCTCTTCGGTATTTACCTTTGCGTTGATAATAGGCTGCTTTGAAGCATTGTCCTCTTTCGATAAGAAAATGCAAAATCCTGCCAATTGTGCTTTCTGAAACACGCATCCCATTTTTCTGAAGAAGGATGACAAGTTTAGATTTTCCCCAAGCAGGATACCTTGTTCTGAGGCGTAGAACTTCCTTAATCAGTTCTTTTGACCAGAGTTTTTTTCGGAGATGACGAGGCTTTGTTGAGCGAGGTTCTAACGCATAAATTCCAGCATGTTTGAGACGTTTTACCCAGCGATAGATAGTCGATCTGTTTATGCTCATTGCTTCGCAGGCTTCGTTGGAAGAAAACCCTCTACTTTTAAGCCTCCCAAATAAATGAATACAACGTAGACGTTCTTGTGCTTCTTCGCTTAATGATTCTCCAATCTTGATGACTGCTTTACTTAATTTTTTATCTAGGCTACGTGCTCGCATCATAATGGCCTCTTTTTTGTTTGTTGCTTCAAACATTATTGAAAGAGAGGCCATTATTTGTTCACACTAACGCAAACAAAATTCCCACATGTGTCTGAACTTAGACAAATTGTTTTTTTGAAAATAATTTAGATTGTCATGGTCGGGCTTGGTCCGACCATCTAAAGCACTAACAATTCTTATGCCCTGGATCCCGGAACAAGTCCGGGATGACCAGAAAACTTTAACCAACGAGGCTATACACTGTGAATCCAAATTGAGTTGTTACTTCATATAAAAGTGACAACACACAAAAGGAGATCGCGATCATGAAAATTTTTATATCCGTATTAAGCGTCATTTTGTTTTCTGTATGTTCATTTGCAGCCACTACTCAATCTGGGCAATTAGATGGGGGGAAATACTGCAGAACCGTTAAAACTCCTGCCGGATTCTTTGGTCGGCCCGCAGGAGAAAGCTTGCATTGTGTTACTTTTTCACAGGGGAAGATGCGCGACAACGCTAATACTTTTTTTGGAAACCCACCTACCACGCAAGACTATAAGCTTTACAGAAATTTTATTTACGTGAAGACCATTGAGAACAACTGGGAAAAAACAGCATATAAATATACGGAAGGCGAGATCTATTATAACGGAGTTCTGATGGATATGATCAATACACATCAGTAATTTTAGGCAAAAACAAACCCTCGTGCAGTTTTTAGATTTTTAAAAACATCACAGCTAAACTCACGAGGGCATCATAGATAGTTTTTTTTATCCAAAACCAGTGCCTAGTTTAAATAATGATTATCAACATAAATTTGAGGTCTATTAGATGAAATTTGTTTTTGGGGTATTTACAACTCTGTTTTTAATTTCCTTATCTGCGTCTGCTCATAATCAAAAGCCAGACACGCTAAACGGAAAAAAGTTTTGTAGAATAATAAATAGCCGCGACGGTCTTTTTGGTCGTCCTTGTGGAGTGACTGGCGAACACTGCGTCAGCTTCCTTCAGGGAAAAATGCATGACAACGCTGATACTTTCTTTGGAAATCCTCCTACAAATAGCCCATATAAGCTTATAGATACTGGTGCAATCTATGCTACAAATAAAAACGGGAAGTGGGAAAAATCTGGTTACGTCTATTTGGATGGTGAAATGACATATAACTACATCAATATGGATATCGTTTCAACAATTCTGTAACCCGATAACCCGCTATGAGCTACCCCAGGTGAGCAAAGCCCGGGGCTGGTTGTTTATTTACAGACCTCCTAAATGCCTTGACTGGATTTTTTTAAAGCAACTTATGCAAACTTTAAAAGATAATTTAAACGAACATTATCAAGCCTCTCGCTTCTCCATTATCTAAATATGTGTGGCCAGCCATGTCTCTTTCTCGTGCTTTTTTGTGGGTTTTTTTATCGGCATATCCGATTTTTGCTGAGTCAACTAACTTCAAACTTACAATTTTGCATACCAACGATGTACATGCGCGGCTTAAACCATTCGATGAACATGATCAAACCTGCTCATCTGAAAGTTATGGCTGCTATGGCGGTGTCGCCAAACGCGTTACCAAAGTAAACGAAATTCGAAAGCAAAAATTAAACACACTTCTTCTTGATGCTGGCGATCAATTCCAAGGCTCTGTTTTTCATCTCAAATACCAAGGCGATGAAGCCAGGCAATTTATGAATAAGTTGCAATACACCGCCATGGCTTTAGGTAATCACGACTTTGATAAAGGTCCTGAAGTTTTAAGCCGATTTATTAAGAGCGTTCATTTTCCTGTTTTAGGCGCCAATATCGATGCTTCTCAAGATCCTTTTCTAAAAAATCTCATTAAACCTTACACCGTCGTTATCATTAATGGTAAAAAAATTGGCTTGATTGGTTGTATCACCGAAGAGACAAAAAACCTTTCACATCCTGGTCCCTTGGTTCGTTTTCTTCCGATCGAAGTCGAAGTAAAAAAAGCAGTCACCGCTTTAAAAAAACAAAGCATCAATAAAATCATTTTAATTAGTCACGCTGGTATCGAGAAAGAAATCGAAATAGCCAAACATTTAGAAGACATCGATATTATTGTAGGAGGACACTCTCATACGCTTTTATCAAACAATGATCCATCTGCGTACGGGCCATATCCAATAGTTGTTTCCTCGCCTTCTAAAAAACCAGTCTTACTGGTAACCGCCTCTGCTTACGGCAAATACCTAGGGCGCCTTGACGTTGAATTTGATGCGCTAGGAAATCTGTCAAAATGGTCCGGAAATCCTATTTTGCTAGACAGTTCAGTCGCAGCAGAGATAGAAACCGTAAAAGAAATAAGACTTCTAGAAATTCCTATTCAGAAAATGCAAAATGAGACGGTGGCAACTCTCGCAAAACCATTAGAAGGTAAGAGTGGCATTTGCCGCTATCAAGAATGCAATTTAGGGAATGTACTCGCTGATGCGATTTTGGAAACAGCCGCATCTCAGGGTGCCCAAATTTCTTTTATCAATGGCGGCACAATTCGTTCTAGTCTTCTCAAAGGTAGAATCACGCACTCAAACATAATCGATGCTCTACCTTTTGGAAATAAAATTTCTGTTTTTAGCTTAAGCGGACAAGATTTATGGGACATTTTGCAATTCGCTTTTAATTTCAAGCCTGGCTCAACCAATGAAGATGCTGCTCGCTTTTTGCAAGTTTCAGGACTTCGAATTCAACTCAATAAAATTGCTTCTTCTCATTTTAATTTAAAATCTGTTGAAGTTTTATCCCCAAAAAATATTTTTGTTCCTTTAGAAAAAAAGAAAACTTATATCGTATCTTCAAGTCGTTTTATTCTTGAACAAGGCGATGGATTTTCCTTATTAAAAGAAAAATCAAAAAAAATAACGCACCTACTCAAAAGTCTCGATGAATCTCTCATGGATTATTTTAAAAATCACCCGAATTTTAAAATTGCAACAAGCGGCACTCGAATTACCATGCAAAAATAGTATTTTCAAAATCTACGAAGACTGTTATTTAAAAAATACCAGGGGAGCCGATTGTTGTTGCGGCTGAGAGGTCTGAAATTGATCAGGCGACCCTTTCACTTGAACCGGATCATGCCGGCGTAAGGAGAGTCGATGTTTACTGAAGCAGTGGGTAGCTGTGCGGGCCTTGCCTATGTTTGGCTGATGACTAGACAAAATACTTGGTGCTGGCCAATGGGACTGATTTATATTGCAGCCTCGTATATCGTTTTTTTTAACGCGCGCCTATATGCCGAGCTTGCCTCCCATACGGTTTTTTTAATATTAACTTTATATGGCTGGTATACGTGGAGCTCTAAAAAAAAGAAAAAAGCTTTTGTCGTTACACATCTGACAACTGACGAAATTTCAATGTATGCATTGCTTAATATTACTTTAGGAATTATATGCGGCGCTGTTTTAGAAAAGAATACGAACAACCCACTGCCCTATCTTGATAGTTTTGTTGCCATCATGAGCTTCACCGGCATGTGGCTGTCAGCGCAAAAGAAAATTGAAAATTGGCACCTGTGGATGCTTGTCAACGTGATTTCCATTTTTATGTATTTTAGACAAAATCTTTATTTTTATGTCGTGCTTTATATTCTTTTTTTGGCAATGGCTTTTTCAGGATATTTTTCATGGCGCCGCACAAAATTGCCCTGGTTGGACCAGAATCTACAGGGAAAACTTCCCTCGTCATCAAACTAGCCACGCATTTTCAAGCGCCATTTGTGCCAGAATATGCGAGGCAACATTTGACACTTGGTAACCAAATTAAAACTGCCCAGGACTTATACAGTCTCGCCAAAAAACAATTAATTGCTGAAGGCAAAGCATTAAAAAATTGTCAAAGCTCTTGGCTTTTTTGCGATACAGACCTCCATAACATTGTGATTTGGAGCCAGCATGTTTTTAACTCAATCGATCCCAGACTGCAAAAAATGGAAGAACAGCAGCAATATGATTTATATTTATTGCTGTCTCCA
This sequence comes from Myxococcales bacterium, assembly GCA_023248595.1. Taxonomy (GTDB): domain Bacteria; phylum Myxococcota; class UBA727; order UBA727; family JABDBI01; genus JAHFEG01. The sequence continues at coordinate 5,433 of JAHFEG010000022.1, read as the reverse complement.
GATTTACCCTGGATCGCAGATGGCCTTCGTCAGAGTCCGCATCTTCGAGAACAACTCTATCAAGTTTATCGTGCGCGCTTGATTGAAAAGAATCGCCCATTCGTAGAAATTTCAGGAAAAAGAACACGCTTTCAGGCTTGCTTGAAGGCTTTAGGTCATTTTAAAACATTCATAGCAAATTAATTTTTCATATTTGCTTCAATTGTCTTGGTCCAAGTCTGATTAGGTTGACCTGTAACAACTGGATTGTCTTCACTCAAAGTCCAAAGCATCATGCCACCTTTAGAGCCGCCCTCAGGTTGCCATCTGGTTAAATTGGCGACTTCATCTAATGGCGTCACCCCTGTTTGCACTCCGATGGTAATACGAGAAGGATCGAACCACTGCGCATAAGTTTCAAAAAGAGCAACCATGCCATCTTGATCTAAAGAATAAGCCATTAAGTTCACACCATCGAGATATTGCTTAGTGGCATCGAGAATTTTTTGATCATCATCACTTCCCGTATAGCATGTGTAAGTCAAAATTTTATCGGAACCAATGGCTTTGCGAATTTCGGTCACAAGCTCAATAAAGGCAGGCACATAATCGATGGAAGCCATCGAAGATTCCGCATCGATATCGATACCATCGAGTCCCCACTCATCAATCACAATATTTTTGACACTTTGGGCAAACGTTACTAAATCGATTTGATTCCAATTAGTGGTCGGCGTATCAATCAAAGACATGATTACTTTTTGTCCATTGGCTTGCAATTTTTTGACTGCTGCCAATACTTCGTCTTCGGTGTACTGGCTACACAAAAATTTAAGCGTCAAAGTGTCTTCCATGGGGCAGCCAAAAGCAAGCGGAACCACATCGACATAAGCAGGCGTTGCATCAAGCGGCACAGAATAAGTGCGATTAAAGTAACCTCCCCAATACCCTACAAAAATCTGAGAGCCATCGCCCCTTTTATGCTGGATCAACGGCTCCGCTTGTACGGTTACCCCAAAAACAAATAGGCTCAAAAACAAAAATTTAAAATGCTTCATGTGATGTTTTTCTCGTAGATAATAAGAACACAACACACGGCCGATAAATTTTAATCTCAAAAAGTAATTAGCTGCTCCCTTTGACAGCAAACCTGCACTTATGTTTTAATAACAGAGCCTGTTCATGCATATTCGGCGGGGAAGTATGCAAACGAATTCTAAATTATCTATTATTTTACTTATCCTATTCTTGACATTGCTCGGCCTACTCAGCTGCAATTCTTTAAGCTCGGAAGATTCTGCTAATTCAGCAATTGGCAATATGGATACTTCTAATATCGCCGGCAATTTTAGACTGCTTTTAACGGATGCCACTGTTGATGAAATTACCAACATGCAGGTCACCTTCTCTAAGGTATCTGCCATGAATGGAGAGACGCATACGGTTTTACTTTCAACACCTAAAACGCTTAACCTTTTAAGTTTACAAAATGGCAATTCTGCCGTGTTGGCGGATCATCAATTATCCCCTGGAACTTATGAAAAGATCAATTTTGAAATCAGTATGGTCAAGCTAATCCTCGCTAACGGTACTATGAAAATTATCACTAATGATGAACCGGCAATTCTGCAAGTAACGCTGCCTAAACCGGTTGCCATCGGGACCCAAGCAAACCCGATCGTTGTCTTGATTGACTTGGATGCGACCCAAAGTTTAAACAAGAGCAACATCGGAGCTTACACTTTCCAACCTGCAGCAACCACTGTTGCCATAGCAGAAATCAAAGGGGAAGAAAAAACAGTTGTTTATACTAGAAATGAAGAAACAACTCTACACACTTCCAGCACCACACTGAGGGAAGCGCCCGCCAATACAATAACAGGTGGTCACGGCCTTGGAAATGCTACCTCACAATACACGCTGACCTATATTGCCGGTGACAATGGCTCACTTACAGGAACCACTTCGCAAACCATTGCATCAGGTGGAAGTGGGTCTCAAGTTACGGCCGTCGCAAATACTGGTTATCATTTTTCCAGCTGGAGCGATGGCGTACTGACCGCCAGCAGGACAGATACCGGTATCAGCGCGAGCACTACCTACACAGCAACTTTTGTTGGAAACTCAACTCAAGATACACCTACTTTTAGTCCAGCAGCAGGCGCTATTGCATTTGGTAGCAGTGTAACAATCGCCTCTTCAGGGGCTAACGCAATTTACTATACGACTGATGGCTCAACGCCAGCCACCTCTATCACGGGATCAACATCGCTTTATTCGGGAGCCATTACGATCAGTTCTGCAATTACTTTAAAGGCAATCGCTACAAGAACCAGCTACTATGACAGTGCGGTAGGTAGCGCTGCTTACACACAAAGTGTCGCAACTACGCCGAGCGCTATTACGCTCTCTACTGGCACAGAAACACCGGTTGGCGGAGTCACCAACGTTGCCATTCCCGCCGCTGGCGCAACTAATACCACTGGAGCTGTCACCGGATGGATCACCTCGACCGCAAACAAAATTAAATTCACAGTGGCCGACGGCGGATCAGCCGGCTCGACCATCACCATTGGCGGCCTTTCTTATACCAGCGGAAGCGACTATGCCATTACCTCCACAGCTTCGCTCAGCATTGTCGTGACAACGACAGAGACAGGAAAAACAACCGCAGAGAGAACTTTCACTGTCACAGTAGCCGCTGCAGCAAATGCCACTGCTCCAGGCACTATCACCCTCGCTGTCGGCAGCACCGCTCCAGTTGGCGGTGTCACCAACGTCGCCATTCCCGCTGCCGGAGGGACTGATACCACCGGTGCTGTCACTGGATGGGTCACGACAACCGCTAGTAAAATTAAGTTCACAGTCACTGACGCAGGCTCTGCCGGCTCGACCATCACCATTAGTGAAGCGGCCTACACCAGCGGAAACGATTATACGATTACCTCCACAACTTCGCTCAGTATTGTTGTCACCACAACAGAGACAGGAAGAACATCTGTGACGAGAACTTTCACCGTTACCGTAGCAGCTCCTTCAACCACTGCGACCATTACGCAGGGCACCGGCACCGCACAATATGCCAATCAAAGAATGGGGCAAACTTTCCAAGTTCCCAATAATTCTACATTGGTTTCTATACGGCTTACGTATGCTTTACGTGGCACTTTTAACGGGACTGTTACACTTGCAGTTTACGACACCCCATCCAGAGGAACAACCTTGGGAACAGCCCCCACAGTTGCCGTCTCTGGTAAGAACGCAGAATTTCAGACCACCGACTCAACTTTTACTTTTAGTGGGGTGAACTTAACAGCTAATACTTCGTACTATTTTGAGATGACCGTAAATAACACCAATACCATCTATCTTTGGCAGTACTACAATGCCACAGGAACTCTCTACACTGGCGGCTTAGCATATGGGGGCAACGGATCAGGAACGGCAACAGCGCTTGGCTCTAGTCTATATGACTGCCAATTTGTGATCACTTACAGCTACTAAATCCAGTTCCTGTTTTCAAAATTTCGTCGCTGCTTTCATTTTTTTGACAAATTCGAAAACAGCTGCACATGTTTTGGTCTGATCGCCCAAATTATTTTCAATGAGAGCAACAATTGCTGATCCACTAATGGCACCTGCTGCACCCTCGTCAAGGGCCAACTTCACATGCTCTGGTTTGGAAATCCCAAAGCCAAATACAGCGGGCGGCGCGCCATGCTTTCTTAAGTTAAGCAGCAATTCTTTTGCTGATAATTTCAAGTCCGCATCTACTCCGGTCACGCCTGATCGCGTCACGACATAGGTGTAGCCTTTTGACAACGACGCAATTTCTTTTAAGCGCTTGTCGCTGGCATTGGGCGGCGCAATCAGCACAGGGGCAATCCCATGGGCCAGAGCAGCCTTGACAAAAGGAGCCGCTTCAAAAGTAGGTACGTCTGCGATTAAAACTGAATCCACACCGACACCGGCAACACTTTTATAAAAAGTATCAACGCCGCGATGAACAACTAAGTTGGCATAGAGCAATAAACCAATGGGTATTTCTGGATGTTTTTCACGAATTTGTCGCAGCATTTCCAAACAGTCTTTCCATTTTATATTTGCTGCAAACGCACGCATCGCTGCTCTTTGAATTACGGGACCATCAGCGACAGGATCGGAAAAAGGAATGCCCAGTTCTAAAGCATCAGCACCACCGGCAATCAAGGTATCGACAATGCGCAAACACATGGCCGCATCGGGGTCACCTAACATCACAAAAGGGATAAAAGCGCCTTCTTGACGATGAGCAAGTTGCTCAAACATTTTCTCATAACGACTCATCGACGCACCTCTCCCATTTCTTCCACCGGACACAACTGATTTGCTAATAATGCCATAGCAGTATTCAAATCTTTATCACCGCGTCCCGAAAGATTCACGACAATCACCTGCTCTTTGTCTGCGGCCTTCGCAAGTTTCATGGCATGTGCCAAAGCATGAGCGGATTCTAGTGCCGGTATAATACCCTCGTTCCGCGAAAGCGTGAGAAAAGCATCCAGGGCTTCTGCGTCGGTGACACCCACATATTCCACACGTTTTTGTGCTTGCAAGTAAACATGCTCGGGGCCAATCCCCGGATAATCAAGACCTGCCGATATGGAGTGCGCATCGGAGATTTGACCTTCAGTATCTTGCAAAATTTTTGTGTAGGCTCCATGCAAAATACCAAGCCTCCCTTTTTGCAAAGTCGCTCCATGTTCACCCGTATGCAAGCCACGACCGGCAGGTTCGACTCCAACTAATTTCACCTGAGCATCGGGAATAAATTCACTAAAAATTCCCATGGCATTGGAGCCACCACCAACAGCGGCAACGACGATATCAGGCAATTTTTTTTCGTGTTCTAAAATTTGTTGGCGAGCCTCTTCACCAATAACACGCTGAAATTCGCGTACCATCAAAGGGAATGGATGCGGGCCGGCAACTGTCCCCAGTAAATAATGGGTATTTTCATAACTCGATGTCCAATCACGCATCGCCTCGTTAATAGCATCTTTTAAGGACTGACTGCCCGATTGCACAGATTTTACCTGGGCACCAAAAAGCTGCATGCGAAACACGTTTAGTTTTTGCCGTTCTACATCTTTGGCACCCATATAAATACAGGTTTCAAACCCGAACAACGCTCCGACCATCGCTGTCGCAACACCGTGTTGTCCTGCCCCGGTTTCAGCAATTAGTCTGTTCTTGCCCATCTTTTTAGCAAGCAAAGCCTGCCCCAGCACCTGGTTGGTTTTGTGCGCACCGCCGTGGACCAAATCTTCTCGCTTCAAATAAATTTTTGTCTTCGGGTATGAACCTGATACATAGTTGACAAATAAACCGGAGACATAGCTGACAGTCTTTAAGATGGGTAGAGAGATTTCTTGGAGGAATCTTTATGCCCTGGAAAGAAACTAATTCTATGCA
>JAHFEG010000021.1:12325-36075 GCA_023248595.1 Myxococcales bacterium | reverse complement strand
ATGGATTCGGAAAATATGAGATAGAGCTGTTCATTCATGGTGACTTAATTGTTTTTTATTTCAAGAACTTAAGTCAATTGAACAGCTCTACTTTTTTTATCCCTTACACGAGACTCGCGTTGCTTGTTAACGAGGAAAAACTAAGATATTTCGATAAACAGTCATATGTCTTTAAATGTTTAGAATTAAATAATTAATTTAAAAAGAACAATGTCATGGCTTATTTTTTTAATGCTCTAGTCCTCATCTTATCTATATCTTTTTCGTCTCCCGCTTTTGCTGCGGATGAAGAAATATTACGTCAATTTGACCAAGTCATCTCAGAAATTACAGAATTTCTGGAAGAATTCCGTGAAGAAAGTTTGCTTATCTCATCGGAAAAACTACGGCAGCTTGAAAAGGCGATCGATCGGTTTGATGTATTGCGTTATAAATACGACAATGACTTTTTGACAGCACATCCCTATTATGCCCGTAAGACTCAATGGTTATTGGAATTATTAATGCGCTATGGTGCACGAGATTTGTTGCCTCCATATAGTGCTGATGAAGAACAATCACCGCTGGACGATCTTTTTTCTCCTCAGAACTTCGATTTTGATGGAGACATGAAAGACGGAAAATACCAGGGAGAAGAAAAAGATCTTTCTCGCCGCGCGGTGCTTACACACGCCGTGGAAGCTCTTACAAAACGGCGAGCCAGCAGTTGCTGTGTCCCCAGGGACCATATACGCCGGCTCTTGCAGGCGATTAAATCAGGGGAAAATATTTTTGACAGAATCAGTGCTCTCTCTTTGGATAGTTGTGATATTGAAAATTGGGAAAATTTTCATGATACTTGTGTGCAGCCAGAGAAAAAACCGCAGGAACTTTCAGTAGCCTACCTAGCGGGGCCCAATTTTATTAATGACCTTGAGTTTCTTCTTGAATTGGGAATTCTTCCTCAGAATATTTGGGCATTTGAATGTGATGGCAAATCTTTTAAAGACTCATTGAAAAAGGCAAGAGACGAAGGTCGAAACATACCTTCCATTAAATTGCATAACTGCGATATTTCCGATTTTTTTGCGCAGCATCCCAAACAATTTGACATCGTTTATCTCGATTTTTGTGGCCCTATTTTTAAAGGTATGGAACCGGGACAAATAAAAAACTTAAGAGCCGTCACGACTCTTTTTTTCCATCGTCGTTTGGCTCCGCTAGGAGTGCTAATTACTAATTTCGCAAAACCTGATCCTAAGTATACGGCACAATGCAGCCAGTTGATGGGCACCTATCTCTATCCAAAAAGCTTTGTAAGTGGAGCTTCCTCAGGAGAAGAATGCTCTTATGGAGATGGTCCTATTTGCAATGGAGAATCCTTGCCGGATTTTATTCACAAAATACAAAACAGTACTTCGCTTCCATTTTACTATAGCGAATTTATTACCCGACATCTTATCGATCTAGCCGCCGTTATTGTGCCATGGTTGCGAATGGTAGAGCAAGGAAATCAGAACAGAACTTTTTGGAGTGATTTGTTTAATAAAACACCACAAGAAATTTGTGACTTAGCTCTGACAGACGAATTTCCTTGTAACGAATTTCCTTTGTTTGAGATGTTATACTCGGACGATGACAAGGGATTCTTGGATCATTTTTTACATCTTTTGATTCCTGAAGGCATGAATTCTCAAGGAGAAGCGGAAAAGCAAATCGAACAATCCATAAAAAAAGAAATAGAAACTCTGGAAGAACTTGGAGTGGTTATCCAACCAATCGTACAAATTACGCAGGAACGAATTCTGAACAATGGCACCACAGAACAAATTGGAAAAATTATAGAGGAAGTTGAAAGAATCTTAGAGAAACAAACTCTAGGACAAAAGACTGTAGAGCAAATTGAAGAAGCCATAGGGAAAATAAAGACTGCTATAAGAATGGGTACCAAAAAGAATGAGCAGGCTCTTAAAAAATTAGGCGATGCTGTACAGCAAATCCAAAAAGTAACGACAAAACCAAATCTAGAAATTCTAAAAAAACAAGCTGCAGAAAAACAAGCTATAGAACAGATAAAACAAGCTCTTACTTGCGCCTATGCGGTCCAAAGAAAGGAGTTTTGGTCAGAAAAATTAAACGACGGTTTGAAGCAACGTAGTAGAATGCGAAATCTTCACCAATTCTGCGACGTAGCCATTCCTTCAGATTTAGCCTTTAACACGCTGGTAGGCCAGCACTCTCACCCTATGCACTACTCCTCTGGAGCAAGCGCTCGATTTTCCTACCAAGGCCACAGGGAGGCTTCTATGAATTTAGATGTCTCGGTTTTTGATGAGTGCCGTTATATCTATGAGTTATTGCCCGTGCTGCACTTAGCGCATCAATGTTTCGATCACCCTTCCCATGAATTGACCTTTCGTTTTGCGTTAGACGGTCTTGGGCGAAAACAGCGATGGTTACTGCCTGAGTGCAACCCTGGATGCCATGTCGTCGGAATGGACGAACCTGGATTTAAAGATCCTTGGCTGCAGCCACGGCAAAATCTTTCCGCGTTAAGCGTGCAGCAAGTTGCGAGGGATGGAAACTGCTTATTTCACGCGGTCTTCTATGGAGAGGATGGAGCGAAAAAGCGGCGTCAGTTTATTGTAGACGTTTATCAACGAAGAGCTGATTTTTTACGTATTTTGCGCGAGGATATCTTGTCTCGCTTTCGAGATATTCATCACCAAAAATTATGGAGGCAGCTCCTCGCACATGCCAGAGGGGCCCACCCGAGTTTATTTTATCATCTGAATGTCATTCGAGAAGGCTTTGAGCAGGGGGAAAGTGCCTTACCCGAGGATCCACAAATTATTTTTAACTTGTGGCAATTTCTAATGGAGCTACCCTTGGATGATTTGGATTTGGGACCAATAGCCTGGGGAACGGATCATACGCTCACAATGCTAACTCAACTCTATAATTTGACTGTGCACGTACACATTGCTGGAAACCACCTATTCCCCGTACAAGAAATCGGCGCTGGCGCTCAACATTTTCACATTACAAACGAGGGAAACCATTATAATCATCTCGAGAATCCCCCTGCTGAAAATAGGACGTGGTTTAATATGATTCCCAGTTTAATGCTCTTACTGTTTCATAGTTTCTTAAACTGGGTCAAGTAGTGACTAAAACAGAAAACATAAAAATAACAAATCATGGGCAATAAAAAGCTTACCCTGAGACTAAAGTTGTCAGCTACCATCCCTTGTATAAAAGGTACAATTGCGCCGCCAACAATGGAGGTGCATAAAATTCCAGATGCTTTTTCCTTGCCGGTTTTTAATCCAGAAATACTCATGGAAAAAATAGTCGGAAACATAATTGAATTGAAAAGTCCAACGCCTAAAATACTCCATTGGGCTATTGTTCCGCCTGTGCCGATAGAAATACCCAATAAAATGATGGCGCCCGTGGCAAAATACTGCAGGACTTGCGCAGGTTCAAATTTGGCCAGCAAGGGCGTTCCCAGGAATCGGCCGATCATTGCACCTCCCCAATAAATGGAAACAAGGCTTGCGGCCGTCTTCATGTTCAGTTCAGTCACAAAAGGACTGGTTAACCATCCGACTAGATAACTACCAATCGAAACTTCCGCGCCGACGTAAGTAAACATCGCAAGTGCGCCTAACATGAGCCGACGATTTTTAAGTAAATCAGACCAACTGGTTTCGTCTTTTTTAAGATGGGCAAACTTGGGAAGTTTGATGGAAAAAATGAAAATAGAAAGGACGACAAGCGTAATACCTATTATGAGGTAGGGTGTGCGAATAGAATCGATGGTTGTCGTCGATAAAATGACAGTCGAGCCGACTAAGGGGGCAACGGTTGTTCCAAGCGAATTAAATGCTTGAACGATGGTGAGTCTGCTTGAAGAGGTTTGCGGATCACCGAGTAAGGTCACGTAAGGATTTGCTGCTACTTGAATCAAAGTAATTCCGCTTGCTAAAACCAGAAGGCTGAGCAGAAAAAAAGAATAGGTCACCAAGTAAGTTGCTCCCATGAGGCCAAATGCACCGATAGCGGTAATCCCAAGACCAAGGCACAAGCCTGTTTGGTAGCCAGCACGCTCGCAAAAATAAGAAGAGGGGATGGAAGTTAAAAAGAAAGCAGAGAAAAAAGAGAACTGGATAAACGCTGCTTGTTGCCAATTGAGAGCAAAAGCTCCTTTTAAATGTGGCATTAGAATATCATTCATGCAGGTAATAAAGCCAAACAGGAAAAACAAGCTGGCGATGATGACGAGACTTTTAATGTGAGAGGAAGCAGGTTTCATATTGAAAATGAATTTAAGAGAGCTGATTTTTGTTTTCAATCAAGAAGTGTGAAGTTACGATCTTAGGCTGAGTGAGGTGCTACTTGAACAACAATTTAAATTTACTGTCTATTCTCGTTTGTCCTTTAACAAAGCAAGAATTAAAGCGCGCCCCGCCTGAACTTCTCCAATTATTAAACGAATGCGTGAAAAAAAAGCAGGTTAAAAATAAAGGCGACAGGCAGTTGATAAAGCCCGTGGACAATTTTTATGTGACGCTTGATCTGAAGTGGGGTTACGTAAAAATAAAGGGAATACCGATTTTACTTGGAAATGAAGCGATTGACATTGGATATATTTCTAATCGAGAATGGCAGGCGGCTTTAAAGAAATTAAAATCAACAGGTTTTTAAAAAATGACGAGTTCAGACTTTAAACAATTAGATGGTCGGATTTTTCCAAGATTCGCAGGGATTCGAACATTTTTCCGTCTACCACTTTTACAGACAGAGAATGATTTTGAAAAAGCAGATGTGGCAATTTTGGGCGCGCCTTTTGATGGAGGCACTTCATTTCGCCCGGGTGCTAGGTTTGCCCCCGAGCATATCCGTAGTATGAGTGCTCTTGGTCGAGGATACCATCCACACCACGATGTCCATGTTTTCCATAAACTAAAAGTTGGTGATGCAGGAGACGTGTCGATTGTTCCACAGGACATTGCTAAAACCCATACGCAGATTAAAGAGCATGTCGCATTTTTGCTAAATCACAAATGCTTACCTTTGATCGTCGGCGGTGATCATTCTACAACGATTGGCAGCATGCAAGCTGTTTTCGAACACTACGGACCCATGGGTGTGGTGCATTTTGATGCGCACACAGATACTTATCCGCCTGCCTGGGGTTGCGATATTCACCATGGCACTTTCATGAGGCTAGGGCATGAACGAGGCTGGTTTCGTCCGAACGATGTTTTGCAAATTGGTATTCGTGGTCCCTTTTCCAGTGAAAATGATTTAAAAGTCCCCGTTGATTTTGGGTTTAATGTGGTGACCGTGGATGATGTTCGTTTAAGTGGACTAGAAACTGTGAAAGAAAAGATTAAAGCGATTGGAAATGGGCCGGTTTATTTGTCGTTTGACATCGACTGTCTCGACCCAGCCTATGCACCTGGGACGGGCACACCGGTTCCCGGAGGTTTGAACTCTTGGGAAGCGTTTCAACTGATTCGAGCAATGGCTGGTTTAGAGATAGTTGCGGCTGACATGGTGGAAGTGTCCCCGCCTTATGATGTTTCAGGAATCACGTCACTTGCCGCTGTTTCTGTTTTGAGTGAAATGTTAGCTGTTATACCCAAGCAGTGCTCATCGTATTTGTAGCGTCCGTTTTGGTTTTAATACGCAGATACGCAAGCTCAATAGCGTCACGAAAAATGGGTGGAACATCCTTTCTTAATGATTCCCAAAGCAAAGGATAGCGACCTATTCGTTGTTGGAATGGAACATAAACCCGGTTTTGGTAATGTGTATCTACTGAATGGGGATGTGTCTTGGCCGGAGGTGTTGGGAAAGAACACCAATAGGCTTGGATTATTTTTTCGTGCTTTTGGACAAATAAGTCCCATTCTTCAATAAGGGTTTCATCTAGAACACGTTGTGAGTCTTGGATGGTTTCTTTAAATGAAGACGTGGTATGTAAATTGCATAACTTCAAAAGTGCATTTTTGCGATCCAGCACAGTCATTTGTTCCAATCTTTCTTTTACTGTATCAGACAAATTGGCAGCTAGATAATCTTCCTCAGACATTTGGATATCAAGCGCTTCCTCCATGGCTGTTGCGATTGTTTGTGAATTTTGCAGTGCGGCATGCAGCATCTGAGAAATAGAATGTAAAAAACTGCGATCGCCTACGTCTTTAATTTTACTTTGTAATTGAGGGTCACAAACGAAGCGGGAAAATTTTTGCAGCTTATCCCAGTAAGCCCATTCTGTTTTCAGAATTTCAGTGGCGGAAAGCATAGCATCTTTAAGCCATAGTTCTTCTTCTACTAGCAAATCTGAAGAGACGAATCGGGTTGCGCTTAATGCCCAGTCCAAGGTGCTTAATGCTCTGGGACGAAAAATATCATTTAGATTTTGAGCGTCACAAGTGTTGTGTAAAAATGCCCAATAATCGTCTTGTTGTTTTTTTACTTCCTGGCTGAAATAGGCTTCGCCTGATTGCAGCTTTCCAGAAATAGCTTGGATTCCTTTTCTTGCCAGTCTTTTTTCATTAAACGAGGCTGGAGTTTTTTGAAGCAATCGGGCTTGCAATGTAAAGTTAATTTTTTCTGGATCTTGTCCATCTAAATTCGCGTATTTTTCCCAGCGCTTTTGGATGGATGGTTCAAAAACAAGTTCCGCAAGTGCTGGCAATTCAGCTTTAAGAGCAGTTAGTTCTTCTCTTAAAGGGGCCAATTTCTCGAAGCTGCTGGGTGTGATGCGTGCGGTTCTTAATGCAACACGGAGCTCATTTTCTTCTGCTTCTGTTTTTAGCTGGTCATATAAATTATTATATCGTTCAGCCATGGCAAGATAACTGATAAGATATCGTTCAGCCAAGAATTCCAGTGCTGCTTTTGTTTCGTAAATTTGACCATCAATTTCAAGGACGGCGGCGTGTGTGCCTTCTTTCTTATAAATTTTTTCTAATAAGTTGTAATATTTGGTAACTTCTTGTCTTCCAGACTTTGTAGTTAGACTGATTAGGCCGAAAGTCAGATTTTTTCCAATATCGAAAGGCAAGCCTTTGTCTTGTATCTGTAAATTGCCAAGCGTAAAATGCGCGTCTTTGCTCCACCGATAAGGAATTAGGTGGGAAGCAATGTGATCAAACATTTGTGGTGTGGCTTGTTTTAAGAACTGGGGGGATTCAATGGCTGATAAGACATCTAATAAAAAACAATTGATGGGGCGTTGCTGGTAACTGGCATTTTTCCAAAAAATTCCAACTGCGCTTTGAAATAGATCAATTAGCTCACTTTTGCTTTTACCACTCCAGCATTTCTGGATGCCTTCTAAGTGAATAATCTCTTCAAGAGATTGGACGCTTAATTCAAGTTGTTTTGACTTTTCTTGGAGCCTCATTCGTTCTTCTTTTGAAGTAACAGGCTCTTTTAGGTCTGCGGTTAATATTTTGACTTGTTGCATTGTTTGAAAATAGGCCGTCAAGGCTTGAAGGGAAAGTAGAAGAAGGGCGTCTTGTCCTTTCAAAACCACACCATTTATTTTGATGCTGCAGGCGCTCAACCCTTGTAATTGTTTGGTGCTTTGCAAAGAGTCCCAATCGGCACAAAATTGCGAACGTGCATCTTGAGTGCTAAGCTCGGATTCTTTTTCTGCCTGCAGGGGCTCATGGAGGCCCCATGCTTGCCTCACAATTGGCCTGTCTATTTCTGCTGGATTTACATAGATGTCTGCAGTTTGAAGTTGCTGCGGTAGATTTGCGCGCAGCAGAGGCGGTTCTTTAACAAGAAGCGGAATTCTTGCTGGCGGGACTTCGATACGGGGCGGGGGAGGCATTGTTGTTCTCCAAACCAAATATGCGGTTAAGTGAACAACAATCCTTTTTGAGTAAATATTGCTTTATTTACGACAAGGCGATTTTTTCATCCTTCAGCGTAATATTGACTGTGTGCCCGGGTTTGTATTTACCTTCCAAAAGTGCACGTGAGATAGGGTCTATAAGCTCACGCTGAATAACTCGTTTTAAGGGCCGAGCCCCAAAGGCTGGATCGAAACCGATATGTGCCAGTTTCGTTTTAACTTCATCGCTCACTTGAAAAACGAGTTCTTTATTTTTTAGCCGCTGGCTCAGTTTCTTCAATTGAATGTCGACAATTAAAGTTAAATCATCTTGTGTAAGGCCATGGAACAAAATAATATCATCGACACGGTTTAAAAATTCTGGACGAAAATGCGATTTTAATTCACGAAGCACTTGTTCTTGCGCCGTTTTTGTTACGCCCTCCAGCAAATATTGACTTCCAATATTGCTGGTCATCAAGATAACGGTATTTTTAAAATTAACGACCCTGCCTTGTCCATCTGTTAACCGGCCGTCATCAAGAAGTTGTAATAAAATATTAAATACTTCAGGATGCGCCTTCTCGATTTCGTCTAACAAGATAACAGCATAGGGTCTTCGTCTCACACTCTCTGTCAATTGTCCGCCTTCCTCAAAACCAACATAACCAGGAGGTGCTCCAATTAGGCGAGCTACAGCGTGACGCTCCATATATTCAGACATGTCGATACGAACCATTGCCTGTTCATCGTCAAACAAGAAATGCGCAAGCGATTTTGCAAGTTCAGTTTTACCGACTCCAGTTGGCCCTAGAAACATAAAGCTGCCGATTGGTTTATTTTCTTCAGAAAGCCCAGCACGGGATCTGCGGATGGCATTACTGACGACGGCAATCGCTTCTTTTTGTCCAATGACACGTTCTGCTAGTCTGTCTTCCATATGTAGCAAGCGATCTGCTTCTCCCTCAAGCATTTTTTGCATGGGGATGCCTGTCCATCTAGAAACGACGGCCGCGATATCTTCTTCTGTGACTTCTTCTCTTAAAAAGCTCTGTGATTTTTGGGATTCTTCAAGAGCGCCTTCTTTTTCTTTTAACTGGGCATCGAGTTGAAACAGATCGCCATATTGTAATTTGGCGGCACCCTCAAAATCACCTTGACGCTGCGCCATTTCAATTTCGTGTCTTAGTTTTTCGCTTCTTGTTTTAATATTTTTAATTTCAGTTAAGCGATTTTTTTCGTTTAACCATTTGCCGCGCAGTGAAGTGGCTTTTTCTTTGTTGTGCGCCAATTCTTTTTCAGTCTCTGCAAGTCGTTTCTGACTTAAAGGATCTTTTTCTCGCATTAAAGCCTGTTTGGCGATTTCTAAACGTGCCACATGTCGTTCAAGCTCATCCAGTTCTTGCGGAACTGATTCGATTTGCATTTTTAGAGCACTCGCGGATTCATCGATCAAATCAATGGCTTTGTCGGGCAGTTGTCTGCCAGTAATGTAGCGGTGAGATAATGTACAAGCAGCAACAATTGCGCCGTCTGTGATACGAATACCGTGATGTAATTCATATCTTTCTTTAAGTCCTCTTAAGATAGAGATGGTGTCTTCAACAGACGGCTCTTCAATCAGTACTGGTTGGAATCGTCTTTCTAGTGCCGCGTCTTTTTCGATATGTTTTCGATATTCATCGAGGGTTGTTGCGCCAATGCAGCGCAGTTCTCCTCTGGCTAAAGCAGGTTTGAGCATATTGCTGGCATCCATAGCGCCTTCTGCTCCGCCAGCGCCTACCAAAGTGTGTAGCTCATCGATAAACAGAATATATTGGCCTTCGGCCTTTTGCAATTCTTTGAGTAATGACTTCAATCTATCCTCAAATTCGCCTCGATATTTTGTTCCAGCGATTAAAGCGCCTAGGTCAAGCGAGAGAAGGTCTCTATCTTTTAAGCTTTCTGGAACATCTGCGATGGCGATTCGGGCAGCAATCCCTTCAGCAATTGCCGTTTTACCCACACCAGGCTCGCCAATTAAAACAGGATTATTTTTAGTGCGACGACTTAAAACTTGCATGGTGCGACGAATTTCATCATCACGTCCAATGACAGGATCAAGTTTGCCACTGCGGGCATCGTTGGTCAGATTTCGAGTGTATTTTTCTAAAACACTCATTTTACTTTCTGGGTTTTCATCGACGACATTGCTGCCTTTGCGAATATAAAGGATGGCTTCTTTGATTTGGCGTTCGTCAATTTTGTGTCGCTCCAGCAAGGATTTGGTATTGCCTACTTTAGCGAGCGCCAGCAACGCTGCTTCTGTCGAGATAAATGTGTCACCCATGGAGCCAGCAATTTTTGCGGACTCATCAAAAGCTTTTTGCAGATTGGGCGCTAAATAAATTTCATCTGATTTTGCGCCACTTACTTTTGGTTCACTATCAATATTGGTTTTCAGGTCAGATACAATGGCTTGAGTGTTGCTGCCGAGTCTTGCAAAAACTTGAGGGACAATCCCGTTTTCTTGTTCGATTAAAGCCAGCAATAAGTGACTTAATGACAGTTGTTGTTGGTTTTTACTGATACAAATTTGCCGCGCAGATTCGACCGCTTCTTTTAGCATCGTTGTCATTTGATTGGGTTGCATAAACACCGTCCTGTTTGAAAAAAATCAAAGCCACGCGTTGAATTGTAACCACTTATTAAGCAGTGACAAGCGCAGGTAATTTATAAAGAAAGGCAATTTTTATGGAGGTCAACGCAAGAAGCTGAAAAAATAATGACTAGAAATAAAAACCAAGAAGCGTTAATCATAAAATAGGAAATGGGCATATTGTAAATCTGTTGGCAATGATAATTGCGTTGGAATCGACATCTTGTTCTCGTCGTTGTTTTCGCTTATAGCATGTGAAGTATTTTTTTAAAGGAGTTCTTGCATGATTGGGTTTGAGCTATCAGAAGATCAAAAGCAACTTCGTCATCTAGCGCATGAGTTTGCCAAAGATGAAATCAGAAAGAAGGCCGCCCATTATGATGAGACTGGGGATTGGCCTTCCGATGTCTTAGGAAAAGCATTTGAACTTGGTCTTGTTAATGCGCATATTCCCACTGAGTATGGAGGCCTTGGTCTTGGTGCGTTGGACGGGGCGATTATTGAAGAAGAATTAGGGTGGGGCTGTACCGGGATTGCCACGGCGATCACTGCTAATTCGCTGGCTCAAATCCCTGTGATTGTCGCTGGCAGCGATGAGCAAAAGCGAAAATGGTTAGCGCCTTTTGCTAGTGAACATCATATTTGTGCCTATGCTGTCACAGAACCGTCAGCTGGTTCTGACGTTGCTGCTATTCAAACCATCGCAGTGAAGAAAGGCGATAAATATGTTTTGAATGGTCAAAAAATGTGGATTACAGGTGCAGGACATGCCTCGTGGTATTTTGTGTTGGCCAAGACAGATAAAGATGCGGGACACAAAGGAATGAGCGCATTTATTGTCCCTAAAAATATTCCCGGCGTGACGATTGGCAAAAAAGAAAGAAATATGGGCCAATGTGCTTCTGACACCAGAGGAATTACCTTTGAAGATGTTGAAATTCCAGTGGAAAATTTGTTAGGAAAAGAGGGTGATGGTTTTGTCATTGCCATGAAAGCATTTGATCATACCAGGCCCTTGGTCGCAGCAGCAGCAGTTGGTTTAGCCAGAGCAGCAATGGAGCACGCTATTTCGTATGCTAAAGAGCGTAAAACTTTCGGAAAGCCTCTGTGGCACCACGAGGGAATTAGTTTTATGATCGCCGATATGGCATCTGATGTCGAGGCAAGTCGTCTTTTAGTTTGGAAGTCTGCAAGCTTGCTTGATCAAAAGAAAAAAAATACATTGGTTGCTGCTTACGCAAAACGTTTTGCTGCGGATTCTGCAATGCGCATCGCTACAGATGCCGTGCAAGTATTTGGTGGCAATGGATTTAATAGAGAATATCCAGTTGAGAAGCTGATGAGAGACGCGAAAATTTTTCAGATTTATGAGGGTACTAGCCAAATACAGCGTGTGATTATTGCACGTGAGCTTTTTGCTGGGTAACTTTTAATTTCGTGGGAAGCCAATGACGAAAGCAACATCTATGCCCATTATTCAAGTTCGTGATTTGTTAAAAAGTTATGGCTCTGTGCATGCGATTAAAGGACTTACTTTTGCTGTGGGCAAAGGTCAGGTTGTTGGTTTTTTAGGGCCAAATGGCGCAGGAAAATCAACGACCATGAAAATTCTAACAGGTTATCTGCAGCCAACGAGTGGAACCGCTCAAATCCTGGGCATCGATGTCATGCGGCATAGTATTGAAGCGCGTAAGCACATTGGATATTTACCAGAAAACAATCCATTATATGAAGAGATGATGGTGATGGAATATTTGGAGTTTGTTGCGCAAATGCGGCAGATTCCAAAATCCAAACGTCGTATGATGATCGAGAAAGCAATTCATGAATGTGGTCTTGGGCCTGTAGTGGGCAAAGACATTGGTGTCTTGTCAAAAGGATATTGCCAACGGGTTGGTTTTGCACAAGCAATCGTACACGAACCTCAATTGTTGATTTTAGACGAGCCGACCAGTGGACTTGACCCAAATCAAATCATTGAAATTCGATCCTTAATTAAAAAATTAGGCAAAGAAAAAACCGTTTTGATGAGTACGCATATTTTGAGTGAGGCTCAGTCGACGTGTTCACGAATTTTGATTATACACGATGGTAAATTGGTTGCCGATGATACCCCTTTGCAGCTAACGCAGCAAGAAGGAGGAATTATCTATGTGGTGGTTGCTCCCAAACAAGGTGAAAAATTATCCAAAAAGCAAGTCTTAGAGCAGTTGGCAAGTATATTTGGGGTAACCAAAGTAGAACCTATCAATGAATACCAAGACCATGGTGTCGCGATGATGGTTGGTTATGATAAAGAAGATCCCCGAGCAGATATCTTTCAAAAAATTGTGAGTGCCAATTGGATTTTGTTAGAAATGCGGCGCAAAGAAATTACGCTGGAAGAAACTTTCCGACGATTGACGAAGGAGTAAAAGAATATGAATGCCATCGTTTATATTGCGAGGCGAGAGATGCAATCTTACTTGAACTCTCCAGTAGCTTATGTCGTTTTAGGTGTGTTCTTATTGTTTCTTGGTTATTTCTATTTCAGCACACTTTTTTTAATTGGCTTTGCTTCCATGCGCAATTTCTTTTCACTCGCCCCCATGTTGTTGGTCGTTTTTGGTCCAGCTTTGAGTATGCGCTTAATTGCGGAAGAGAGAAAATCTGGAACGATTGAGTCTTTATTGAATTTTCCCGTCAGAGATTTTGAAGTGGTGCTAGGGAAATTTTTTGGTGGATTTGGAATAGTTGTTATCGGACTTTTATTTACAGTTCCCTACGTTTTTAGCGTTGCTTGGCTTGTACCTAAAGAAATGTCTTTTGATTATGGTCCAGTGATTGGTGGTTATTTGGGTCTATTGTTTTTATCAAGCAGTTTTGTTGCCTTTGGGCTCTTGGCTAGCTCTTTAACCAAAAATCAAATTGTTGCCTTTGTGATTGGTTTTGTTTTATGCGTATTTTTTTTCCTGATTGATAAAGTCGCTGTTTTGATGCCGTATTCGTGGGCGTTCATTTTTGAATTTTTGTCGGTTGATGCTCACTTTGCCAACATTGCGCGCGGCGTGCTTGATTCTAGAGATTTGCTTTATTATTTATCGATCACAACAGTGGCATTATTTTTTACAACGCGCATGTTGCGACGAAGCCGCGCATAGGAGGCATAGGGATTTATGCTTAAAAAAAATGCAACTATCGTTGTGACAATAGCATTGCTGCTGAGCGTGCTTTTTATTAATTTAATTTCTTTGCATAAATTTATTCGCATCGATTTAACAAAAGAAAAGAAATATACTTTGTCGCCAGCATCTGTGAAAACCATGCAGGGATTAGAAGATGTCATGAGCTTGACTGCATATTTTACAGATGGTTTACCCATGCCGTATGCAAGTTACCCTCGCTACGTTCAGGATTTATTAGAGGAATACAGATCAGTTTCTCTCGATAAATTATCTTTTGAATTTTTAGATCCCATGTACGAAGAGACTGCCAGCGATAAAGTCAAAAAAAAAGAAGCCACCCGGGATGTTTTTGGCCGTCTGGTGCGAGAGCCGACCAGCGTCGAATCTGAATTAATGGAAATCGGCATTGAGCCAGTCGAAATTCGTATGATTGAGGACGATCAACAGCAGACGAAGCGCGCTTATATGGGAATTGTGATTCATTATCAGGGCAAGCAAGAAGTGATACCAGTGGTGCAAAATCTTTTAGATTTAGAAAAAGAAATAACATTGTTGATGCGTAAATTAATTAGGAAAAAATTGCCTATTGTGGCCCTGGTTAGCGACGTCCCCCATGCAAGTTTATCAAAATGGATTCATTTGGCATCTCAAAGTGCCGTGATTAAAGAGGTGCAATTTACTCAAAATGCTGAGGAATTAAATGAGGTAGATGCTCTGATTATTGCCGGCAATCCCAAAAAATTATCAAAAAACATATTGGTTAAAATTGATGAATTTGTGCGGGCAGGAAAAGGTGTAGCCTTGTTAATCGATCGATTTGGTATTGATACGCAAACTTTTCAAGCTTATCAAGAAGAAGAATCAGTCTTGTTCCCTGTTTGGGATTGGCTGAGCTCTTATGGTGTGGTGATGGGTTATGATTTAGTTGCGGATGCTAATTGTGCCCACATCAATTTAAATGAAGAACAAGATGGCATGCTTTTGAATGTTCCTATTCGTTATCCCTTCATCCCAGAAATCTCTGTCTTAGACCAAGACAGCCTTTTAACTCGAGGATTAACAGGCGTCATGTTGCCTTTTGTTGCTTCGCTGCAATTAAAGAATTCTGCACACATTCAAACGGTTGCTTTGGCTTCATCCAGTAAAAATAGTTGGGTTGAAATTGCACCCATTAACACCAATCCCAAAAGAGACTGGGGCGATGGTCAGCTGTCAGTCACAGGCCCACATGTTTTAGTCGCCCAGGTGAAAAATAAGGCGATGCAATCCAATGAAAAAAATTGGCGTTTACTTGTATCTGGTACGTCGTCTTTTTTGTGGGATTTCTTTTTGAGCGGTTCGAGTCAAGCACTTGCTCTCAATTTGGTTGATTGGCTTCTTGCCGACGAAGAGCTGTTAGCGATGCGCAACCGCGCATTAGTGGATTTGCCCATTAATTCTGATCTCAGCGATGAGACAAAAGCACTGCTGAAGTATGGTAACATCTTTGGCGCGCCTCTCTTGTTGCTGCTGTATGGTCTTGTAAGGCGAAGTCTTCGAGAAAAACGACGGAAAAGGTTTCTATGACGAGAAGCATGTGGATTTACATTTTTGTATGTGCGGCGCTTGGGTTAACTTACTTCGTCATGCGAAAGGATCGCGTTAGGGTAGGCATGCGCGAGCTCAATCTTCCTCAAATTGCGGTTAGTTCCATCGACAAAATTGAGATCCAAGGAACTGAACGGGTGCAGCTTATAAAAGCAGACGACAGCTGGTGGGTATACTTGGGAGAACCGGAAAATAAGAAAGCGTTAGCGAGTGCAGAATATGTGGCTGCATTATTTAAAGCAGCCCCTCATATTCAAAGTGCATATTTTGCAACTGAGCGCCTTGATCAGCAGGGAAAATTTCATGTCTCTGACGATAAAGCAATAAAAGTTGTTTTATATAGTGCTGACAGACCAGCCTGGACTTTGCTCGTTGGCGATGAAGCGCAAGGAGGAGGAAGATATGTTCGAGTTCCTGCTACTTTACCTATTTTTGTCGCCAAGGGTCAATTTGGAGACTTAACAAGGTCCTTGATCGATGAATGGCGTAATCGAATTATTTTGCCTGTCGCAAAAGATAAATTGGTAAAATTGATTATTAAAAAAAGTGGGACAGAAGAAACCATCAGTTCAGAAAAAATGCAGATGCATCCTCTTGTAGAAGTATTAACTAATTTAAGGGCGCTGCGCTTTGTGGATTCAAATGAGGATAAAATTCTGGCTCAGCAGGAGTTAAAATCACCATTATTTGAAATTACCATTTACGATAAAAACAATAGTTTCTACGAATTAGTCGTAGCTACCAATAAAGAGCAGCAAAAAACTTGGGTTTGGCTAAGGGGTGGAAATCAAATTTATGAAATTTCCCAATATATGCTCGAAAGACTTAGCCTTGTTTTAACGGGTTCTGTCTAGACTTCTTTGACGCTGGTCAAAAATTTGGACTTAGCCACTATTTCTTATTAATATATATATAAATATGACTATTTGAACGCTTAAAAACGCATGCATGATTCAGTTGATTTGCCGTGGAAACATATGCGCGTTTTGACTGCGTGTGTAAACGGAGAAAGACAGTGATTAAAATAGCGTTAAAAACAGTGTTTTTAATGTCAGTACTTGGATTGTGCGGTTGTTGGCATATTACAAAGGTTAAGCAGCCTGACCGGCGGGTGGTACCGAAGACGAGACCAACACCTCCCTATCATCCGCCAGCAACCGATCCCGAGAGCGTGCCACCAAAGCATGGGAGTGGCGGTGGTGGTGGTGGTGGTGGTGGTGGCGGTGGTGGTGGCGGTGGTGGCGTGCCGGACGAATCAGAAGACACGACCACCTCTAGCGGTAGCGTTACATTTGGGGTGATTAGCCCTCTCTAAATTTTAAGATGCCAGCAAATAAGCGAACATCAAGGGGGCGACGATCGTGGCATCCGATTCAATAATAAATTTGGGAGAATCGATGTCTAGTTTTCCCCAGCTAATTTTTTCATTGGGAACTGCACCGCTATAAGAACCATATGAGGTGGTGCTGTCACTAATTTGGCAAAAATAGCTCCACAATCCCACGTCTTCTTGTAAGTCTTGTGTTACCAAAGGTACCACGCAGATGGGGAAATCTCCTGCAATGCCACCACCAATTTGAAAAAATCCAATCCGACTGGTTTGCGTATTTTCTTTGTACCAAGAGATCAGCTTCTTCATTTGATGAAGGCCGCTTTTGACAGTATCGAGATTAGAAATATTGCCTTTAATATGATTGGCGACAAAAATATTGCCAAGCGTTGAGTCTTCCCATCCTGGTGTAAAAATAGGTAGATTCTTTTCTGCAGCTGCTAAGAGCCAAGAATCAGCTTTGTCGATTTGATAAAAAGGCTCAAGTTCGCCAGAGAGCAGCATTTTATACATGAATTCGTAAGGAAAATAAGACTGCTTATTTTGGTCTGCTTCTTGCCAATGACGACAAATCACATGTTCAATGCGGCGCAGTGCTTCTTCTTCTGGAATGCAAGTATCGGTGACCCGATTAAGCCCTCTGTCTGCTAGATCCATTTCTTCTTGAGCAGTTAGAGCGCGCCAATTGGGAATGCGTTCGTAAGAATTATGTGCGACTAAATTGAAAACATCTTCTTCAAGATTGGCACCTGTACAACAAATGGCATGCACTTTATTTTGTCTAATCATTTCAGCCAACGAAATACCGAGTTCTGCAGTGCTCATAGCGCCAGCAAGGGTGATCATCATTTTATGCCCCTGCCTTAATTGCTCGATATAGGCATCGGCGGCCTCAACCACTGTCTTTGCGTTGAAATGCCGGTAGTTGTGTTGCATGAATTGCTTGATAGCAGCGTAATTAGACATAAGTGCTCCCAGGTAAACAAAACGAGAACACTTTATCGCATGCCTGTTAAGATGCAACCTTTATTGAAAGTGTTCCTTTGCCTAGGGTGATTTCAAAAGAGGTCTAGTTTGACAAATCATCCCAACGATCCAGAAATGTGTTTATTTGGGTTCGAATCGTTTTTGCGCGGCTCAGATCTGAGGCGGGGACCCCAAATACGGAGCTCAACTTCATCGGATAAGTGCCATCCATAAAACCAGATCCTAATACGTGCGTATAATGCGTGCGCTCCCAGCTAAAAACCCCTTTTTTCATCGCGTTTCCTTTGGTTGATATCGCTTATTTTCACGTACTCGGTAATTTGGATGGAAAATTTTGTAAACGTTCACCTAAAAACTTTTCTAATCGCAAATTGATAAGTTCTGGATGTTCAATTGGTGTACAATGGGTGCCATCTGGAATATATAGTAAATCGCTCCTGTGAATCACCTGATGCATATCAAGTGACAACCAAGGTGGTGAAAAAGTATCCTGTCCTCCTGCGACAATGAGGGTGGGTTGGCGAATTTCAGGCAGAATATGTCTAGCGTTGTGTTTGATGAAGCTGTTGGCTGTCTGGGCAAAGACCCGCGCCTGCATTTTGCCTAGATGTTCGAAATAAGGAAAGAGATCATCCCTAACAATACGCTTCGGGTTAACCTCATAGCGCAGAGCTGTTTTATAGGAAAGTTCACTCGCCATGAGATGTTTCCATATAGGTTGCCAAACCAACGAGTGGGCAATTAATGAGCGTGAAAATTTAGGAAAAAATCGTTTCATCCCTTCGTTTAGGAATGTTTTTTTACCGCCACGTTCAAAAGAAGCGTGCCAAGTTTCGAGTGGATATTGATAGCCACCGCAGAGCAATGCGAGAGCAGCAAAACGTTCTGGCATAAGGGAATAGGCCTCAAGAATTACCTGTACGCCCATGGAATGGCCGCAAAAAATAGCTTGTTCAATTTTTAGATGATCTAAAAGTGTTTTTAAATCTTTTGAGAAGGTTTCCATGGAAATGGTGTCCAAATTTTTTGGTACATCTGATTTTCCATGTCCACGGTAATGCCAATGAATGATATTGTGGCGAGGTTGAAAATATTCAATCAGATATTTCCAGGCATATCCATCACAGCCCAAGCCGTCATTCAAAATAATAGGAATGCCTGTTGCCCCTTTTCGTTTAATCATGCGGACAAAGAGTTCTGTGCCGTCCTCCATTAGAATTTTTTGTTCTGAAAATTCATCGCGCGAATGGTGTAACTGTCGTTTTGATTTATTTTTCATTGTCATGGTGGTTTTTTTGCCGGCAAATGTCTACAAATCGTGAAAGAATACTCGATGCTTCATCTGAAGTCTTGGAATTAGCCAATTGTTTTTCGGTGGCCTTTTCTCCCCACTCGTTGTCAAAAGCGGACTTTCTCGTCTCCAGATAAATCTTCATGATATTGATATTCCACTCCGGATGAAATTGGACACCATAAGCATTTTTACCTGCTTTAATGATATGAAATGGATCGTGGGGGGCCTGAGCTAGCACTTCGAAATGAGGAGATTGACTTAAAACAACATCGCGATGAGATGTTTGTGCCCAAAATTGAAAGGGGATATTTCTTAGTAAGGGGTCATTTTTCTTGATGACGGTAATTTGTCTGGATCCCAAGGCCCGCCCCAGTGGGTTTGGACCGACCAAAGCTTGACAGGCTTTTCCTAGCAATTGATGCCCAAAGCAAATGCCCAATAACGGAATTTCTTTTTTGATTGCTTGTAACATAAGCTGGATCGAGGCACGCATCCAAGGCTTATCTTCGTCGAGCATAGCCGCTGATCCAGAAAAAATAATTCCGTCAAATTCGTTAAGATCAGGGATGGGTTCCTCTGGCCACTTGTCGCAAATTGCATAAACTGTATGGTGAGCTTTGGTAATCGCAAAAATTTGCGAATTAAAGTCACCAAATTGTTGTTCAACTAAATCGAGTGTATGGTCTGTTAAAACGAGTAAAAGATGAACTTGGTTTTGCATGAGAGCGCCTTTGATTCTTAAAAGCGTAAGGTGAGAGGAGAGAGCAGTGGAATTATGGCAGTGGATTGCATCGGATGAAACACAATTACGAACCTGGTTAGGTCAGGCGGAGATACCTGAGCTGATCGTGCCCATGGCGCAAGCACCGTTTGTAGAAAAATTAGTTCAGATGGGTTCTTGCTTGCAAGCATCTTGTCTGGTTTTTCCTTTGGTGTGGAGCGTTAAGCAAAACGAAATACTGGATATGGCGCTCTTGTTGCCAGATTTAAAAAAAACAGCGATTTTACCTCACTGGTCATTTCAGATCGCCTTCCATAAAGATGACGGATGTGCGGAAAATGTCATGGATGCTCATGTGTCAGCCTTAAAAATAATTAGCGTTTTTGGCGAGTTCACCAGTTGTTTAGCCGAAATAATTGAACAATTGGGATGGGATTTTTTATCCTTTTCAAAATCTTTAAAGCCTGGTTTTTTTTCTTTGACTCTGGCGAAACCTGAAGTGAAAACCTTGGGTGATTTAGTGCGTGGTTTGATGCTCATGCGAGCAGCGATAGAAATTTTAAGTTGCGCTCGAGGATTCCAGTTGGCATCTTTTGAGTTGTGTTTTGCTCCACTGGAACCTGTAACCATTGATCATACATTGGCGCGCACTCTTAAGGAACATTATGCATGATGTAAAAGCAGAAAATTTGACAAGGATTTTAGAAATTAAACATCACTTTATGGGACGAAGAGGTGGAACATCGCCTAGGCCGTGGGATTTTTTAAATACTTCCTATGATGTCGGAGATGTGAAAACCAGAGTTGATGAAAACCGGACACGAATTTGTGCGTCAATGCAAATTGAGCCGGCCAAATTTTATACAGCCAAACAAGTTCATGGAACAAAAGTAGTGCGAATTTCTTCAGAAAATACCGTCGAAGAGATTAGGCGTACTGAGGCAGATGCCCTTTGGACAACAGAAAAAAAATTACTGGTGGGAGTGCAGACTGCAGATTGTGCGCCTGTGTTATTTGCAGCGCAGTCAGGAGAAGCGGTTGGGGCTATACATGCAGGTTGGCGTGGAGCTGTGCACCAAATTGTTCCTGCAACATTAAAGCAAATTGGTGGCGAACTTGGATTAAAACCGCATCAGTTTCGAATCGCGATAGGACCTTGTATTGGTTTTGATGCTTATGAAGTGGGCAGAGATGTGATTGAAGAAGTTCAAAAAAGCATCGACACGGATGATATCGTGAAGCCAGGAAAAGAAGATCGTTTCTATTTGGATTTAGCAGGACTGATTTATAAGCAGCTCAATCAGAATTATTTTGTTCATGCTGAAATTGTGCGTCGATGTACCATGACAAATCCTGTTGAATATTTTTCCCATAGAGCTAGTCGTGGTAAATGTGGCCGGCAAGTTTCAATTATTGCAAAAATAATTTAATTTTTTTCAATATCGTTACTGCTTTGAGAATCGTCTCTTTGGCTGATGTTTTTTTGCGTTTTGGGCTGTCAAATTGCCGGAATGCAAATACCAGCTAAATCGTATAGTCTCGAGGGTGAACGTGAAAATCAATGGATTGAGGCCGCGCAGCAGGGTAGCGCAGAGGCGTTTAAGCAGCTGTACCATCGTTACCATGGTCAAATCCACGCCTTTTGCAATAGAATGCTGCAAGGTCGATCTGATGCAGAAGATGCCGTCCAACAAGTATTTTTAGAGGCCTGGCGCTCTCTTTATCGCTTTGAACGCCGTTCATTATTCTCAACTTGGATTACCAAAATCGCGATTCATACTTGCCTAAGCTTCCACCGTAAATCCAGCAGAATTTTATTGTCTGTCGATGAACATGATCCTGCGGAGTTTGCTACCGAAGTGTTTTGGGGAGAGAAAATAGCAACCCCCGATGAACAGCTTTGGACATCGATGCGGCGAAAAGCGGTTATTCGTATCTTAAACAAAATGAGCAAGAAGAAGCAAACGGTGTTCATATTGGCGGACATGCAAGGGATGACTGCTCCGGAGATCTCTGAGGTGCTAGGAATTCCTGATGCGACTGTGCGGACGCGTTTATTTCATGCCAGAAAAGACTTTGTGAACTCAGTCAATCGAAGTTCTTATTATAAAAGCATGTTTGAGGAGGATGCGCAGAAACCTAAAAAAAGAAAATATGCGATGGCTGGACACTGAATTTAAGTGAAATCCGGACGAAGTAGGACCGGTATTAAAGGGGTGCGGCAAATTGGCGCTCGCCTAATGCTCTTTTTTATGCTAAATAATAGGGCGCTTAAACGCGGTCTAAACAAAAAGATAAGTTTTACAAATAGCTGGATTTTCAATTTCTTGGCTAAATCATGTACTAAGTGCATGGCACAAGGAAAGGCGTATATCGATGGCGAAATATAATGTTGGCGATAAAGTGGTCTATCCTGCTCATGGTGTTGCAGAGGTAATGAGTATTGAAAGCCGCTCAATTGGTGGAAGCCAACAAACTTTTTACGTGCTCAATGTTTTAGACAATGGCATGCGGGTGATGGTGCCAACCGCTAACGTAGATCAAGTAGGAATGCGTGATATTGTCTCTTCGGATGAAGCCGATCGCGTTTTTGAAGTATTAAAAAAGCGGGAAAAGATGGCCGAGTCTACGACTTGGAATCGCAGGCACCGTGAATATATGGAAAAAATTAAAACAGGTTCTGTTTTTGAAGTAGCAAAAGTGTTGCGCGATCTTTATGTGCTCAAAAGCGATAAAGAGCTCAGCTTTGGTGAACGCAAAATGTTGGATACTGCAAAATCACTTTTAGTCCGGGAAATTAGCCTCTCAAAAGGCATTACCCAGGAAGAAGTAGAAACAAAATTCCGCACCATTTTCAGATGCTAGGACGATTTGACAATCTTGTTTTCGTTGGTTGTCTTTTGACCTTCTAGTAAGTTGTTTTCGTTGTTTGCATTTGTTTCGGGTTCTTTTAACGCTGTTTTAAAATTGCGAATGGCGCTTCCTAATCCAGAAGCAATTCCAGGAAGCCGTTTTCCTCCAAAGAGTAATAAGACAATGGCAAACACCAGCATTAATTCCCAAGGCCCGATTCCAAACATGATAGCTCCCTGTTTATCTTTGGTGAAACCTGGCGCGTTATTTGCCAAAACTCAACAGGGCATTTTGGAAGCCCCATGAAAAGTATTCAACAAGTAATGGCTTTTGGAAAAAATTGTCTAATGCATGCTGGTTGCGAGAGTCCTGGGCTTGATGCCGAAATTTTGTTGTGCCATGTAATGAAAGTTGAACGATTATTTTTGTACACATGGCCGCAGCATATGCTTTCAAAAGAAAATTTTAATTCTTTCCTAGAACATATTCATCGCCGTGAAACAGGTGAACCGGTTGCTTATATTACTGGCTTCAAAGAATTTTTTGGTCGACCTTTTGAAGTTAATCAGGATGTGCTGATTCCTCGACCTGATACAGAAAAGTTAATTGAAGCGGCTCTTTCATTTTTACCTTTTGAAAATTCTGCGTCTATTATTGATGTGTGTACTGGATCTGGCTGTATTGCGATCACGCTTGCCTTAGAAAGACCAAAAATTTGCGTATTGGCGACAGATGTTTGCCCAAAAGCCTTGGATGTTGCTGCGCGTAATATTGACAACCATCAAGTAGGTGACCGGGTTTTGTTGCGAGCAGGCAATTTACTAGAGCCTTGCCAAGATCAGGAAAATGTGGACTTGATAGTTGCGAATCCTCCTTATATTAAAGCGCAAGCGATGCCAGCATTAATGCGTGATGTGCGGGATTTTGAACCTCATCTAGCTCTTTTGGGAGAGGGCATGGATGGGTTGTTTCACCATAAGCGCATTATTGAAGCCGGTATTGACCTGCTGAAGCCTGGTGGTCATCTTATTTTAGAGATCGGATATGACCAAATGCCAGATGTTGCGTTGTGGGCCTTTGACAAGCCAATGCTGCCTCGTTTTATTAGAGATGAGGCAGATAACATCCGACTGGTAAGCTATGAGAAATTGGGAGCGTGTTAAGTGGATAAATTGGTAATTGAAGGCGGTTTGCGCCTGGTCGGCGATGTACAAATTTCTGGAAGCAAGAATGCTTCACTGCCAGTTTTGGCTGCAACATTGCTTACCGATGCACAAAGCTGCATTCAAAATGTTCCTGGCTTAGATGATATTCGCACCATGTCGACCTTGTTTCA
>JAHFEG010000021.1:0-12315 GCA_023248595.1 Myxococcales bacterium | reverse complement strand
AACGTGCAGGTTGATGGCGACGAAATAATAGTTGATGCCCGGCATATCTCTACGGTTGAGGCAACCTACGATATTGTTCGAAAAATGCGGGCTTCCGTTTTAGTGCTAGGTCCTTTGCTCGCTCGTTTTGGTCGTGCCCGGGTTTCTTTGCCCGGAGGATGTGCGATCGGAGCTCGGCCAATTGATATCCACCTGAAAGGCCTTGAAGCCATGGGTGCCCATGTTGTTTTGGAGCATGGTTATGTTGATGTGACAGCGCCAGCAGGCGGGCTTAGAGGGGCGCGGATTATTTTTGATTTGCCAAGTGTGACCGGAACTGAAAATTTAATGATGGCAGCGGCCTTAGCGCGCGGCGATACGGTGCTTGAAAACGCAGCGCAAGAGCCAGAAATAATTGAATTGGCTGAGGCACTCACCACAATGGGTGCAAAAATTTCCGGTGCTGGCACGGATAGAATGCTAATCGAGGGGCAAGATTGCCTGGGGCCTTTGCTGCATACTGTAGGACCAGATCGAATTGAGTCGGGCACCTTTGTGGCAATGGCTGCGATGACACAAGGTGACGTGGTTTTAAGAAAAGTACGTGCGGATCATTTACATTCGACCATTGCGCAGTTTATGAAAGCAGGCTGTGAAATAAGCGAATTAAAGTCAGAATCAAAAGATGAAAAATACTGTGATTTAAGGGTAAGAGGCCCTAGCCAATTACGTGCTCTCGATGTGAGTACGGCGCCTTATCCTGGTTTTGCCACCGATATGCAGGCGCAGCTTTTAGCTTGTATGGCAGTAGCAGATGGAACAAGCCATATCGAAGAAACAATTTTTGAAAATCGCTTTATGCATGTCTTAGAATTATTGCGCATGGGCGCTGATATTTCGATGCACGGCAATCTGGCCGTGGTAAAGGGTGTTAAAAGCTTGAGTGGTGCGCCTGTCATGGCGACGGATCTTCGCGCTTCAGCAAGTCTGGTAATTGCTGCCTTAAAAGCCCAAGGTATTAGTGAAATTTTACGAATTTATCATCTTGATCGGGGCTATGTGAAACTAGAAGATAAGTTAACTGGTTTAGGTGCCCGAATTCACAGAGTAACAGAAAAAGCGAATTAGCTAAAAAAAGGTAAAAACATGACATCACTTCAAGAAAAAATAAATAACGACTGGAAACAGGCTATGAAGCTGCGTGATCCCAAGAAGGATACGCTAGGCTTAATGAAGAACGAGCTTAAAAATAAAGCTATTTTAGAAAGAAGCGCAAGTCACACAACCACAATTGAAGACGATGCAGCGTTGGAAGTTTTTGGTAAAATGGCTAAACAGCGTCATGAATCTATCAAATCTTTTCAAGCTGGAAATCGCCCTGATCTGGTAGAAAAAGAAGCATTTGAGTTGGCAATTATTGAGTCTTACTTGCCCAAACAATTGACAGATGACGAGATAAAAACCTTGGTTCAGTCAGTGGTTTCAGAATTACCAGCAACTTCGATTAAAGATCTTGGTAAAGTGATGGGAGTTGTGATGGGACGAGCGAAGGGTAAAGCGGATGGAAATCGAATTTCACCTATTGTTAAACAAATTTTAGAAACTATCTAGGGAATTGAAAGAGGCTATGAAATTTGAAGATGCTGTCCTTGAAATAAAAAGACGTGTCGATCTTGTCCGCGTGATAGGGCAATATGTGCCTTTAAAAAAAGCCGGTAACGGCTGGACAGGACTTTGTCCATTTCATGGGGAAAAAACACCTTCGTTTCACGTTCGTCCAGACAAAGGTTACTTTAAATGCTTTGGATGCGACGCTGCTGGTGACATTTTTACTTTTTTAGAAAAACAAACAGGGCAGCTTTTTAAAGAGATTGTCCATCAGCTTGCTCAAGATACGGGCGTGCAAATTGATATGGCCTTTAGTGCGGATGATGAAAAAAAGTATAAACATCAAAATAGCTTGCTCAAGTGTTTGTCCGTCGCTCAAACTTATTTCCACAGCATAATTTTATCACAGCAAAGTGCGGGATTGCCGTTTGCCTATTTAGCGCAAGAAAGAAAATTGACTCCTAGCTTAATTCAAGCGCTGCAATTAGGTTTTGGGGGCGGCAACGATCAAGAACTGCTTACTTTTTTTGAAAAAAATCACGTTGATTTAGAGGATGCGGTTGAGTTAGGGCTGCTGCGGCAAAACGCCAATGGATTTCAATCTTTTTTCCTGCGTCGGATCACCATCCCTATATTGAATCACAAAGGACAATTGGTCGGATTTGGTGGACGTGCTTTTGGTCACGGGTCTGAAAATCTGCCCAAATATATTAATAGCAAAGCAAGTTCTATTTACGATAAAGGGGCAGTGCTTTATGGACTTTTTGAATCATTACCTCTTTTAAAGCAGAAAAAAATAATTGTAATCGCAGAAGGTTACTTTGATGTCATCGCAATTAGGAATGCAGGCTTTGCTGCGGTTGCTCCTTGTGGAACCAGCTTGACAGAGGAGCATATCAAATTGCTGCAGCGTTATAGTCAAGACGTCATTTTATGTTTGGATCAAGATGAGTCAGGAAAAAAAGCCCATCTGAAAATACTGAAAATGTTGCTCAATTCAGGCTTTCAAGTGCGAACCGCTTTGATGACGGAAAAAGATCCAGATACTTTGTATAGAGCAGGGCATCTGTCAAAACTGAAAGAAATATTGGTGGCAGCTCCTAATGCTGTAGAAGTTTTGATTCGCGAGGCGCAAGCTAAGGGAAATCGCGGGGTAACTGAGCGGATTGCTGCTGTTACCTCATTGGTTCCTTTTTTAGGAGCCTCTTTAAGTCCTTTAGTGAATCATCAATATGTTCGTCTGGCAGCGCAGATTTTAAACGAGGATGAAGCTGTTTTGCTCAGAGAGGTGAGCAAGGTGAACCCAGCAGTATTGCCGGTGAAATCATCAATCTCGCTTTCGCGAAAGCCATTAAAGCCACTAGTTTTGCCTGAAGATTCTCCTAAAAGTAATCAGCTTATATGGAATGAAGCCGAAAAATTATTTCTCAGGGCAATTTTGGAACATCCAGAAATTGTATTTAATTACACAGCGTTTAATCCTGAAGACTTCAATCAAGAACTTGTTGATTTCTTGTTGGATCTACAAAAAAAACATGCTGTAAGTCCAACCATGATACCCCAAGAAATTTTACGAAGTATTTCAGTGACACCTGGAACAATTCTGGTTTCTATCTTGTTAGAGTCCGTAAAAATTAAAAGCAAAATGACCAAAGAGGAGGCACAAAAAATTTTTGAAGGGACGGTAAAAAGAAATGAACAAAAAAAACAACGTGCGCTTCTTCAGAAAAATCAGGAAGCATTGATTTTAGCAGAGCAAAAAGGAGATTTGGTGCTTGTGAAACAGCTGCTTTTGCAGCAGACAGAGGCATTAAAGGAGCATAAAAAATTATATGCACAACCAACTCCCCCAATAAAGACGCCTTTAAAAATAACAGAAAGTACCCATTTTGGATTTGCACAAATGAAGGAAGCTCCAGTGCCCAAGCCTCCATCCCAGAATTTAGAAGAAGATTTAAAAGATGATGAGGGCTGGACTTGAATATAAATCAATTTCAAGCTATACGGCCTAAAATCTTAAATTAGATTGATAATTTGGCTTTGGCCTTGTTGTAAATAAAATTGATAGTAGGCTACCAATAATTGAGGACTGCAGGTAGACTACTTAAAAAGTTTGAGCGAACGTTTTGCCCTTCAGGCGCATCAAAGAGCTCTAGGATTTGAGTGAGCCTTTAAAACTATAAATTAGATTAACCTGGATAAATTTCAGCTATGACACGTTTTACTAAATCAGCTACAGCAACACCTGTTGTTATAAAAAATAAATTAAAAAATCAACCTAAAGAGAAAAAATCAACTTTGTCGAAGGATAAAGTAAAAACTAAAAAACAAAGTGAGACTTTATCTGAAGAAGTTTTCTTTGAGGAGAGCATCGAATTTGAGGTGCTGGAAAGTGATTCAGGTGAAGATTTTCCAGATGATTTGGAAGAAGACTCTTTTGTCGCGGAAAAAGAACCCGGGGTGAGTGTTCCTCGAAAAGCCTTGCCAGATAAAAAAGAAATTCATCGTTTAATTGCCAAAGGCAAAGATAAAGGATTTTTGACTTATGACGAAATTAACGACGGTTTAGGGCCAGATATTGCGCGTGTAGAAGACTTAGAAAACGTTTTGGCGCTTTTGGTCGAAAAAGACATTGAGATTATTGATGATGTTGCCAGATCCTTGTCGGAAGGATTGCCAAGCAAGGAAGAGAGTGATGAATTTCTTGGAGAGGCCGAAGTCGAGACTGGCGCTGATATCAACGAATTCAATAAAGGAAATGATCCAGTCCGGTTGTATTTGCGCAAAATGGGCTCCGTTAATTTGTTGACACGTGATGGCGAAGTTGAAATCGCTAAACGAATCGAAGAAGGTGAAATCGAAGTTTTAGATGCAGTGCTGGGGACAGCAATCTGCTTAAGCGAGATTCTGGAGCTTGGTGATAAGCTTAAAAAAGGCAAAATTCGCGTTAAAGAAATTGTAAAAGAAAATGAGCCTGGTGAAGACGGTCAGACCATCGAGTTTGACGAGCCTAAAGTAACTGAACGTGCTCTTAAAATTGTGGCAGAGTTGTCTATTTTAAGAACGCTCTTACAAGATCAGCAACGCTCAAGAGATATCGCTGATGAAAGCGGTCGTTCTGGTAAAGTCATGGAGCATGACGAACGAATTGCCGAGCTTCAGTCTGAAGTCATCAATCTACTCAGAGATTTAAAAATCAACAAACGCCAGATTGATCGAATTGTGCAACGAATTAAAGTATTGGTTCGTCGCGTTAACAAGGTTGAATTTGAATTGGCGAATATTGAAAGACGCGTGAATCGCGGATCTCATGTTGTGTTGCGTGAAATTCGCTCTTGTCAAAATCAGTCTGATAAGATGCAAGGCTTGGCAAAAAAATGGGGCATTACCATTGAGATGTTGCAAGAATGGTATCGTACCATTGTGATGGCAGTTCATCGTGTTCGACGTGTTCAAGAAGAGGCACAAGTATCCATTACCATTTTGCGTGAGACTTATCGTTTCATTCAAAAAGGAGAACGCAAAGCCAATCGTGGTAAAGAGCAATTAGTTGAGGCTAATTTGCGTTTGGTTGTATCGATTGCAAAAAAATATACCAATCGCGGTCTGCAATTTTTAGATCTCATTCAAGAAGGCAATATTGGCCTGATGAAAGCTGTTGATAAATTTGAATATAAGCGTGGTTATAAATTTTCAACTTATGCGACGTGGTGGATTAGACAAGCGATCACAAGAGCAATCGCTGATCAAGCCAGAACGATTCGTATTCCGGTGCACATGATCGAGACGATTAATAAACTCGTGCGCACCAGCCGGTATTTAATTCAAGAACTAGGTAGAGAGCCAACGCCTGAGGAAATTTCTGAAAAAATGGAAATGCCAGTCGACAAGGTACGCAAAGTACTGAAGATCGCTAAAGAGCCTATCTCATTAGAAACCCCTATTGGAGACGAAGACGATGGTGGCAGTTCATTGGGTGATTTCATTGAAGATCGAGGCGCTATTAATCCTTCTAATGCTGTGATGCTCATGAATCTGAGTGAACAAACACGTAAAGTCTTGGCGACTCTAACGCCTCGAGAAGAAAAAGTGCTCAGAATGCGTTTTGGTATTGGCGAAAGATCTGATCATACCTTAGAAGAAGTTGGGCAGGACTTTGAGGTAACGAGAGAGCGAATTCGGCAAATTGAAGCCAAAGCTTTGCGTAAATTAAGGCATCCTTCTCGTGCGAAGAAACTTTTTGCTTTTTCTGCTCCTGCAGAAAACATGCCAAAGGCTGATCGTTAAGGGTATTTTTTTGTGAAGGTCCCTTGTGTTTTTTAAATAGCCATTCAGACTCTCTTTCTTATGTGGGCCCGTAGCTCAGCGGTAGAGCATTCGGCTCATAACCGACAGCGCGCAGGTTCGAATCCCGCCGGGCCCACCACATAATTTTGCTTTGTTTAAAAGAAATGAGAGTAGTGAATGAGTGTTCGGGACCAGTTGGTACAATTAGCGGAATTAGGCTTAACAGATCAAAACATCAAAGAGCTGCAAAATAAGCAAAAGCAATTATCGCAAAAGGCGAAAGAGACGCAATTAAAAACACAAGTCTTGCTTGATGAAGGAAAAGTTCTCGAAGCAAAAAACAATGAATTGGTTGCACAAAAAAGAAAACTAGACAGCGATTTGCAAACCGAAAAAGCGAATTTGCGAAAATGGGAAGCACGAGCAGAAAAAATTCGAGGCGATAGAGAATACACAGCTTTGATATCTGAAATCGGTTCTCTTAAAAAAAATATTTTCCATATCGAGAATAAGACTTTAGAAGTGATGCAAGAGCAGGAAGATTTAGAAAAAAAATGGAACGATGTCAAAAAATCATCTTCCAAATTACAAAAGCGATTAGAAGAAGAGTGGGCTTTGGTCAAAGACGACCTGGCTCAAATCGAAAATCAAATAAGT
Organism: Myxococcales bacterium; assembly: GCA_023248595.1. Classification (GTDB taxonomy): domain Bacteria; phylum Myxococcota; class UBA727; order UBA727; family JABDBI01; genus JAHFEG01. The sequence goes on along the minus strand of JAHFEG010000021.1, from coordinate 5,784 downwards.
GATTGTGCCGGCGCGCGTTTAAAGCTTACTGAAAAAGTTCCCGCTGTTCTACTAAAACGTTATGAACAAATTGCTTCGAAGAGGGCAGGGCTTGGTGTTGCTTTAGTGAAAAATGAAGTTTGCCAAGCGTGCAGCCGCATGATTCCACCTGAATTGTTTTTGCGCGTGGCCAAATGTGAAATTCTAGAACAATGCCCTTCTTGCCAGCGTATTTTAGTTACGGAAGAAATGTCTTATGTTGCTGTTGTTCACGAATCATAAACTATAGGTGTCACGATGATGCAATCTTTATTGGCAACGGACCCTGTCATCTATGGTTTAATCAACCAAGAATTGAATCGTCAAGTCCAAGGTCTTGAATTAATCGCTAGTGAAAATTTTGTTTCTCAAGCTGTGATGCAGGCTGTTGGCAGTGTGCTAACCAATAAATATGCCGAAGGATATCCAGGAGCGCGCTACTATGGAGGATGCGAATTTCATGACGATATTGAACGCATCGCTATCGATAGAGCAAAAAATATTTTTGGGGCAGAGCACGCTAATGTTCAACCGCATTCTGGTGCCAGCGCCAATCTAGCCGTTTACATGGCTGCTGTTAATGTTGGTGATACTGTTCTTGCTATGCGATTGGATCATGGTGGACATTTAACCCATGGAGCAAAAGTTAATTTTTCTGGAAAATTTTATAACATCATAGGATATGGTGTTAGTGCTGAAACTGGGTTGATCGATTATGACGAGGTAGAACGCCTGGCGCATCAGTCCAAGCCTAAATTAATTATTGCGGGTGCGTCGGCATATGCGCGCGTGATTGATTTTAAACGCTTTGCAGAAATTGCCAAGCAGGTAGAAGCGAAGCTTTTCGTCGATATGGCGCATATTGCAGGTTTGGTAGCAGCAGGCCTCCACCCATCTCCAGTTCCTTATGCTGATTTTGTGACTACTACCACACATAAAACCCTTAGAGGACCTCGTGGTGGGCTAATCTTGTGTAAAGATCTCTATAAAAAAGAAATTGATAGTCGCGTATTTCCAGGACTTCAAGGGGGCCCTTTAATGCATGTGATTGCTGGCAAGGCCGTGTGTTTCAAAGAAGCCAGTGCACCAGAATTTAAATCTTACCAAGCGCAAGTGATCAAAAATGCGGCTGCCTTGGCAAGCGGTCTACTAAAACATGGATTTGATTTGGTTTCGGGTGGTACTGACAACCATTTGGTTTTAGTTGATTTGCGCAAACAAGCCATTACAGGAAAAGATGCAGAAGCCTTATTGGGGAATTTGCATATTATTGTCAATAAAAACAAGATTCCTTTTGATCCAGCTCCCGCTCAAGTCACCAGTGGGATGCGTTTGGGAACACCAGCCTTGACCACCAGAGGAATGAAAGAAGAGCAAATGCAAGAGATTGCAGATTTAATTTTTAATGCTTTAAGCCATCGTGATGATGCTAATTATCAAAAGCAGCTTGCCTTTCAAATTTTGAATTTGACCAAGCGCTTTCCTATTTATGCAGAACTCTAGCGTTTCTTCTGAAGAGAATGGCTTAAAGATCCAGCATCTGTGGAGTGTGGAGCAATTATCTGATGATGATATTCTATTCTTGTTTTCATGGGCAAAACAGTTTTCTTTGATGTCTAATCAAGATCTAGCAAATAAATCTTTCTTGCGTGGCGAGTTCATTGGCAGTTTATTTTTTGAGAATTCCACGAGAACGTATTTAAGTTTTTATATCGCTGCCCGTAAATTATTGGCTGAAGTTGTTCAATTAGATGCAGCATCTTCATCGTTGATGAAGGGTGAGTCTTTGCTTGATACAGCTCGCAATATGGAAGCGCTAGGGTGTTCGTTATTGGTTGTCCGTCATCATGAATCTGGGATTGCTGAAAAATTAGCACGCGCAGTGAATATGGGGATTATCAACGCGGGAGATGGTGAAAATGAACATCCAACGCAAGCGCTTTTAGATGCATTTACCTTGTGGCATCATTTTGCATTGCCAGAAAAAAAACTGCTGCACGGATTGAAAATAGCGATTATTGGCGATACAAAGCATAGCCGAGTTGCAAAATCGAATATGCGTCTATTACCCAGACTTGGTGCTGATGTGGTTGTAGCTGGTCCTGCATCACTGATGTTGTCTGATTTGCATTCCTATCAAGTAAGACATGTCGAAAATATTGACGAGGCTATTTTAGGCGCTGATGTGGTCATGATGCTGCGGATTCAGCAAGAAAGAATGTCTGGTGAGGTATTTTTTGCAAAAAATAATTATTTGGAGCAATTCGGTTTAACCATGCCTCGTTTTTTAAAAATGCCGCCCCACGCTGTGATTATGCATCCAGGTCCAATTAACCGTGGTGTAGAAATCGCGGATGAAGTCGCTGATCATGGGCGTTCTTTGATTTTAGGTCAGGCCAAGAATGGCGTTTTTATGCGGATGGCAATTTTACATGGGCTCATAAGAGCACGACAACAAAAGGTTTGATGCTATGATAAAGCCTTCTTTAAAGCGGGCCGTTTTAGTTTTAGCTGACGGCACTTGTTTTCAGGGATTTGCTTTTGGATCGATGGAAAAAGAAGTTTTTGGCGAGCTGGTTTTTTCCACGTCGATGACTGGGTATGTTGAACTTTTGACTGATCCTTCTTATCATCAACAGATCTTGACGTTGACCTGTCCTGAGATTGGTAACTGCGGAGTTGCTAGATGCGACGCTGAGTCTGATCGTATTTTTGCCAAAGCGCTGGTGGTGCGTGAAATTTCTCCAATGACATCTAATTGGCGAGCAGATATTTCTTTAGATGATTGGTTAAAAGAAGAGGGCATTCCTGGTATCTACGGTATTGATACGCGTGCTTTAGTGCATCACTTGCGCTCGCATGGATCGCAAATGGCAATTTTATCGACGATACAATCTGCAGATATTTTTGATTTGCACCAACGAGCAGGTCAACTCCAAGGTATGGAAGGTGCCGAATTAGCCTCCGAGGTTTCTACCAAAAGCCCATTTGAATTTACGCAAGGACTCTTTGGAACTGATGGAACGCAAATTTCTGCATTGTCCAAACCTCGCTATCATGTGGCTGTGATTGATTTTGGTATTAAGAAAAATATGCTGAGACTGCTGGTTCATTATGGATGCCGTGTTACGGTGCTTCCTTCTCATGCCTTAGCTCACGAAGTGCTTGATCTAAAACCTGATGGCTTACTTTTAAGTAATGGTCCGGGAGATCCAGAGGTTGCAGTGGCTGGAATTGATACTGTCAGAAATTTAATTGGGCTGTTGCCGATTTTTGGAATTTGTATGGGTCATCAGGTTCTCTCTCTCGCCACTGGTGCGAAAACATTTAAATTAAAATTTGGTCATCGTGGCGCAAATCAGCCTGTCATAGGAGATGATGGTCGAGTCATGATTACCAGTCAAAATCATGGTTTTGCGGTGGATGATTCAGCTTTACATGCTTCATTTAAAATAGCGCAAACAAATCTGTCAGACGGGACTGTTGAAGGTCTGACTGTCCTAGACAAATGGGCTTTTGGAGTCCAGTACCACCCCGAGGCAGCTCCAGGTCCGCATGATGCTCAGAATCATTTTGTGCAATTTTTATCGATCATGGAAATGTGGAAGAAGACAAAGAGCCAAAATGTTTTAGAGCTAGAAGTTGTGAATCACGCCGAAGCGTTCTAAATGGCCGTTTTATTTTAAGCTCAACATGAACTTTCCCTACGTCGATGGAAAATACGCGCTATTACGTAAAATCGCTTCAGGCGGCATGGCCGAAGTGTTTCTTGCCAAACATGTTGGCATGGACGGTTTTGAAAAACTTGTTGTTTTGAAACGTATTTTGCCGCATCTGGCCAGTCAACGTGAATACGTACGCATGTTTTTGGATGAAGCCAGGACTGCCGCGGATTTACGGCATTCCAATGTGGTGAGTACGTTTGAAATTGGCGAAGAAAAAGGCGTTTATTTTATGGTCATGGAATTTTTACATGGCCAAGATGTCCGCACTATCTTTCGAAAAGCGATCGCTTCTCAGGTTGACGTTCCGCTGCAACACTCGGTTGGTATTATTATCGATGTTTGTTGTGGTCTGCATTACGCACATACGAAGAAAAATTTAGGTGGAAAAAGTTTAGCCATTGTTCACCGAGATATCTCTCCGCAAAATATAATCGTTACTTACGAAGGTGAAACAAAAATAGTTGATTTTGGTATCGCTAAAGCTTCCCATCAACTTGTAGAAACCTCCTCGGGGGTCTTAAAAGGAAAATACAGCTACATGTCGCCAGAGCAAGCTTTGGGGCATACAGCGGATCATCGAACGGATATTTTTGCGTTAGGGATTGTCTTGTATGAAATGACAACCTTGCGTCGTCTTTTTAAGAAAGAGAATGAAATAAAGACATTAAAAGCAGTTATCAGTTGTGAGGTTCCTCTTCCAAGTACTTTGATACCTCATTATCCAAAAGGTCTTGAAAATATCGTCATGAAGGCGCTGGCCAAGAAAAGAGATGAGCGCTTTTCCAGCTGCGACGAATTTAGAACGGCGCTGGAAGAATTTTTGACTGAACAATCCTTAGCGCATTCTTCCTCGAGATTGCGTTTTTTTATGAATACACTATTTAAAGAAGCGATTGAGAAAGAAAAAGCGTTGGGCGCCTCTGATTTAGTCGATATTTCGAATAATTTATTTTGGACTGGATCGTATGGATCATTTGGCCAGAGTGAATCAAATGGCATGCCCTCACCATTGGAGCTACGTAAATCTGCAAAAAACAAATTGAGTCAAGCGGATGATGAAGATGGAAAAACAGTTAGTACGCGCATTGAAATACTGCATAGACAGTCTAAATTATTGCTGGTGCTATCGATCGGGCTTGGTATTTCTTTAGCGATTACTATCATTGCTTTATGGACAAAAGATTTCGAGTCTACTTTGTCTTCTGAAACCACTGAGAATGTTGAAATTGCTAAATCCCAGCTTGCTCCAAGTGAAAGTAGGTCTGACTTAGTAGGTAAACCGCACGGACAAGAAGAGGCGCAAAATTTTGTTAAGGATACGCCAAAGCCCACAGTAAAAAAAATGGAAGGTCGATTGAAAGTAGTCGTGGAGCCCTGGGCAGAAATCTATCTCGACGGTGTTAAAATCGGTGAAACACCTCTGGCGGCACGTAGGCTTCCCGAAGGAAAGTATCAAGTCTTGCTGAAAAACCCGCAAATGGGCAGAAGGCTTAAAAAAACGGTATTGATTATTGCAGGAAAAGACACATTAGTTAGACATGTGTGGTGATTTTTTAAAATAAGAAGGTGATCAAGTGGGAAATATAATTTGCGTTGGAGGGCAATGGGGAGATGAAGGCAAAGGAAAAATGGTCGACATCCTCAGCGAGCGTTGCGACATGGTCGTCCGTTTTCAAGGTGGAAATAACGCAGGCCACACCTTAGTAGTCGATGGAGTTAGAACGGTTTTACATTTGATACCTTCGGGTGTTCTCCATCCAAAAACAATATGTGTCATCGCCAGCGGCGTGGTCATCGATCCAGAAGTCTTACTTCAAGAAATCGATACGCTTAAAAGTCGTGACCTGATGCGTGACGATAGTCAATTAGTGATATCGCCACTATGCCACATCATTTTTTCTTATCATAAAAAGTTAGACTTTGCCCGTGAGCGGGCTTTGGGAAAACAAATGATTGGTACAACCGGTCGAGGGATTGCCCGGCTTATGAAGACAGAGTCGGCAGACGAGGTATTCGGTTATTTGAATTGATTAATGCCGAC
>JAHFEG010000020.1 GCA_023248595.1 Myxococcales bacterium | reverse complement strand
AATGTGACAGTGATAGTTGAGCTTTTGACACCCATTGCGATGGATACAGAGCTCAGATTCGCTATTCGTGAAGGCGGACATACCGTCGGCGCTGGCGTCGTTGCTGAAATCATTGAGTAAATTGTCCTTGGGGGGGATTTTTAATTTGCAAATCGCCGTAAAGACGATGTATAGGTCACTAGCTCAATTGGTAGAGCATCGGTCTCCAAAACCGGGGGTTAGAGGTTCAAGTCCTCTGTGGCCTGCCAAATACACTGCAAAGGGAGTAAGGGATGCGTTCAAAGGGAACTTGGGTTGCGCTTTTTTATGTGGTGTCAACCTTACTTGTCATGCTGGTATTTAACCTGGCATTAAGTGAGACATTTGCTTATTTTCGCAAAGAAGATATGGCGCTTTTAGGGCCTAGATTTACAATTTGTACTTTGATTGCCCTAATTTTGTCAGGCTCAATTGCAATCTATACGGCATTCATCAATCAAAAAGCCCGTGATTTTATAGAACAGTGCGTTACAGAATTAGATAAGGTTGCTTGGCCAAATTGGAACGAAACCAGGGTTGCCACTTATACAGTTATCGTTACATCTTTGATTGCTTCGGTTATTTTAGGTCTGTTTGATGCTGTTTTTGGCTGGCTAACGAATCATAACTTATTTTTGGGTTAGATTGCTCTATTGCATTCAGTTTGAAAGGTCTATAAGAAGGGCTGGCAAGCGCTCGCTATAGGCTTGGCGTTTCTGCAAAATTCAAGAAAATATAAAAAGATTTAAAGTGACGGGTTTGAAAGCAATCCTAACTTAAAAACTGACTTATGGTTTTTTTTTTAAATTGGCGAAAGAAGTTTTAAGAGGAATAGGGCAAGATGTCAAACGATGAAATAATAAATAGCAACCCCAATCCCAACCTCAAATGGTATGTGGTGCATACTTATTCTGGATTAGAGAATCGGGCTAAAAAGACGCTAGAAGAGCGCATCCGCCAGTATTCCATGGACGACCAATTTGGAGAGATTTTGGTCCCCACAGAAACTGTCGAAGAAGTAAAATCCGGAGTTCGTAAATCGCAAAGCCGAAAGTGTTTTCCAGGTTATGTGCTAGTGCAGATGGAACTGACCGATGAAACAGCGCATCTGGTACGCAATACCCCTAAAATTACGGGCTTTGTTGGTGGGACTAAAAAACCCGCTCCTTTGAGTTCATCTGAAGTCGAACGGATGCGTTCACTTGCACATGGCATACAAAAACCGCGCGCTAAAGTCGAATTTTTGGAAGGCGATCAAGTAAAAGTGACCGAAGGACCTTTTGCGAATTTCAACGGCAGTGTCGAAGAAGTGAAACCCGACAAACAGAAAATACGGGTATTGGTTTCTATTTTTGGTCGCTCAACTCCAGTGGAGTTGGACTACGCTCAAGTGGAACGGATTGCTTAAAATCGAGGAATTCCCGCTTGCCAAGATAGATTAATCTATTTAAACAAGTGCGTTCTAGTATTCATATCATGTGGGAGCCGCGCCATAAGCGATGTACCACTTCATGGAGTTAAAATATGGCAAAAAAAATAACTGCGCTGATCAAGCTTCAAGTACAAGCAGGTAAAGCAAATCCAGCTCCTCCTGTCGGACCAGCTTTAGGTCAGCACGGGCTAAATATTCCTGCTTTTTGCAAAGAATTTAATGCTCGCACCCAAGATCAAATCGGAATGGTCATTCCTGTTGTTATCACAGCTTATTCCGATAAATCATTTACTTTTGAGACAAAGACACCGCCCGCTTCTATCTTGCTCAAAAAAGCAGCAGGACTCAAAACAGAGAAAAAACCTGGAGCCGGAGCTAAAAATCCAGGCAAAGAAAAGGTTGGCAAGGTCACCAGAGAGCAGGTTGCTCAGATTGCGAAGACCAAAGCCCCTGATCTCAATTGTTATGACGTGGAAGCAGGCATTAAGATTATCTCTGGAACTGCGCGTTCCATGGGTATCGAAGTTGTCGATTAATTTTTAATTTTAAAGTGAAGTGAGGTTTTCCATGGCAAAACATGGCAAGAAATATCGTGAAGTAGCAAAGAAAGTTGACGCAAAAACGCGTTATGGCATCGATGACGCCTGTCGCTTAGTCAAAGAAACTAAAACTGCTAAATTTGATGAGTCAATTGATATCGCTGTTAATTTAGGTGTTGATCCTAGACAAGCAGAACAAAATATCAGAGGCGCAGTGGTCTTGCCTCATGGTACCGGCAAAACAGTGCGCGTTGCTGTTTTCGCTAAAGGTCCAAAAGCAAAAGAAGCAGAAGAAGCTGGCGCAGATATCGTTGGTGCAGAAGATTTAGCAGAAAGAGTCGAGAAGGGATTTCTCGATTTTGATAAAGTAATTGCTTCTCCAGACATGATGAGTGTTGTTGGTAAACTTGGAAAAGTGCTTGGTCCACGAGGCCTAATGCCCAATCCTAAAGTTGGAACAGTAACAGTTGATGTTGCCAAAGCAGTAAGAGATGTCAAAGGTGGCAAGATTGAGTTTAAAGTCGATAAGACTGGAACCGTTCACGCACCCGTTGGTCGCATTTCCTTTAGCGTTGAGAATCTACAAGAAAACTTAAAATCATTTCTTTATGCGATTGCTCGCGCAAGACCTGCAACGGTAAAAGGGCAATACATTAAAAAGGCAGTTCTTTCATCTACGATGGGACCTGGTCTTAAAATTGATGTTAATCAAGTTTTAAGTTTAACGGAAAGAGGCTAAATTTTTATTTTAGCCCTTGTGTGTTTGTAAATGATATGTCATGTCTGCAGCGCGTTTGTTTTTTAAAAAAAGCTTAAGCGCTGCAACTTTGTCAAAGACAGTAGGTGTCCTAAAGTTTTTTAAGACTTAAATCCTGCCGAGGCGAAGAAATCTTCTTGGTCCAGCAAAAACATGTCTGTTTTGCTCTTATCTAGATTTCCCCTCACATCTTTTGCCAAATTGACTTTTTAAGTGGTCTTTTTTGATATTTTTATTGGGGTTTCAAGATGAATCGAATAGAAAAGCAAGAGCAAATCGATTTTTTAAAAGCTGTATTTAATGATACAGAATCCGTCGTATTAGCGAGTGTTGAAGGCATCAATGCCAGCCAGATTGCTTCGCTTAGGCGCAAATTGCATGATGGTGGTGTTAGCTTTAAAGTCGTCAAAAATAAATTGGCGCGCATTGCTTCACAAGAAACACCTGTCAGTGTTTTGTTTAATGATTTTGCCAATTCAACAGCAGTTGCCTGGAGCATGAAAGATGCAGTGGCTCCTGCAAAAATTTTAGTTAAATTCAAAGAAGAAACTGAAAAATTTGAATTGAAGGCTGGCTACAATGCTGGAAAACGCCTTGGCTTTAATGAGTTGAAGGCCTTAGCCAGCTTGCCAAGTCTCAACGTGCTGCGTGCCCAATTGCTTGGTGCAATGCAAGCGGTGCCTGCCAAATTACTTGCGCAAATTAATGCTCCTGCAACACATGTGGTTGGGGTATTAAGTGCCAAAGTAGACAAAGAAAAAGAAGCTGCGTAAATTTGTTTTTATTTTTTTTAATATACCAAGGAGGATACAATGGCGAATCTGGAAACATTAGGTGAAGAGTTATCAAAGTTAAGCATCATGGAAGCTTCAGAGCTAGTTAAAATGCTAGAAGATAAATGGGGCGTAAAAGCTGCCTCCGGTGGCGGTATGATGATGGCAGCAATGCCAGCAGCCGGTGCCCCAGCTGCCGCTGCAGAACAAACCGAATTTGATGTTGAACTTGTTGCTGCAGGCGACAAGAAAATTCAAGTCATCAAAGTCGTACGTGAATTGACCGGTCTTGGTTTGAAAGAAGCCAAAGATTTAGTTGATGGCGCTCCAAAAGTTGTCAAGGCTGGAGTGTCTAAGGCAGATGCAGATACTATGAAAGCAAAACTTGAAGCTGAAGGCGCTAAAGTTAACGTAAAATAATTTTATTTTGCATTTTTTTGTGTTAGAACCCACTTGTCCTTGAATATCGAGGCAGTGGGTTTTTTTGAATTTATTATTAATATGGTGGGATCTTATGAAAAATCAATTGCGTATTTTTTTTGTCGTATTTTTTTTATTATCACAAACTGGTAATGCGCAAGGAATCGATGGTGTAGACGACAACAATCTTGTGCAGGAAGTGATGATTCCTGTTGTGATATCAGCTGTTGGCCAACTCATATTGTATACGCTTCCAGAACGAATGAAACTCTGGAAAATGCCGTTGCAGGTTGGCCTTGCTTTTGTTGTTACACAATTTATTCCGTTAACAGGCAGTTCTCTAACAATTCAAGAGAATAAATAACGGTTTTTTCGTTTCTAATTATTGTTATACAGCTTAGGAATTTTATGAAAAATCGATTTCATGTTTTTATGTTGGCTGTTTTTTTGTTTTCACAAACTGCCAATACAGCATCATCAAGTGAACTAGATCAGTTTAACGAGATAGCTAAAAGCAGTATAGTGACCTTATTTATTCTCCCTGTCTTGATCACTGTTTCTGTTCATTATGTGATAGCTCCTTCAACAGATCGGCCACGGAGCGCTGGAGAGATCATAGCTGCAGAAACTATCAAAACACTTTTTACAGCTGTTATTGCAAGAACAGTATGGGCACCTATAACGAGCATATTCAATGATTTTTACGATACTGATGCAAAAACACGAAGTATACGCAAGGAAAAAGAACAGAAACAAGAAGCCGTATTATCTAATTTAGACAGGCTTTTGCCGCAAATAAGAAAGTACTTACAGGGGAACAACACTAAAGCTGCCATTGATCTGATGGTCAACATGGTGCTTAGGGTAAGGCATCTGCATGCGGACTTAGATGTTTACAGTGATTTAATTATCAAAGATACAATAGAAGCAATGCTTTTAAACCGTACTTCGATTCCGTGTGATTTTTATGAACATGTTATGGATAATCTTGAAAAAAAAGATATTAGAGTGCGAGGGAATAATATGACTTATTATCGCGATTTTTTAGAAAATTGGAACATCCCAAACGTGCCTTGCTTAGACATAAAAAACGAAACTTATCTAGAAGAAAATTGTCCTAATATTTATCCAGGATTGATAAAAAAATGGGAAACGCAGAAGGAATCTTACTTTGTCGAAAAGAAATAGGTTTAACATCTTTTGACGTTGTCTCTCGCTTAAGGCGTACACTAAAAACAAAATGTATAGGACACACTGGTACACTTGACCCTTTTGCCACAGGCTTATTGGTTATTTTAGTTGGCCGCTATACAAAGCTAAGCAATTATTTGACGGCACAAGATAAGTGTTATCGTGCTCAAGTTTTTTTTGGAAAAGGGACTTCCACGGACGATCTTGAAGGCGAAGTGATTAGTCAAGGTGACTCTTCTTTAATTCAAGAAGACCAAATCCATGAGGCGCTGGTTTCTTTTTTAGGCCAACAAATGCAGACTCCACCCCAATTCTCTGCCATCTCAATCGGCGGTGAACGTGCTTATAAAAAAGCTCGTCGTGGAGAAGTGATAGATTTGGCATCCCGTCCCGTTTTTATTCACAGTATTAAATTAATTTCGTGGAAAAATCCCTATGCAGAAATTGAAGTACACTGTTCAAAAGGAACCTATATTCGCTCAATTGCGCGCGATTTAGGAAATCTTCTCGGTGTGCCTGCGCATCTAAGCCAATTGCGTCGTCTCTTTAGTGGTTCTTATCATGTAGAAGGAGCAATCTCTTCAGACGATTTAGGTGATCAAGAAGAAGTTTTTTCCAAATTAATGTCAGGAATAGATTCAATTTTGGATATTCCTAAAATCGAGATCAGTGAAGAAGCAGCGATTTGTTTAAAACGAGGACAAAAACCTTTTTGGGATGCTGAGTTTAATAGCGATGTTGTTTTTTTAACGCATTGCCAAGGTGAGCTTATTGCTTTAGCCCGTTTAGTAGAAAAAAAATTGGTAACAGTTAGAGGCTTTTAAATGATTATTGTCGAGCGCGATCAAAATCAAATTGTCACGATTATTTTAAATCGGCCCGATCAATTAAATGCACTCAATCGTCCTTTGCTTATTGAGTTAAAAAAAGAATTAGAAATTTTAAAAACAGATGAGAACGTACGCGTGGTTATCTTTTCTGGCCGTGGCAAAGTTTTTTGTGCCGGGGCTGACTTAAAAGAACGTCAAGGAATGTCTCTTGAAGAAACGCGCCAATTTATCAAATTAATTAATGCTACTTTTTCCAGTATTGCATCTTTACCCATGCCGACAATTGCGGCAATGCAGGGCAGTGCTTTTGGCGGTGGTTTAGAATTAGCGCTTGCTTGCGATATGCGTGTCATACAAATGGATGCTTTGCTTGGTTTAACAGAATGCGCGTGGGGAATTATCCCTGGGGCAGGGGGCACACAACGCTTGCCCCAGCTTGTTGGAATTGCCAAGGCAAAAGAATTAATTTTCTCTGCCAAAAAGATAACCGCACAAGAAGCAATAGAATTGGGTCTTGTCAATCAAGTAACCACTGTAGAACAAAACGCTTACGAATCAGCAAAGCGATTAGCCTTGTCAATTGCTAAATGTGCACCTTTAAGTGTGCGTGCTGCTAAAAAAGCGATTACGCTTGGCGTATTTCTTGACGGCGAAGAAGGCCTTAAATTAGAAGAGCATTGCTATGAGTCTATTTTGCACTCGCAAGATCGCCTTGAAGGGTTAGCAGCATTTGCACAAAAAAGAGCGCCGCACTATCTTGGCCGCTAACTAGGCTCGTCCTCTAACTGCAGTGGAGCATAGCGATTTTGCGCAAGTTTTTTTTCAAAATTTTCTCGGTCTTTCTTTGATTCAGACCAACTCTCCGCTATTCGATCTGGAGAATTTACGAATTTGCTTTTGGGAAAACGTGCCAGGAGTAACTTTATTTGCTTACCGGCTCTCTCTTGCATCTCCTCAGATTCCCGAGTAAGCGACCAATTCCATGGAAACTCCTTAGAATCTCGGTCATACTCTAATACGTTTATTCCCTTGAAATCAACATCGATACGCTGATTCGATTTTAAGGATGGGGAGATTTCAGGTACCAATAATTCTAAACGACCATTTTGTTTTTTAATAATTTCAACAGTTAGCAACGGTGGTCCAACCCGTTGGAACTCTTTTTCTTCTTCTTTAGAAATATAACGATCAGCAAAGACCAGGCTATCTGGCCTAGCCGGTGGCCCCATTTCAGGATGATAACAATGTCCTTGCCAATCTGCTGAGTCTTGCTTTAAAGCAGTTGGAATTTGAGAAGACAGGCTTGCTGGTTTTGAATTAATCTTTGGCATTTTGACCTCTTAAATATTTTTTTATATCGGTTAAAGACAGTAAAAAGTTGCGATATTCGAGATCGCTTTTCAAAATTTGAACAATGATTCTATAATATCCATCTAAACTGGAAGGGGAATTCATGAAAAAATTTATCGCTACAATTTTGCTCTTCTTATCTTCATTTGTTAACGCCTCTTCTGTGATCGTCTTAAGTGCAGAATACGATAAAGAAAAACAAATTGTAAATATCTTGGCGCTAGTCAATAAAACTGAAAGTCAAACAATGTATCTTTCATGGGGACCATGCCAAGAGACTTATCCTATGCGCTGTTTTGCCAAATTATCACTAACAGCAAAAGAAGATTTTGAAAATGGTGACGACAGCGAATATACCTCACAAACCTTACAAGCCAATGTGAGTGACATGGCAAAACCAACTTATGTCGTTATTCGAGGTGATCAAAATTCACATATCGAAGTGTTTATTGGAGATGCAGAATAGCTTCTTATTTTTTTTGCATCCGCAAACGTTGAAAATGTTCAAGTGTTTTTAAAATAGCGCTGCGCAAAGAATGCTTACCTTTATTCCAATCTCTTCCTGTCATTAATTCAATAACATCTTCAAATGTTTCTGCCGTGTGAATCTCAAAAAAACCTTGCGCGCAAGCTTCTACAACTTCTTCTTTTAAGACAATATCAGAAGCGTTTGAAGCTGGAATAATCACGCCGTGAACACCGCTTGTTTTAAGCGCTTTGCAAACGTTGAAAAAACCCTCGATTTTTTCATTAACACCGCCGACTGCTTGGATTTGTCCTCGTTGATCGATTGAACCCGTAATGGCAAATCGTTGAGACAAAGGTGCATTCGCTAACATGGAGAGCAATGCGCAGGTTTCAGCTAAAGATGCTGAATCTCCATCGACATCGCTATAGGTTTGTTCCATACATAACGTGGCATTGAACCCAAGGGGGATATCTCGGCCAAATTGATTTGACATTAGGCCACGGATAATCAAGCGACCCTTGGTGTGAATGGGGCCTCCTTGTTTCGTTTCTCTTTCAACGTCAATAATTTCGCCTCGACCACATCCAATACTGCAAGTAATGCGAATAGGAACACCAAATTCATAGCTGCCAAGTTCGATAACTGTCAAAGCGTTAACTTGACCAAGCACTTCGCCGGAGGTCTCAATTGAAACATGACCTTCTAAGATGTCTTCAATCATTTGCGTTTCTAAAAAGCCCTCACGTTCCGCTCTTGCATCAAGTGCTCGTCTAATATGGCTAACATCAATGTCTAAAGAATGAACTTTGGCTGCCCAAAAATTAGCTTCGCGAACTAAATCAGCAATATCTCCCAAGCGAGCTGTTAATTTTTTTTGATTACCAGAAAGTCTAACAGCCTGTTCCAGAATACGTGCTGCACCTTCCGGCGTTAATTTTTTTAAGTCTTCATCAAGACAAATTCCGCTTAAGAATTGTAGATATTTAAGTATACGATCTGGAGAAAGATCCATCTGCATATCAAAGTCGGCCTTTACTTTAAAAAGCTTTCCAAAATCGGGGTCATTTTTGGATAAAGCATAATAAAGTTCAGGAACTCCAATTAATATGACCTTGAGCGAGAGCGGAACAGGTTCGGGCCGTAAAGAGACCACTGATACCATACGGCCGGGTTCTCCTGGGTCATCCAACTCAACAGCACGATTTTTAAGAGCACGTTTTAAGCCCTCCCAGGCAGCAGGATCACGCAACAGATCTTGAGCCTCCAGCACCAAATAACCACCATTGGCAAGATAAAGAGCGCCGGCACGAATTCGGGTATGATCCGTTAGCGTTTCTCCAGCTCTTAGACGTTGCTCGATTCGACCTATTAAATTAGATGAAGTTGGATGTGTTTCTTGAACAACAGGCGCACCCGCAGATTTAGAACGTGTGACCAAAGGATTTACCCGATAGCGAACAAGAACAGGTTCATCGTGATCTGGTTCTTCCTCTTCTTCATGCAATTTTCGTCTTGGGTAAGTTGGCTCGCCTCCATCAACAGCCTGTATGCGCTCATCGGGAATAATGCGACGTAAACGACTGAGAACATCTTCTCGCATCGCCTCAAGATGATTAACAATGGGTTTTAAATTTTTCCATTGCGCTTTGGCATTGTCAAATAAAGGCAATAAAACAGCATTAGCTGTTTCTTTCTCGAGTTTTTCAATACTGTCTTCAGATTCTTTTTCGACAGCTCGTACTTTTCGGATTGCATCTTCTAAATGCGTCTCTAATTTTTCTGCATTTTGCTCTAGCAGATGCTTTTCATCGTCATTAAGCAGTTCAAATTCTTTTTCGGTAATGGGCTCACTGTTTTTATTCGCTGGCGTTAAAGTTAACGCACCTGCTGCTCGTTGCAGAACAAAGCCTTTTAATTTAGCCTCTTCGTCTATTATATTTAAAATTTCATCAGTTTTATGGCGACACTTTTCTTGAATTTCTTGCCGTTCATTGACATAGCGCTCAGATTCCAGGGTTTTTTCCAAATCACTCAACATACGATCAACTAATGAATCATATGTTTTTTTAATTTTGGGCCCTAAAGAGGGTGGAACAGAAACAGCTAAAGGTCGATCTCGATTTTCGAAATTATAAAGTAAAATAATATCATCAGGCGTTGGTTCTTTTTTAGCGCGCTCATAAAGCAATTGATTGACCGTTGAAGTACGGCCAGTTCCAGAAGCACCAACAACAAAAATATTATAGCCTCGTTGCTTAATACCAAGCCCTAATTCCAAGGCAGACAACGCTCTTTCTTGTGCCATGGCACCAATGCGATCTTCTTTTTTAAAGCGTTTGTACCGCAATCCACTTTTGATGATAGATAAATCTTCAAACTGCCATCTAAGGTTGTGTGGTGGTATTTTTCGAAGCATGAATAAACTCCTTCAAGATTCATCGGCAGTCTAACTTATGTTGCTTACATAATTTAAGAGTGCAGCACTAAAATAAATGGATATCCATCTAGGCCTGGCTAAAACTCAGGGTTTTAGTGATTCCTTCGTTAATTGAAACCAGACGTGCTGTAGCTGATCCCATGTTTCTGATAGCATACCGCTATTATCAATCACAAAATGCGCTTGCTTTTCTTTTTCTGCAGTAGACATCTGCGTTTTAATGCGGGTACGTACTTCTTGAATGCTGATGTTGTCCCGTTTTTTAAGTCGTTTTTCTTGGATAGGGACTTGCGCAGTCACAAGAATCGTTGCGTCAAAAAAGGATTGCAGTCCTTTTTCAAAAATAAGAGGCGCCTCATAAATAACATAGGGTGTTTTTTGGATCTCATACTTATTTAATTCAAAGCGTAGTTGCTCAGCGATCAATGGATGAGTGATATTCTCCAGCTTTTTGCGCGCCTCAGCATTGGTAAAAACAAGATCTGACATTTTTTTTCGATTGAGAGCACCTGAATTATCCAAAAAATCTTTCCCAAAAGTTTCTACAATTTGGCGAATGCCGACAGAATTAGGCTCAACCACTTGACGCGCTAAAACATCTGCATTGATGATAGGAATATTCGATTTTTGCAGCATGGCCGATACCGTGCTTTTTCCTGAAGCGATTCCTCCAGTCAGCGCAAAACATTTCATCTTTTCCTCATAGCGCATTTTTTTAATAAAAAGGTTTTAAAAAACAACTTGGCAGAAACAAATTTTCTAATAGTGTACTTCGTAGCATTTTCATAGACTGGAGGCATCTGTGGGGCCATTGCCTCAAAAAAAAAGAGGAAACAACAAAAGTCTACTACATCATAGACTCTTTGCTTTTTTTGCATCGTTAAAATTAACGGTTGTTATTTTAACAGTGCTGTTATTAGGTCTTCTCGTTGGCATGTTTTGGGATCAAACGCTCACATTAGAAGAACATTTAATCTCCTATTCTAAAACATCTGTGTTTGCTCAATTTTTTATTTTTTTTGAATTAGATGATGTATTTCATTCCTGGTGGTTCAGCATCATCGTTTTACTGCTGGCGCTTAATTTAATTGCCTGCTCAATTGAACGTCTTCCAAAAATTTGGATTGATATTCATCATCCAGAACGCATCCTAACCGAACGCTTACTCAAAAAATTGCCACATCAAGTTGAAACAATCATCCCTTTTACCAAGGCTAT
This sequence comes from Myxococcales bacterium, assembly GCA_023248595.1. GTDB lineage: Bacteria > Myxococcota > UBA727 > UBA727 > JABDBI01 > JAHFEG01. Next base: position 25,028 of record JAHFEG010000020.1, on the reverse strand, counting down.
GATATTTATCAAAAACGTATTTCCTGAAAAATCCTATCGTATCTGTGATGATGATGCCTTCTATGTATTTCATGAAAAGCACAAATATGCGCGCACTGGTGTCTACGTCGTTCATATTGCCCTACTGATGATCATGTTTGGTTCAATGACAGTGACCAATTTAGGCATTGATGGCATGATGATGATTGTAGAAGGGGAAAAAGAGCATACTGTTCGCGTCAAAGGTCCAGGAGGGTTGCCTTTTCAACATCAACTTGATTTTAACGTTGTTTGTCGTGATTTCAGGCTTAAGTCCTTTGTCGATGGTTCTCCCATGGCATTTGAATCTGATTTAGCCATCTTTAATAAAAATGATTCCCTAAATCCTCTTGTGAGCCAGACCATTAGAGTCAATGAGCCTTTACAATACGCTGGTTATACTTTTTACCAAGCTTCTTATCAGCCCATGTCTGGTGATTCACAAATCCGCTTAAGCATTGGGCCTCATGGTGGTGCGCGCAAAAATTATGTCTTACCAATAGGCGCTAAAGCGCAAATGTCCGATCAAACCGCATTAATTCCGATTGAAGTGATAGATGATTATGGCGGACTTGGAGAAGCGGTTAAAATACAACAAGTCAGTAAAGATGGCCGTACAACTTCTTTTGTTGTTTTCAGACAGTATCCTGATTTTGATCCTATGGTTCGTCGAGGAGAATGGGATGTTTATTTTCAGGGGTTTGATCAAGTCTACGCAACTGGTGTGAGTGTTGCTCGTGTGCCTTTTATTGAAGTCGTATTTTTAGGTTTCGTATTGATGTTCATCGGCTTATTTATGGCTTTTCGTATGAGCCACCGACGTTATTTTGCCTGCGTCAAAAAAACAGATAATGATCAATGCGAATTAACATTTGCTGGCATAGCAAGAAGACACCCCCAGGCCTTTGCCGACGAATTTCAAAAATTAACAAAATGGATAGAACCATGAGCAGCGTGTTTTGGTACAATATTTGTATTATTGGTTATGTTCTTGCTTTGTTTATCTACAGCTTCAACCTGGCCTTTAGGCACGCATTTTGGCGACGACTAGCGACCATTATTGTCGCTTTGTCATTTTTGCTGCAAACAATTGGAATGGTGTTTCGCTGGATCGAAGCTGGATACGTTGAAGTCGCTGCTGTCGAAAGAGCCACTGGCGAAACGTTAAAAGGCTTGTCTCGGTGGTTGATTTTTACGCAGCATCCACCCTGGTCCAACCTATATGAAATTATGGTTTATATGAGCTGGGGGATTATTCTCGTTTTTTTGGTTTGCGAGGTCAAATGGCGTGTCCGTTTTATGGGAATTTTTGCACTTTTGCTTGCTTTGACCGCTTTTGGCGTGGCTTCTTTAACAGATGGCATTATTAAACCCTTGGTTCCAGCACTAAAAAGCTGGTGGATCATGGTGCATGTTATCAGTGCCTCGATTGCTTATGCAGCAGGAACTATCGCCGCCATTGCCAGTTTGCTTTATCTTGTCAAAGCCAAAGACCGCCTCTCTCTCACGGCTTTAGGTAGCGGGATTATGGCATTATCAGCCTTTTTAGGTTTGATTTTAGGGCGCGGACTGTCTTTGCTCACCGATGCAACTTATCGCGTGAAACTCTTAAGAGAGATGGGTGGTGATTATGTCACCGTTGGTAAAATTGTCGAAGGTCAATTTACCCCGTATTATGTTCCTTCACCGGGAGTTGGACCCTTGTTGCTGGTCGCCATTTTGCTTTGCCTTTTAGCAGCAGTCATGATGTTCAAAGCGCGTCAAAAAATGGATGTTCCAGCCGGATGGATTAAAATTAGTTATTTTGCTGGATTGCTAGCAATGTTCACAGTTGGCGTCGTCATGACAGTAAACGATATGAGCATGGTGAACGTCATTATAGATCCCGAAGTATCTCCAAGCCTGATGCCACCAGGGCCGTGGCGTCTTGCTTTGCAATCGAACACTTGGGATTTAGGATTCTTGAGCGTTATCTTAGTTGGGCAAATTTTTATTGGTCTCGCTATTTTATTTCCAGTCCAAATTCGTGATTTGTTGCCGAGCGCAAAGCAATTGGATCGCGTTGCTTATGCCAATATTATGGTCTCTTTTTCACTCGTCGCGGTGGTGCTGGTAACAGGTGCACTCTGGGCTCACTATGCTTGGGGACGTTATTGGGGTTGGGATCCCAAAGAAACAGGGGCACTGGTTATTTGGCTTAACTACGCTCTTTATTTACATACGCGCGTAACATATGGATGGACAGGAACACGCTCTGCTGTCATCGCTATTTTAGGTTTCTTTATTATTTTAGCAGGATTTCTGGGTGTCAATCTCGGTTGGTTTGCCAATGGACTACATAGTTACGGAAGCGCCTAAAAGATGCAGTGCGGATTGATTGTCAAAGGTTAAAAATTACACTAAGTAGTTTTGATGATTTCATTGACGATTAAAGATGCTCAATATATTTTATCTGCTCCTTCAATGGCACATTTACCAGCAAGCGAAACCGCGCAGATTGCTTTTGTGGGCCGATCCAATGTCGGAAAATCCTCTTTGCTTAATTTTTTGATGTCGCGTCGAAATCTAGCAAGAATTTCTCGTACCCCAGGGCGAACCAGGGCACTGAATTTATTTTCAGCAACGATCATCCAAAAAAGCGATGATGGGATAAAAAACGAAAAAATTTTAAATCTGATTGATTTACCAGGGCTTGGTTACGCAAAGCTTTCGCATGAAGAAAAAGCGCTGCTATCTGAAACCTTGTCTGATTATTTAGACAGCAACCACCCCATCAGGATGGTCTTTCATTTGCTCGACTGTCGTCGCAAACCCACCAGCGAAGATATTGACTTAAGCCAATTACTTAGAAACTCTGAGCGCAAGTATGTTGCGGTTATAACAAAAATTGATGAAATTCCCGTTTCTAAACGAAAACCTTTGCTTATTCAATTTACCAAAGATCTCTCCTTGCATCACGATGATTGTATCATGGCTTCAAGTCATGCTAATATGGGGCGTGATGCGCTTTTGTTGAAGATATGGGAACATGTGGCATGATATCGCTTTTAAAACTGGAAGATCTAAGTGCCTTGAGTAAGCTAGATCAAGAGTGCTTTGCTATTTTTTGGTCTCCCGGCGAGCTTGCCGAAGAATTAGGCCATCAAAATGGCGTAGCCCTTGGTTATTTAGAAAATGGAAATTTGATGGGTGTTTTACTGGCCAGAGTCATGATTGATGAAATTTGGATTTTTCGTATCATGGTTCATCCTGAGCATCGTCGGAAAAAAATTGCGCATTCATTGGTAGAAAAAATAAGTGCTTCTATTAAAAATACTGATCCGCCATCTGTCACTTCCATCTGGCTTGAAGTTGCCAAAAGCAATGAGCAAGCTATTCATTTTTATGAAAGCGAAGGTTTTTTACGTGTATCGTCGCGTCTGGGTTATTATCAAGCCAATCACTTACGTAGCGAACCTGAGGATGCTTGGGTCATGTGCCGAAAGTTTTAAAATATATGCAATTAGATTACGAATTGCTTGATTCCGGGAATCAGCAAAAGTGGGAACGTTTTGGCAACAACACCATTATTAGGCCAGAGGCTAGGGCGGTCTGGCTTCCAGGGCTTTGCCAATGGCCAGCAAATGCGCAGGGCAAGCATCAGGAAAAGGGAAGTTACACTTGGCATCAAGAGGCGTCTTGGCAAGAGCCTTGGTTGATCAAGATGGATTCGCTTTGTTTTGAGCTCCATCTTTCGCAATCTAAAAATATAGGCATTTTTCCCGAGCAAATGAAAAATTGGCAATGGCTTTCTCATGTAATTCAAAGCAGCAAAAAACCAAATCCTCGGGTATTAAATCTCTTTGCTTATACTGGTGGCGCTACTTTAGTCGCAGCCTCAGCAGGAGCAGAAGTTTGCCATGTAGATGCCTCAAAATCGACGGTACGATGGGCCTCGAGAAATGCAGACTTAAGTCACTTAGCCGACAAATCTATTCGCTGGATTGCTGATGATGCCATGCAATTTTTAAAGAGAGAGATCAAACGCGGCGTTTTTTATGATGGAATTATTTTAGATCCGCCACCAGTTGGACATGGCGCAAAAGGAATCTTTACTTTCAAAAATAACGTGGACCAACTTTTGAGCTTGTGTAAACAGGCGCTAGCGCCCAAGCCACTTTTTTTCTTATTTAATTGTTATGCTATGAATTATACACATCTGATGGCTAAAGAGCTCGTTGCTTCTGTTTTCAAACAAGAAAATCTAAAAAGCGCGGAACTCTTTGTGCAAGAAACATGTCGAAAAAAACAAATTTCTTGTAGCGTTTATGTGCGATGCTCTGCTTTTTAAGCTGATTGAAGCTGATGTGCTTGCTTCATTAAACGTGATGTACGTCTAGCTGCTGTTTTCTTATTTAAAACACCTTTACGGGCAGCAACTGCTAACTCTTTTTGAACGGCACGAATGTCGTCGCTATTTGGCGTCGCAGTTTTATTGCTAATCGCAGCGCGGGCTTTTTTAATTTTACCAGCAAGCACGCTTTTGATGCTGCGGTTTCTCACGCGTTGTTTTTCAGATTGTAGATGACGTTTTTTTGCAGACTTGTGATTAGCCATTTTAAGTGATTTCTCCAAATAAGTGTCTTAAAGACCGCTCACTTAAAACTATTTGCCTATACTTGTCAAAGGGGCAAATGCAATTTTAAATAAAGCGCCCGTGGGCATTGGCCTCAAATCTGGTACGTTTTAATAAGACGGGTTCACTTTTTTGTGAATGCTGTGGATCTCCAGGGAGTGTTAAAAGCAGTTGTCCGTTCTCGTTGACACTGGCCTCTGGACAGATCGGCTGATTAGGCATTGGAAACATCGCTGGTAATTGCTCAAAAGAAGTCATTTGAGCTAATAATTCTAGCATAGCCAGTGTCGGTGGGGCTAAAAGCAGATCACCCGCAAAATAGCCCTCTAAGGCTTGAGCAGGGCTAATATATAATCCTAAGCTCGATTCGCTTTTGTTAACGCGCGGCGATTGCCCAGGCGGGCTTGGCGCTAAAAAGAAACGCGTATTATAACGACGCTTTTCAACTTCGGGCGTAATCCACCAAGAGATTGGCACAATTGCCTGAACATCAGGCGTTAATTGATGACCAAGCAGCGTTTGATAAAAAGAATCTCCTGCTTCAATAGAATCTAAAACGCTATTAACAACAGATTGGTTTGGAAAATTTCCCGAAGAATCAACTGCATACAATAATCCTGATTCTTCAGCTGTCTCACGGATGGCTGCTAAAAAAAAGGCGAGGGCTTCATGAAAACCATGTCTATTGCCAAGCATGTCACTCATCGCACGTAAAAACGTATTGTCTTGATTGTGGCACCACTCTAAGTCTGTGTCCTCAACGACACCACCAGGAAAGACATGGGCATTTGCAAAAAAACCACTTTGACTTTGTCTCTTGAGCATGAATACTTGGGGAGAGGTTTGCTCAGACCAAATCAGAAGAGTTGCTGCTGGTTTTGGCGTAATCGTTGGTCTCATTCGGTCCTTTTTTATTAAAAGTGCTTTTTTTAGACAAAAATCCAAATTTTGGCGAGTAATCATTTTGATTGATAGGTTATAAAAGTGTAACAATAAAAGATACGAGCGTTTTTACGATTGGTGTGAAGTAAATAAATGTTGCGATTAAACGATATTATTGAAATTGTAAAAAGTTATCATCCGCAGGCGGACTTAGACCTGATTCATAAAGCTTATGTCTATTCGGCAAAAGTACATGCAGGCCAAGTACGGCAAAGTGGCGAGCCTTATTTAAGCCACCCTTTAGAAGTTGCTAAGATTTTGGCAGAATTAAAGTTGGACGAAGCAAGTATTTGCACAGGTTTGCTTCATGACACGATTGAAGATACGTTGGCTAGTGCAGAAGAAATTAAGCAACTTTTTGGCAATGATATTGCCTATCTGGTAGAGGGCGTCACCAAATTATCACAAATTAAATTTCAAAGCAGCGAAGAAAAATTAGCTGAAAACTTTCGAAAAATGCTCGTAGCCATGTCACGAGACATCCGTGTTCTTTTAGTCAAATTAGCAGACCGTTTGCACAATATGCGTACCTTGCAGTACATGAAGCCAGAAAAACAAGAAGCAATTGCACTTGAAACCATGGAAATTTATGCACCTTTGGCAAATCGGTTAGGTATTGGATGGCTTAAAATTGAACTGGAAGATTTAAGTTTTAAATATTTAAAACCGCTGGATTTTAAAGATCTGCGCGAAAAAATTGGAAAAACAAAACGCGATCGAACTAAATTCATCGATGAAGTTTCCTACGAAATTCGCCATGCTTTATCAAGCTCAGACATGATTGATTTCGATGTTTCAGGACGTCCAAAGCATTTGTGGTCAATCTACCGAAAAATGGTGGATAAAAGTCTTTCTTTTGAAGATATTCACGATTTAATTGCCTTTCGTGTACTGGTTGGCACCATTGGGCAATGTTACGAAGCCCTTGGACATATTCATGCCATGTGGCGTCCTATTCCTGGGCGTTTTAAAGACTATATCGCGATGCCCAAACCCAACGGTTATCGTAGTTTGCATACAACATTGATTGGCCCAAGAGGTGAGCGGGTCGAAATCCAAATTCGTACGCGTGACATGCATGAAGTAGCAGAAAAAGGGATTGCTGCTCATTGGAAATACAAAGAAGAAGGTGGCGTGCCCATTTTAGTGAGTGACGTTGCTGATAAAGGTTTTTTGTGGTTACGCCAGCTGATGGATTGGCAGCGCGACTTAAAAGATCCAAACGAATTTTTAGATTCAGTCAAAGTCGATCTGTTTGCTGAAGAAGTATATATTTTTACGCCCAGAGGCGATGTCATAGAACTTCCTCGCGGAGCCACACCAGTCGATTTCGCTTTTGCCATTCATTCCAACGTGGGCACGCACTGCTTGAGCGCCAAGGTCAACAATCGCATGGTGACGTTGCGTCATTTATTGGAAAATGGCGATACTTGTGAAATTGTTACACAAAAAAATCAGCAACCCAAAAAAGCATGGTTGGCGTTTGTTAAAACTTCCCGGGCCAGAACTAAGATTAGAGCTATTTTACGTCAAGTTGAACGCGAAAAAAGTTTAGAAATTGGGCGAGAATTATTAGAAAAAGAGTTTCGCCGCTATGGGACCACTCTGCAAAAATGGACCAAAAGTCCTGAAATAGAAATATTTTTTAAGCAACACAAGTATCGCACTCTCGATGAGACATTAATTGCCATTGGCTATGGCAAGCTTGACACAAAAGCCGTCATTGAAGGCATCCTGCCAGATGAAGCACGTATTGCACCTCAAGCCGAGGCGAAGAAAAGCCGCTTAAGTCAACTGTTTGATCAAGTTGCCCGTCGCAGCAACACGGGAATTAAGCTGGAAGGCATAGAAGATGTCTTGGTGCACTACGCCAAGTGTTGCTCTCCCGTAAAAGGCGATCCGGTTATCGGATTTATTACGCGCGGTCGCGGTCTCACCATTCATCGTCGTAATTGCCCTAAGATTATGGAGCTTGACTCTGAGCGTCGCATCAATGTGAGCTGGGATACGAATTCAACTCTTCTGCGCCCCATTTCAATTCGCGTTATCACAGATGACAGAGGTGGAATGCTTTCAGAAATTTCTACAGTTTTCACAAAGATGAATATTAATATCTCTGAGGCCAATTGCAAAACCTTTGGCGATGGTCAAGCAATCAATACCTTCAAATGTAGCGTGGCTGATTTAGACCAGCTGAAAAAAGTAATTAAAATGCTGGAAGCCATTAAGGGCGTTCATTCTGTAGAACGCGCACGAAGTAAAGAGTAAAGTTTTGCCTTGAGGTTTACAGTGTAGTTCCACTCAGAAAAAGCATTTGTCTCGCATGCCTATTGTCGATACACGTTCTCGAATTTTTCATCTTCCGTTTGTGCAGAAATGTCACAGGCACACTCGCTGATGCATTGATAAAAATTATTACTAGTTTCAGGATCTAATGCTTGCAAGTGCCCGCGACTAACCTCCCGCCCTATACGAACGCCATCGTACCAGCAGCCCTCTGGGTCTTCTATTTTAGTCATAAAGCATGTGTAGTAGCAGTTTCGGCATGCCATAACTAAAGCAGTTTTGATAGAACTATTGTCACCGTATATGGTAGTGTAATTTTTGCTGGAAAATGCGGCAAATGATATTGTTAGCGCCAAAGTCATTATTATGTTTTTCATAATTCTCTCGTATTTTTTTATATTATATATTTTATTTGCGCTGTCTTGTCAATCGCCGCTTTGCCATTCATCCAAAGCCAAACCGCTTGCACAGCTTTTTACATAGACATCTGCAAGTCAAAAATGACGTTACAGCGCGCTGGTCATTGAAAGCACAGGCGCGGGGAATGTAATTTATTTATACTTTATCCGCTCATCGAGGCAATAAAATCATGATTGGTTTTAGTGCCTTTCATACGGCTAAGCAAGAACTCCATGGAATCGATGACGTTAAGCGGATGCAAAAGTTGACGCAAAATCCATACGCGGTTAAGAACTTCCTTATCAAGTAAGAGTTCTTCTTTACGCGTCCCCGACTTATTAATATCGAGACAAGGGAAAATACGTTTTTCCATGAGTTTACGATCCAGCACAATTTCTGCATTGCCCGTGCCTTTGAACTCTTCGAAAATGACTTCGTCCATACGGCTACCCGTATCGACAAGTGCGGTACTAATAATTGTAAGAGAACCGCCTTCTTCCACATTACGTGCAGCACCAAAGAAACGTTTTGGTTTATGCAGCGCATTTGAATCCACGCCACCAGATAAAATCTTACCGCTGGGAGGAACAACCGTGTTGTACGCTCGTGCCAACCGCGTAATAGAATCGAGCAAAATAACGACGTCTTTTTTCATTTCAACAAGACGTTTAGCTCGCTCAATTACCATTTCTGCCACTTGCACATGACGCTGTGGAGGTTCATCAAAAGTAGAAGCAATTACCTCGCCTTTAATGTGACGTTGGTTATCTGTCACTTCTTCAGGACGCTCATCGATTAAAAGCACAATCAAAACCACTTCGGGATGATTGGTGGTAATCGAATTGGCAATATCTTGCATGAGCACTGTTTTACCAGCACGGGGTGGCGATACAATAAGTGCTCGTTGACCTTTACCAATAGGGCAGAGTAAATCGATAATTCGCGTTGAGTTGTTGTCTTGGCTTCGTTCCAACTTGAAACGCTCATTGGGGAAAAGAGGCGTTAAGTTATCGAAAGAAACCTTGTTACGATGCTCTGCGGGTGTGATGCCGTTAATGGTGTCTAGTTTGAGCAGCGAATAATAACGCTCTTTTTCACCAGGTGGCCTAATTTGACCACGAACAGTATCGCCGGTCCTTAAGCTATAGGCACGAATCTGCGACGGAGCCACATAAATATCATCCGCTGAAGGTTCATAATTATAAGTTGGCTCACGTAAAAAGCCGTAACCTTCTGGAAAAGTTTCCAATACGCCTTCACCAAAAATAGCGCCGCGATTACTAGCCTGCCATTTTAATAAAGCGAAAACCATGTCTTGCTTACGCAAAAGCGCATCGGCGTCAACATTTGTTTTTTGGGCTCTTACTTGTAAATCTTCGATTTTAGCATGCTTTAATTCTGATAAATCCATCGGTGGGACTTCAGGATTTACCTCAACAGGAACTGTCACTGGCGTAGGGGCAGGTGCGCGCTCTGTTCTTGGTTGATAATTTCCCCGACTTCTTCTCTTCAGATTTTCTCGTGAAGAGGAGGAATGGCTGCGATTGTCGACCTTTTCTTCGCTCATTTAAACAACTTCCCTTTTAAAGAAGGATAAAAACACTTTTTGTGAATGATAGTTAGCTGATGATACGGACTTCCAACCATATGAAGCCAAACGGATGAAACGAACTGTTTGCCAGTATTCACCATTCCCCATTCTTTTTGTCAATAGCCTGCTTCCTTCAAAGTCACCATTGGCAAATGAACGCAATCAAAGTTCGGACCCCAAAACCCGCTCCGCCCTTACTTGTGTAAGGATGATCTTTATCTTGGGTCGCAGGACCAGCAATATCAAGATGAGCCCATGGAGTACCATCATTGACAAACTTTTTCAAGAAAAGCGCGGCGGTAATAGAACCTCCGTAACGGGTCCCAGTATTTTTCATGTCTGCAACACTGCTTTTGAGTTGCTCTCGTAAATCTTCGTTGAGCGGCATCCGCCAATAATCTTCACCAGCTGTTTTCCCTAATTTCATCAAGCTATCTGCCAATTCATCTTGTGTGGAGAACAATCCTGCGGTCTGTGGACCTAAAGCGACCATGCAAGCGCCTGTCAACGTCGCTAAGTCAATCAGATAGTCAGGTTTTTCTTTGCTTTGTGCAAAATCAAGGGCATCTGCTAAGATTAACCGCCCTTCAGCGTCGGTATTGTTAATTTCAACCGTAAATCCTCGACGAGATTTGATCACATCACCCGGGTGATAAGCATGTGGTCCTATGCCATTTTCCACACAGGCGAGATAACCTGTGACAGACACATTTGGTTTTAACTTTGCTACTGTTAACATCGTTGCAAATACTGCAGCCGCACCTGACATGTCCACTTTCATATCCAACATGCCATCGGCTGGTTTAATATCTAAACCACCTGAATCAAAAGTGACGCCTTTGCCAACTAACACGATATGTTTTTTGGCTTTTTTAGTAGGCCGGTAGCTGAGTCTAATTAAACAAGGAGGAGCGACTTTGGCGGAAGCTTTCCCCACTGCCAAAATTAAATTCATATTTTCTTTTTCTAACTCTTTTTCTTCAAGAACTTCAACATCAAGTCCAAGCGCTTTGCCTTCTTTTAAAGCACGTTTTGCGAGAGCAGGTGGGTTTACTACCCATGGCCCCTCGTTGATTAGGTCACGTGCGAAACAAACGCCGTCAGCAATTGCTTTAGAGTTCTGCACTAATTCTTGATTAGTTTTATAATTTTTATCGATGCAAGCAAGGCAAATATCTTCTATGAAAATTTCCGGTTTATTTTCAGTAAAATATTTATCAAACCGATAGCGAGATAAATACACGCCTTCTATTGCTGCAGACAAAGCTGTTTCAGCTGAAATAGCTGTAGGTGGTAACGATAGCAAAAAACTAAAAGATGTCACACGTTTATCATTTGCCAGGCGAAAAGCGAGACCTCCTGCTTTTCGATAAGCATCTATGCTTATCTTGTCTTGAAGGCCCAAGCCGACAAGCATAATATAAGCAGGGCCTGCTTGAGACAAAGTATTGATGACAAATTGTTGGCCTGATTTTCCGCAAAAACCTTCTTTTTGAGCAGTTGCCGCCAGCTGATCTTGAAGCGATGCAGGCACAGTTTTTAAGGAAGAAAATAGAGCAGACAAATCAGGATTTTTTTTCTCGCTAGATTCAAAAATTCCGAATGCAAAGATATCGATCTTTTTCTTTTTTAGGTCCCCAAGGGAGACAATGGATACTTTCATATAGGTCCTCAATAATTGATTAGCGAGATTATAACCGTTTTAATAAGCGAGTTGTTCCAAGCAACATGAGGGAAAGAACGGTAATGTAAAAACTTGGAATCCACAAGTTTTGACTCGAATTAATTAAATAAGTAAGCAGCAATGGCGCCGTCCCGCCAAGCACTGCAGTACCCAAATTAAATCCAAAACTTACCCCAAGATAACGGATAGCAGGCGGAAATAATTTTTGAATGTAGGGGTGCTCACTAGCTGAAATACCGCTGCACATTAAAGCAAAAACAAAAGTTCCCAAACCAAGAAAACCTGACTGGAGCAATCCAAAACTGACAAAACTACCCAGGATAAAAAACCCTGATAACATCGGCATAAATCTGCGACTTTCTCCTAGACGATCATAGAGCATTCCCATCAATGGAGTGGCAAACAAATAAAAAACCAGCCCTAAGGTTCCCATCAATGTGGCCCTAGCCGTATCAACGCCTAAAAATATCTCCATATAGATTCTTAAAAAGCCGACCAACATATAAAGAAGAGTTCCATCGAGGGCACCAATAAAAATTGTCGTTAAGAGACTTAATTTATGATGAGCGAGCGTCTTGAAAGACTCCGCAGGACTTTTTTGAATAATCGTTTTTTGCAGAGCAGAAAATACCGGTGTCTCTTCTAAACGCTGCCTAAGAAAAACGCCAATTAAACTGATGAATCCACCTACGATAAACGGAATTCTCCAAGCATCTGCTTGGTCTGAGAGCGTTACTAAATAGCTCGCTCCAATTGCACATAAAGCTCCAACCCCTCCTGAAACGGAAACCAGAGATCCTGCTAAACCAGGAGATTTTTTTTCCACATGTTCAAGCGCAAAGATGGCAGCTCCAGTAAATTCTCCTCCTGAACTGAGGCCCTGAATCATCCGGCACAAAAATAATAGAACAGGGGAGATAAGGCCGACAGCAGCATAACTTGGAAGAAGCCCCATGATCAGACACGGAATTCCCATGAGCACAATTGAGAGAGAAAGCGCATTTCGACGTCCATACTTATCTCCAATATAGCCAAAAAATATGCCCCCCAATGGGCGCATAATAAATCCAGCCGCGAAAGCTCCAAAAGCTGCGAGCAAAGAAGCGATCTGGCTTGTATCAGGAAAAAAGTGTTTGCTCAAAGTGGTGACAAAGATTGCATAGAGCGTAAAGTCATAGAACTCTAGCATCGTGCCTAACACACTAATGCCAATAATCTTCCGATGTTTCAATTCAATCACGAGAAACTTCCTCTTCTGTCTTGAGACTTTTGATACGCTGCTCTTGGCTAATTAAAAACGCCATCCCAAGTCCTCCCAGGAGCATCAATCCGATTAATGGCAAGGCCTTGGCCACACCGTCACTGATTTCTGAAGGCCAAAGGGTGCGAAGCGCTCCAATCATGATCCCTGCTAAAATGGCCATCACAGTTGATTGGTGATAATGCAATAGCCAGGATAATATTTTGGCAAACAAAATAATCCCCGTGACCATTCCAAGTATGAATATGCCAACGATAACCATAGATGAGATCTCAAATAAAAATGCTTTATGTAGATTTACAAGCAAGTATTCGTATTGACCAAATACCTTCAGCAAATAACTGCCCGATATGCCAGGCAAGAGCAAAGCACATGCCCCCATAACACCATACAAAAATAGCCAATCATGGCTGCCATCTGACACAGGCAAACCCACAAGTATAAAAGTGGCTGCAGCGCAGAAAATGATAATGACGGCATGTTTTAAATGAATGCCCTTGAGATAGCTCAAAGGAATATAAGCAGAAATAGCGACGACACCAAAAACAAAAGCATTAAATGGGCCTGGATAATTTCCGCTAATCATAGGGATAAAACCAGATAGCACCCATATAGAAATTAAGGTTCCCAATCCAATTGGTACCAAAAATGCAAGTTGCATCTTATGAGCATAAACATAAAATTGCTGGCGATCTGACACACGCCAAAAGAAAACCGTGCTTTTGATGAGCTTGCTTATATTCGTCGGGGTCAAACATTTTAGTGCGTCAATTATACGAATATAAATACCAAATAATAAAGCAACAGTGGCGCCGTTAACACCTGGAATCGCCTCGGCAAATCCCATGCAAAGCCCTTGAAAGAGATGCTTCACAAAATATTGACGGGATCTTTTCATTTTATCCATAAAATTCACCTCAACGTCACTCATGTTATTTTTTTTGCACAAACAACACTCTGAACGCACTAATAAAATCCAACCTTGCCCGGTCGCGTATATTTAGATAAAAGCTTTTTAAAATTCTAGCACAATAACCTCTAACACATGATGAGCATTATATGAGTCTGTTTAGAACAAAAACCATCGAAAGCATTGGCGTGACAAACAGTCAGCTAAAACGTTGTCTAAATGCCTGGGACGTTACCTTTTTAGGCGTGGGCGCCATTATTGGAGCTGGTATTTTTGTGTTAACTGGTGTTGTCGCAGCAACGAGCGCAGGGCCCGCAATTATCCTTTCTTACATTATGGCTGGACTAGCCTGTGTTTTTGTCGCTCTTTCTTATGCTGAACTCGCTGCAAGTATTGGAGGGTGTGGCAGCGCTTATGGCTATGCTTATGCGGGCCTTGGAGAATTAATTGCTTGGATTATTGGTTGGGACCTTTTGCTTGAATATGGGCTGGGAATCTCAACGGTTGCGGTTGGCTGGTCAGGATATGTTGAAAGTGCTTTAGCTTCAATAGGAATCGCCTTACCAACAGCTCTCGTCAATAGTCCTTTTGAGGGCGGTATCGTCGATTTACCAGCAATGTTAATTATTCTTCTTTTGGCAGGCCTGCTTTGTTTGGGAACTAGGGAAAGTTCTCGTTTTAACACAGCCATTGTTTTTATAAAATTACTGGCCATTGCTGTCTTTATAGGTGTTGCGGTTTTCCATGTTGACACCCAAAATTGGAATGTCTTCATGCCATTTGGCTGGAATGGAATGATGCGTGGCGCGGCTTTAGTATTTTTTGCTTATATTGGATTTGACGCCGTATCAACTGCAGCGGAAGAAACCATTAATCCACAACGTAATTTGCCCATCGGCATCATTGCTTCTTTGTTTTTTTGCACCACAATTTACATCGTTGTTTCTGCACTCTTAACACTAGTTGTTCCTTATACCAGCCTTAACGTCAAATCACCCGTCGCCAGTGTTTTATTAAGTCTACAGCAACCTCTTGCCGCAGGCCTTATTTCTGCCGGTGCCATTGCCGGGCTAACCACAGTCATGCTGGTGCTTTATTATGGATTTTCTCGTATTTTCTTAGCCATTTCACGAGATGGTTTACTTCCAGCCCGTTTCGCTAAAATTAATCCAAAAACACAGACACCTGTGCCAATTATCTTAGGTAGCGGTGTGGTTATGTCTATCGTTGCGGGATTGACACCAATTAATCAATTAGCAGAATTGGTCAACATTGGTACTCTGGCTGCATTCGTATTAGTCTGCGGCGGTGTCATTGCTCTTCGCATCACAAAACCAGATATGCCAAGACCTTTTAAGCTATCTTGGCATCCAGTTGTGCCAGTTTTAGGAATTATATTTTGCCTTGCACTCATGTTTAGCTTGCCTACGATAACATGGCTTAGATTTTCAATATGGATGATTGTTGGTATCGCTATTTATGCAGCCTACGGTTACAGACACAGCAAGATCAACCAATAAGTTTTAACAAATACGGTACGCTTTCCAAAACACATAGATTGCCAGTGTCAGTAAAAGAAGCACAAAATACTGAGTAATGGTTTCATCTTTTAATTTGGGTAACAAGCGTGCCCCAATTTGAGCACCGACAAGTCCGCCCATTCCCAACAAAACTGCTTGATGCAAATTAATGTTTCCAGCGACGTAATGCCCTAAACTTGAAAATAAAGCAGAGATCATCACTACTCCTAGGCTAGTGCGAACAGCAGATTTTAATGGGTATTTTAAAATCAGAACTTGCAAAGGGACCAATACCGCGCCGCCGCCAACGCCAAACACTCCTGACAAAAAACCACCCAGCCCACCGACCCAAACCAACGAATAGATATGTTGCTTAGAAATTGGAGTTGACTCTAAGCTCACACTTGTTTTGGTGCGCAATTTAAACAACATAATACAGACCAATAAAAAAACACCAAAGAAAAAAAGCAGCCAAAAAGCAGGAAGTCTGGAAGCTGAAAAAACCCCAATTTGCGTCGATATAATGCATGGCAAAGACATGTATGTTAATTTTTTGTGTTCTAAGTTTCCTTGGCGCCAATTATGAAAACTCGCCGACATGGTAATAATTAAAACGGACAAAACACTGGTTCCCACGGCGTTCAAGGGAGCGTTACCCAGAAAAACCAAGAAGGGAACAATGATGAGGCCACCGCCAACGCCAAGAAAACCTGAAAGTGCGCCAACCAAACATCCACTGATTAAGAGTATGAAAATCATGGCACACTGTATCCATTTTTTTAATTAGAGTCGAAGTTTTTTAGAAGCCGGTACGTTTTTAATAGCTGCACAGATTCTGTAATTTTTTCTGTTACCAGATTTTTCCGTTTTGCTAAATCGGCGGCATCAGAAATAAAGCCGGAAGAATGCGTAGTCAGCGTAGGCTGAAAAAGCCAAGTGTTTGGATTGTTTAAAAGAGCAAGTTCTATTGTCTCTTTTTGGTAAGCTGGTTTTTCCAATCGAGTAATCCAGAGTTTATTCTCAGCCATCACCATCATGCCATGGTCATTGGGGCTGTCGCCGGCGATTAGGTATGGCGTTTTTTTTATCCATTGTAAAATATTTGCAGACTTTCCATAATAGGCAGACATGGGAGGCACAATTTGTGTTGAAAGTTTATACTTGTTCAGCGTGTCCTCATCGAAATTAGCATACTTCATGTTTTCAATCGTTAAGAATAGATCTTTAGAAAGACGTTTTTCAGGACCAAATAAAAGCGTGGAAAGACCAATCACATGTTGAGGCTTGATACCTTTTTTAACGCCTCGTTCTTGTAGTTTTTTATTTAAAACTTGAGTCACCATCCATCTAACCGTCCAAACATTGCTGGCTGATATCACCCAAACATCATAATCTGCCTTTAATAACTCTGCGACGAGTTCCACCATCTCTGGATAAAAATACGGAACTAATGCTTCGGTCTTTTGAGGCGTCACCACAATGTTGGTCAATGCTGTGGCATGCTTCATATCGTTTTCAGCAGCACCTTGATGGTAGGCCGAAGAAGTCATTTGAATAATTTCTTGCGGCGTCAAGCCCGCCATAATTTGCACAAGCCAAGCATAGGCATTCAAGTATGGAGCCTTGTCAAGAACATGATGGCTGCTTGCTTCCAAGTAAGCTTGATAAACTTCCATCAAATCACCTTCAAAAAGTGGCACAGGCGTTATGCCTAAGGGAATTTTTTCTGGAGTCAAAACACCGTCTCGTACCATCAGCGCAAAAGTGGCCTCGCCAATATCCCGGCAAACGAGCGTATTATCAAAATCAAATACGACGGGAAGGTTACGACCTTTTTTTTCTTGAATAATTTCAACGAGTCTTTTTTTAACGAAAGGATTCCAGCCAGGTTCTTCTAGCTTGACGGTATTTGTTTTCATAGTTGATGCCGTGAAAGCAAAAATGATTTGGTTCAAATTAACGAAAACGATAAAAGCGAAGAAAAACAAACGCACCTTGAACTCCTTGGCAGAGTGATCAAGAAACGGCGTCATTCGATAATTTGTTCCTGGGTTATTTTAAATAAATAGCAGCTTTTTCATATCGTCGTGACGTTCTTTATCGATAGCATGCACATAGCGACGCGTGGTTTCATCGCTTTCATGACGATGATTAGCTTTGATGTGTCCAAAGCGAATACCAACTCTGTCCTGCATCGAAGCAGAAAGATGCCTGAGCCAATGCGGAGAAAAGCATTTTAGTTTATTCGCTCTGGTCGGGTTATCTTCGATACTTTCTGCCGCTTTGAGGGCAAGTTGTTTCAGCAAATATCCCATTTGTCTTGCTCCTAACGCATGTTGATGATGCCAAGAAGGGATAAGGGGAATCGCTTCATCAGGAGAGGGTAGAGCAGGAAGATGTAAATGCTGACGAAAGCGGATGACCTCATCAAGCAAAGCAGGATTCACGGGAATTTTTCCTGGTTTATCGCCTTTTCCGATCACAAAAAACCACCAGTCTTTGTGGATTTGTTTAAAGGCATTCCAGCAATGCATTTCTAATTCGTGAATACGCAGTCCTAGCAAAAATAAAATTGCCACTAAAAAACGCAACCGCGCTTTTTCATCTCGTTCACGGGCATTGGTCTCAGGGAGGTTTTGCAAGGTATTCAATAAGAGATACCAATCTTCATCGTCTAAAATACGTTCATGAAGCTTAATGCCTTGCGCTTGTTGGCGATGGTTGCGGCTAGCCTTACGTCGCATCAGCGCTAAAGGATTAAACTCTAAGTAAGATGCTGCCACTAAATACTGAAACAGAGAATCCAAAATTGTCAGCGCTGTCATTTGTGCAGAAGAGCTCAAAGGGCCGACAAAAGGACGCCACGAAGACGCATGTCGTTGACTTGATCGACTGCCCTTTGGGCCACACCAAACATGATAGGGAAGGGGATCTGCTAAAAAGTTAACATATTCTTCAAAGTCTTGCCTGTTTAGTGAAGACAATGGTTTTTTCTTTTCGATGAGGCACCATAACAGCAAGCGCTCAGATTCTTTTTGATAAGATCGATAGGTAGACGATTTATCCTTGTATTCAGACAGCCAACAGCAAATCGCTTCCCAATCATTCACTGCCGCAATTTGACAAGTACGCGTGCGACAACGGTTGGATCCTGATTCTCCGTTTAAATGCTTTAAAGAATCCTGCAGTAAATTAATCGGCGCTAATTTCTGTACTTCCTGTAGAGGTGCCATCGGCTTTTTCCTGGTTTTTTTGTCGATACGTCAACTCACGTTGCAGTTTTTGCCAAAATCCTTTGTATTCAATACTGCGTTTATTAGCGACAGCCAATTCCCCGCGAACAGTCGCATATTTAATTTCAAGTGCTCGCCAAAGCTTTGTCGCTTGTTCTGATTCTTGCTCTTCTTTGCTAAGCTTTTTGCTCACCACATTTAATTCATGTCGCAATTGCTCACATTTTTCTTGCTGCACAGCGTAATTTTTAACAACTAACTCATTCTTTTCCTGAAGTTGCCTTAAAAGTACACGAGATTGATTTGTTTCTTCGCTAAATGCTTGCCATTGTTCTTTATAGGTATTTTGTAATTGCAAAATACTTTGCTCTTTTTCGAAAAGAGTTTTCCGTGCTTTCTCTTTCCAAAAATCGATCTCTTTTTCTTGCACTGATTTTAATTCAGCTAATAACAAGTTAAAATCTGTCTTGTATTGGTAAAACAATTCTTCACTGGTTTGATAGCGTTGCATCGTCAGTGCGTGCATGCTTTTTTCTTCACTGAGTTGCGTTTGCAATTGACCATGCTGCTGCTGCAGTTCAGCAAGCCGGCTGTCTAAAGTTTCCTGGTGTGTCTGCAGTTTTTCATGGGCTTCTTTTAACGCACTGTATTCTTGGTGGGATTTCTCCAACTTTTCTGCAAAATCCTGGTGCATTTTTTCTAAGTGATTTTGGCTTTCACTTTGGATTTGTTCATAAACCAAAGAAACCGCGCGGCTAATGGGATCACTGGGACTTTCTAACGATTCAGCCCCCATCTCCATGTCAGAAATTCCCCTGCTTATCTTCCAACTACGGCGAAATTTATAAATTTCATTAGGGCTACCTTTTTTATAACCCAAAATTATGAGCTGGTCGCGAATAGCGTCGCCAGTTATCTTATTGGGTGCGGCATGAAGTGCCCATAAGTCATCGCAGGCTTTCCAAACTTCATTTTCTCTTCGAGTCCCAGGGTAATCCATCGTTTTTCTCCGCTCTATCCTCAAGTTTTATCACGAAAAATATAAGCAGCGGTGTACAGGATATTAATTTTTAGTCAATCATAGTATTAATACTATGTAGTAGTATTAATAAAATTAATACGAAATCTTCTGATAACCTCCATTATCAGAAATTTATAAAAACAATAAAGAGATTTTTACAGAGATAGATTTTAAATGCGACTAGAGATGAGGAACAATCGCGACGATCGTAATATACTTTTGGGCGGGGCCGTAATACCAAAAAATTCGGTAAGCGGCTGATACATTAATCAATCTCATCATCTTGGAATTTTGCAAAGCTGCCTAAATCTTGGGTTTTATTTTCGGCTGCGTCTTTTAAACCTTGGGTTATTTTCGCAAGCACCAGCTTATTTTCAAAAAGCCACTTTTCACGCGCCGGAATCTCCATAAAGGGAATTAAAACAATGCGCTGATCGGCATCGCGTTCAAACCCCAAACAGCTTTTCAGCTAAAGCAATGGTTTGCTCATGATCAAGATTTTGTTTGGCACAAGTTTTTAATTCGATAATCGGTTTGTGAAGCATTTTGTTAACAATACCATATGCCATTTGTTCAATTTTTTGGCGAGCATCAGGCGATAGCTTACCGTTTAAAGATGCTAATATTTTAGCTACTTCTTGATCGGCTATTTGAAAACTCTGTTTTTTCAGTGTCGCTATTAATGGTGACACGCGTTTTTCGTGACACTTTTCTGCATAGAATTGCAATTCTTGGCTAATAATCGCTTCGGCAAGCGTAGCCTCTTTGCTACGATCTTGAAAATTATTGGCAGCGACAAGCGCTAAATCATCGATGTTGTACAAATATACGCCATCAATAGAACTAATTTGCGGATCAATATTGCGAGGCACAGCGATATCAACCAAGAAAATTGGCTTATAACGTCGCGCGCGCATAACGCGACGCATTAGTTCACCAGAAATTAAAACATTGGTAGAAGCTGTCGAAGTTAAAACCACATCCGCAGTTGCCAGTAAAAACGCGATATTTTCTAAATCGTGTGCTTGACCGTTATATTTTTGCGCTAAGATTTGCGCATGCTCAAAAGAACGATTAGCGACAATAACATGAGCGCCTTTTTTCTTAAAATATTGAGCAGCCAGTTCACTCATTTCACCGGCACCAATCAATAAGCAAGAAAGATTTTTGAGATTGCCAAATACTTTTTGAGCCAACTGGGCCGCAGCAAAACTCACAGTCACTGCATTTTTTCCAATAGCGGTTTCACTGCGTACCCTTTTTGCTGTTAAAAAAGCTTGGCTAAATGCTTGCGTCAAAGAAGGGCCAACCGAACCCACTCGATGTGCGCGCGTATAGGCGTCTTTCACCTGTCCCAAAATTTGTGGCTCACCAATCATTAGCGAATCAACCGAAGTAGCGACCCGGAAAAGTTGAGCCAAAGCATTAATGCCATTAAATCGATAAATATGCGGACTTAAAACACGCTCAGGAATACCATGATATTCATGCAGAAAATTTTCCAAAGAATCTTGCGCTCTTGTCCAATTGCCATGAGCATAAAGTTCTACACGATTACAAGTGCTTAAGATAGCAGCCTCATCGACAGCGTCACAAGCAAGCAAGGAACGCAAAGCATCATCAACGTTCATCGCATGAAAAGCAGCTTTCTCTCTAATCTCAACAGGTGCTCTTTGATGATTTAGCCCCACACACACCAGATCAGGCTGCATGGTGTTATCGAAACAAGCGGCAGTCATGTTAAGCTCCCGGTGGCGACGTGCTTCGTCCAGCTCACATAATTCAAAATAAATAAACCTGTAATCACAAAAGTGACACCGACCAATGTTACCAAGGCTGCGCGCCTGCCACGCCAGCCCACTGTAAACCTAGCCAATAATACCACAGCAAAAAGAAGCCATGTTGCCGTCGACCAGATTTGCCTAATATCCAAATACCAACCAGGACCCCAATATCGTTTCGCCAATAAACTACCGGTGCAAATACCGATGGTCATCAATAAAAAAGAAAGTGTCAGGATTTTAAGTCCAACCTCATCAAGAACTTGAATGGAGGGCAGGTGCAGCCAGGACAACGTTACTTTTTTATTTTTCAGCAAATGATCTTGAATCAAATAGGCAAGCGATACGACTGCCGTCAGTACCAGCAAAACATCTGAGGCAAGAGAAAAACCAAGATGCATCCACAAAAGCATGATCTTAACCTAGTACTTTAAAAGTTTCATGAAAAGCAGTGAGTGTATTTTCAATATCTGTATCGCTATGCGCAGAACTTAAAAATCCTGCTTCAAAAGCACTGGGTGCAAAATAATAACCTCTGTTCAGCATTTCATGAAAAAACTGTGCATAGCGTTTGCTGTGAACATATTTTTTAGCCTCTTCATAATTGGTAATTGGGTTTTCCAGTTCAGGTGTTTCGCCATTTAAAAAGTAAAAACCAAACATACTTCCCATGCTAGAAGCCTGAATACGAATACGATGAACCTGTGCTACATGCTGAATGCCTTCAATTAAGCGAGAGGTTTTCTGGGTGATTTCTGCAAAAAGAGCAGGGGTCTCTAATATTTTTAACGTCGCTATTCCTGCGGCTGTACCCAGTGGGTTTCCAGACAAAGTTCCACTTTGATACATGGCACCCAGTGGTGCTACTTTTTCCATAATTTCCTGACGGCCGCCATAAGCAGCAATTGGTAAACCACCACCAATCACTTTGCCCAAACAAGTTATATCAGGAATAATATTGTAATGCGTTTGGGTTCCAGGCCATGCGGCACGAAAGCCTGTCATCACTTCATCGAAGATAAAGAGCGCACCATGCTGTTTACACAAT
Source organism: Myxococcales bacterium (assembly GCA_023248595.1). Lineage (GTDB taxonomy): Bacteria > Myxococcota > UBA727 > UBA727 > JABDBI01 > JAHFEG01. The sequence continues at coordinate 2,719 of JAHFEG010000020.1, read as the reverse complement.
ACAGAAAGGCCCGGTAAAAAATCGGCAGAAGGCAAAACAAAACCCATATTACCGGCGATAGGTTCAACAATAATGCCCGCAATCTTACCAATATTTTTTTCAAATACTTGAGTTGTCGCTTCTAGATCATTGTAAGGAACAATGATCGTATCAGCCGTGGCCGCAATAGGAACGCCTGCACAACTTGGCAAACTTAACGTGGCCATGCCACTGCCAGCTTCTGCCAGCAACATGTCTGCGTGTCCATGAAATCCACCGCTAAATTTAATAATTTTTTCTCGACCCGTAAAAGCTCTGGCTAAGCGAATAGCACTCATGGTTGCTTCAGTGCCGCTGCTGACAAAACGCATCATATCAATTGACGGAAATAAATTGACAATACTTGTCGCTAATTGAACTTCTCTCTCAGTGGGTGCTCCAAAGCTGGTACCCAGACTGGCTGCCTCATAAATTGCAGCAATAACAGCGGGGTGCGCATGTCCTAAAATCAAAGGTCCCCAGGAAAGCACATAATCGAGATACTGATTATTATCGACGTCAAATACATAAGCACCTTCGCCACGCGCAATAAATCTCGGCGTACCACCGACGCCTTTAAAAGCACGAACAGGACTATTCACACCACCCGGCGTTACGCATTGGGCTCGTTGATAAAGATTTTCTGATTGTGTTGTTTTCATGAATGATTCCTTCCAATTAATCGTCATGTTTTTGTCATTCCGGACCTGTTCCGGAATCCATGGATCCTGGATCCCGCACCAAGTGCGGGATGACAAAGTTGCTGGTCGTCATAAAGTACTGCTCGACTTTCTCAATATGTATTCAATCGCTTTTTGTGCTTTCATCCGTCCCTGATTTATGCAATCGGGTATACCCACACCGCCATAAGCACTGCCTGCAATCTCGATACCATCTGGAAGCGCCGCCATTATTTTTTCTATTTGCTGTAGATGGCCAACCTCGTACTGGGGATTCTCGTGATTATGACGGTATATTTTTGAAAATATAGGATCCACATTAATTTTCATAATTTGCTTTAATTCCTGAAAAGCAATGTTCTCAATCTCAATATCGCTTTTGGTCATAATAGCCGGATTTTTATAGCCACCAAAAAACACCCGTAAAAGAACAGCATTGGATGGTACTCTTTTTTCTAATTTGGATGATACCCAGGTAATGGCATTGATTGCTCGTTTCTCGCTGATAGGCACAACAAAGCCAAATCCTTTAAGCGGATGATCAATATCTAATTTTCGAAAAGCAAAATAGATACAGCCACTCGCGCTGGTGCGTAATTGTCGTAAATTTTTTGATGCCTCTGGTGAAATAATCTCCAATAATTCTGCACAAAAAACAGCCGGCGTCGTCAAGATAATAGACTTCGCGCATCTAACTTGACCATCTAGAAAATTGATTTCGTAGAATCCGCCGTCTTTTTTGACAATTGATTTGACTTTGGCATTTCGTTTAACGAAAGCAGCCAACTTTTTTTCGAGCGCCAACACAAGTGTCTGCATGCCATTTTTAAAAGAGACAAAAGGACTTTTTGTTGTGCTTTTAGGGGCCAGCAACATCCCTCGAATCAGGCTGCCGTATGTTTCTTCCATCGCAGCAAACTGCGGAAAAGTTGCTCGCAAGCTTTGGCGAGAGGAGTCAGCGTTATAAATACCAGCCAATAAGGGTTCAGCAATGTAATCAAAAATTTCTTTCCCAAGTCTTCTTTGTACAAACTGCGCGACAGATTCATCCACATTATCTTTTTTTTTCGGGATAAAAATTTCTAATGCTGCACGTATTTTTCCGCGCCACGAAAGCACAGACGTCGTCACAAAAGGCCAAAACCGTGTCGGCACCATTAACATCATGCCATCTGGTATTTTTCTCAATTGGCCTTTTTTAAGGACAAACACATGGCGTTGATGTGAATTTGTTTCTAATAATTCATATTTAAGCCCTAACTGCTTTGCCAATTCAAGCGCCCAGGGCTTTTGCACTAAAAATGAATCGGGCCCTTGCTCTAAAAGAAATCTACCTTCTTCATTCTCTATAATATCAGTCGTAATTTTACCGCCAACAACTGAGGAAGCTTCAAATAATTGAAAAGAAAAAGGGTGGTTATTTTCTTCTGCCCAATGCTGCACTTCATAGGCAGCAGCAAGACCTGTGATGCCTGCACCGATAATTGCAATATCGATCGGTTGCTCTATAGAATTCAATTCCATGGCTATTTCCTTCTTGTAACAAGCAAATAGCGGGAATAAAATTTTTAGCAATCAACAAAAATTAAATAGAGACATATCGAAGCTTGGCATTGGTAGTAATTAACACATGGATGAACAAACTGGTTCCAATTATTCAAAGCGATTTTCGTCCATACACGCGACCAGAGAAGCAGGCAGTGCTTTTTTAAAGGCTGCCGCCATCAGCTCACGCTTTTCTTGGTTTTGGCCTTTGGTAATCTCTGCTATTAGTCGATTAATCTCCTTTCTACATAGATCAGCTAGTGTTACTCGTACCTCTGCACGTTTTTGATCAGGCATAGCATCAATATACCCTAGAGAAAAAAACCTAAATTTATCGAACCCTCGGCTTACCTCACTACGCGAGTCTCGTGTAAGGGATAAAAAAAGTAGAGCTGTTCAATTGACTTAAGTTCTTGAAATAAAAAACAATTAAGTCACCATGAATGAACAGCTCTATCTCATATTTTCCGAATCCA
>JAHFEG010000019.1 GCA_023248595.1 Myxococcales bacterium | reverse complement strand
AATGTGACAGTGATAGTTGAGCTTTTGACACCCATTGCGATGGATACAGAGCTCAGATTCGCTATTCGTGAAGGCGGACATACCGTCGGCGCTGGCGTCGTTGCTGAAATCATTGAGTAAAGATGCATGCAAATGCCCGGGCTCTTTAAATTAAAAAAGAAAAGTCAGGGCTTGCGCGTTTTTTTTAAAAATATATGGTTCACCAGCTTTTGAATTTATTTGTTACTTGAGGTAAAATGAGATGTCGGCCAATAAAATCCGTATACGCCTAAAGGCCTACGATTATAAGTTGCTTGATCGGTCAGCGGAAGAAATCGCAAGAACTGCGCAGCGAACTGGGGCAAAAATTGCGGGACCGATCCCTTTGCCTACAAAAATTACTAAATACACTGTTTTACGCAGCGTTTTTATTGATAAAAAATCACGTGAGCAATTTGAGTCACGTACCCATAAGAGATTGCTTGATATATTAGAACCAACCCAGCAAACACTTGATGCATTGATGAAATTAGATTTATCTGCAGGTGTCGATGTTGAGTTGAAGAGCTAGGTTTTGTTTTGTTTGTGTTATTGAAGACTTAAAGGGAATCGTCATGCCTACATTAGATGTAGTAGACTTAAAAAATCAAAAAGTGGGAAGCATCACATTGAGTGATGAGGTGTTTTCTGCAACTATTCGTAGCCACTTGCTTACTGAGATTGTGCACTGGCAGCGTGCTTGTAAACGTGCAGGTACACAGTCTGCGCTGACAAAAGCTGAAGTGCGTGGCACGACAAAGAAGCCATTCCCTCAAAAAGGTCGTGGTATGGCACGTCAAGGATCGCTTAAAAATCCGCATCAAGTTGGCGGCGGCGTGGCATTTGCTCCGAAACCTCGTGATTATAGCTATAAAATGCCTAAAGCCAAAAAACGTGCGGCATTGGCTGTTGCTTTAAGTACTCGTGTAAGCGAAAACTCTTTGAAAATCGTAAAAGATTTTGATTTACCTGTTGCAAAAACAAAAGTAACAAGTGAAACATTGGCTGTCTTGCAAGCAGAAAAAGCTTTGGTTGTTGATTTTGGAAATGAAAATCTAAAGCGTAGTATGCGTAATTTGAAAAATGCGAAATTCATTGAAGCAGCAGGCGTTAATGTCTATGACATTTTACGTTATCCTGTTTTGATGATGACAGAGCGAGCTGTTTTGGCATTGCAACAACGTTTGCTCGGTGAAGTAAGCGCTTAGATTTTGAGGTATATGAAATGAAATTACTATCTGAAGTTTTAAAGCGACCACTGGTCACCGAAAAAGCAACAACATTGAAAACCAATGGAAGAAAAATTGCGCTTGAAGTCGCCATGGCTGCTAATAAAAATGAAATTAAAGCTGCTGCAGAAAAATTCTTTGGTGTCTTGGTTGACTCAGTTAATACTTCGATCTGTCGCGGTAAAACTAAGCGTGTTGGCAAAACCATGGGGCGCAGAAGCAATTGGAAAAAAGCAGTGCTGACTTTAAAAGAAGGCTCCGATATGGATGCATTTGGTGTGGTAGCAGGGCCTGTTGCTGGTGGGCAGTAAACGGTTTTGTGAAATAAGTTTTTGAAGAATTAAAAGGCCGATAAGAAACATTGAAGTTTGTTTCGCTAAGGCCATAGGTGAAATGTGGGTATTAAGCATTATAAGCCGACGAGTGCGGCTAGAAGATTAACAACGGGTTCTGATTTTGCTGAAATTACAAAATCAAAGCCGGAGAAACGTTTAGTGAAAGGTAAAAAAGGAACCTCTGCTCATGGTAGCACAGGCCGAATTACCGTTCGTTTTCGTGGTGGTGGTCATAAGCGAAAATTGCGTGATATCGATTTTGCGCGTTCTAAAATAGGCGTGCCTGCTGTCGTTGCCGCTATTGAATATGATCCAAACAGAAGTGCGCGTATTGCTTTGCTTCATTATCTTGATGGTGTGAAGTGCTATATATTGGCGCCTAATGGGTTAAATGTTGGTGACAAGGTCGAATCAAGCAGTACTGCTGATATCAAGCCTGGTAACCATTTGCCACTTAAAAACATTCCAGTAGGTACCGAAATTCACAATATTGAGTTACGTCCTAAGAAGGGTGGCCAGATGGTTCGCTCTGCTGGTGGAGTTGCTCAGTTAATGGCAAGAGAAGGAATGTATGCAAATATTCGGCTTCCCTCTGGTGAGTCTCGTTTAGTGCACATCGATTGTTCTGCCACGATTGGACAGGTTGGTAATGCTGAGCATGAATTAATACGTATTGGTAAGGCAGGGCGTAAGCGATGGATGGGCCGTAAGCCTCACAATCGCGGTGTCTCCATGAATCCTGTTGATCATCCACACGGTGGTGGTGAAGGTAAGACTTCTGGTGGTCGTCATCCTGTATCACCTTGGGGGCAGCCAACAAAGGGTCACCGTACACGTAAAAACAAACGAACCAGCAATATGATTGTGAAACGCAGAAAATAGCGTTGTTGATTGAAGGAGATTTTAGAAAATGCCACGCTCATTAAAAAAAGGTCCATTTGTGGACGCGCATTTGTGGAAAAAAGTCACGACTGAAGGCACAGCGACTGCAAGGCAAGTTGTAAAGACTTGGTCAAGACGTTCAACCATTACCCCAGAATTTGTAGGGCGTACCTTTGCTGTGCATAATGGCCGCAAGTTTATTCCCGTTTTTATCACAGATAATATGGTTGGTCATAAATTAGGTGAATTTGCCCCAACAAGGCACTTTGTGACGCATCCAACTGATAAAAAAGTTGTTAAAAAAGTTTAAGTTGTTTCAAGGAGATTTTTAAGTCATGGCAACAAAGCAACGTGAAAAGGCGAAAGCCAGGCAAGAAGCTCGTAAAAACGGGCCAGTGCTTGCTTCTCTTCGTGGCCTTCGAATGAGTGCCCGAAAAGTACGTGTGATTGCAGATTTGGTAAGAGGCGAGAAGGTTGGAAATGCCCTAGTTTGTTTGGCATTTCAAAGAAGAGCAGCTGCTGGGCCCTTGCGCCGATTGCTTGATTCTGCCGTGGCTAATGCGTCAGAAAAAGGTTTAGATGTAGATAAACTTGTCGTTCAAGAGATACTTGTCCATAAAGGTGCAATTGGCAGACGTTTTATGCCACGAGCACAGGGACGTGCAACTCCGATACGTAAGCAAACTGCACATATCGATGTTCGTTTGGTTGAGGCAGTTTAATTCGTGCAGCTTTTTTGTAATGTTTAACGAAGGATGGAGTGCCCCATGGGCCAAAAAGTCAGTCCAATAGGTTTTCGTCTCGGGATTAATAAGACTTGGGACTCGAAGTGGTATCGAGAAGCTGGCTATGCTGAGTGGCTTGCTGAAGATATGACGATGCGATTGTTTATTAATCAAAATTTTAAATCTGCAGGAATTGCCAAGATTGATATTGAGCGCGCAGCTAATAAATGCAAGGTGAGTGTTCATGCAGCACGTCCTGGCGTTATTATTGGTAAAAAAGGCGCTGGTATTGATCAGCTAAAAAATGACTTGCAGAAAAAGTCAAAAAGCGAAGTCTTTTTAAATATTCATGAAGTCAGAAAGCCGGAAGCTGACGCGCAATTAATTGCGGAAAACGTCGCTCAGCAGCTTGAGAGACGTGTGGCATTTAGACGCGCTATGAAAAAAGTAATGCAGACTGCGCAGAAATTTGGCGTCAAAGGGATACGAGTTGCTGTTTCGGGCCGTTTAGGTGGAGCAGAAATGTCCAGACGTGAATGGTATCGTGAAGGGCGTGTTCCTTTGCATACGATACGAGCTGATATTGATTATGGCTTCGCAGAAGCACATACGACATATGGGCAAATTGGATGCAAAGTGTGGCTGTTTAAAGGTGAAGTTTTGCCTGTTTCAGCGCAAAAACAATAAATGAGTGAACGGATTTAAAGGACAAAGATATGTTGTCACCAGCAAGAGTTAAATATCGAAAGCAGCAAAAAGGGCGCACCCCTGGTTATACCAAAGGTGGAGGCGAACTTTCTTTTGGAACTGTCGGATTGTTATGTGTCGGTCGTGGTTGGTTAACTGCGCGTCAGATTGAAGCGGGTCGTATTGCTTTGACTAGACATGTTAAGCGTGGTGGTAAAATCTGGATTCGTGTGTTTCCAGATAAGCCAATTACCAAAAAACCTGCCGAAGTCCGAATGGGAAAAGGAAAAGGTGCTTTGGAAGGTTGGGTAGCTGTTGTAAAGCCAGGACGGATGCTTTATGAAATCGAAGGCGTTTCTGATGAGATTGCAAAAAGAGCAATGGAATTAGCAGCCTCAAAGTTGCCATTCCCAACTAAAATTGTGTTGGCATCAGAAGAGCTATAAAGAGGAAGTCATGAAATTAAAAGAGCTAAAAGCGTTATCAGTATCTGAATTAAACAAAGTTGAAACTGATTTGCGTAAAGAACTGATGAATGTACGTTTTGATCACGCAGTCGGCAAGCTTCTGGATACAGCAGCGCCATCTAAAAAACGTAAGGAATTAGCAAGAGTTTTGACGTTGCTTCAAGCGAAGAAGTAAGAAGCAAGTAAAATGGATTTTGAGGCCCTAAAATGGAAAATGTAAGTAAAAAAAGCAACCGACGCATCCTTGCAGGTCTTGTGACCAGTGGAAAAATGGATAAAACCATTACTGTGCAAGTGACGCGAACTGTTAGACATCCAAAATATAATAAGTTTGTTAAAAAACATGCTTGTTACCATGCTCATGATGAAAAAAATCAATGTCGCCAAGGCGATTTTGTATCCATCGTTGAAGCTCCGCCAGTTTCCAAATCAAAGAGATGGCGTTTGGTGGAAGTTCTAGAAAAAGCAGCCGAGTAAAGGCCTTGCTTTAAAAGCTCGTTTGAATTGATTGATTTTATATAATACTGGAATTTATTGGTCCAGTGGGAGAGTTAAAATGATACAAACACAATCCGTGCTTGATGTCGCTGATAATAGTGGCGCGCGTAAGGTCATGTGTATCAAGGTTTTGGGCGGTTCGCATCGCAGATATGCATCTGTTGGTGACATAATCGTTTGCAGCGTAAAAGAAGCTGCACCTGCATCAAAAGTGAAAAAAGGCTCTGTCGTAAGAGCTGTGGTTGTCAGGACGGCAAAAGAAATTGCGCGTCCCGATGGTACCTATATTCGATTTGATAAAGGCGGCGCTGTTTTGATTGGTAAGGATAATGAACCTATTGGTACTCGCATTTTCGGTCCTGTGGCACGTGAGCTTCGTGGAAAAAATTTCATGAAAATTGTCTCGCTAGCGCCAGAAGTGCTGTAAATAAGCCATTGTCGTTTCAAGTAAAGCAGTGTATCGGATGAGTCCTAATTATTTATTTGGTTAAGTAGGTTTAAGCCATGAGTATTAAAAAAGGCGATTTAGTAAAAGTTATTTCCGGCAGCAAGGATAAAAAGAATAAAATCGGTCGCGTGTTGGAAATTGACAGTAAAAGCAATCGCGTAAAAGTAGAAGGTGTCGCCCCTATTAAGAGGCATATGAAACCTCAGCGTAATCCTAAACATCCAGAAGGTGGAATCATCGAGGGTATTGGCTCGGTCCATATTTCAAATGTGATGTTGATGTCAGAAACCCATGGTCGACCAGTTCGATTGGGATTTTCTTTTAATGATTCTGGCGAAAAAGTAAGAGTTGCGCGCGGCAAAAATTTAAAAGCTGAACCAGTTTAATCACTTTTGGTTTATCTTAAAAACAGTTTTGAGTATTTGATATTAATGAGGTGTATGTGATGTCTACAAAGGCCACCGGCCCTAGACTTAAGAAATATTATGAGAAGGAAATTGTTCCACTGCTGATGAGTGAGCTTGGATTAAAAAATCCAATGCAAGTTCCTCGCTTAAAGAAAATTGTCCTTAATATTGGTCTTGGTGAAGCTGTGCAGAACCCCAAAGTGATTGATGGGGGTAAAGAAGTTTTAGAATTGATCTCTGGCCAACGTCCTGTTGTGACTAAAGCAAAGAAATCAATTGCGACTTACAAACTTAGACAAGGAATGCCTATCGGTACCTGCGTAACGTTACGCCGTGATCGGATGTGGGAATTCTTGGATCGATTTGTGAATATCGCCTTGCCTCGTGTTCGCGATTTTCGCGGTATCACTAGCAAATTGGATGGCAGCGGTTGCTGTTCCATTGGCGTTAAAGAGCAAATCATATTTCCTGAAATTAATTACGAGCAGATTGACAAAGCGCGTGGGCTTAATATCTCTATCGTGACAAGTGCAGAAGATGATGTGCAAGGTAAAGCACTTTTAAAACATTTGGGAATGCCTTTTAGAAAGTAGGGTTTTAATTATGATGACAGATCCAATAGCAGATATGCTTGCTCGTATTAGAAATGGCTTGATGGTAGGCCACGAGAAAGTGACAATCCAATCTTCTAAAATGGCGCAGCGACTTGCACGCATTTTAAAGCAAACTGGTTTTATCGAAGATTTCGCAGTCGGTCGTGTCGAACATCGTGAGTCGTTAGTGTTGAAAATGAAATACGACGCTAGTGGTGATCCGATTATCGAAGGTCTTCGTCGCGTTAGCAGGCCAGGTCTACGCGTATATAGTGCAAAAAGTGAATTGCCAAAGGTAAGAGGCGGGCTCGGAATTGCCGTCGTTTCAACTTCAAAGGGTGTCATGACATGTCATGAAGCCAGGAAGTTGGGAATCGGTGGCGAAGTTCTTTGCTACGTTTGGTAATGAGCGCGGTTAGCGCCTTATAATGGAGTTTTGTTATGTCTCGTACGGGAAAATCTCCTATCGCTTTGCCTGAAAAGGTTAAAGTTTCGATAGTTGGCACCAAGGTAAATGTGGAAGGCCCAAAAGGGAAGCTTCACCTCGAATTACCTTTACTTATTGAATTGAAAAATGAAGCAGGCGTGCTTCACCTGAATCGTAAAGACGAGAGTAATCAGGCAAAAGCATTGCACGGACTCTCACGCAGTTTAGTTGCCAATATGGTAAAAGGCGTGGCACAGGGATTTGTGCGAGAGCTTGAGATTAACGGTGTTGGATATCGTGCTGAAATGAAAGGCAAAGAGCTTCATTTAGCATTAGGTTTTTCGCATCCAGTTGTTTTTCCTTTGCCAAATACTGTGAGTGGAGTCGTGGATGCTAAGAGAACACGCATCACTTTGGAAAGTATTGATAAGCAACTTTTGGGCGTGACTGCTGCCAAGATTCGTTCATTTAGACCTCCAGAACCGTATCGTGGAAAAGGCATTCGGTACTCAGATGAGATCGTGAAACGTAAAGAAGGCAAATCTGCTGGTAAGTAAGAAATTAGTTAAGTAAACGATTAGATGATGCTAAAGAAGGCAATGATATGGATACAAAAGTTAAGACACTGCGCAAAAAAAACTTGAAAGTAGCAATGCGTGTTCGTCGTAAGATTAAAGTGCGCAAAAAAATAGAAGGCTCAGTGGAATGCCCTCGCTTGAGTGTTTTTAGAAGCGCAACGCATATTTATGTTCAGGCAATTGATGATGCAACAGGTAAAACACTTGCAGCAGCAAGCACTGTTGATAGAGATTTGCGTGGTCATTTGAAAGATATTAAAAAGTCGCATGCTGCCGGAATGGTGGGCGAGCTTTTGGGCAAACGATTGAAAGAAAAAGGCGTTGTGACGGCTGTTTTTGATCGCAACGGATTTCGTTATTGTGGACGAGTGGCAGCTGTAGCCCAGGGTGCACGTGACGCTGGATTGAATTTTTAATTTTTGAAGGATTTAAGGGAGACTTGAATGGCTCAACATAATGAAGAGCAGCATGAGTTAAGTGAACGCGTGGTAAGTGTTAACCGCGTTGCAAAAGTTGTGAAGGGCGGACGCCGCTTTTCGTTCAGCGCACTCGTTGTTGTTGGTGACGGCAAAGGCCATGTTGGCGTTGGACTTGGCAAGGCTGGCGAAGTTCCAGAAGCAATTCGTAAAGGAACTGAACACGCTAAGAAGAATATCAAAACGGTATCACTTTCTGGGGCCACCATTCCGCATCCAACTGTGGGTCATTTTGGTGCAGGAAAAGTTTTTATGCGTCCAGCTTCTGAAGGAACTGGCGTTATTGCTGGAAATACTGTGCGAGCCGTGCTTGAAGCTGTAGGCGTGCATGATATTTTGACCAAATCCTTGGGCAGTAAAAATCCCCATAATGTTGTGAAAGCAACAGTGCAGGGTCTTCTATCATTGAAAACGGCTGAGCAAATTGCAAAACGTCGCTCAGAAGTCATGGGATAATAAGTTAAATTTTAACGACGGTAAATAACGATGACTAAATCAGAAAAAGCGGCAACGCATATTGTTTTAAAGCAAATACGAAGTGTGATTGGGAAATCTGAGCACTTACGTGCGGTGATGAAAGGGCTGGGCCTTGGTAAAATTGGCTCTGTTAAGACCCTAAAAGATACACCAGCGATTCGTGGCATGGTTGAAAAAGTGCATCATATGGTGCAGGTGGAAGTGCGCGAAGGCGATGTAGAGCTAACCGGAGCAAGAAGCCGCGCTGCAGCGATGAAAAATGCTTAAGCCACCAAGCCTAATTTGAATTTGATTCTAACTTTTTAAGGACAATAGGGAGATACATGCCAGCGAATGAATATCAAGGTTTACATAACCTTGTGGCTCCAATAGGAGCTCGTAAAAATCGCAAGCGCTTAGGTCGAGGCGAAGGCAGCGGCCATGGAAAGACTTCAGGAAAAGGCCATAAAGGTCAAAAAGCACGAAAAAGCGGCCAGGTTCGTATCGGTTTTGAAGGCGGACAGAATCCAATGGATCGTCGTTTGCCAAAACGCGGTTTTTCAAATGCGCCATTTAAGTGTGATGCACAAGCCGTGAACTTGAATCGCATTGGCGAGCGTTTTGTTGCTGGCGCTGTTGTTGATAGACAGTCATTAATTGCTGCAGGTCTTATCTCAGCAGGAACGAAAGCTATCAAAATCCTTGGAACAGGTGATTTGTCTATTGCTATAACTTTGCGAGTCCATGCTGCATCTAAGAGCGCTATTGAAAAAGTGCTTGAAAAAGGTGGAGCAGTTGAGATCATCGGAAAAGAGTAGCATACAGGTTTCTTCAACATGTGATATGACGTTCACTTCATTACTCTAGATCGTCGGTATTTGTGAAGGAAAGACAGCTATGATGAATCGACTTGTTGGTTTGTTTCGAATTCCTGATCTGCGCAAGCGCGTTTTTTACACACTAGCTTTGCTAGCGGTTTACCGCATCGGTATTTTCGTCACAACGCCGGGAGTCGATCGTACCGCGACGCGAGGGTTTTTAAATGCCCAGCAAGATAGCGGTGGTGGTTTTTTAAATCTATTTAATTTTTTTTCTGGCGGTGCTCTAGAAAACGCAAGTATTTTTGCGCTTGGAATTATGCCGTACATTACGTCATCAATTATTATGACGATGATGGCTGTGGTTGTTCCTTCGATTGAGCGTTTGCAAAAAGAAGGCGAGCAAGGCCGTAAAAAAATCAATCAATACACACGCTACGGAACTGTTTTGATCTCCATCATCCAAGGTGTCATGATTGCTCAATCATTTAAGAGCAATGGCGTTGTGAATCCTGACTGGGCAGCTGCCTGGGGTGGTTTTGGTTTTATCTTGATTACGGTACTAACCCTGACGGCAGGCACTGCTTTTATCATGTGGTTGGGCGAGAGAATTACCGAACGTGGGATTGGTAATGGTATCTCTTTGATTATTTTTGCAGGTATCGTCGCAAGACTGCCGGGCGCGATTTATGCCACTGCTGTTGGTCTTAAGAATCAAACCTACCAACCATCAGAAATCCTATTGCTAGGTCTAGTGATGGTTGCAGTATTAGCCGCGATTGTTTTTGTGGAAAAAGGCCAGCGCCGGATTCCTGTACAATATGCTAAACGTGTTGTAGGGAATCAGCAGTATGGTGGACAAGCAACGCACTTGCCGTTAAAAATCAACGTGCCTGGCGTGATCCCTCCTATTTTTGCTTCAACATTTCTTATGTTTCCAGCCACGATTGCCTCTTTTGTCCAAGCAGATTGGATGCGTTCTGTGCAAGTGATTTTGGCTCCAGGAAGCTGGCGTTATGAAGTTTTGTTTGTGTTGTTGATCATTTTCTTTGCCTATTTTTATACAGCAGTTCAGTTTAATCCAGTTGATGTGGCTGATAACATGCGTAAGTTTGGTGGTTTTATTCCAGGTGTACGTCCTGGTAAAGCAACAGCCGACTACATTGACTTTGTTTTGAGCCGTATCACCTTTGGTGGAGCGCTTTATCTGTCAGCGGTATGCGTGTTGCCAGTCGCCATTCAAAAGCTAACATCGAATCAAGTTCCATTTTATTTTGGTGGCACGGGTCTTTTGATTGTTGTAAGTGTGGCTTTGGATACCGTCCAACAAATTGAAGGACATTTTATTGGGAAGCAGTACGACGGCATTTCTGGTGGAAGTGCGTTGAAAATTCGGGCACGATCGGGCACTGATGATAGCACCTTGGTGAGCTCCACTGCTTCAGTTTCATAAAAAGGGTTTTAGTTTGTGGTTATAAGATTAGTACTATTTGGTGCTCCTGGCGCTGGCAAAGGAACGCAAGCTGCTCTTTTAAAAGAGCACTTTGGAGCACTGCATATTAGCACTGGCGATCTTTTTCGTAGGGCAATGAAGGAAAAATCAACCCTGGGCGATCAAGTTCGGTCTTATATGGATTTAGGTTTTTTGGTTCCAGATGAAATTGTGATGAATCTTGTCCGAAAAGAATTAGTTGATGTTGTTAAAGAAAATGGATTTCTTTTTGATGGATTTCCAAGAACCATTCCGCAAGCAGAAAATTTTGAGCAAGCATTGAGTGAAATGCACCACTCTTTAACGGCTGTTGTCAGTTTAGAAGTAGAACAGGATTTGTTAGTACGGCGAATTTCTGGACGAAGAGTTTGTCCAAAATGCAGCGCGCTTTATCACGTGGATTCTTTAAGTCATGGGGAAGTGTGCCCCACAGATCAATCACCTTTAGAGCAGCGAAAAGATGATGCAGAAGAAGCTGTCAAAACCCGCTTAAAAACTTTTGCTTTGCAAACGTTGCCATTGAAAGAATATTACAGGGAAAAAAAATTGTTGCTGCAAATTGATGGTTCTGGCACTCCTGCTGCCGTATTTGCACGATTATTGAGCGTATTGCAGCCTGTTTTAGATTAAATCTGTTTAATCACAGAGATTATTGTAAAGCATTTGCCAAAAGGGACTTGTTTTTTTGTTATGTATAGTTACAACTTGAAATGCCTCGGCGCAAAATCAAGAGTTTAGGAGTTTGAGATGAAAGTAAGGGCTTCCGTGAAGCGAATTTGTGAAAAATGTAAAGTAATTCGGCGTCGTGGTGTCGTTCGTGTTATTTGCGAAAATACAAGACATAAACAGCGTCAAGGGTAATTAAACCGCGATCATTTTGTTGATTGTCTTAAATTTAGTGTGAAAGTGGAGAAGAACTGTGGCACGTATTGCCGGTGTAGATTTACCGCGAAATAAAAAAATGGGAACAGCATTGACCTATATCTACGGAATAGGGCCTTCTAATGCTAAAATTGTGTTAAGCCAGGCCAAGGTAGACGAAAATAAAAGGACTGATGGCTTAACCGATGATGAAATTGCACGGATTAGAGATGTGATCGATGCGTCGTACAAGGTCGAAGGCGATCTTAGGCGTGAAATCTCTATGAACATCAAACGGTTGATGGATCTAGGCTGTTACCGTGGGCTCAGGCACAGAAAAGGTTTACCTGTGCGTGGCCAAAGAACGCATTCAAATGCACGAACCAGACGCAGCACCAGACGCAGCGCAGGGATTCGACGTTAATATTAACAAGCAAGTATTTTAAGTTTAACCCCTCTGGGTTATGAGGATTTAGTGAATGGTAGCTGTAAAGACTAAGAAACGGGTTCGCAAAAATGTGACGCAGGGAGTTGCGCATGTTTATACCACTTTCAATAATTCGATTATAACGATCACGGATATGACAGGTGCTGTTGTATCATGGTCAAGTTGTGGTGCTAAAGGTTTTAAGGGTTCTAAAAAGAGCACCCCTTTTGCAGCCCAAATTGCAGCCGAAGATGCATGCCGTAAAGCCAAAGATCATGGTATGCGAGCAGTTGAAGTATACGTGAAAGGTCCAGGATCTGGACGAGAAACAGCGTTGCGCGCCATATCGAGCAGTGGCATGCGTGTAACGTTGATCCGTGACGTAACTCCAATTCCGCATAATGGATGCCGGCCAGCCAAGAGACGTCGAGTTTAATTTTATCAAAAGCTTTGCTTTGAATATGCCCTCATATTTACAGAGCTTTTGACGACAATATAGCGAATTTTTTAAAAGATAGTTAAAGGTGATAGTAATGTATCGTAATTGGCGCAATCTAATCCGCCCAAAAGGCTTGATCGTAGATCGTGATGTTTCTACCCCGCGGTATGGGAAATTTGTTCTAGAACCTCTGGAAAGAGGTTATGGCGTTACCTTGGGTAATTCTCTGCGCCGTATTTTGCTATCATCCTTGCAAGGTGCTGCCATTTCCGCCGTTAAGATCGAAGGTGCACAACACGAGTTTGTATCTTTGCCTGACGTCAAAGAAGATGGGACTGACATCGTTCTTAACCTGAAAGAAGTCGGCATTCGCTTGCATGAAGGTCAACAAAAAACTGCTTATATTTCTAAACAGGGACCTTGTGAAGTGAAAGCAAAAGATATTCAAGGGGATGCTTCCATTGAAGTTTTAGATCCTGAGCAGCATATTTGTACAGTTGCAGAAGGCGGCCTGTTTAAAGCTGAACTGACTATTAGACGTGGAAAAGGCTATGTGCCTGCATTGCAATTCCGCGAAGAAGGGCAGCCTGTTGGAACAGTTCCTATTGATGCTCTATTCAGCCCAGTGCGTAAGGTTAATTATCATGTGACCAATGCACGTGTTGGCCAACAAACTGACTATGACAAGCTCATGATGGAAGTTTGGACCAATGGCGGTGTGTCTCCTGAAGATGCGTTGGGAATTGCTGCTAAAATTTTGAAAGAACAATTTACCGTATTTATTAATTTCCCTGAAGATCTAGAACCAGAACTTCCTGAAACAGAAGAAACGTCTGATAAATTAAATGACAATCTAATGCGATCAGTTGAAGAGTTGGAGCTATCTGTTCGGTCTGCTAATTGTTTGGCAAATGCAAATATTCGTCATATTGGCGACTTGGTTCAACGCACAGAAAGTGAAATGTTGAAGACAAAGAATTTTGGCCGAAAGAGCTTGAAAGAAATCAAGGAAATCTTAGGTGAAATGGGTTTGTCTTTGGGAATGAAGTTAGATAGCTGGTCGCCTAAATCAGGATTTGGATCAGGGGCTTCTACTCATGCAAGCACAACTGAGAAGAATTAATAACGAACTGCTTTAAGAACTTAAGAAAGAGGCAAAGTATGCGACATTTAAAAAAGGGTCGAAAATTAAATCGAACCTCGGCACACAGAAAAGCGTTGTTTTGCAATATGGCAACTTCACTTTTCAAACATGAATGTATTGAAACGACCGAAGCAAAAGCAAAAGATCTTCGTGGCGTTGCTGAAAAATTAATTACGTTGGCAAAACGTGGTGATTTGCACGCACGCAGATTGGCTTATCGTTCCATTCGCGATCAAGATATTTTGAAAAAACTTTTTGATGATATTGGTCCGCGCTTTAAAGATCGCCAAGGTGGCTATACACGCGTATTAAAAAGCGGAGTTCGTGCCGGCGACAATGCAAATCTATCAGTCATTGAACTTGTTCAACGCGTTCTTGCCTAATTGGTTTTGGTTTATGACAGTAAAAGAGTTTCAAGTTCTGAAAATTTGATACTCTTTATGGCGAGGTAGCTCAGCTGGCTAGAGCGACGGTCTCATAATCCGTAGGTCGAGGGTTCGAGTCCCTCTTTCGCCACCAAATTTTAAAAAAAATAATAGGAGTTCTTATGCGCTATGAGCCCTCGCTGATTGAGCCAAAATGGCAAGCTGAGTGGGATAAACAAAAAGCATTTGAGACGCCTGTTGATTTAAATGAACTCAGGAAAAAACCTAAATACTATATTTTAGATATGTTCCCTTATCCTTCTGGGGCAGGGCTTCATGTTGGTCATCCTGCGGGTTATACGGCGACAGATGTTGTTGCGCGCATGAAACGCATGGAAGGATATAATGTATTGCACCCCATGGGATGGGATGCCTTTGGCTTGCCTGCTGAACGCGCGGCGATGCGTGAAAATATTCATCCAGCGGTTATTACACGAACCAATATTGACAATTTCCGTCACCAAATCAAACGACTTGGGTTTAGCTACGATTGGCAGCGAGAAATTTGTACCAGTGACCCTGATTATTATCGTTGGACGCAATGGATTTTTTTAAAGTTATACGAAAAAGGCTTGGCTTATTTAGCAGAAGTTCCTGTCAATTGGTGCCCCGCACTATGCACAGTGCTTGCTAACGAAGAAGTTAAAGAGGGTCGTTATGTTGAGACTGGCGACTTAATTGAAAAGCGTTTAATGAAGCAATGGATGTTAAAAATTACCTCCTATGCAGAACGGTTATTGGAAGATTTAGACGGTTTAGACTGGCCCGAAGGCGTGAAAGAAATGCAGCGCAATTGGATTGGAAAGAGCCAGGGCTTAATTTTTACGGCACTA
The DNA here is from genome assembly GCA_023248595.1 of Myxococcales bacterium. Classification (GTDB taxonomy): domain Bacteria; phylum Myxococcota; class UBA727; order UBA727; family JABDBI01; genus JAHFEG01. The sequence goes on along the minus strand of JAHFEG010000019.1, from coordinate 22,093 downwards.
GTCAAAGATACTCAAATCAAAATTGACACATTTTCTGCACATTTTGAAAGCTGTTATGCTGACACCTTCGTTGTCATTGCGCCTGACCATCCGCTTTTGCTGCAGTTGCTTGAAGGCACAGGGACGAAAGAAGTAGTACTGGCTCGTTGTCAAAATATGCTGGATAGGCGTATGAAAGCTGGCATTGAAGGCGACAAAGATATCGACGGCGTTTTTACGGGCCGGTATATTGTTGATCCATTAGGGAATGGCGACTTGCCAATCTGGGTAGCAAGCTTTGCCATCGCAGATTATGGCACGGGAATCGTAAAATGCTCAGCGCACGACGAAAGAGATTTTGCTTTTGCAAAAAAATATAACATCCCGTTGAAAGTTGTTTTAGTTCCTGAAGATCTTGAGCTTCGAAAACAAGTGGAAGCACAAGAAATTTGCTACAATGATATGAGGAATGGTGTTTTGCTGGAGCCCGCAGAATGCGCTGGCAAAAAATCCGGTGACTGTCGTCAATTGATCATTGATCATGTTATTGGCCATGGGTTTGCCAGGGAACAAGTGAGTTATCGTCTGCGTGATTGGCTTTTTTCCAGGCAGCGCTATTGGGGCGAGCCTATGCCCTTGGTTTACCTGGAAGATGGCAGCGTGGTGCCACTGTCTGAAAATGATCTGCCGGTTGCACTGCCTTTGGTTGACGCTTATAAGCCGACAGACGACGGTCAGCCGCCGTTAGCACGGGCAGGGGATGATTGGCGTAAAGTGACGCTGCCGGACGGGCAAGGCGGACTTCGAGAAACCAATACTATGCCGCAGTGGGCTGGTTCTTGTTGGTATTACCTGCGTTATCTGGATCCCAGAAACACCGAAGAGTTTTGCTCAAAAGCGTTAGAAGAGCATTGGATGCCTGTCGATCTTTATATCGGCGGTGTGGAGCATGCTGTGTTGCATCTATTGTATGCACGTTTTTGGCATAAGGTGCTTTTTGATTGTGGTCTGGTTCACACCAAAGAGCCTTTCCAAAAACTTTTTAATCAGGGCATGATTCTTTCCCAAAGTTATCAAGACAGCATGGGTAAATATTATTATCCAGAGGCTGTCGAAAATGTCGGCGACAAATTTATTGCCAAAGCCAATGGGAATCCCTTAAAGGTTTTGGTCGAGAAAATGTCGAAGTCCAAAAACAATGTGGTGAATCCCGACGACGTCATTAAAGATTATGGCGCGGATGCAATGCGGCTTTATGAACTTTTCATGGGTCCTTTGGAACAAGTAAAAATGTGGCAAACGGCTGGTGTGGAAGGTGTGTATCGCTTTTTACATCGTGCTTGGCGTTTGGTTGTCAATGATCAAACGAATGAGCTGGCGAGTGCTTTGACAGATAGCCCGGGTGCAAGTGTTGATGGTTTGTGGCGTTCTTTAAATAAGACCATTAAAAAGGTGGGACAGGATACGCGCGAGCTGAAATTTAACACGGCCATTTCCCAAATGATGACGTTCGTGAATGATGCGACAGTGGCCCCGCAAGTTCCTAAAGAAACCGTTTTGTTATTTTTGAAAGTGTTAGCGCCATATGCTCCCCATATTGCTGAAGAACTTTGGCAGAGACTTTCTCAAAAAACTTTGCTGGCCAAGGAATCTTGGCCTGCTTTTGATCCAGCTTATTGGGATGACGATCAAGTGGTGATTGTCGTGCAAATTAATGGCAAAAAAAGAGATGATATAAAAGTATCCCGTGGCATGTCTAAACAAGATTTGGAAGATCTGGTGATGGCTTCGCCAAATGTGCAACGCTTTTTAGAAGGCGCTGTTGTGAAAAAATTTGTGATCGTTCCGGATCGATTGGTAAATGTGGTGATATGAGTCAAAAACGTTGTGGCGCAGTTGCTTTAGTTGGGTTGCCGAATGCTGGTAAAAGTTCGATTTTAAATGCGCTCATTGGCCAGAAAATCGCGCCTGTTTCTTTTAAAGCGCAAACTACAAGGCAATCGATCCGTGGAATTCACACGAAAGAAGACGTGCAAATCATTTTTGTTGATACCCCGGGACTGATTGAAGCTGAATATGAGTTGCAGACTTATATGCAAAAGCAAACGCTTACTTCTGCCAATGATGTGGACGTTTTAGTCTGGGTTTCAGATGTGGCGCATGTTTTGGCTAAGTCTGCGCATAAAACATTAGATCTAGCGCATTTGAAAACGTTGTTGCAGCGCCTGAACCGTGAGCAAAAACCTGTATTATGGGTGCTCAATAAAATTGATTACCTGAGCGATAAAAGTGCGATGCTGCCATTGATAGAAGAAGTGGCAAGGCTCAATCTTTTTTCGGCAGTCATTCCGGTGTCGGCTAAAACCAGCGAAGGTTTGGATGATTTATTCAGTGAACTCGCACAAAAGTTGCCTGAACAAGAATTCTTATTTGATGCTGACGCGGTAACCGATACCTTTGAAAGGCAGATCGTTGCAGAGTTTATTCGAGAGAAAGCGTTGGCGTTTTTAGATAATGAAGTACCTTATCAAATTGCTGTAACTATTGAATCTTTTGATGAAAAACGCAAAGACGATCCTAAAAAACCTTTGGTTGAAATTGAGGCTGTGCTCTATGTGGAGCGTGAAGGCCAAAAGAAAATTGTCATCGGCAAAAATGGCGAAAAGATTAAACAGATCGGAATAGCTGCTCGCCAAGAAATTGAGCTATTGCTGCAATGCCAGGTCATGTTGAAACTGTTTGTCCGCGTACAACCCGGATGGACCCAAGGCGTCAAAGACTTGAAAAAATTAGGTTTTGTTTGAAAGTTGATTGATTTCTAGAATCCGCTGGCCAGTTGTGCTGACGAAAGAGCGCCTGTCTTTTAAATGTTGTTTGACAACAGGAATCGCTGTCTTTGGGTTGGCTTGATAGAGAACCCACAAGGCGCGGGAAGCTGTGAGTCCATCTTCATGATTAAGCAGCTCCTTGGCCATACGCATGGTGGATTCATTCTTGCTGGCAAAGCTTAGGAGCCAAGCCTTTTCAGCGGCAGGCAGCTCAGAAGAAGCAACAATAAGCTCTATACTTTTTGGTTCTTTTTGGGTGAGCGCTTTCAATGCTAGTAAGATGCGTTCTGATTCTCCAAATAAAGTATTTTGTAAATTATTAAAAAGAGGCCTGGCTGGTTTTTTCCACTGCGCGAGCAGTGGCAAGGTAAACTGATTGTTTGGATGCAATTCAGCAATCACTAATCCTGAGAGGCGTACAGTCTGTGAGGGATGGTTTATCGCTGTTTGAACGGTTTTCAGGTCAGATGATAAAATATTTTTCCATGCCCCATTTTTTTGAAATTTTTGAATTTGACCATTGATATCACGTAAGGTCCCAGGCTCTAGGTGCTGCTTAAAAGGAGAGATAACTTTTTCTGCCTGGACCCAAGTCTTATTGGCCACGCTGTTTAGTTTTTTTTGTAAATCCTTGAGCAACTCTTTGTCTATATTTAATTTTTTCGCGTACTTTTCAATCGTTTCATAGAGCAAGGTGATTTCATCTTGTAATGCTGCTGCTTTTTTATTTGAGGGTATCTGGTTGCTACTTTTTTGGTGGATCACAAAAGAAAAAGGCAACCGTGAATAGCGGTAGGGGGGAGTATAGCTAAAAACTTGTTTTTCAAAAAAATAAGATACTAATTCTGCAATACGGTAAGCAGCACGGCTCGACCATACCAAATCTTTAGCTTCAAAAACTTTAAAATATGCCATGAGAGCACGGTTAAAGATTGCCCTTAGTTTGCTGTCTTCATATTGGCCCAATGAAGCAAAGCCAAGTTGATTGGCAATGCGATCAAAAGATTCAAGTTCAAATTGGGTGGTTTCAGCTGCTCGGTAAGTTTTTTCTGCGACAGAAGGCAGGGTGTGCGCTGAAAGTCCCAAAAGCAGTAAAAACAAACCAATGACCCAAGCGGATGGTTGACCCAGCATGTTGGTTAGTCTTCCTCATCTGCCATGGTAACATCGTAAGCCCCTAAGCCTTCCAACAATTCTTCCAAAGTGTCGACAGTGTTAGGAGAGTCAAGTGTCACCAGGATTTTGTTGCCGCGGGCTCTGGCGACCGGTGTCTCATCCCAATCAACATCACTTTCACGATCCAGGGCATATTCATCAGCTAAGACGCCAAAATCTTCAAAGAAATCTGGTATTTCTTCGTCTTGATCGCCTTCCATAATCCATGCAAACCAATTGTTGAGTGCTTTAGAAACCAGCCGTGCTGTTTCTTCGGTATCAAAAGTAGCGATTAGTTCAACTTCATCCATTTTCTTTCTCCAGCTTTATTTAATGACTGTTATTTTAATTTACCAAAGCACATTGCATGCAAAAGATGCAAGAGAGTCCTATACAATTTATGAGGATTTCTTAAGTAGCCCCAATGCCAATGATTCTGCCTTAAAATCGTGAAATTCATGCCGTACCCAAATCTGATGGTATTCAAAATCGCGAGGTGTAAAATCTAAGGGGAAAAAAGCATTCCTGTCTTCTTCAAAAAACTCAAATAAAGTGCCGTCTAGATAATCAATCAGAAGGTCAAGACCTCCATCTAGATCGGATTCTTGACAATCGCGTACAAAAAATTCAAACACATGTGCTCTATCGTTGTCACCAAGTTGAGCACTTAGATAAGAAGCCTCATTTCCAATTTTTGCAATGATTGAAATGGTTTCCTGTTTTTCAAGATGGGTTTGATAGCGCTCGTTCAAGAGGTTGTTGATGTCTTTTTGTAGATTTAAATCAACCAAGGTCGGTGTTTCGATATTGAGCTTGGGTGGAGATAGATTTTTCATAATTTTTCGCTTTAGAAACAAGCAATAATATTAAATGATGGAATCAGTTAGAATACAATTTCAGGTTGTTTTGGGTGAGTTAAAAGCATTTGTCAATGACTTTTTAGGAGAAGAGAGACCTTCGTTGCCTGCTTGTCCTTATCATAAAGACATCGACCATGTCTTAAAGTGTCAGATGGGCTGTATGATTAGAATTTCAGCAAATGCCATAGAAGAATCTGTACGCGAAAACAAAATACAAATTCTTTTAGAAAAATTAGGATATCAGGATAAGACAATTGCCTATATAGACTGCTGGCAAAATATTTCATTGTTGTCGTCACAAAGATGTCATTTAATACTATCTCCGGGCACCGCCGAAGATGCTTTTAAAATGTGCTTGAAATTAATTGAATTTCAAGCCGCATCTGTCGTTGTATTAGATTCTTGGTTTAAGTTGCCGTTGCAAGCTGAAGAAAATGCTCCATTATTCCAAAATAATGGGTTAGAACGGCACCAGTTTTTTGAGAAAGCAATGACCAGGCTCGCTCAAAATGCTCAAAAAAATCTGACTAGTCTGCTTTTAATTGACTAAAGCCTGCTAGCCATTTTTGACAATAATTTGATCTCTTTCAAAGCGAACACGAACAAAGCCACCTTTGCCTGTGCCAAGAGGTGCTAAGGGCAATCGCAAAAAAGGACCGCCAGCATGAATTTTCTGGGCTTTGTAAAGACGCTCTTGTCCTGTGATGGGAACGGCACGGCCGCGTGTGCCTGGACCATGATTTTCAGCAATATAACTATCCAGGGCGTCTGTTTTTTTACCTGCTGCCTTCAATTCTTTTACAGCACGTCGCAAAAGGGAAGCGATATTTTTGCGTCCATTGATAAGGCGTTCCACCCCTTCAATGCCTTCTATTAAATAGGCAATTTGAATATCTTTAAAAGAGATAAGCGTACGTTTATTCAGTTCTTTTTCAGTCATTTTCAGATCTCCAGCCAAACTTAAAATCTTTTGAGCAGATTATTTTCAGGGGCGAATGGGTTATTATCAAATTGCATTAAATCACACCATTTAACGCAGACATAATATACAAAAGTCAAAACAAATCAAGGAGTAAACACCTGATTGATAGCCATTATTGTTGAACTTGCAAGAATGCTTCTTCTAAATCTCTTATTAAATCTTGTATGTCTTCAATGCCTACAGAGAGACGAATAAGTCCGTCTTTGATCCCCAACTGTTTTCTGGTTTCAATGGGGACGGAGGCATGAGTCATGATAGCAGGATGCTCAATTAGGCTTTCAACACCCCCAAGGCTTTCTGCGCAGGCAAAAATGTGAGTCGATCGTAAAAACCGTGTAGCCGCTTTTAATTCTCCTTTGATGATAAAACTGATCATCCCGCCCGGACCTTTCATTTGCCTTTTGCAAAGCAGATAATCAGGATGGCTTTCTAGGCCAGGATAGATGACTGCTTCAACTTGTGGATGGGAACTTAGGAAGGCTGCTATTTTTTGAGCATTTTCCACATGTCTTTCCATGCGAACATGTAATGTTTTTAGGCCGCGCATAACCATAAAAGAGTCGACCGGACCCGGGACAGCGCCTACTGCGTTTGATAAAAAACTGATTTGTTTTGCCCAGTTTTCATCGTTGGTCACGATGGCACCACCAATAACGTCGCTGTGTCCACCCAGATATTTTGTTGTGGAATGAACGACAAAATCAGCGCCCAGTTGGAGTGGTTGCTGTAAAAAAGGAGTCGCAAATGTATTGTCGACGGCAACCTTAACATTGCGTTGCTTGGCAATGTTGCAAGCTTTCTGAATATCGACGATCTTTAGCATGGGATTTGTAGGTGTTTCGATCCAAAGCAGCTTGGTATTTGGTTGAATAGCCTTGATCAAATTTTCGGGATTTTTAAGATCAACAAAAGAAGTTGAAATTCCAAAACGAGAAAAAACTTGCGTGAACAATCGATAAGTTCCACCATATAAATCATCAACAGCCACAACATGGTCACCTGCACTTAAGCACATGAGTAGCGTGGAAGTCGCGGCGCATCCAGAAGCAAAACAAAATCCAAATTGGCCACCTTCGAGAGTTGCAATGTTATCTTGCAGAGCTTTGCGTGTCGGGTTATGGGTGCGAGAGTATTCGTAGCCTTTGTGATTTCCGGGACCATCTTGGACGTATGTCGATGACATGTAGATTGGCGTCATGATAGCGCCTGTCTCTTTGTCAGGGGATTGGCCTGCATGAATACATTGAGTTGAGAATGCAAAAGCAGCGTTGGTGTCCATAGAGATATCCCTTGATCAAGCAAGATACGAATCTGGTATTTGGAGCATTTTTTAACGAGGAAGGCAATATGACGATTTTAAAAGGCAAAACAGTTTTTATTACCGGTGGTAGTCGAGGAATCGGACGTTCTATTGCCCTTAAATGCGCAAGGGATGGTGCCAATATTGTCATCGCATCCAAGACTGCAGACCCACACCCAAAATTGCCTGGAACTATTTTTTCTGTCGCTGCCGAAGTCGAAGCAGCAGGCGGGAAAGCGTTACCTTTGCAGCTTGATGTGCGAGATGCCGATCAAATTGCTGTTGCTGTCGAAAAAGCTGCCCAACACTTTGGTGGTATTGATATTTTGGTAAACAACGCCGGTGCGATTAAGCTGACCACAACAGATAATACGCCAGTTAAATCATTTGATTTAATGATGTCGGTGAATGTGAGATCCACATTTTTATGCGCCCAGGCCTGTTTGCCATATTTGCAAAAATCTTCTCATGCCCATATTTTGAGTTTGTCGCCGCCAATCAGTTTGGATCCAAAGTGGTTGGAAAATAATGTAGCTTATACCATTTCAAAATACGGAATGAGCCTTTGCACTTTAGGTATGGCGTCGGAATTTAAAAAATGGAATATCAGCGTCAATTCGCTTTGGCCCCGAACCATTATTGCCACAGCAGCGATCACATGGTTGATGGGAGATGAGTCTGTCAAAAATGCGCGCAAGCCTGAAATCATGGCCGACGCTGCTCATGAACTTTTCTTGACTAATATCACCGGTAGGTGTCTTTTAGATGACGAATTTTTAAAAGAACGCCAAAAAATAACTGACTTTTCGAAATACGCTTGTGTTCCTGGAGAAGAGTTGATGCCGGATTTTTATGTGGAAGCAAGCTGATTGAAGGTGCTGGATTATTTTTTGGATAAACTCTGTTTTAACTCGAGAGGTTTTACATATGCAATATAAAATAATCGTGACGGTTTCTCTGTTTTTATGTCTTCCAACTTTTGCCCTTGTCAATTTTTGTGATCCACTAATTCCCAATGATTGCAGAAATTCTTTTCCTGGTCTGGCAGACGAATTGATTATGACAGAAATTGCTGTGGATCATGTTTTCGTACCCAAAGGGATTGATTCAAACGATATGGCAAACGTGATCATATTTGGGTGGTCGCCTTCGCCTTGTTATGAGTCTGTGCAAGGAAAAGCGGTGATGCTCGACAACAAAATCCAGGTCAGTGCTCAGGCATTTATGAGGCCTAATCGGATTTGTCTTCCGCTAGCAACACCTTACATTGCAACCATCGATTTAGGAATTTTGAAAAAAGGTGATTTTTTAGTGCAATTTCAAAAAGAAAAAGCTTTTTTCATCGATGCAGGTATCTTAAGTGTTGAAGCTCCTAAATCTGATACTGCAGATAATTTTGTCTATGCACATGTGGAACGAGTAGAAGCAAGCGAAGATGCTTCAAAAATAACCTTGTCTGGTCGAAATCCCAGCGATTGTTTTGAGCTAGATCGTATCGAAATGATTTTTAACGATAAAGATACCTATGCTGTTTTGCCTATTATGAAACAAGTAAAAGCAGATTGCCCACGTAAAATGGTTCCATTTCGTTATGATATTGATATCGCGAAAGAGAAAAATGCTGAACGCATTCTCTGGCATGTTCGTAGCCTGGGCGGTAAGGCTGTCAATGTTGTATGGGATTATCAACATGGATTTCATTACTAAGGCATTATTGGTTTTTTACAAAATCGACGAGCCTTTTGACGTTGTCTTCGGGCGTTTTTTGTAAAATACCATGGCCAAGATTGAAAATAAAACCGCGGCGATCGGGTTGAATATTTTCAGCCTGGCGCAAAATGTTTTCGGTTTGTTTTTGTAAAATGGACCAAGGCGCAAAAAGCAAAGCGGGATCAAGATTGCCTTGAATCGCTTTGTTGGTGCCAATGATTTTCCACGCAGTATCCAAATCCATACGCCAATCGATGCTAAGAGCGTTCACTTCTAATTCCCGGATAACATTTAAAAAGCCGTTGGTTCCAGTGCTGAAATAGATAATTGGAACATTGCCATTGCGCGCGATGCTGATTGCTTTTTGAATATAGGGAAACACTAGGGCTTGATAATCAACGCGGCCAAGTGATCCGGCCCAGCTGTCAAATATTTGCAGAACCTGTGCGCCGGCTTGGGCTTGAGCAAGTAGGTAATTGCCAACCATCTGACTTAATTTATCCATCAGCATGTGCCAGTGATCGGGATGCGCATACATGAATTGTTTGGTGAGTAAGTGGTCACGGCTAGATCCTCCCTCGATAGCATATGAAGCTAAAGTAAAAGGGGCGCCGCTAAATCCAATCAAAGGAATTTTCAGAGCATCTAATTCAGGACGAACCAAGCGAATGGCGGCGAGCGTAAAAGCAACACATTCTTCTGGTGGCGTAATACGCAATTTCTCAACGTCGCTCGTTTCTCGAATCGGATTTTCAATATGCGGACCTTCACCAGTGATAAATTCAAGTTTCAGTCCCATGCCTTCTAAAAGCGGCAAAATATCAGAGAAAATAATCGCGGCATCCAGCTGAAAAGCTTTGATCGGTTGTAACGTCACCTCGCAAGCAAGTTCTGGTGTCTTTACCATTTCAAGCAGAGAATATTTTTCTCTGAGGCGTCGATATGTTAACATGTACCGACCGGCTTGACGCATCAGCCAAATTGGCGTGTGGGTTGTCGGTTGATGCTGTAATGCACGTAGAAATGGGATGTTTGACATGTTTAATTCACTCATGATTTTTTAAAGCCACTTTGCGACGTCTTTGGCGAAATAAGTTAAAATAATATCGGCGCCGGCGCGCTTAATGGAAGTCAAACTTTCCAATGCGCATTTTTTTAAATCAATCCAACCATTTTGTCCTGCTGCCATTAAAGAGCTGTATTCGCCGCTGACATGATAGGCTGCTACGGGAACATCAAATTCATCGTGTACGGCTTTCACCACGTCGAGATAGGGTAGTGCTGGTTTTATCATGACGATGTCGGCACCCTCGGCTATATCGATAGCAACTTCTTTAATAGCTTCGCGACGATTGCCAGGGTCCATCTGATAGGTTTCGCGTGTGCCAAATTGGGGTGCGCATTCAGCAGCATCACGAAAAGGGCCATAGAAGGCGCTCGCATATTTTGCAGCGTAACTCATGATTGGCGTATAAATAAAACCAGCGTCGTTTAATCCAGCTCTAATGGCATGGACCATACCATCCATCATGCCAGAAGGTGCAACCATGTCCGCGCCAGCACGCGCATGGACGACGGCGGCTTTCGCTAAATATTTTAGAGTAGGTTCGTTTAAGTAATGCCCATTGAGAGGATCGATAATGCAGCAGTGTCCATGGTTTGCATAATCACAAAGGCAAATATCGGAAACCACCATCATGTCAGGACAGGTGTCTTTAATGAGGCGAATGGTGCGCGCGGCAATTCCGTCATCATGGGTATTGTCTGAACCCTGGGGATCTTTATGGGCAGGAATACCAAATGGCATCACGCTGCGGATACCAAGTTGCTCCAGTTCTTTAATCTCTTTTGCCAAATGATCCAACGTCCACTGAAATTGGCCTGGCATGGACGCGATGGGCCGAATGTCATCGTCGCCGTGGCGCACAAAGATAGGATAGATAAAATCATTTAGAGATAAATTTGTTTCTCTGACGAGTTGGCGCATGACAGGCGTTCGACGCAAACGCCTGGGTCTAGTGACGGGGTAAGCAGGAAAGTAAGTCATGAAAAGTACTCCGACATGGCCTGGATAAGACCCTCTACTGTATGTTGTGGGGAACATATGTTTACTTCAAAGCCATTCTCTTTAGCTGTTTTTTTCGTTACATGACCCATACAGGCTATGCAAATACCTGCAAGGGTATTTAAGTTCCCGCCTTCTTCTTGAAACCTCTCGACAAAGTAAGTGACCGCTGATGGACTGGCAAATGTGATGGCGTCAATCTGCTTTCGTGCAAGCTGTTCTAAAAGATTAATTCCGCCAGTTCCTTTTATCGTTTGATAAGTAACCGGCGCAGTCACGTGATTGCCGAACTTTTCTAATTTGTTTTTTAAATTGGGATTAGCCAAATTAGATTGTGGTAAAAAAATTTTCTGGTTTTTCTCGTCATGGAATAAATGGGCTAAAGAATCAGCATCAAACATATGGGGGACGCGATCAATATTTCTGTTGAAATAGCTTAATACTGCTTGCGCTGTTGAGGAACCTACGACAGCTATTTGAAGATCAGCTGGAAGTATTTTAACTTTGAGTGCCAAAGCCTGTACCGCATTTTGACTCGTCAAAACCAGCCAATCAAAATAATTCTGTTCTAACTGACGAATGGCAAGGTCTAGAGCAATCGTATTTTGAGGGAGCGTCATTTGAATGCAATGGTAAAGAAGGGGAATCGCATTTTTATTTTTTAATTTTTCTTCAAAATCAAGGCATTGATTTAATGCTCTGGTGATAACGATTCGCTTTTGAATTAAAGACATAAATTTTGTTCTAATAGTTTATCTGCGCCTTTACTCAGTGCTAGCTCTGCTAATTGTTTGCCAAGTAAAAGCGCTTTTAAAGAGGCTTTATCTAAATCAGCAAAATCACATGAAACCACTTTCTCAAGCTCAATTTTAGCGCTGCCATTGCGAGCAAAGACACTCCCGCGTAATTTTAATAAACCGTCCATGTATTCAGCAAAAGCTGCTACTGGTAATGAACACCCTCCGCCTAATGCTTTTAAAAACGATCGTTCTGCTGCAGTTGCCAGCATTGTGTCGGCGTGATTAATGCTTTTAATTAACGGTAAAAGATGCGAGTTTTCCTTGCATTGTATGGCCAATGCTCCTTGTGCCGGTGCAGGAAGCATTTGTTCGACGCTGATCACTTCAGAAGCAATGTGTGCAAGCCCTATACGCAATAGACCTGCATGAGCAATTATGATTGCATCATAAGGCCCATTTGGATCCAACGCTTTTTTGATCCTCGTATCGACGTTGCCGCGAATATGCATGACATTCAAATCAGGTCTTAAGAAAAGGATTTGAGCCGCTCTTCTAGTACTGCTTGTCCCTACAGATGCGCCTTTGGGCAATGTATTAATTTGATAATTGTGACGAGAAACAAGGGCATCTCTTGAATCTTCACGCTTAGAGATAGCCGGTATGGTTAGGCCGGGGTTATTTTCAACAGGTAAGTCTTTGAAACTGTGGACGGCAATGTCGATTTTATTTTCAAGCAACGCCTTTTCAATTTCGAAGGTAAAGACACCTTTGCCACCAATTTCGGGTAAGGGGACGTCGGAAATCCGGTCGCCCTCTGTGCTTTGAATTTTGGTTTCAACGCGCACGCCTGGGCAAGCCTGTTCAAGTTTTTGCGCAATATAATTGGCTTGCCATCTCGATAAAATGGAACCGCGCGCGCCCAAGTAGATGATTTGGGAAGAAGGTGTCGTTTTTTTAAGCTCAAGAAGTTCTTCATATTTCATTTTGAACAACTGCAGTTTATTAATTCTCTAAGTGCTGACGGTGGCAAAATTGATATTCAGGAATTTCGATAACATTGAAATTCTAGAAAGGAAACACAAGATGCTCCACCCAATTATCATTAATTTCCAGGGTGTGAGGCATGAATTGTTTTTTTGCTGCGATTAAAGAGTTTGAAAATCTTTTAAGTCAAAAACATGTCATAGTTGATAGACAACAAATTTCTCCTCTAGAACAAGCAACGTTTACTACAACGCATCGTATCAATGCCGTTATTTTTCCATCTGATACCGAGGAAGTTCGGCAGTGTGTTCAGGTTGCTTCTAAATACAGGCTTCCTATTTATCCAATTAGTTGTGGAAAAAATTGGGGAAATGGTTCAAAAGTTCCCACGAAAGGCGGTTGTATCTTAATGGATTTAGGTCGCATGAATGCCGTCGTCGATTTTGATGAACAACTAGCTTATATCACTATAGAAACTGGTGTTACCCAAGGTCAGATTATCGAATTCTTGCGACAGAAAAACTCATTATTGGCCATGAGCGTTACCGGTAGCACCTTGGACTCCAGTGTGGTTGGCAATGTTCTAGAACGTGGCGACAGCACAGGTTCTTATGGAGAAAGATGCCATTATGTCTGTGGCTTTGAAGTGGTTTTAGCGACGGGTGAAGTGATTCATACAGGGTTAAAACGATTTTCCAATGCCAGCTGTGGAGCATTGCATCGCCAGGGTTTAGGACCCAGTTTGGATGGTTTATTCTTACAGTCCAACTTTGGAATTGTAACACAAATGACGTTGTGGCTTGAGCCTAAGCCAGAACATGTGCATCATATTTTTTTACCAATTGATGATGAAAAAAAACTTGGCTGTGTGACCGATATTTTGCACCAACTTTTTTTAAAGGGAATTTTCCAAAATTTAACGATTTGGAATGATTATAAATTATTCTCAAGCATGCAGCAGTATCCTTATGAGCAAACGCAAAATCAAACTCCGCTGCCTGACAATATTCGTATGGAACTTCAGGAACAATATGGAATCAAAAAATGGACAGCATTCTTGACGTTGCTGTCTTTTCACGAAAATCAAGCGCAGGCACAAATAGAGTTGATGATGCAAGCCTTGCAGCCTCTCATACCCGATTTAGAAATACTGGAAGAGTCTGGCCTGGATAATTCTTTAGGAGATAATAGTAAAAACGTGAGTCTGGCATATTGGCGAAAAAAACAAAAACCATCAGAGAATTTAGATTTAGATCAAGACAGATGTGGTTTGATATGGTGCATGCTCCTGATGCCCTTTGCTGGAAAAGGTTTAGCAGGGGCTCTTTTGATGATTGAGGAAATTTGCAGGGAGCATGGTTTTGAATCGAATATTGCTATAATTGGGACACAAACACGAACATTGAAAGTTTTAGTTGCGATTATTTATGATCGCGATGTTGCTTTGGAAGATGAAAAAGCAATTGCTTGCCACGATGACTTAATGGAGCAATTAAGGGCAAAAGGATATTTGCCATATCGCTTGGGTGTACAGTCAATGTGGGCAATGGATTCTGATGTTGACGATTATGGGAAAGTATGGGCGAGACTTAAGGATGTTTTTGATCCAAGAAATATCCTGTCACCTGGGCGTTATGTTTTTAATTCGTAAGCGTTCACTGCTGTCCAAGATGTTTTAGCATTCGATAAATTAAATTTCCGCGAAGCGGATAACGCGTAGAGCCCCGGATGAAATCCGGGGGAAGCATTACCCCCATATCCATGAGTGCCAAAGGCCCGAATGACGATATTTCTGGATGGCCACTACCAAATTGAAGCCAGGACACAAGAGGCTTGAGTCGTCTTCAAAGTTATTGAATTGTTAAACCTAAGATCTGTCCATCACGATAAGCCAGCTTGACCAGATTCTTGTTTTCTAGGTAGAATAACACGTCGTCATAGGCGTTCGTCCAGGTTGCATCAAAATATTTCGACAGGACTTGATTCAGAAATTCTTGTTTAGATACTGTGTGTCCCGACAGAGATTTTACAGCATTAAAAAGTTCTATTCTCTGTGCAGTCCAAGACGATCCTGGGTCATCAAAATAATAAGTCCACTCAGCTAAGCCAAGTCTTTGTGGCGCTTGTATTGCAGCTAGCGGATGCCCCATCATCTGGTACACCGTCGGATTGTCTTTGTATCTGTGATATAGTTCTGCCACTAATTTATCAGCAACTTCAAAAGCAAAAACTTTTTTGGGTCCATCTTTTGGCCAGAAATCGAGTGCTAGATTGCGCTCAAGTGCTTCAATAAAACTAATGTCGAGAACGGCACGATAACCGGAACTAAAAACCGCGGCCGTGGCAACCTGCCACGCATTACATGGATAACGATTGTTATGGCAAGCCTTGCACTGTTCTGTTTTTGCCAAAGCATCATCGTCAAGATTTATATATTCCAGATCTTGTGTTCTTCTGCCAAAAAAAGTTGCCTCAGCATGCGCGACAAGGAGCGAAATAATTTCCAGCGTCGGTGTAAAATTTTCAATGAGCTGATTGCCAAAAATCCGGTATTCAAATCCGTTGGCATAATCCAAAACATTCGGCACCCCCGACTTACCCTTAAAATCAATTCGAGCCCAATCAATGATAGCAGCCTCAGCCTTGCGGGCGATTCTAGCGTCGCCAAGCAGGCTATAACACTGCGCACTAAAACCAGATCGCGAATGCTTTAACCGTGAAGGATCGATACAATATAAATTATGACCGGTCGCTCTCGACCCATCCGGATATTTTCCTAATCCACAAATTCGCAAGGGTACACTACCGGCGGCCGTATATTTATTGTTGAACAGTCGATAACTTCCATGGACACCATCTGGAACACCCTTTCGCAAGTTGCCCGAAATACGCGTCGCAATCCATAGTGGCTCCGTCCATTGCATTACAAAAGCCGCATAGAGAGACCTTGCAAGTTTTTCGCTTTCTTGGTTTGTCCATATATCGGGTTGAAATGGCTTGTCGCTTTCGGGCAAGGTGAACGACATTTGGATACTGCCCACCTGCAGCGGTTGTCGATCATATAGAGTTAGCCAATCATTATTATCGTCAAATTGCATTTGGCGATACAATGTATCAAATGGAACTCTCACGATGTTAAGATTGTACTTGTCTTTCACCAAAAAAAGGCGATAGGCTTGAAGAAGCAAATGATATTCCGGATCTTTTTTAAGTTCTTCAATATCATAATTGATAAATTGCCTCGTTGCTTGGCCTAGAAATTGATTCACGAGAATTATGTAAGAATCTTCCTGATTCCTAAGATTGCCTACGATATTGTTAAAATTATCGAATCCTAATCCTTGATGAAAGAATGGGGGGACTAATGGATACATAAACTCAAGAAGAACTGATTCACCATCCATATCAGTTTTGGAATAGAAGTTTCTTGAGTCACTTGACCCATAGTCCGCATAGGTGACTGCGTTTTCAGGAGAACCACATGGCACTTCATCCCCATTATCAAGTGTCAAAATCTCTCGATGTGAAGCCGTGTCGTATGCGACCCTTGTAACCACGTGTTTTACGCCGTAGGCCGCAATGGTTTGTCCTATTTCAAAGCCCCGCGACGGAAATAAGAGAACATTCAAAACATCAGCGGAATCTCTGATTGGCAGAGCCAATGATAATTTAAGAAAGCCTCTCGACTGCAGGGAAGTTTGAAGGCTTGAGATATTCTCCAGTTTATCTAACTTTATATCCTGTGCTTGGGCTGCCAAAACTTCTGCCACAGAAAGCTGGCGATCGAAAATCAAAACCAATTCATGTTCCATCCCTAAGGCTGTTTGGTTGGGGATTTCATTTGCAGCTTGCGTGCATGCAAAGACCAAGGGAAAAAATAGTAACAATGCAATGATAGATGTTTGGTTCATGACCTATGATAAAATAATTGCGAATTTAGTTGCAAGCACATTTGATAAAAAACAGTGGTTAACGTGAAGGCCATATTTTTAATATTTCGCGGGGTCTTTTTTTGGCGCATTATCATTCGGGCCTTTGGCACTCATGGATATGGGGGTAATGCTTCCCCCGGATTTCATCCGGGGCTCTACGCGTTATCCGCTTCGCGGAAATTTAATTTATCGACCTTTTTATAGAATGCTGAAACGTCTTGGACAGTAGTGAGCGAAGGCTGGCATGACAAATCGGCGTGAACTCATACTCTAATTCCAGCCCTTAAAAACGTAATAAGTTACGATGTCAAGCATGACCAAGGATGTCGCATAGAATACGTATCGACCATTGTCTTCTTTGAATTGACGCCTGACGAAACCAAGCCATCCCACGTAAATAAAATAAGTGGCAATGGAAACAAACTCGAGAATTTTCAAATTGACATGTAATTCACCGATGAAAATTAAAGAGACAAGCTTTGCAATAAAAGAAAGGGCAGTCAGGCTTAGAGCCCAAAAATGTATTTTTCTGTCACTCATATTACTAACAAACTATCTTATTTTTATATAATAATCAAATTTTGATGTCGCGGTGACTTGTTTGACTTAAAAAGATTTATTTGCAAGTGGCTGCTGAGCGCATTTTTTCCATAAAAATTCGCATTTCAAGTCCACTGACATCTAAAGAAAGGAAATAGGGACGGCCGTTAAAAAAGATAGTGGGAGTGCCTTCTAATCCAAGCATTTGCGCTTCTTTCATGCTGTTATCCACTTTTTCGGTCACCTTTGAACTTTTGATATCAGCCTGGAATTGCGTGAGTTGCTTGGGCAGAAAACCAATTCGTTTGGCGATGGTTAAAATTTGCTTCTCGCTTAAAGGTTGCTCGCTGGCAAATAATCCTTCGTGCATTTCCCAGAATTTTCCTTGTTGTCCCGCTGCTTCAGAGGCAATAGCTGCTACTTTGGACATTGGGTGGGCAGGGAGCGGATAATGCTTATAGACGAGCCTTATTTCATTTGGATATTTCTTGACGAGGGTATTTAAAGCCACTGCCGTGGTTTTGCAGTGCGCGCATTCGAAGTCAGCAAATTCAACCAGTGTCATAAGAGGCTGTGATGCACCCTTAGAGTGGTAAGACGCTAAATCAATTATTTGTGGTTTGGCACTGAACCCTAAACCAATTTCTTTTGCGAGTGGTTCAACCATAATATCAAATGGGACACCTTGGCGCATATTTTCGATTGCCCATTGAGCTAAAACAACTGCGGGCTGGCATTGCTCGGGAGTTTGCAAACAGCCTGCCAGGGATTTTGGGCAATCACAGGGACAGATTTCTTCGTTGGCGAATTGTAGAAAGGCTTCTTTTTGTTGCGCAGATAACCCAGACATGGAGAGGGCGGGAAGACTACTCCATTTGGTTTCTTTTTTGGGTTGCTCCAGAACTTGGGGAGATATTTTCGCACTGGAGGCTGAGGCGCAGCCTTCCTTAGGCACGCAATTGGCAGTCGAAAGTAATGCTAGTAGCAGCATGATCGGTTGGGGTGCTCGCAAAAAATGAAACAACTGTTGCTTTTTCATCAATTTTTAAACCTTCTCATTTCAAACTGTAAGAGCATTGCCAAGTTATTATCTGTGATGCAATACTTTGGACGATTAAAAATGCATACTATTTTCAAGTTGGATATTTGACGTGAGATTTCCCTACATACTTGCGATTGATACGAGTTGCGACGATTCCGCCGTCGCTATTTTAAAGGAAGATGGAACCATTGCTGCGGACATTGTTTATTCGCAAAATGAAGCACATGCGCCTTATGGTGGTGTTGTTCCCGAAATTTCTTCTCGAAAACATGTCAGTCGTATCGCTCGTGCTGTGCAGGAAGCATTTTTAAAAGCTCAACTCCAGCCTCGTGATATCAGAGCAGTTGCCGTCACCTTTGGGCCTGGGCTAATTGGATCTTTATTGGTTGGGGTTCAGTTCGCCAAAGGTTTTGCGCAAGGACTTTCGGTACCTATTATTGGTATTCATCATATTGAAGGTCATCTAATGGCAGCTTGCGGGGATTCTTCGTTCCCGTCACCGCCTTTTATTAGTTTGATTGTTTCTGGAGGTCATTCTGCTATTTACCGATGCGATAAAGGATATCAATTCAAGACATTGGGTGAAACCAGAGATGATGCAGCCGGCGAGGCCTTTGATAAAATTGGGCGCATGCTTGGTTTTAGCTACCCTGCAGGCAAAATTCTTGACGATTTAAGTGAACTTGGCGATGCTGATCGCTATGTGTTTCCAGTGGCAATGCGTTCTAAGACAACCTTGGACTATTCTTTTTCGGGGCTTAAAAATTCTTCGCGGCTTTTGATAGAAAACCTTAAAAAAGAGCATGGTGAAATAAAAGGAAAAGTTTTATTCGATTTTTGTGCAGGCCTGCGAAAAGCCATCGTTGAGGCCTTGTTAAGCAAAGCTTTCATGGCTTGCCGTAACCAAGACATCAAACACTTGGTTTTAGGCGGTGGTGTTGCCGCAAATTTACTTTTGCGCTCTGAGGCAATTAATCGAGGAGAGCAAGAAAAAATTCAAGTGTATCTGCCTCCTAAAAATCATTGCGTTGATAATGCCGTGATGATTGCGCGTGCGGCGTTGCGTCGTCTGCAAGAAGGGCAGTGTCATTCTTTAGATTTTAATGTCTTGGCGAGCGTTTCTGTCGATATAACTATCGATCAACTTCTAGGCCAGTGATTCCAAGACTAAGAATGATAAGCACAATGTCGTCAATGTCAGCATTTTTTAAAAAAGCAGAGATGGCTGCAGCATTAAAAAACGATGGTGTGCGTATTCTAACGCGATAAGGAACGTCTTTGCCATTAGAAACAATGGTAATAGCAAGTTCTCCTTCTGGAGATTCGATGTGTGAGGTTTCCATGCCAGGTGGGACTGAGTGCGCATCGCCCTGCTCAAACATATTGGGGATGGAAATTAAATCAGCGTTTTTTATTTCTTGTAAGAGCGCATGAATAATTTTTTGCACAATGTTGAAAGACGCTTCTATTTCATTAAGACGGATTTTAAACCGAGACCAAGCATCTCCATCTTTTTGGGTAAAAATCGTCGGTGCGTAAGAAAAGTAATTAAAGTAAGGGTGACTTTTTCGTAAATCATCACCAATGCCGCATGCTCTGAGACATGGACCTGTTATGCCAAAAGACAAGGCGTTTTCTTTATTTATGACGCCAATCCCCGTCAATCTTTTTTGGATTTGTGATTCTTCTAAAACACTTCTTTTAAGAAGGTGAACAGCTTTTGATGTCGCATTGGCAGTTTTTTGAAATTCACGTATCCATGTTTGATAAATGGGATGGGTTATTCCTCCAATTTCCCATCTAGGGTAGTTGTTTTGATCGTAATTGATTGAGGTTTGGAGCTCTTTTGCCTGACTTAAAGTATGAGCCGAAAATTGGATGAGCGCGTAAGGAGCAATCAATGCCACGGTTTGATGAATGATGCGCAGATGATGAAAAATACGTGCACATTCTAGCATCAAAAGACGATAGTCTTGTGCAAGCTTTGGAATCTTTTCGTCGATATGTAAAATTTTCTCTAGAGACAATACAAATCCCAAAGCAATAGGGGCTGGCACAATTGGATTGATGCGCGTTGCAAATGAAGGTGCCATTTTCCAGGGCACAGATTCAAAAGCTTTCTCAATACCTTGGTGTAGCCATCCTATTTCTGTCTTGGCTGTCATGACATGTTTTTCTTGCAGTAAGATAGATAAGTGAAGCGGAAAAGGCAGAGAAATATGAGTGGGCCCAAATGATTGTATCAGCTCTGTGGGAAGCTGATGACTAAAGCGATGTAGATAGGGGCTGGATTCCTCTTCGCTGGGCGAGAGAATCAACTCGTGCCGGCTTTTATAGAAATAATTTTGTTTCATGTTTATTCTTTTAGAAAATTGGGAAGATGTTGATGCTTATAGATGGGGACCAGGGCTTGCCCTTTCGTTATAGGATATGAACGCTTCATTGGGTGTCCTGCAAAGCCAGCGTACATAATTAGGCGCGCAAGATTGGGATGCCCTTCAGGGTAGATGCCAAACATGTCCCACATTTCACGTTCTAGCCAGACAGCGCTGGAATATAAAGAAGACAGGCTGGGCAAGGACGGTTCGTTTTCGTCTAATAAAATGCTAAGGCAGAGACGATAACCTAGTTTAGAACTACGCAATAAATAAAAAATTTCAAAATGGGGCTTGTCAAAATTAGATTGCCATTGGCATGTCTGTTCATTTCCCGCATGTTCGAGACAAGAAATATCGAGCAATAAATCTAAAGAAGCGTCTGGATCATGGGCTAAGAAATGCATGACTTGAATAAGGTGATTTTTTTGAATTAAAATTTTTTCTTCTGCTTGCCCGCTCTGATTGGCAACAATAAAATCTCCTTTGAGGCGTTTTTTAATTAGTATTTGCAAATGGTTATTTGAACTCATAATTGCGCATTTTCCTGCTTGTTAATGTGCTTAAGTGCGTCTTTGATTTGTTCAAAAGTAATGGGGCAACTTTCTATTGTTTTATTGATGGGAATTAAATTTTCCAAATTTTTTATCGTGGCATAATCAACGATGTGCGTTGCGCAACCTTTCAAGTAAAGAACAGAGTTTGGATAAAGCATGTTGGAATAAAAGTGGTGCAAGACGGGTGCTTGTTTATGAGAGATTCGCCCCACGATGATTAGCAGATCCGTTTGTGTGGAGTTATGAGCCAGAACAATGCGCGAAAATTGATAAAACGCCTCGACGCTTAGCCAGTGTGCCATTTTCTCACAGCAAGGCGCACCCAAAAATGGGAAAAAATAGCGACGATAATTGTAAACAAAGGAAGGTAATTTCATTTTAATATTCCTTGACGCCATGCCCACCATAAACCTAAAAAAAGAGCAAAAACGCCAATAAGCGGCAAATTACTGAGGTTAAATTTTAGAAAAATACTGGAACCAAATAAAATAATATTTCCCAGCAGAATCCATAAAAAATGAATCAGAAGAATATATTCAATGTGCCGTGTTGAGTGTTTAGGGAGCCCGCCTTGAAAGAAAAATTTATCAAGAGCGTGTGATAAACGAACAGGAGGATTTGCTTTGGGTGCAAACACCCATTGCAGCATTTCTCCAAAAAGCAGGAACAAAGTCACTACGATGGCGATAAGAAAGAAGCCTACAATGTTTGACACCACGACGATTCCTGCAATAGTCTTTTCCTGTAAATCCTATCATAAGAGGTGTTCTCTATGGTAACAATTATTGATATAGAAAAAGCGCATGAGCGAATTTCTGATTTTATTTTTAAAACACCTTGCATCTTTTCAGAGGATTTAAGTAGAAGCACCAATGCTTCGGTCTTTTTAAAACTTGATAATATGCAGCGTACCGGTTCTTTTAAAGAACGAGGCGCTTTAAACCGTTTGCTTCTCTTGGATGAGCAAGAAAAAAGCAAAGGAGTGGTCACTGCCTCTGCTGGTAATCATGGCCAGGCTGTTGCTTATCATGCTTCCAGGTTAAA
>JAHFEG010000018.1 GCA_023248595.1 Myxococcales bacterium | reverse complement strand
CGGTTAACAATCGTGAAATCAGAATAAATTAAAAGCTAAAATAATAGCAATACGACATTGGGAATTTTTTTGTCGTCCCAAACTTGATCTCACTGCTTTCAAAACGTTTTGAGAGATTTAGTCCCCCTTAGAAAAAACTCCCTGATGCTGATTTCGCAACAAGGGCTAAACCGGCACTAATACCGCTTGCCAAAAAAGCAAAAGCGAAGAATACAATGGAGAGAAAATTATTTTAAAGGAGATGAGCATGGCAGAAAATATCATTATGCCGCAATTGGGTGAATCCATTGCCGAGGGTACGATTGTTAAGTGGCTCAAAAATCCTGGTGATGCGGTTAAAAAAGATGAAAATATTCTGCTTATCTCCACTGATAAAGTTGAAGCTGAAATCCCCTCTCCTGTTTCTGGCGTTCTGCTCGGTATTTTAGTTGGCCCCGGTGAAACCGTCGCTGTTGGCACCGTGCTTGGTCAAGTCGGTCAAAGTGGCGAAGCCTCTACACAAAAAACAAAACCTATAGAACAAAAATCTGCAGCTTCAACACCTGCCTTTACCATGGCACCCACCGAGGTTCCGAATTTCATTTCAGAGTTAAAAGAACTTCCTGCGCACATCGATACCAACGTCAGTTCTGATCGCTTTTTATCCCCATTGGTACGCAAGATTGCTTCGGAAAATCAAATCAATAGCCAAGAGCTCAATCATTTACCAGGATCGGGACGTGACAACCGCGTCACGAAGAAAGATATTTTGGTTTACGTGGAAACACGCAAAACCAATCCGATTAAAATACCCGCAGCAGCTTGCACAAAAATGCCACCTTCAGCTCCAGCATCTTTAAGTAAAGCCCCCACTGTGGAAATTCCCGCTGGACAAAGTGAACTGATAAAACCCATGTCGACTATGCGTCGTGTCATCATGGAAAACATGCTTGCCTCTAGGCGAGCCAGCGCACACGTCACGACCTTTTTTGAAATTGATTATACGCAAATCGATCTGGTCCGTCAACAACATAAAGATCGCTTTAAAAAAGAAGAAAATGTTCCACTGACCTACACCACCTTTTTGGCTGCAGCGATTTGCTCTGCCTTAAAGCGTCATCCTTATATTAATGCTGAGATTCAAGGCGATAAGATCCGCTTTAGACGTGACGTGCACCTAGGAATTGCCGTCGCCATTGAAGGCCCAGAACCTGGTCTAATGGTGCCCGTCATTAAACATGCAGACCAAATGAATTTGCGTGGACTTGCTCATGCAGTTCATGATTTGGCACAACGCACTCGAACCAAGCGTATTAAGCCAGACGAGCTTTCTGGTGGATCTTTCACAATTACTAACCCTGGTAATTACGGTGCGGTCATCGGTACTCCTATCATCAATCAGCCTCAGTTAGCAATTTTAGGTGTTGGTCAAATTAAAAAACAACCCGTCGTTATCGAAGCAAACGGCACAGACTGCATTGGCATTCGCAACATGGGTTGGATTTGCTTGTCGTTTGATCATCGTCTCATTGACGGAGCCACCGCCGATATCTTTATGGCAGATCTTAAAAACACCCTTGAAACCTGGTCGACGGTTCCCTAATATGCATGCACTCTCGGTCATCACCAATGAAAGCGCGGAGCCACCAGTACTAGCAAAACCACCGTGGCTACGTGTGCGTGCACCAAGCGGCGAAAATTACCAGCGTCTCAAAGCCTTAATCACCTCGCAGCGGTTGAATACAGTTTGTTCTTCCGCCTCCTGCCCTAATATCGGAGAATGCTGGGAACAAGGTACTGCGACGTTCATGATTTTAGGCCGCATTTGTACGCGCGCTTGCAGATTTTGCGACGTCGATTCTTATTCACGCCCTGGACCTGTTGACCTCGATGAGCCCAACCGATTGAGCCAAACCATCGCGCTCATGGGTCTTAAACACGCAGTGATTACTTCGGTGACTCGAGATGATTTGCCCGACGGTGGCGCCAAACATTTTGCCAATTGTTTAACCAGCATTAAAGAGCGCGTTCCCCAAATCACTTTAGAAGTGTTGGTCCCTGATTTTTTAGGTAATCCCGACTCGATTCAAATTGTATTGGATGCCAAACCTGCTGTTTTTAATCACAACATTGAAACTGTCGAAGCGCTAACACCTAAAATTCGCTCGGGCGCCCAATATCGACGTTCTCTAGAAGTCTTGAGATTAGCCAAAGAAAAGGCGCCATCTATTAAAACCAAAAGCGGCATCATGCTTGGTCTTGGTGAAAATAACGAAGATGTAAAACAAGCAATTGCTGACCTTAGAGAAAACAAAGTCAATATTTTAACTTTGGGACAATATTTACGTCCAAGTCAGTGGCACCACCCCGTCATGCGTTATGCCACTCCAGAAGATTTTTTTGCCTTAGGCAATTTTGCCAAGTCGCTAGGTTTTTCCCATGTGGAAAGCGGGCCCTTGGTCAGGTCCAGTTATCATGCTGAAAAAGCGGTTTAAATATTTCAGATCTCTAGCCTTAAACTGCCAACATCACTTTCATTTTTAAATTGGCTTTTTTCAATTGATCTTGAAGTGCAGCAAGCACGGCAATATCAACAGATAGGCCCACAGCTTTGGCAATCCGTGCCGCCATTCCTGGACTCACCAAATGTCGACCTTTTTCAATGTCACAAAGAGTGCTACGGGCAATCCCTAAAATTTTTGCCATCTCTACTTGGGACAAGTCTTTGGAAGCTCTGGCTCCTCGCAAAAAACCCGCAAAATTCATTGACCCTAGCTCTTTTTCTAATATTTTGACTAATTTTTTTCCTTTAGTATTCATGCTTATTTACCTCGAGTACAGCAACAATAACAATTTCCCCGGAAATTTCCTCTTCATAAAACAAACGATAAGCTTTATTTAGCCTAATAGAACGCTGGCCTTTTCGTTTTCCTCTCAAAGGCTCATCGTGATAACCGGACAGCTTCCTAACTCCATTCATTCCCAAGCGCTCAACAGACTCTGCCCAATAGTAAAGATGCTCCAAAATTGGCCTTGGCAACTTGCGCATTTGTTTCTCTGCGATTGTCGTAATAATAACTTCATAGTTTTTATCCATATGAAGATTGTACGTATATTATACGTATAAATCAATCTAGCAACCAAAAAATCGTATTTGCAGCAAACCCCAAAATCTTTTATAACCAAGACCATGGTTGATTTTACTTTTCCATCTGCACCTTCTTTGTCGCGCTCGCTTAGCAAATTGGCAAAGAGTTTTCAGTCTGCATTTTTTGGAATCGTGTACACACTTCAAACCCAAAGAAACATGAAAATCCATTTTCTTTGTGCTTTATCTGTTCTCATTTTTGCCATGCTTGTCCCTTTTGATTTCATCACACGGATCGCATTGCTTTTTTGTATCGCCCAAGTTTTTTCTGCAGAAATTTTAAATACTGCTATCGAAGCGATGATTGATCTTTTCATCAAGGAGATTCATCCTCTGGCCAAAATCGCCAAAGATGCTGCTGCAGGCGCTGTATTGATATGCGCCATCACTTCTGCTTTAATTTTTGCTCTTATTTTATACACAGACATCAATACGATTCTAGCAGCAAAAAAAAATCTACTATCGGCTCTATGGTTTTTTATCCCGCTTGTTATCTTGCAAGTTGGCACTTTATTTTTCCACCTGCCAAAATCTTACAACCTTTTTAGAGCGGCCGGCTCTATGCTTTTATTGTTCTCTTTACTCCCCAAATCAACAGATTTAGTCTTCTTTGTGCTTGCTTTCATTTTAATTAGCTTGTCTGAATATGCATCGTTATGAGCAAAAAAGAAATTACAGCGCAAAATAAAACTGTTTTAGAATTTGATTCATTTTTTTCCGATATTTATGGTCAAGATTGGCCTTTACTTCGTGCTTCATTGCAAGAAGAAAACAAGTCAGTTCCCTTTATTTTTCCAGGACACAACAAAGCCTACTTCATGGATCAAGCGTCTATTATAGCAGCTGAAACATTGCCACTAAAAGCAGGCGATCGCGTCCTTGATTTATGCGCGGCTCCTGGAGGTAAAACGCTGGTTTTAGCCTCGCGCTTAAGCCCAAGCAGCACTTTGATTTCCAATGAGCTTTCTGCCCTCAGACGTGAAAGATTGCGTCGCGTTATATCTGAACATCTTCCTGCCGACACGCAAGCACGCATCCAAATCACCCGTCACGATGCTTCCCGTTGGTGCCTTTACGAAAAAAATATTTATAATGCTATCTTGTTAGATGCCCCTTGTTCTTCAGAAAGACATCTCGTTGCTCAAGGTGAAGAAAAACAATGGAGTCAAAAGCGTTCCAAGGCACTAGCGATACGCCAATACGCTATGCTCGCTTCTGCAATAGAAGCATTGCAACCAAATGGATTTGTTCTTTATTCAACATGTTCTATTTCGCCTTTTGAAAACGATGGCGTCATTGAAAAACTGTTGAAAAAAAAGAAAACCCAAGTCCAGATTGAAAAAATTTGTAAGGACCAAGGACAAGCAACGAAATACGGTTGGATAATTTTACCCCACATGACGAGGCATGGACCGATGTGTTTTTCTTTAATTAAAAAACTTTAAGCTTGAACGACAGGCTGTTTTTTAGGGCGCAGTGTTCGAATCACAATGCCAATCGCTCCCACAACTATGCAAGAGTCCGCGATATTAAATGTAGGCCAATGCAAATTGGGATAACCCAGAACACCTGCATACAATTCGAGAAAATCGATCACATATCCCATCGAGGCACGATCAATCAAGTTGCCAATGGCTCCAGCAATAATCAAACAAAAAGAAGTCATTAAAAGAGCATCTTCTTCTTTAAGCCGATAGTACCAAATCATAAAAAATAGCGTCGCGAGCGTGCTCACAATCAGCAAAAATGGTCGGCGAAACCAGTCAGGCAAAGAACTGGTTATGCTAAAAGCAGCAGCGGGGTTTTCGCGATAAACCAACTTAAACACATTCGGGATGACTGAGATTTCCTGAATCGGCATGTAGCGGGTCACTTGAACAGGCTCCATGCGACCATCCATTTCTTTAAACTCTGTAGCTTCCCATTTTTCGGCTAAAGTTTGCTGCGCCCATATTTTTGAACCTTGATCAGCAGCGATACAAACAACGGCAATCAACAACAGCCACATGATACGATATCGGGCCACAAAGGAGGATATGGAGCACTCTTTTGTTTTCGAATCGCAAAAAATACTAAATAGCATGGGTACCACTCGTTTTTTAAAAAGGACTTGCAATGGTGGAGCTGATCGGGATCGAACCGACGGCCTCTAGAGTGCGATTCTAGCGCTCTCCCAGCTGAGCTACAGCCCCACGTCACCTGTCTTATGCCGACATGCTTGCTTTTGTCAAGCAGATCTCAGGGGCACGCATAACCTGTTTAGTGAGAGTGGCCATGTTTGTGGTCGTGGTCGTGGCCGTGACCATGGTCGTGGTCATGCCCATTACATCCTTCAGGGTGTTGATGACTCTCTTCTGCTTCGCCATCTTTCTGCTCATGTTTCTTCTCATGTTTCTGCTCATGTTTCTGCTTGTCTTGGCCTTGGGGGTCAATTGCCTGGCCATCGTCACACATATAAGCCGAACTAAAGCAAAGCGAAATTATTAGGAAAAAACCAAGTATTTTGTGGGTTTTCATGACTTACCTATTTTAAAGAAAATTTGTGAAAACCTACCAGTTCCATCAAACCTGTAAAGGCCTCACTTTTTGCTGTAAAGCGCTTCTAAAATATCTTTGTATTGCTCATAGCAAACGTTGCGTTTGACTTTTAAAGTGGGTGTTAGCTGTTGGCCAATAACAAAATCATGATCTAAAATCGTAAATTTTTTGATCTGCTCAAACGACGCCAGTGAAGCGTTTACATCTTTAATTTCTTTCTCGATTGTACGCTTCAACATCGGATGAGCCACCAATTGCACGTAATCTTTTTTAATGCGGCGTTTTTTTGCCCAATCCTTGAGATTGTTCTCATCCAAGACAATCAAAGCCACTAAATAGGGGCGACCTTCACCATAAACTACCACGTGGCCAATCAAAGGCACTTTACTTTTAATTAAATTTTCAACTTTTTGCGGCGCAATTTTTTTGCCACCGGAGTTAACAATGATTTCTTTTTTACGATCAGTGATGCGCAAAAATCCAGCTTGGTCCAAAACGCCAATATCTCCTGTGCGAAACCAGCCATCTGGTGTCAAGCAAGCTTTTGTATCATCTGGTCGATTCCAGTACCCTTTAAAAACACCTCGACCACGGATCAAGACTTCACCATCTGGGGCTATTTGCAGTTCTGTTCCAGGCACAGGTTTTCCGACAGTACCAATACGATTATGAGAGGGTAAATTGACGCAGGTAGCGGCGGAGGTTTCAGTTAAACCGTATCCCTCTAAAATGGTCACGCCGGCATGTTTGAAAAAATAAGCAATATCAGGAGACAAAGGCGCACCACCGGAGATAAAAAAGCGCAACCTGCCTCCGAAAAGAGCATGAAGCTTCTCCCCAATTTTTGCAAAAACTAAATTTTGTGCAAGCGTCCATTTAAATCCACCTGGAACCCGGTTCAATTTTTGTTTTCGGGCTGCTGTTTCCCCTTGCTTAAGCGCCCAACGACCAATCAAACCCTTAACCCCCGAAGTAGACTCAATATCGGCAACGACTTTGGCATACACTTTTTCATAAATGCGCGGGACCGAACCCATGATGGTGGGTCGGACTTCTTTCATGTTGTCGATTATTTTTTCTATGCTCTGGGCAAAAACCATCGTATGCGCAGTTTTTAGCCAAGCGATCTGTAAAACTTTGGCAAAAACATGGGCCAAAGGTAAAAATAAAAGTTGGGTATCTGCAGAAGTGACAATACCGAATTTTTCGATTGCCCTTGCTTCATACAAAAGATTATCGTGCGTTAGCATCGCCCCTTTTGGCTCTCCTGTGGTCCCCGAAGTGTAAACTAGAGTTGCTAAGTCCTCGGCGTTCATGCTTTCAACACGTTCCATTAATGTCTGATAATGTTTCATGGATTCATCAAAGATTTCTCGCCAAGCGATTTCATTGCCTTCTTGACGCAAAGTAACGGGATTGATGCAGATAATCTTCTCAAGCAAAGGAGTCTGCAACCTGGCTTCTCGGCATTTCAGCAAAGCATCTTCATCATCTACAAAAAGATATTTTGATCCAGAATCATTCAAAATAAAAACAATGTCATCCAAGGCACTCGAGTGATAGATAGGAACAGTAATGCCACCTGCCGCCAGAATTGCCAGATCAACAATAACCCATTCTATTTTCGTTTTCGCTAAAACAGCAACACGATCTTGTGGTTTAACACCGAGCGCAACCAAACCGGAGGCAACTGCATGAACTTGTTTTTCCAACTCGCCCCAAGTCATTTTTGCCCAACCATTTTTTTGGTAAAATTGAGCCGCGACTTGATCTTTATGGACATTTGCAGTTTCTTGAAGCAAATGGTAAACGGAACGAATCATAGACAAATCCTCGTACGAACAGTTACATCTCTTTTAAAAAGTAGATTTTCGCATAGCGAGTCCAACAATGGAAGACAAGTTGGTGGATTTTAGGGGGAACCCAAAAATCGGTCATAAAATGTTAAAGTACCGCATTCTGGCTGAAATTGGTCAAGGAGGCATGAGTGTTGTTTATAAAGCAAGAGATGAACGCCTGGGACGCAATGTTGCCTTAAAAGTTCTACATACTTTTTTAGCCAAAAATGCAGATTGCAGAGCGAGACTTTCACGCGAAGCAAAAATTGCTGCTCAATTGCAACATCCCAATATTCTTCAGGTTTTCGACTATTCAGGAGAAGACGAAAACAGCGAAAATACAGAAGAACTTTTTATTGTGACTGAACTCGTCGATGGCATTACGCTAAAAGAGTTCGCCAGCAACTATTCTCTTTATAAAACTCCGGAATTAGGGGCACTCATCGTTTGGGAAATCTCTCTGGCTTTGCAGCATGCTCATTCATTGGGCGTGATTCATCGCGATATTAAGCCTGAAAATATCATGGTAAGAAAAGACGGCATTTTAAAACTCATGGATTTTGGCATTGCCCAAGTTAAAAATTTGAATTCATTAACCATCACAGGAACTCTTCTTGGATCTCCTGCACACATGGCACCTGAATCCATCGAGGGCAAACCCGCCGATCACCGCGCCGACATTTTTTCCTTAAGTACGGTTCTTTATTGGTTACTCACGGGAAAAATGCCGTTTTCAAGTGAATCACCACATGCATTGCTCAAAGCAATTGTCGATGGCCGCTTCCAGCCACCCCAACAAATATCTTCAAAAATATCCAACGGTTTAAATCAAGTTATTTTACGGGGCATGTCCTGCATTCCCGAGCAACGCTTTGCAAGCGCCCAAGAAATGGCAACGGCTATTGCCAATGCTCTCACAGAAATTGGCATCAAGCCTGATCCGCACGAACTAAAATCTTTATTGGCAAACCCCAAAACACAAATCCCGATTTTTGCCAGCCAAGTTAAAAAAGCTTGTTTGAGCGAAATCATCAAACGAAAGAACAACGGCGAGACAGCCAAAGTTATGTCTTTACTCGATCGTGTGATTGCCGAAGATCCAGAAGACCCACAAGTTTTGGAATTACTTGCTGGTTATGAGCAAAAAAAAATGTCTCGTCTTGGGGCAATTGGACTTGCCACGATATTCGTCACTGTTTTTTTATCTTTAATCGTTTTGCTAACACAGTGGTTTGAGAACCATTACTCTTTCCAAGCCCCCCCAAAAGATCAAATCGATTTTCCAGAATTACCAACCATTGCCCCAAAAATTTTCACGCCGAAACCCGCCGTGACGCAACCAATATCTGAACTTAATCAAACAAATACACAAGATGAAATTAAAACAATTATTGTAATCATTGATCCCTATGCAGATTTTTATGTGGATGGAAAATTAATTGCAGAAAACACCTCAAAATCAAAACTAAGCTTGAAACCTGGAACTTATACCTTTCTCTTTAAACACCAATTTGCCGCAACAGAAGAAAGAAGCATTCAGGTTAATACAAAAAATAAGCAGCAGCATCTCTTTGTCTCATTGGTAAAAACAAAGCCTGCTGCTTTGACCATTATCAGCGAAGTCGACGCCGATGTCGCTGTCAACGGTGTTTACAAGGGAACGACCAGCGCATCGTCCGCTCGTCCTATCCTCATCGCTTTGCCAGATAAAACCTATGCGTTTAATTCAGGTATCATCATTAGCAAGCCGGGCTATGAAACGCTTGTCTTCAACACCCGTTTTATCGCCGGTCAAATCAAATCGCTCCGTATCAAACTAGAGCCAGTGGATAAAAAGAACGTTTTAAAACCAAACAGCAACTAAGTAGTGTTTTGATATAACGCTAACAAATTATTTTGAATATCTCTGCCAATGGCATTTCATTTGCAAAAAATTTCACCCTCGTCATGCCAGCGCAGGCTGGCATCCAGCAACATCGTCATCTCGCACCTGGTGCGGGATCCAGGATTTCATGGATTCCGGAACCAGCCCGGAATGACAAAAAAATACCATTCCGTTGTCTTAATCTTTGCATGTCTTTTAGGCTTTTCTGCCTTTAGTCAAACAGCATCAGACAACACCAAAAAGACATCTCTCAAACAAGCAAGTTTTTGGTTTGAAAAACGAAATTGTACTCACGTTATTCAGATTCTAAATGAAAAAAAATTGACTGAAGAACTTGAAGATGAATCTCAATTTGTTCAGCGCTATCATATGCTAGGTGTTTGTTATTTTCAGCTAGGTAATAAAAAAAACGCCGAAACAGAGTTTAATGAGTTACTTTTTATTCAGCCAAATTTTGAATTAGATCCTTTTATAACACCGCCGCCATTATTGGATCTATTCAATCAGCTCAAAAACAACATAAAAGCAAAATCCCAAGAACTTGAGCTTGCAAAAGAAAAAGCCATCGACAAACCGCAAATCAATGAAAGTAGAACTATTTATAAAAAAAATTCTATCATACCCGCTTTTGCGCCATTTGGACTTGGACAATTCCAAAACGGAGAAACAACCAAAGGAATTATCCTTGCAGCAACTCAAATTAGCATGTTATCCGGAAACATTGGCTTCTATTGGTGGAAGCGTTCTTTTAATAACACGCCAGGTACTAATTCCACTCTCGAACAATACAATTTAGCTCAAACCTTACAATTTGCCGCGTTAGGCGTATTTTTAGCTGTTTATATTTATAGCGTGACCGATGCCATTTTAAATATGGAACCCGAATCAAAAGAACTCCCCGTCAACAGCGCTGTCGATATAACAACCGAAGCGTTTTTACAGGAATTTAAAAAAGCAAAAAACAACTTCTAGACTGATAAAAAAGGCTACACCATGGCTATGCTCATCGCATCTCTAAATGATGTCCTTATACAAGAAAAACTTTTATTTAAAAGTTTAACAACTATCGGATCAGATATTCATGCTGACATCTACATCAATGATCAAAATATCCCTTCTGTTGCTGCGCACATTAACCATCAAAGTCATTCATTTACGTTAATCGCCACAGAACCCAAATTTCCAATTAAGATTAACAACCATGCTTTTACAAAGCATTTATTAAAAGACAAAGATCAGATTGAAATAGGACCGTTCAAAATTGTTTTTCATGCAAACACGGCAGAAAATTCGGAGCAAAACACGAATGAGCATCATCTCGAAGTAACTGCCTATAAACGTTTGTTGCAATTCTCAAAAAAACTTGCCGAAGAAGAAGGAATTCCTAAGCTTTTAAATGCTTTAATGGACGAAGTAATTGCAGTTACTCATGCAGAAAAAGGGTTTTTAGTTCTATACGAAAACGGCATTGCCAAAGTAAAAGTAGCCCGAAATGTACAGGGACAATCCTTAGAAAAAACCGTAGATGAACTAAGTGATTCCATTCTCACGAAAGTGCTACAAAGTAAAACGCCTATTGTGGTAAGTGATGCACTTCATGATGCAGAATTTAAAGCTTCGTCATCTGTTATCAACTTTAAATTAACTTCAGTCATGTGCGTTCCTCTTATGCACCAAGGCACTTTGTTTGGAGCGATTTATCTCGGCAACAATTCTTTCATTAATGCATTCGACAATACTAGCCTTGAACTCTTAACTATTTTCGCCAGCCAAGCCTCATTATTAGTGCAACATGCGCTGCATATAAATGCGCTGACTGAACAGACCAATCATTTAAAGGCGAGTCTTGAATTTACTAAATTTGGCGGAATTATCGGCTCTTGTAGTCACATGCAGCAAGTTTTTAATGATATCGATAAAATTGCGAGCACCGATGTTAGTGTCCTTATTTTTGGAGAAACAGGAACCGGAAAAGAATTAATTGCCAGAGAACTTCATCGTCGATCCGGAAGAGCCGTTGGCCCTTTTACTGTAATTAATTGCGGGGCTATTCCTGAAAATCTTTTAGAAAGTGAGTTGTTTGGTCACGTTAGAGGGGCCTTTACCGGTGCTGTCACGAGTCGTATCGGCCGTTTTCAATCTGCCCATCACGGCACACTTTTCTTAGATGAAATTGGAGAAATGCCGCTGCATCTGCAAGTTAAGATTTTAAGGGCATTGCAGGATCATCGCATTACACGTGTGGGTGATGGTAAAAGCGAAGAAGTTGATATTCGCATCTTGGCAGCAACCAACCGGGATTTGTCGGCAATGGTGAAAGAGGGAACCTTTCGAGAAGATTTATATTACCGCCTAAATGTTGTTCAGATTGATGTGCCTCCTCTACGTCAACGTGGAAACGATGTTTTGGTAATCGCTCATTATTTTTTACAAAAATATTCTAAAATCTATGGCAAAGACATTTTAGGTTTAAGTGAACAGGCACAAAATGCGATTTTGAATTACAATTGGCCTGGCAATGTTCGTCAATTGGAAAACCGGATCAGGCGAGCAATCGTGATGAGTGAAGGAAATCGCATCAAGCCTTGCGATCTTGATATCACTAATACCGAAATTTTAGCAATTATGCCTTTGTCGGATGCTCTAGAAAAATTCCGGCAACAATACATTGCCGATGCACTCGAGCGCAACGCTGGAAATCGCACGCAAACCGCCAAAGAACTTGGCATCGATCCCAGAACCATTTTTCGTCACTTAGAAGACAGACGCAAGCAGAGTGAAAAATATGCATCATGAAGGAAATCCCCATTTCATCCTGGCACTATTCTTGCTCATATCTTGCGTGTCTTGTTTAGAATACCAAGAGGCACGCGTGACAGATTTTGAAGGAGCCAATTTGCCTCCTTTTATTGACAAAACACATGTTCAACCCGCACCAAGCGAGGTTCTCAAAGCCATTAAGCTAGGAAACAATTGTAAGAAAGATTTCACAATTCCTCCTATCAAAGATCCCAATCAAAACGACATTCTTTATTATTTATGGTCCATCAAGAAACCAAATGATTTGTATGGGAAACTTCTGCAACCAGGCGCAGGCACTATTCGAGTAGAAAACCGTGAGAATGCGGTTATTTCATTATCCGTTGACAGGCAAACAATTGAAAATGCATTAGGAGAAAAACTAAATGATACTTTTTTTGAAGGCACCTATTTAATCGAATTCTATATTGCTGATAGAAAATATATTATTCCAGAAAACAGATATACAGACTCCAATGCTTATGAAGATTATATGCATTGGACCATTTCGTTCTCGAATCTTGACTGTTAAGGGGGAACAAAAATGACACGCCTTCTAAAAGTAATCACATTAGGATTATTCCTGTCTATCTTAAGCTGTTCTGCGGGTCCTCTGCCAACAGTAAAACCCAACAGTGATTCCGAATTTAACAATACTTCTTCCTGCTCCAAAGAAACCTGCCCAGCCCAAGCAAGAAATCTGACAAGCTCAGTTCACATCGAAATCGACCCTTCTGCTGCAGGCTATCTTCCCCAACAAATATTCAACCTATCCACCGTAAAAAATCTACCTGCCCAATTCGAAATCAAGCCACGTTTTTTTTATCATGGGACTCTTGCAGTGCGTGGATCGCTTAAAAGTAACACCGCGGGTGTCGATTCCCCTGAAATTAGCGACATTACTGCCCTAGTGCCTGACATTATTGCCATACCTAAAGCAGAGGACAACTTATCTGAAAGCGCTGCAGCAATTTTAACAGGTCAACAAAACAATTCATCTTCTATCATCAATGCAGACACCGGATATTTTACCCTTTCATTAATTGCGGATCAGAAATATCAAATTGTCATTAACCCAGAAGGTAAAAATGCCTTTCCTCCAACCTTTTTACAGGTACAGATCTCAACAGATCACAGCGAAACCATTACATTAAAAAATGAAGGTTCTATTGTCGCTGGACGGATTACCCTTCCTTTTCCATTATTATTAGATCTCGTTAAAGCAAGCTCAGTCAAAATTTTACAAGGCAAGAAACTGGTTTCTTCTGTTGGCAGACTGACGAGCAACGGAAATTTTTCTGTTCAACTATCATCACCCTTGTCTCACGTGATGGATAGAAATCATAAGTTAACTCTGGTCATCGAACCAGATTCCGAACATAATTATTTGCCAGTTATTCGCGAAAAGCTCTCTTTAAAAGAAGACGAACTCGAAAATAGCACCATCCATCTGGAACCTATTACCGTAAATGGCACCAACCAAATTTATAACAAATCTCTCATTGTTGTGAACGAACAAGGTGAGCCCGTTAAAGATATTCGCATTTATCTAAAAAGAAAACTAGACGGATATTTTATTGAAAAACAATTGCAAACTGACGATAAAGGACAAGCAAAAATAAAATTACTAAAGGGTTCTTACAACTTAGCAACTGTTGCGCCCCAAGACAGCGTTTATGGTATGTATCGAAATGATGATTGGAATGTCGAGAGCGATGAATCAATTACAATCACGCTTCCCCTTCGACAAGAATTGCATGGGACCCTACTCGACTACAGCGGGAACCCGGTTGACGGCTCACTCATCCAGCTTACACGCATTGCCCAAGAAGATTCATCAACACTAGAGGGTGTTCTTAAAAAAACATCTCTGCGAATAGAAGCTAGATCTAATCATGATGGTCAGTGGTGCACTCAATCTTTGGACATTAAAAATGATGGTTGTGCTCCGCTCAGACTTGATCAAGGCAAATATCGACTCTTCATTATTCCTCCACCGGGAGGAAAACTTCCTTATCAAACAATGACATTTGATTTTCCGAAAAACAATGTTTTGTCTATTACGCTTAAAAAACCAACACAAATTAGCGGCAGAGTTGTAAGTCCTGGCAGCACGGTACCAATTAGCAAAGCCTTTATTAAAATTTTTTCAGCATCTCTCCAGCTGGAGTCTGGAGAACCGCTTTTACTTGGACAAGCAATTACTGATGAAGAGGGTCGCTTTTCTGCTTTTATTTATCTGGCTAACTAGTGCTTTGGAATAAATAAATCTTCTTATCAGCTGTGTTTGTTTTTTAAAAAAGCTTACGACTTGCCTTCCAACGGTAGGTAACTATACTTTAAAAGTGAGCGAGTATTTTTTGCGGAGGTTTTCAAATGACAGCGCCTAAAAGTGGTGGAGACGACTCCAGAATCATCACCCTGCCTACGGAATTACCAATTTTACCTTTGCGCAATAGCGTCTTCTTTCCGGGAGCTGTCATGCCACTT
The DNA here is from genome assembly GCA_023248595.1 of Myxococcales bacterium. Taxonomy (GTDB): domain Bacteria; phylum Myxococcota; class UBA727; order UBA727; family JABDBI01; genus JAHFEG01. Next base: position 22,493 of record JAHFEG010000018.1, on the reverse strand, counting down.
ACCATTGGGCGAACTAAAACAATTCGCCTGATCGAAGAAGCAAAGCAAGAAAGAAGCTTGCTCGGGATTATCACGCAACGTGCACCTGAAATAGATGATCCAAACGCCGAAGACATGTACACTGTTGGTACGGCCGCACGCATTATTAAACTGGCCCGTACCGGCAAGGATGGATTCAATATCGTGGTCGAAGGCGTCACTCGCTTTCGTGTTGAAGAATTTTCGCAAATTGATCCATTCTTCTCGGCACGTATCTCAGCGTTAGAAGATGAGGGTACGGGCGATGTAGAAGTAGAAGCATTGGCTCTTAATTTGAGAAATACCGCTAGAGAAGTAATTGATCTGCTGCCAGAAATTCCTGTGATGGCCAAGCAACTCCTGGATTCTATTTTAGTGCCAGGGCATTTAGCAGATTTAATTACTGCGAACATCGATGCAACAATCGAAGAAAAACAAGAAATTTTAGAAGCGATCAATTTAAAAAAACGTCTCGTCAAGGTTCTAGAATTGCTTAATCGACAATTCGAAGTTTTAAAACTCTCCAACAAAATTAATTCCCAAGTCAAGGGAGAGATGAGTAAGACGCAACGTGAATATTATTTGCGGCAACAGCTAAAGGCCATTAAAGAAGAATTAGGCGATAAAGAAGATGACGAAAGCGGCCTCGAAGAATTAGAGAAACGACTAAAATCTGCTAATTTACCAGATGAACCAGATAAAGCAGCGAAGCGAGAATTGCGCCGCATGCGTAATATGCAGCCAAGCCAAGCCGAGTACACAGTGGCACGCACCTACTTAGACTGGCTAGCCGAATTGCCTTGGAACAAAAACAGCAAAGACAACCTTGATTTACAAAATGCTAAGTCCACTTTGGATGCTGATCATTATGGGCTCGAAAAAATCAAGAAACGTATCATTGAATATCTAGCTGTTCGCAAATTAAAAGCGGATATGAAAGGTCCCATTTTGTGCTTTTTAGGACCACCTGGCGTTGGAAAAACTTCGCTTGGACGTTCAATCGCCAATGCCCTGGGACGCAAATTTCACCGAATTTCTTTAGGCGGTGTGCGCGATGAAGCTGAAATCAGAGGACACAGACGAACATATATCGGCGCTTTACCAGGCCGTATTATTCAAGGCATGAAAAAAGCAGGCACCAATAATCCAGTCTTTTTATTAGATGAAATTGATAAACTCGGACACGATTTTAGAGGCGATCCCTCTTCGGCTTTACTGGAAGTACTCGATCCCGAACAAAATAATTCGTTCAGTGATCATTATTTAGATGTTCCTTTCGATCTATCTCATGTTCTATTTATTGCGACTGCGAATCAAGGTGAAACAATTCCACCCGCACTTCGTGACCGCATGGAAATTATAGAGCTCCCGGGATACACGTTTGAAGAAAAGCTCAGTATTGCATCACAACATTTAATACCCAAACAGATTCTAGAACACGGCATCAGCACCGATCAAATTGAAATACCAGAAGAAACAATTTTAAAAATTGCGACACACTACACCAGAGAAGCTGGTGTTCGTAATTTAGAAAGAGAAGTTGCATCTGTTTGTCGATCCGTTGCTGTTGAAGTCGCCAAGCTCGATAAAAAAGAAGACAGTGCTAAAGAAATTATCACACTAGAAAAGCTAACTAAAATTTTAGGGCCTGAAAGATTCTACAATGAAGTCGCCGAGCGCACCGCTATTCCAGGCGTTGCCACAGGTCTTGCTTGGACAGCTTCAGGTGGAGATCTGCTCTTCATTGAAGCCACCAGAATGGGTGGAAAAGGTTCGCTTATTTTGACCGGACAACTAGGCGATGTGATGAAAGAATCTGCGCAAACGGCTTTAAGCTGGATTCGCAGCCATGCCATGGATTTTGGTCTGGCAGAAAATGTTGACGAGCATTTCTTAGAAAAAACAGATGTGCACGTTCATTTTCCTGCAGGCGCTATTCCAAAAGATGGCCCTTCTGCCGGTGTCACAATTATTACTGCTTTGATTTCGTTACTAACAGGAAGACGCACTAGGCCTGACACTGCGATGACGGGTGAAGTCACTTTGCGTGGGTTGGTTCTACCAGTGGGCGGAATTAAAGAAAAGGTCCTGGCCGCTCATCGTGCTGGTGTCAAGAATATCATCATGCCTGCACGTAACGAAAAAGATCTTCTCGATATCCCCGCCAATGTCAAAAAAGAAATTAATTTCATTTTTGCTAAAAAAGTAGACGATGTCCTTGAGGCAGCCTTAATTGAAGGACATCCTGTCAAAAAAGATCTGAGCGTAAAACCTATTCTGGAAGAAGCGCAGGCTTAACTGCGTCTGCCATTCCCTATCGTTAACCTTGGTGTTGTTTCGTGTCGAGGCGTTGTTGAACGGCCTCCTCCGGAGTGACCAGGACGAGAACCGCGGTGATCACTTCGATCATTTCTTTCTCGATCGCTTCTATGATGACCATAATTACCTCCTCCAAACCAAGTACGGGGACTGCGACGGTACCAAGGAATAGTTGGTGGAGATATGACATAGACTGGCCTCTCAGAAACAATCCACTGCGCAATAGATTGTGTGGCCGCAGGTGTAAAATTATCTGGATAATCTGCTAGCAAGGCATCTAAGCTATTTGTTCCTTTCGTTCCTCCAAAGCAGCAACCTCCGCTTTGATTTTCGCGTTCAGCTTCTGAAATCAATCCTTGTGCTTCGTTCTCATCCACCACTCCGGGCGTCATACTACGTGATGAAATGTAGCCAGCAAATAAATATTCCATTGTACCGTTGATTCTTGTCATAAAACTCCCTGTAATCGGTCATAAATCTTGAGGTAATATGAGTACAAAGCTCATTTTGGCTATGATTTGAGCTACACAAATACAAAAAAGCGGCACATCGGCCGCTTCTTATTAACGAATCTTACTTTTATGATTTACTCAATAGCAGATTCTGGAGCTTCATCACTTATTTCTTCTGAAGCGACAACTGCAACAGACGCTGTTTCTTCAACTGCAGAAACCACAACAACATTGACCATTGCTTTCACATCACCTTCTAAGCGAACTTCCACTTGATGAAGACCGATGGTTTTGATCGGGTTTTCCAACTTGATATCGCGATGCGAAACAGGATGACCTTGTTCCTTCATTGCTTTTTCGATATCTCGAGTTCCAATAGAGCCAAACAATTTACCCTGATCACCAACTTTGGCAGAAACAGTGATCTGTACGCTAGCAAGTTGCTTTTTCACTTCTTCAGACTGAGTCTGTAACTTCAGGCGCTTGTGTTCTACTAAACGTTTTTGATGTTCAAACTGTTTCAAACGTTCAGGGGAAACAGGCAACGCAAATTGACGAGGAAACAAAAAGTTCCGCGCATAACCTGGTTTTACCTTAACCACTTCACCCAAATGACCCAGATTGGCAACATCTCTGGCAAGAATAATATGAATATTTGCAGCCATAAAAATTAAAGACCCTTTTTCTTAAAATTTCTCAAAAATACTAGTCCATCATCATTTCGTCATCGCCATCTTCATTGTGATGCATCATCATGTCATCATCCATTTCGAAATCTGAATTGTGACGTGGCATAACATCTCGGCGTTCACGAATAACTGGTGCCTCTAATTGATCTACTTGCTCTGGACGTGTTTCAGGATCAACATGTGGATTTACAACAATGCTTTGACGTAAAATCACTTTTTCATCGATTGCCAAAGTACGTTCGTACTCTTTCACAATGCCTGAACCACCCATATAAAGGTGATGCACAAACAAGCCTCTTTGTATTTTGCCGCGTTCCCAAGCAAGTTTTCGCCTGCCCCAGCAATCTACTTTAATATTTTTACCACCTTCACGGGTGACAAGCTCTTTCATTTTGAGCATAAATTCTTTGGCTACGCCATCAGTGACTTCTGGATTTAGCACATAGATAGTTTCATACTCGCGCATTTGCTCAACTGACTGGGCCATTTTGCTTAAACCTCTGACTAAAAATTCGATTTAACGCCACATTCATAGCGTAAAAATAAGAAACTACAAGACCAACTTGAAAGCTTTAGGCCCGAAACAAAACATTTCTAAGCGGATCAGGCAAGTGGGTATTGCACGCTGTTAGTGCAACAAAATAGAAATATCGTGCTTTTTTTCCACTTCAGTCATGCCTGATGAAGTCAAAGAAACCCCATTTTTCGCCAATAACTCAAGTAATTCAGGATTCTTTGTCCTTCGATATTTCTCCACCAAATTCATCAATTGTTCGGATGTCAGATTTTCATTTGTTCCTAAGCGATCCCCATGAAGGCTCATCACCTTTAATAGATCAACCAGATCTCCAAACCGATGCGACAATTCAGTGTATATAGTTGCAGCAGGTAACGCCTTTTCTCGTGTATTTCTTGTTAAGCTTGCTGCCGAAGAATAAGCAGACTCTCCCATTGATACATAATAACGCGCACCTACCACTTGGCTTTGCACAGCATCATGGAAAAAACCGAGAAGATAAAGGGCGCTATCTCCAAGATGCTTAAAGATCCGCAGCGCTTCTTCTGGCTCAGCTTCTTGCGCCCTTGATAAAAGCAAAGCAAGCGTCGGTTTATCCCCATGCTCAACCCCAGCGTACACATTCTCCGAACGCGTAAAGTCACTGAGCAAATAGACTAAATAGGCCTGCGCATTTTCTGTAACTTGCAGTGAGGTTCTATGCATTGCGACTCCTAAGGCCTCACGAAAATATTCATGTAAATTATTTGCGGACACCAGCATGAAAAATTCCCCCATTTTCTTATATTTTAGCAAAACCTATTCGTTCGACAAATTTCTTCCCCAAAAATCCCCTTGACCTTGTTTCGTATGCGATTAAGGTACACCCTACATCGGCAACCATAGCGGTTTCCTTATTTTTCGTATCTGCCCCAAACGGAGAAAATTATGACATTGAAATTACGTCCCCTATATGATCGCGTCTTGGTTAAACGCCTAGACGGCGAAGAGAAAACCAAAGGCGGCCTCTTTATCCCAGATAGCGCCAAAGAAAAACCCTTAGAAGGCGAAGTCGTTGCTGTAGGCAAAGGCAAAGTTCTCGAAACCGGCGAGATTAAACCCGTTTCAGTCAAAGTAGGCGATCGCGTGTTGTTTGCAAAGTATGCAGAGACAGAAATCAAATTAGACAACCAGTCTTATTTGTTGCTCCGTGAAGATGATCTGCTTGGTATCCTTGAATAATCCAACCAACTTAAATTGAGGCAAAACATGTCAGCAAAAGAAATTATATTTGATGTTAAAGCGCGTGAAAAACTTTTACGTGGTGTCAATATCCTAGCCAATACCGTAAAAGTAACATTAGGACCAAAAGGCCGTAATGTTGTAATCGAAAAAAGCTGGGGCTCGCCAACCATCAGCAAAGACGGCGTTACTGTTGCTAAAGAAATCGAACTTAGCTGCAAATTTGAGAATATGGGCGCCCAGATGGTCAAAGAAGTGGCTTCCAGAACCTCAGATAATGCTGGTGACGGAACCACAACTGCAACGGTTTTGGCCCAAGCAATTTTTGCTGAAGGCTCTAAGTACGTAGCAGCTGGCCATAACCCCATGGAAATCAAACGCGGTCTAGACAAAGGAACAGCAGTTCTCGTGCAAGAACTGAAAAAACTTTCCAAGCCCACCAAAGATCACCGTGAGATTGCTCAAGTCGGAACCATTTCCGCTAACGGCGATGCCACCATCGGTGAAATCATTGCCCAAGCAATGGAAAAAGTAGGCAAAGAAGGCGTCATTACTGTTGAAGAAGCCAAAAGCCTTGAAACCACCCTCGAAGTGGTAGAAGGAATGCAATTCGACCGTGGTTATGTATCACCTTATTTTGTGACCAATGCTGAGCGCATGGAAACCCAACTTGATGATCCATATATCTTGGTTTACGAGAAAAAAGTTTCTAATCTAAAAGATATGCTTCCTGTTCTTGAGCAAGTCGCAAAGAGTGGCAAACCACTTTTGATTATTGCTGAAGATATTGAAGGCGAAGCGTTGGCAACATTGGTCGTCAACAAACTGCGTGGCACGCTCAATGTGTGTGCAGTCAAAGCCCCAGGATTTGGCGATCGCCGCAAAGCCATGTTGGAAGATATTGCTATTTTGACAGGCGCAACCTTGATCTCCGAAGATATGGGCCGCAAACTAGAAAGCGTCACCTTGACTGATCTTGGTCGAGCAAAACGCGTGAACACCAACAAAGACAACACCACTCTAATTGATGGCGTTGGTCAAAAAGCAGAAATCCAAGCGCGCATTAAGCAAATTCGTACGCAAGTCGAAGATACAACCTCAGACTACGACCGTGAAAAACTACAAGAACGTTTGGCTAAATTGGCTGGCGGCGTTGCAGTGATTCGTGTTGGCGCAGCGACTGAAATCGAAATGAAAGAAAAGAAAGCCCGCGTAGAAGATGCATTGCATGCGACCCGTGCTGCAGTTGAAGAAGGCATTGTTCCTGGCGGTGGCGTGGCTTTGATTCGTGCTTTGGCAGCATTAGACACCTTGCAAGTGACAGCCAACGAAAAGTTTGGCGTGGATCTTTTGCGACGTGCTTGTGAAGAGCCACTGCGCATGATTGCAGCTAACGCTGGCCATGAAGGTTCAATTGTTGTTAACAAAGTCAAAGAAGGCAAAGACGCTTTTGGCTTTAATGCTGCAACAGAAGAATACGGCGATATGATCAAATGGGGCATCATCGATCCTACTAAAGTAACCCGTACAGCATTGCAAAATGCCGTCTCTGTTTCTTCATTGCTTTTAACAACTGAAGCAATGATTGCTGAGAAAGCAGACGATAAAAAAGATGCAGCACCTGGCGCCGGAATGGGCGGCGGTATGGGTGGCATGGGCGGAATGGGCGGAATGCCTGGCATGGGCGGTATGGGCGGAATGATGTAATTCGCGTCGTCATACACGTGCCTGTCATGCCAGCGCAGGCTGGCATCCAGGTTTATGCTTCTTAAAAAGGGGTTTCTTCTCACCGCGAGTCGAAGCCTTTTTTTATGCCTTTTTTCTAGAAAACAGTCGGAGTGTTTATATAAATATTAAAGAAAATCACTTAATCTTGATCGCCTTCCCCTTGGTCAATTGCATAAGATCTCCGGACTTGAGTTTAAAAACAGCGTTCGGAGTTCCTGCAGCAGCCCAGAGTTCTTCCCAAGCAAAGAGATCTTGATCGATATATGTGTCTAAGCTTTGCAGATGTCCGAGCGGAGGAATACCACCGATGGCAAAACCTGTAACTTCACGCACAAACTTGGCATCAGCTTTTGTTATCTTCACGCCGATTTCTTGCTGAATAACTTTTTCATTGACGCGATTCACACCACTGGCCAAGACCAAAACTGGTTTGCCTGTATTCTTTTCAGCAAACACCAAAGATTTTACAATCTGCGCTACTTCGCACCCTAGAGTTTGGGCAGCATCTTGAGCAGTACGAGCTGAATCGGTTAATTCGATTACATTGAATTGATCTGCGAAAGCGCATTCTGAATTTTCTGAGCACTGGGACTAAGGGCCATATTTAATCTCCAAAATAAGCTGCAATTGTGTGCGCCATAGCGCACGGTTGCTTTTCTTATCATTGTGCGCTATGACGCACAAGACTTTCTTTGCTGGGCCATAAAAGATGAATTCACTAAATAAAAACATTGCTAAAAATTTGAAAGAGTTAAGAAAAACAGCGGACTGGAGCTTGGATAAAGCCGCTTTACAGACCGGGGTTAGCAAGGCCATGCTTGGACAAATAGAACGCGAAGAATCCAGCCCGACAGTCTCTACGTTATGGAAAATTGCTACTGGTTTTCGTGTACCATTTTCGAAACTACTCGAGAAGACTGCAAAAAATCCCCTAAATACACTAGGTGAAGAAGGACACTGGCGATCGGTTGGAGGATTGGAGGTCAACTCGATTTTTCCCTACGACCCCGAAATTCGCTGTGAGTTTTTCATCCTTAAGCTCTATCCGGGCTATCGGCATATTTCGCCACCCCATGAGACCGGGGTAGTAGAACATATCTTGGTTATAGAAGGAACTTTAGAGGTACTGCAGAACGGGGCATGGATTGCCATTTCTACAGGACAGGGCACGCGCTTTGCTGCGGATACTGAGCATGGTTATCGGAATCCAACAAAACAGGAAGTGGTCTTTCACAATGTGATCCACTATCCAGCTAAGGACAAGTAAATCACATGAAAAAAATATTTTGGGAAGATCCTTACCTTACCCAGCTACAAACAAAAGTTAAAGAAGTCAGAGAAAATAAAATTCTACCGGAAGAAACGATTATTTTCTCGTTTTCTGGTGGACAAGAAAGCGATAAAGCAACCATGAACCGTTTGCCTGTCTTAAATTCTGAAAAAATGGGCAATCTCATTTACTACACACTGCCCGCTGATCATCCTTTCAAAATCGGTGACGCAATTGAAATGCAGATCGACTGGCCACGCAGGTACCGATTGATGCGTCTGCACTTTGCAGCTGAATTGGTTTTGGAACTTGTTACTCGCAAGGCAGGTCTTGAAAAAATTGGCGCACATATTGCACAAGATAAGGCAAGAATCGATTTTCTGTATGACCAAAATATCTCTACTCTATTTCCTGAGATACTTGCTGATTACAATCAAATCATTTGTAGTGATTTACCAATTCAAACTGGTTATCTGGATGAGATCTCACAAAGAAGGTATTGGCGCATTGATGGTTTTACCCAGGTACCTTGTGGGGGCACGCATGTAAAATCGACCAAAGAAGTTGGTTACGTTACTTTGAAACGTCAAAATATTGGGCGCAGCAAAGAAAGAATTGAGATTCGCCTGATGGAGCCCGATGGTGGAAGCTGACTTCATTAAATGAATTCTGTTTCTGTTAGCGTATAAATGGCATGTATTGTGTGCTCGCTGGCATATGAACCGCCCTTATCGATCCAGTCAATCACCTTGGGGTCTTGTGTCTGGTCCAGTGTAAATTTTCCGATAAGTATCGTAGTGCCATCTTCAATCGTGACAGTGAAGTTTGTACCTGAAATTTTGGTTAACGGCTGCCACCCATGTTCAGTATCGACAGGCTCTACAATACCATCGCGCTCATAACCAAATTGCAACCAATTCCCCTGGAGCAGAGCGATATCATCGTTATGTTTCATAAGAACCCTTGATCAACATTTATAATTTCTCCCAATATTCGTCATTTTTTGTTCGGCTCTAATTGCTCCATAAGGCCAACCATATCGTTTCGAACCCAACTCGCAGTTAATTTTCCGTTTTTTATACATACCATCGTAAGACCTGAGATTTTAATTAATTTGCCAGTGGCGGGGACACCAAAGATATTTCCAAGATGAGTTCCCTGCGTAGCACTCTTTGCGGCCAGCATATCTCCCTCACCAATGAGGTGGTCTATCATAATTGTTAAGTCGGGAAACCCAGTGCGAAACATACTCACAATTTGTTTTATCGCCTCTGGACCTGATGGCATTCCTGGAGGAGCATCGTGCAGGATATAGGACTCAGAAACAAACTCACTCAGCTGATCCAATCGTCCATTATTGAAGATTTCTTGAATAAAACGCCTGTAAATATTTTTATTTTTTGTAGCCAATTCAGATCCAAACATAATTTATTCCTTGTTATCTTAAACCGACGCCATAATAAAACCTCAAGCTAACTTGAGGTCAAGAGGCTTTGGCTATTATGAAGAAAATTGCATCAACCGCTAGATCCCATTTTACCCTAGCATTTATAGTTTAATTTTTCCCTCTCAATCCAGGTGTCCACTTTTATTAGACCACATCAATCTTTCTGTTTTGCCCGCTTAAGATGTTCTTGAACCTTGACCAATCCCGGCAATCCGACTTTTCCGCAATATAATGCAAAATGGTCTTGACTTTTTCGCAATACAATGCAAAATAGTCTTATATTTACGGAGGGGGCATTTCCATGGAAAGATATCAAAAAAACCTAATTATCAAAGACTTATCAAAAAAAATGGTCTTGTTAGCTGGCCCTAGACAAGCAGGCAAAACAACTTTGGCAAAAGTGATTGCAGAGCAGTTTAGTTCTTCTGTTTACCTGAATTATGATCGCGCAGAAGATCAGAAAATTATTTTAAATGAGTCTTGGCGCCCAAACACCGAATTAATTATTCTCGATGAAATTCATAAAATGCCTCAATGGAAAAATTATCTAAAAGGAATCTTTGACACAAAGCAAACTGGCCAAAAAATCTTAGTGACAGGCAGTGCTCGTTTAGAAATTTTCAACCAAATGGGTGATTCTCTTGCTGGACGTTTTTTTTTGCATCGCCTCATGCCGCTTTCACCTGCAGAATGTGAAAAGGTTGAGGTTCCTTATTCTGTAGATAAATTTATCGAACGCGGTCCTTTTCCAGAGCCTTTTTTAGCTTCATCTTTGATTGATGCTAATCGATGGCGACTTCAATATGTAGACAGCCTTATACTAACAGATGTTCTTGATTTTGAAAATATTCACAACTTAAAAGCGATTCAACTGCTTTTTGAATTATTACGGTCTCGCGTAGGATCACCTATTTCTTATACTTCTCTAGCTGAAGACATTGCTACCTCACCTAACACAGTTAAAAAGTACATCCAAATATTAGAAGCCCTTTATATTATTTTTCGTGTCACACCTTTTTCTAAAAATATTGCCCGCAGTTTACTGAAAGAGCCCAAAATTTATTTTTTTGACACTGGTTTAGTGAAAGGCAATGAAGGCATTAAATTTGAAAATCTTGTTGCTTCTTGCTTATTAAAGCACGTTTTTGCCAAAATAGATTATTTAGCCGAAAACTACTCCCTGCAATATTTGCACACCAAGGAACGTCAAGAAGTCGACTTTGTCCTTGTGAAAGATGACCAAATTGAACAAATGATTGAAGTAAAAAATTCAACTGATGGCATCGGGAATAGTCTCAATTATTTTTTAAATAAATATAAGCTTCCTGCAGTGCAAGTCATAAACCATTTAAAACGAGAAAGAATAGAAAAAGGAGTCGAATTGATTGAAGGGAAGAATTTTTTAAAAAACCTTTATTTGTAAATTTCACTTTTAAAACTTCAACAAAGCTTAAACCCTAAAGCCTTGATCATAGCCATCACGCCAGCGAACCTCCAACGGTTGCCCGAACTGCGTCGCGACTTCTTCAAAATGATCCGTTAACAGTTTTTTCTTAGCCCTTCAGCTTCGGAGCCTTATTTATGAAGCAACGTCTCACTGTTACAAATATTGAAGACCAATACCAGATATCTGAGCAATCTCAGATTGAACGACCTAATTTTGTTATTATTTCTGGTTGTTCAGGAGGAGGCAAGTCAACTTTGCTCTCAGAACTTGCTGCTCTTGGATATTCATATGTTGCAGAGCCTGGTCGTCAAGTTGTTAAAGAACAATCCGCAATTGGTGGAGACGCACTTCCATGGAAAAATCTCGATAAATTTTTGGAACTTTCTTTGTCCCGATCTCTCTATCAATTCAATTCCATCTCGGAGAAAAAAAATCTCGTTTTCTTTGATCGAGGAATTATTGATTCAGTCCAACCATCAAAACCACAGGGGATTCACTTTACCAATGCCGCTAAAAAATTTCGGCATAACAACATAGTTTTTATGCTGCCACCTTGGAAAGAAATTTACCGTATTGATAGGGAGCGACAACATTCTTTCAACGAAGCCAAACGTGAATACGAAGAATTACTTATCAAATATCAACAGTTTAATTATGAAATTATTATTGTGCCCCATGGAAAAATTAGAGACAGAGCTAACTTTATTCTCTCAGAATTAGCTAAGCGTAATGTAGATTTAAATTAATTAAATAGTTTTCCAAGAAACCTACCTTTATCTGTTGAAGATAAAAAACAAAATCAAAGCATTGCTAGCGAACGTGTGTTTTGCGAAAACATCGTCTATTTCCATGGTTTTCGCCTTGTTTTTTAATTTAGACTCGTCAGCGAAACTTTTATGGATAATTTCTAAAAAAACAGAGCCAATTTTCTTCATGAATAGATATTTATCATTTACCCTCATGGAACTATAACAAAAATTTAATAAAAATTTTTTCTGCTAAACGTCGTTTTCAGAATTAATCAAGAGGTCCCACTATGCGTTCATTGTTACTTTCTTTCGTTTTTTTGCTTTCAACTTCTTTGTTCGCCGGTAATAATTATAGTTATGATTTTACTAGCCATTTTAAAAATATAAAAAGTTCACCAGTTCGAACAATTGTTGAATTTGACGAAGATGGAAAAAACACCTTTTGCACTTTTAAATTTTACTTTCAGGGACCCGCCAGTTTGACAATTCCCACACCAAGCCCTGCAGATTTGCATACTCTATTAGGAACAGAAGTGACAATTAAAGTAGGTGAAGCAGAACAAGTTATTCATATGCCTGGTATGGATGAAATGTTTATGTCTAGCAAATCCGCTCCCAGCGAAGATTTGAAAACAAGAAACAGCGTAATAGAATTAGCCCTTCGAATTCCTTATGAGCCATTAAGGGCAGCGGGATACAAGGCATGGCATGCTGCTGGGCAACTGGGAGATTTTAATATTTACACAGAAAAAGCCGTGGAAGCTTTCATGAAAACGGTTTCTCAAATACTTAAAAAAGAACACGAAGAGCAAATTATTTAAAACTTCCGTATATTTTTTAAGCGTTTCAGTTTCCCTTCTAGGGTAATCTGTTACGTAAATTTTCCACATCAACCCAGGTGTCCACTTTTATTAGACCAGATCAGCTTTCTCATGCAGGAAAAGAAGTGTTTTCTTTTCCTGCATGAAATCCATCGCTCTTACAATTCCGTTGTGGAAGGTTGCTCCCCCTTAAAAGGTGTCCCTGCAGCAACCTCCCGTGGCAGAGCAAGTCCACTCAAACAAGAAGCGAAGCACGCCATAACGCCTATAAATGTACAGGCGCTGATTCCTATCAATGCAATGCCTCCATTGAATTTCCCGTCACCAATTGTTTCCATGGCAGGTCGGTATACAAGAGGATCAGCATTGAGCTGCGCAGCTGCACATTCTAGAGTTCTCCCGCTACATGTTTTATTGTCTATATCCATGATAGGTTCTACACGCCCGGCAGCAGCTGTACAGTTTTTCAAGACTTTCTCATAAGGATCTGCAGGCTTACTATCAGTATAACTACAACAGTAAAGTTTAGGATTTATTCCCACATCACAAACGGCTTTTTCTGTTATTTCTTTAGGTCCATCAGCAACAAAGACAATGCCGTATGCGATACCTACAGCTAAAATACTTGTGGCTAAAAGTACCGCGACAGAGGATCCTAGAATAACTTTCTGGCGGGGACTTAAAGGCGATACTGCAAAAGCTTGCGGAACTATTGCAATACTTAGAACAAAACAAGTCACCAAATAAATCTTTTTCATCGCGGACTCCATGAGTTAAATTTACGAACCAGGTAACAATGCAAAAGATGGTATAGCCTCATGAGGATCGATGACACAAGGAGAATTTAAGGCCGTATGAAAATTTTTATCAAGCCCTTTATAGTTCGCCATTTATTTTTGCTGGTCGATATAGATTTTTGTGAATGACAAAATCCGAGTAAAATTGATGATGCAGCTGATTTTTCTTGCTTTATTTTTTCTAAACACAAGTTTATTTGCAGACAACTCTCATCAGAATATTATTCTACCTCAGGAAAGCTCGCCTTCTCTTCCAGTAAAATCCATTCCTGAAGAGTGCAGAAATGGCACAGTAGAAGCCTACATTAAGAAATGGGAAACCAACAAAATTAATTTTAATAACATTCAATCAGATGATACAATTCTTTTAGATCAACGTTACTGCAAAACTTTAAATAAAAGTTTCAACATAGTTGAAGCTAAAAATTGTGAACTAAAAAACGCCCCTGTTGGATATCTCTGGAAGGAACTTTCAGACTTTCCTACCGTAATTGGTATCACGAATGGCGCTAGGTCAGACCACGAACCTCATTTTCACAATGAAGCTGAATGTTACTATGTCGTTATTGGCGAAACTGTGACCTTGGCAAATGGCAGCTTTCATCAAATAAAAAAAGGAGACTACTTCTTTATTCCGGGCAATACGATTCATAACACACCCATTTTTTCCAAAAAAGGGTTTGGAGTCATTTATTGGTATCCAGGAAAATCTCATTTTTCTCGTTTTAAATATTACTGGCGTAAAGATGTAAAACAAATCAAAGAAGCAGAAGAAATTTTTGACCGTGTTGACGCAATTCGTAAGAAAGTTCTTAAGCTTAGTCCCTATAACTCGTCCGTTTTACTTTAAATAAGTGGTGTCATGGTCGGACTTGTTCCGACCATCTAGTGCACGAAATGACCAAGAAAACATTAGCCAGCAAGGCTATGCGAATTTGATCCAGACGAAATTTCTATATGAAATTGGAAACTGAAAGCCCAAGCAGCCGTATCTTTCTGATTCCTGCTTCTGTGCCAATCAGCAATTCCATAGCTTGTTGCGAAAGCAGGCTTTCATCATTGATAGATTCAATAAAAGTCTTTCGCCGCGTGATTTGCGTAAAATCAGCATATTTTATTTTTAGGGTCAGTGTTCTTCCTTTTAGATTCCGCTCTTTTAAGCTTTCAGAAACTTGATGGCTTAAATCGATTAGTTTTAATTTTAATTCATCCACCGATAAAAGATCCGCGACAAACGTCTCCTCTTGCCCCAAGGATTTACGAATTCTGCTTGTCTCGACCGGACGTTCATCGATTCCCCTCGAGCTATCGTATAACCATTGCGCTCGATTTCCCAATTTGATTTTTAATTCATCGAATGAATAAGGCCAAACATCATTGCATTTTTGCAGACCTTCAGACAATAATTTTTTTTCTGTTACAGGACCTACGCCGTGAATTTTCCGCAGCGGCAATTCTGCCATAAATATAATGGCTTTCTCTGGCACCACGACAGTCAATCCTTTTGGTTTATTCATGTCTGAGGCAATTTTTGCCAACAATTTATTGGGAGCAACGCCCGCCGAACCCGTCAGACCACTCACTTCGTAAATTTCATCTTGAATTAATTTGGCAATTTTTACAGCGTAAAGCCCCTTCTCATTATTGGTGACATCAAGATAAGCTTCGTCAAGAGATAGAGGCTCAATCAATGGCGTATATTTTTTAAAAATCTCTCTCATTTGTAGCGATGCTGCCATATATTTTTCAAAATTGGGTTTGATAAACACAGCCTCAGGACAGAGTCTAAACGCTTGCGAGCAAGGCATGGCAGAATGAATGCCATATTTTCTTGCTTCATAATTAGCAGTGCAAACCACGGCACGCGAATTGGGTAATCCACCCACAACAACAGGCCTACCTAATAAATTTGGATCATCTCTTACTTCGATAGAAGCATAAAAAGCATCCATATCAAAATGGATAATTTTACGTTTGAGCAGTGATGGATGGACCTCGTTCATTTTAGCCCTTAAAAAGAATGTTGTAGAATCGCTTAAAGATTATTAAAAGAGAGTTTCAGACTAATTCTAACCGGAAGGAAATTATGGATACCAGAGATAGCAACGGAACTATTTTGAGTGATGGAGATTCTGTAACGCTTATCAAAGATTTAAAGGTAAAAGGCTCCTCTATTATTTTGAAAAGGGGGACAGTTGTCAAAAAAATTCGTCTCACCTCAGACCCTGAAGAAGTTGACTGCCGCGTTGACGGAAACAACATCGTTTTGAAAACTTGTTTCTTGAAGAAAGTCTAAGTCTCCGTCATCTGGTTGATGATTTTTCTCGCTGCCGAAATATGTTTCCTGCAGATATATTTTGTGAAGGCTAAAGCCTTCCTTTAAAAAAACAGGAGAACAATCATGAAAAAAGTCACCATCGCCGCTTTATTTGCCGCTTGCTCGCTGACAGCAAATGCAACTTCGCTTGCTCCCAATCACCAAGCACTCACCGTTGATTTCTATAGCCTTGGCGGAGGAATTAATACAAATCTTTACAAAAAAGTGAAAGAAGTGCTGAGTAATGAATTTAAGAAGGGAAATTTTTCTTTTTATCAGGAAATGACTGTTGGCCATGAAGGTGAACGCTACATCTGCCTCGATAATGACAGACATTCAACAGACGCAATTTTTGCCAAATTAAACAGCTTAAAAAAACCAAATGATTTGGTCACCATGCAACAACACCATGTCAGATGTACTGAACTAGATCTTTTTTAACCAGCGCAGCGAAACCAAAAGAGTTAAGCAAACTATTGGGAATTTGTGACAGCACTTTGGGTCGTGCTGTGACATCGCTCATTAACTGCTGCAAATACTCTAAAGCTTCAGCAGAACTCCAATCTCTTTGACCCAAGAATCTAACAATAATCTTACCTGCAGGCGAGATTAAAAAAGTCTCTGGGTATTTGCCCACTTCAAAAGCTTTGGCAGTTTTTTGATCTTTATCCCAAGCAACAAGCATTTGCGGTAGATGTCCGTTAAAAAATCGCAAAACTTCTTCCCAATTTTCATCGACAGAGGCGGTCAAGACCACCATCTTATCGCTTAGCTCTCGGTGCAAAATTTCTAGTGATGGCATTTCTTCTCGACAAGGAGGACACCAGGTTGCCCAAAAATGCAAAAGCACCCATTTTTTGCCAAAATAAGACAGCACAATAGGCGGCCCGTCTTTTCCTTTTTGTAAAACCAACGCAGGAGCAACTTGTTCAGCTATCACTGTTGGCCGCATGATATTAAATGCATAAAGTTGGCGGTAGAGCCAACGCTTATGTACTTGCAAACCAATCAATGACACCAGCATGATCACTGCAGTCCAAGAAAACACAACCTTGATCCAATAAGGAACAACAAAAGTAGGCGGTTTTTGAAAAACAGGCAGCTTAGACGAAGTTTGCATGTCTGAAGTGTTAATCCAATAAAATCCCTATGCAAAGGCCTTATGGATCAGTTGAGATAGCTCTGCTGATTTTTTTGCAATATCGAGATAAAGTTCCCACTGTCCCGAGGCTCGCATCAAATTATGATCAGCGCGAAAAGCAAAGCGACTTGGGTCCCATCCCCAATATTTATCTTCCAAGACATCGATTAAAAATCGTGTCGACAGTTCCAATGGGATGGTTTTCATACCGACCAACAACATCTCTTTTTCTTCGGCGGTCCATAGATGTCCTGCAACTTCTGCATAACCTTTGAGCCCCGCCGCAAAAATATCTTCACTAAAAAAAATGATCTGCGCATCTTCCCCATGGGGATTACACCAAGAGCGAAAAGCATCTCCCATTTCAATGGGCCAAGGCATCTGTCCCAAGGTATCCAAATCGAGCAAACACAAAGGCTGTACTTCATCGTTAAACAGCACATTGCTGATCTTTAAATCACCATGACTATGTCGTTTGAGCAGCTCTGTCATTTTCGGTAATGTTTCACCTGCTTTTAGTAATTTTTCTGCAAGCTTAGAAAAGGCATCATAATGTGCATGTTGATGATGATCGCTTGATAGCAAAAGTTCTAATCTTTTTAAAAAATGAGGCGTGTCATGAACCCCAGAACGCGCAAAAGAGTACTGATAAGAAAATTCTTCGAGCGCCTCGTGAAATTTGCCTACTAATTGACCCACGCCGTGTGCCATTTGCGGATTTTTCACCTGATCAAATGTCTGACCTTCAATGTATGTCTGCATGCGCCAACAATGTTCGTTGATCATCACCCATAAATCACCTTGATCGGTTTTAACAAGACTCGGTGTCAGGATATTTTTCTTTTGCAAAACCAATGTCACCGCCTCAATATCCTGATTGACAGCTGGCGCAAAAATAGGATGCAAGCGCTGTAAAATGTAACTTCCAGCAACTCCATCTGCGCGAAATGTCTGGTTGATCAAACCCGTGGTAATGCGACTGATTTGAAAAGGACCGCGCGTTTGAAAAGCAGCAAGAGCCTGTTTGGCGTCATCTATGATTTCTGAATTGTGCATCATTCTTCAACAGCTATCATACAAGCTGCTGAAATTCCACAAAGGGTAACCCATGCGCTTTCGCGACAGCCTGGTAAGTCACATTTCCTTTAAAAGTATTGAGCCCTAACGCCAAAGACGGATTTTGCAGACAGGCACGCACAGCACCCTCATTGGCGATCTCACGCATATAAGGAAGCGTGGCATTGGCCAAAGCAAAAGTACTGGTGCGCGCTACTGCGCCTGGCATGTTAGAAACTCCATAATGAACAACCCCGTCCACGACAAAAGTGGGATCGTCGTGAGTGGTGGCGTGCATGCTTTCGACACAACCACCTTGGTCAATGGCAATATCGACAATGGCCGAACCACAACTCATAGAAGATAACATATTTCTTGTCAGCAACTTGGGTGCTTTGGCGCCGGCAATTAAAACGGCACCGATGACCAAATCTGCTTTTTTAACACACTCAAAAATATGATAGGAATTCGAATACAAGGTCTGTATCCGTCCACCAAAAATGTCATCTAAGTATTCTAACCGCGCTAAATTAACATCTAAAATGGTCACCTCTGCGCCCATCCCCACTGCAATCTTGGCCGCATTAAGACCAGCGACGCCGCCACCCAGCACAACCACATTTGCTTTAGGAACTCCTGGCACGCCGCCCAGCAACAAACCTTTGCCACCTTGATGTTTTTCTAAACACCAAGCACCAACCTGAATCGACATGCGCCCAGCCACCTCGCTCGAGGGTTTAAGCAAAGGCAGCGATGATCCAACCTGAATTGTTTCGTAGGCAATTCCTGTCACATTATTTTCTAAAAGCGCTTTTGTAAGTTCGGCCTCTGCTGCTAAATGTAGAAAGGTGTAGAGTATTTGATCTGAGCACAAAAAACCATATTCGCTCTTTAAAGGTTCTTTGACCTTAACGATCATTTGAGAATTTTCCCAAACTTCTGCAGCGGTCGCAACAATTTGGGAACCTGCTGCTTCATATTCCACGTCTTCTATGCCAGAACCCAGACCTGCTCCCCTTTGGATAAGGACCTCGTGGCCACTAGCAACCAATGCTTTAGCCGAAGCAGGCACAATGCCGACACGATGCTCTTTGACTTTAATTTCTGAAGGACAACCTACAATCATTCGATCCTCGCTACTTAATATGGACGATATTGATAGCGACGGATCTGATATTTTGAACAAAAAAAAGGCCCCGGTGCCAACTCGCAACTCTGGGCCTCATCCAAATTTTCATCTTAACGAAAGACTACACTTTTTTAACAACAATCCGATCTTTTTCAAAATGCACTGAAACGACTTCCCCTTTATTGATGCTAAGCGCGCTTAAAGGAAGACGTAGAAATGGTCCACTTGTTTTAATCTGTTGTGCTCTATAAACACGTTCTTGACCTGCTTGAGGCGCGGCACGACCGCGTACACCAATTCCTAAATTCTCTTGTATCCAACTTTCTAAAGTGGTTACTTCTCTGCCGCCACTTCTTAAATGGGATAAAGCTCGTCTAATAGTTGAGGTTGATGCTTTGCCATCTCTATGAAGCTTTTCGATAGAGGGAATACCGTTCATCAAGTAAGCTATTTGCACATCTTTGAACGATAATGTAGAACGTTTACGCCTTGACTGACCTGTCATTTTTACTCCATTCTAAATTTCACAAGAAGTTATTAAATAACCCCTTTTTGTTGCATCTAGACTTGTTAAATATTGGCCCATATTTTTCACTGACAATATGCGACCCTTTAACGCGCACAAAACCAGATTTTCTTTTAATTTACAAGACCTAACTTGTGATAAAAAAAGACTTTTTTGCAATCTCCTTTCCATCTCTTACGAGGAGACCTAAAAAGACCTTCATATTCGGCACACTTTTTATGAATACTATTTGCTCTCTCCTCAATTTTTGATAGACGTCAGAGATGCCACATTCTGATCAATCAAATCTAGTCTGTCCTATTTGCAATCGACGAGCTTCTGCAAATCAGAACACATATATCCCTTTTTGTTCCACGAGATGTCAAACCATTGATTTAGGAAATTGGCTGTCAGACAACTACCGTATTCCAGTCACTTCAACAGACGAAGATGAGTTCGATACGCAAGACAATGAAAGCCCAGAAACATCTGAGTAAAAAATAAAACATTGGCTTTTTTAAGTAAAAGTATTAATTTATGGCAATTAAAAAGGAGTACGTATTTATGTCGCAATTTCCTTGTCCCATAGTAGAGGCAACCGTTTTCCCAATCCGATTCAGCACGAAAGCCCTTGATATGGCACAGTCAGCCCTTATGGAAACCAATGGTGAAGATGGCGAATTTTTGCGCGTAAGTATTCGAGGCGGAGGTTGTGCAGGCTTCCAATACGCCCTGAATTTCATAAAAGATATCGATGAGAATGACATTTTAATGCAACACAATGATCTGAAAATTGTCACTGATATTTTTAGCGCTGCTCAAATTGGCGGAGCCTCTGTAGATTACATTGAAAGCCTAGAAGGCGCTGGCTTTAAGTTTGAAAACCCAGGTGCCAAACGTACTTGTGGTTGCGGTTCTAGTTTTTCTGGCTAGTTGAACGTAAGCATTCACGTCCCCGAAATTGTCATGCCAGATTTAGTCTGGCATCCATGTTTTTAGTACTTGGGGTGGATTCCGGAACAAGTCCGGAATGACAAGCAGAAACCCTACAAATCAGTTTTCTTTGCGCTTGTTTCTACTTGGGTATTCACAAACGGGCTTATCAAGGCAAGAAGGACTTCTTTCCATAAAGAGCGATGCCCCATCCTCGTTGTTTCTGACTTGGGATAAGAGATTAAACGCATGCTTGCAAAAGCATACAATTGTCGCGCAATGTTTTCTCCCTGAGTTGACATACTATCAACCAGAACCCCATTGGCATAAAAAGCCATATTTAAATCAGGATTGACTGGATCTTGCGACACTACAACTGGCGCATAAATTCCCTGCTTCATCTGCAATTCAATCGAACGCATTAAAATGCTTTCATCTAGACTTTGCACAAAAAGTTTATCATCCAGTTTCAAATCGGCAGCTAAAACACGTTGTTGGTTTCCGTAACCATCGTCACGATAAAGATAATGGTTGCCTGTGATAGATAATTCAGCACCGTTCGCTAGCGTAATTTTTAGAAACTCCATCGCCATATCTGGATCATGATGCGGAACATTGGTCAAAATACCCCAGCGATCATGGGCAGACTGGACCAGATAGCCTTCATAATTTGATAATTCATCCATACGAACCGTTTGTACGGGAGAGAGCATGTCTTTTCTAATTTCCATTGTCACATCGCCGGAAAAGCAAGGGCTCCATTCAGAGGTGTTTTCACCACAACTTGTAACGACATGTGTCATCGTCCCATTTTCATCTCGAACAATTTCGCTAATGCATTGTTTACGCGTACCCCATAATTTTCCAGCAGGGCCTATGCTTCCGTCAGGCTTGAACTTATTAGGATCTATATATTCGCTCTGCTGAGCAAAAATAGCTTTATAGTCTGGTTCAACGGTATCTCTCCGCTGGCGACTCGAAGGCTGCTTATCTGCCTCCTGCCAAATTGCCTCTTGCCCTGGGATATCTTCACTACTTTGTAGAAAAATGATTCCTTCGTCAGTACTTGAACCTTCATTTTTAGATTTGGAGGAAGAATAACTAGATTTTCCCGAACCTGCGAGAGAAGCTGTATCAGCCAAAAGTTGAGGGCTCAGCACTAAGGCAAAAAGCAAATAAATTTTGTGAGACATTATATAATCCTTTCTTATTTTTATCATGCCCATATCAACCATTTGGCAATGAAAAAAAATCCAAACATCGGATTGCTTTTATTTTAGATTTTAATTTATTCTGTTTTTACATTTGTTGATCGCGCATGGTGTGCGTTTAACAAAAGTACCGCGCCTTAACTTTAGACGGTATACGGCGCGGCAAGTCCACTTAAGAACCGGGGCGAAAATTAACACTCCGGTTCTGCTTGTCAAAGCTTTTTCTTAAAAGCTTTGGAGTGTTTATGACAAACAAAGTTTGCATCCCTGTTGAAATTATTCGCAACATAAAATTATCGCCACGCGCCAGAATTATCTGGGCAGAGCTTTCTCTTTTACCCAAGGGCGCTGTTGGTGAATTTGTGGTGAACCAAAAAGAATTGAGTGAGCAATTAGGAATTTGCGTGAGTACGCTTCGTCGCGCCATTAAATCCCTCGAGGAAAATAAGCTCATTCAATTTGTTGGGTTGTTTGAAAAACGGTTTAAGAAATTTGTGTTTAAAAACGTCGAGGTTTCCCCTGTTCGTCATTCCGGACTCGTTCCGGAATCCAGTTTTAACGTCCTCGATTTGGAAAAATTAGGTGAGGGCGAAAATCCAATATCGGGGGTATGAACCTGATACATAGTTGACAAATAAACCGGAGACATAGCTGACAGTCTTTAAGATGGGTAGAGAGATTTCTTGGAGGAATCTTTATGCCCTGGAAAGAAACTAATTCTATGCA
>JAHFEG010000061.1 GCA_023248595.1 Myxococcales bacterium | reverse complement strand
TAAAAATCTTAGAAGAAAAAAGCCAAGATCCGGAATTTTTAAACGCAGCATCTCACCGAATTCACACCATTGAGAAGCGCTTAGAAGATGTGGCCAAAGCTTCTTATCGTGAATCACTCGAAGCAAGCTTGTTAACAGATAAAGATATGCAAGAATTGACCAGCACACTACTCACAGCTTCCGAAACAAAAATGAATGACACAGACAAGATATAGCACTGCTCCTGCTTATATGTCTCAAGACAGGAGCGAATTGCTAATAAAAACCTTTAGGCCCTATCGATAGGAAAGTCGGTGAAGCGTTGCAACTCTTTGTCGATGATGTCCATCATTTTTTCACCAGCAATATTGGCTGGCTCTCGCATGATAATGTATTCAATCAGATCACCGTCTAAAAGCGGGCGATTGTTTGTACCGTTTAAAAGTGGAAATTGGGCGCGCCACTGATCTTTGTTGAATCCATATAAATGCTTGGCGTAAACAATTTTTGATTTGTCATCTCTGCTTGGGATTCCATTCACAAATGGATATTTCATGCGCAGCAAATGGGTTTCAGCAGGAGTACGTGGTCGTTCTGGTTCGGGCTCGGGCTTAATTTGTGATTTTAATTCTTGGAATGTTTCTTTCCAATTACTAAACGGTGAGATTGGATAGGAAGAAGGTTGCTCTTTTTTGTCATGCTTGCCATTTAGACTGTCGACGTTTAAACTAGATTCCGGAACGAGTCCGGAATGACAATTTTTAAAAACATATTTTCTATATTTTTTCTCAAAAAGTCCCACACACTGAATCAGCCCTGCTTCTTCGAGCGCTTTCACAGCTCGACGCAAGGTGCTGTCGCAAATTCCCAGCAGCTTACTCAACTCTTTGTGCTTAACCACAAATTCACCAACCGCACCTTTGGGTAAAAGAGAAAGCTCGGCCCAGATAAGCCTGGCACGTGGTGATAATTTTGTGTTGCGGATAATTTCTACAGGAATGCAAACTTTGTTTGTCATAAACAATTCCCTTCAAGCCAGGCTGAAACCTGATCTTGACTAGAAGCATCGGAATGTTTATTGGTCTTTCCGATGCTTAACTGTGTCTGCCGCGCCTTCAACTTTTCTGAGATTAGGGCGCGGTACTTTTATTGATGCACACCATGCGCGATCAATTCGAGTATTTAGAATCTAAATTAGAAGTGAATTTAAATGCAAATTGTTTTTGAAAATAATTTTTTTAATTCAGATTAGGACGCCAGATAGGTTTCTTCATCAAGTGTACCTTCGGAGCGATCAATCAGCAATGTCACACACGCATCACCCGTCACATTGATCATGGTAGTGCCCATATCGAGAAGGCGATCCACGCTAGCCACCAATAAAACACCTTCGATCGGCAATCCAACCGAATGCAGCACCATGCCCAAAAAGAGCAAAACACCGCCCGGAATGCCAGCACCACCCACCGATGCCAGCGTGCACATGAAAATAAGCGTTCCATAGTGCGCTAGACTTAAATCCAGACCCACCATTTGCGCAAAAAAGACAGCACAGGCACCTTGATAAATGGCACCGCCATCCATGTTCAAAGCAGAAGCCAATGGAATTAAAAATCGACTGTTTTGCTTGGTAATTCCCAGTTTTTTTTCTGCAACTTCCATTAAGGGAATCAACGTTGCTTTCGAACTACTGGTCGAAAAGGCAATTAGCTGCGGTTCAATCATTTTACGATAAAAAGGCAAAGGCGACAGTCTGGCCCAGCCCCAAATCAAAACTCCGAACATCAGATATTGGACAAAACAAGCCACGAAAATGGTGAAAACCAGTTTGCTGAGCATGAAGACCACATGAAGCCCGTGATCACCCACCACATAAGCCATGTAACCAAAAACCCCAATCGGAGCAAAATGCATAATGATGGCAATCATTTTAAAGGCTAACTGAGCTGTCTGGCGAGATAAAGTAATAATGCCACTGCATTCTTCACGCATGATATTGAGACTTGCGCCCACAAAAAATGCAAACAAAATAACCTGTAAGATATGCCCTTCTGCCATGGCCGCGATGGCATTTTTAGGAATAATTCCCACAATCAAATCAACAATCGACTGGGACGCCACATCGGGCAAATCACTTTGAGCGGAAGTCTTGGGCATTAACATTTTTGTCCCAAATCCTGGCCTTAAATAAGTTGCTGTCACCAAGCCAATCACCACAGCAAACATACCGGTACCCAAAAATGTAGCCACTGCTTTGCTACCAATTCTTTTCAAGTCTTGGGTATTTTCAATATTTGTAATGCCATAAATTAAGGTGAAAAAAATCAAAGGGATGGTGACCATCTTGATTAAATTGAGAAAAATATCACCTAATGGCTTTAAAACTGTGGCACTTTCACCAAAATAAAGCCCCGCACCGACCCCAGCCAACATCGCAAACGATATTTTCTGCCAAGATTTTAAATTTCTAACCGTCTTAAAAAAATATGTAAACATTTATAACTACTTATTTGTTAAATTTTAAAGGACATTTCTTGGCCATTCTTAATCTATATGGCTCTATTTGACAACGAATTTTGAGATGCTAAAAGTTCTTTGTAAAAACAAAATTCAAGGCTTTAATGTGCTCAAATATTTATTTTATTTTATATTTTTGGTGTCTTACAATATTCATGCTCACAATATAACCCGTTTATCCCAAGCAAACAAAGCTACTCCTGAACTTTTGCATGACCACACGGACAATTCTGTTTGGATAGATTTAGCGCCGGCAATCAACGGTGTCTCTCTTAATCATTTTTCTTCTTTTTCTCTAGATAATTCACCACTCATACTTGAGACAGAAGATAAACCTAAAATCATTGTTCTTCGGGTTGAGAGTGATCAGCCAACCACTATGGTATGAACCTGATACATAGTTGACAAATAAACCGGAGACATAGCTGACAGTCTTTAAGATGGGTAGAGAGATTTCTTGGAGGAATCTTTATGCCCTGGAAAGAAACTAATTCTATGC